>VGVB01000026.1 GCA_016882265.1 Gammaproteobacteria bacterium
GCAGCCCCGCTGCGGGCGGCGCGTGGCGCGGCCGCCAGGTCGGCGCCGTTACCCCGGCCATTACCCGCACCCGCCGCCAGCCTGTCCTCGTCCACGCTGCCCCGATCCTGCAACCTTCCTGGCAGTGGTCACGGTACCCGTGGCGAACCACCGGAAACAGGAACTGGATCACAGCCGGGGCGCGGCGCCCCCCCAGTGGCGCTCCGGTCCGATGACGATCCGGAAACTGGGCCGGTATTCCCCGGCCAGTTTCATGCGCCCGGCGGCGGCAAATGATTGCAGCAGCTCGTCCAGCGGCCGGCCGAGGCGGGCCTCCGCACGGATCTCGAACGGCCCATGCCGATCGACCAGCCGGATACCGTGCTCCTTGACGTTACCGGCGACGATGCCGGAAAACACGCGCCGCAGGTTCGCCGCCCGTTCGTGTACTGGCAGGTCCGGCGACAGCGGCAGCCCGGCCAGCGACTCGTGCGAAACCGCGAACGGCTGCTGGAACGGTGGCGGGATCCGCAGCAGCCAGTTGAAGTTGTAGGCATCGCCGCTGCTGCGGCGCGCCCGCCGTACCAGCTCGATGCCCTGCTGCATCGCCCGCGCGACCGCGCCGGGATCATCGATGACGATGCGGTAACGGTCGCGCGCCGCCCCGCCGAGCACGAGCCCGACGAAACGGTCGAGCTGTTCGAAGTAGGTCGCACTGCTGCGCGGACCGGTCAGGACCAGCGGCAGCTGCTGCTCGGCATTGGCCGGATCCAGCAGGATGCCGAGCAGGTAGAGAATCTCCTCCGCGGTGCCAGCGCCGCCCGGGAACACGACGATGCCGTGGGCCAGCCGCACGAACGCCTCGAGACGCTTCTCGATGTCCGGCAGGATCACGAGCTGGTTGACCAGCGGATTGGGCGGCTCGGCGGCAATGATGTCCGGTTCGGTGACCCCGACATAGCGGCCATCGCGGATCCGCTGTTTCGTATGACCGATGGCGGCGCCCTTCATCGGCCCCTTCATCGCACCGGGGCCGCAACCCGTGCCGACGGACAGGCCGCGCAGCCCGAGCTCGTAGCCGACCTGCTTCGTGTAGTCGTACTCGTCGCGCGGGATGGAGTGCCCGCCCCAGCAGACCACGAGATCCGGCCGGCCGCGGTAATCGAGCACGCGGGCATTGCGCAGGATGCGGAAGATCGCGTCGGTGATGCCGGCAGGATCGGCCAGATCGAAGCGCGTGACGATCTCCTCGTGCGTGTAGACCAGGTCGCGCAGCACCGCGAACAGGTGCTCCTTGACGCCACGGATCATCTGCCCGTCGACGAAGGCGCCGGCTGGAGCGTTGTGGATCTCGAGCTTGATGCCCCACGGCTCGCGCACGATGCGCAGCTCGAAGTCGCGGTAGGCGGCAAAGATCTGGCGCGTGTCGTCGCTGGCCGCTCCCGAATTCAGCACCGCGAGCGCGCAGCGACGGAACAGCGGATACAGCCCGCCCTGGCCACGATCGAGCAGGCGGTCGACTTCCTGCTGTGACAGGTTCTCGAGCGCGCCGCGCGGCGACACCCGCGCGTGCACGACCGCCGCGGGGCAACGCTCCGGCGCCAGGTTCACGGGCGGATCTCGATCGGCGTGTCGGACCCGGTCAGCAGCCAGAACTCCAGCATGTCGTCGTTCGCCAGCGCGATGCAGCCATCGGTCCAGTCACGCTCGCGGTAATACCCGACCGGCTGGCGCGGCACGTTCGGCAGCCCATGCACCATGATCAGACCGCCCGGGGACCAGCCATTGCGACGCGCGGCGGCGATATCGTTCGCGTCGGGATATGACACCTGAATCGAGAGGAAGAAGTCGCTGCGGGCGTTGCGTCGCGTCAGCCGATAGGAGCCTTCCGGCGTACGCAGATCTCCTTCACGCTGCTTGTGGCCCAAAGCGTTCAGACCCAGCGATACCCTGTAGCTGGCGATCACTGCGCCATCGCGCCACAGTTCCATGCGCCGGACCGCCTTGTGCACGACGACCCGCTCGGCGGGCCGCAGCGCCACAGCCAGCGCTGAGCCGGCGAGCGCATCGGCGGCGGCGGTGCGGCACAGCATGAGCAGCACCACGGCATGCAGCAGGACCCGGATCGAGAGGTGCATCGCCACGGCAGTATAAGCGGTGACGGGTCGGGGGCTCAGCGCTCCACCAGTTCGACTCCATCACAATCCCGCGCCGAAGTCCGGGCCACCAGGCGGTATTCGAGCCCCGGCGCCAGCTCGACCTCGAGGGCGAAACGCCGGTCGGTACCGGTCGCAGCGATGCGGCAGTCGACCAGCAGCCGGTGGCGGCCAGCCTGCAGCTCGGCCGCGGCCGCATGCCAGCTCACTTTGCGACCATCGACCTGGCGCAGGCGGACCTGCACCGGCAGCCCCGCGCTGAAGACCGGGTCGGAGCGGACCAGCGCCCGGTCGGACGCCGGTCCCGGCTGCAGCCTTTGCGTACTGCAGGCGACCACCGCCGCGCTGCACAGGAGGATCGCCCCGCAGCGCGCGGCCAGTGGCCCGTAGAGAAAAAAGGCGGCCCGAAGGCCGCCTGGGAGGACACGCGCAGCCCCCGGGGTAGGAGGCCGCCGGGCGGGGACCCGGCCAGCGCGTGGTTGAAAACCGGTCATGAGCTCAGCCGCATTTCGAGTCGCCGCAGGCCAGGCAGGTCATGCAGCCATCCATCATGACCACCGCGGCGGTGTGACACTTGCCGCACAGCTGCGCACCTTCCGGATAGCTGCTCCTGGCAAAAGCATCCTGCTGGCGGTGCCGCTGCTCCCACTCGCTGCGCTTGCTCTCGATCAACTGGCGGCGCGCCGCATCCATCTCCGCGGCCGGCATCAGGCCAATCGACTGCAGGTGCCGCTCGACGACATAGCCGATCTCGGCGACCAGCGAGGGCATGAACTTGCCGCCCGGCTGCCAGTAGCCGCCGCGCGGATCGAACACCGCCTTCAGTTCCTCGGTCAGGAACGCTACATCGCCGCCCTTGCGGAACACCGCGGAGATGATCCGCGTCAGCGCGACGATCCACTGGAAGTGGTCGAGGTTCTTCGAGTTGATGAAGATCTCAAACGGCCGCCGGTGCTCGTGCTCGGTACCTTCGTTCAGCACGATGTCGTTGATGGTCAGGTACATCGCGTGGTCGGAAACCGGCGTCTTGATCTTGTAGGTCGAGCCGATCAGGACTTCCGGGCGTTCGAGCTTCTCGTGCATCCACACGACCTTGCCGGTCGTGTCCTTGTCCTTGCGCGCGCGCGGGTCGCGCGCCGGCGCCGCGCCGCTGCGCTCAGCCTCTGGCTTCTGGACCCGGTACTTGACGATGCGTTTGCCGATCGTGATTCTGGCCATCGTGTCTGCTCTCCGCTACCGGCCTCAGAAGCGGCCGTAGTAGCCCTCCTTCAGCGCGTCGAACAGGTTGGCGGCGGTGTGCACCTCGCCGTCGTATTCGACTTCTTCGTCACCCTTGGCCTCGACCTCGGTGCCGTCCTCGAGCGTGAACACGTAGGTCGTGTTGCGCAGGTCCTCTTCCTTGACCAGCACGCCCTGGAACGCCTCCGGGTTGAAGCGGAAGGTCGTGCAGCCCTTCAGGCCCCGCTCGTGCGCATACAGGTAGATGTCGCGGAACTCCTCGTACGGGAAATCAGTCGGCACGTTGGCGGTCTTCGAGATCGACGAGTCGATCCACTTCTGCGCGGCCGCCTGGATATCCACGTGCTGGCGCGGCGTGACCTCGTCCGTGGTGACGAAGTAATCGGGCAACTGCTCGGTCGGACTGCTCGCGCCCGGCAGCGCCCGCGGGTTGACCAGTTCGCGGTAGGCGAGCAGCTCGAACGAGTACACGTCCATGCGCTCCTTGGACTTGCGGCCCTCGCGGATCACGTTGCGGAAATAGTGGTGCGCGAAGGTCGGCTCGATGCCGTTGCTGGCGTTGTTGGCCAGCGACAGCGAGATCGTGCCGGTCGGTGCGATCGAGCTGTGGTGCGTAAAACGCGCGCCGACCTCCTCCAGCTCGCGGACCAGCTCCGGCGCCACCGTCGCCAGCCGCTGCATGTAACGGCTGTAGCGGCAATGCAGCACGCGGCCGGGCACACGGTCGCCGACCCGCCAGCCGTCGCGGGCCATCTCGGGGCGCTTGCGCAACATCGCCGGCGTGACCGTGAACGCCTCGCGCATGATCGGCGCCGGGCCCTTCTCGCGGGCCAGCTCCAGACCGGCCTGCCAGCCGGCCAGCGCCATTTCGCGCGACACGTCCTCGGTGAACGCCACCGACTCCGGTGCGCCGTAACGCAGGCGCAGCATCGCCAGCGTCGAGCCGAGGCCGAGGAAACCCATGCCGTGGCGGCGCTTGTGCGTGATCTCGCCGCGCTGCTCCGCCAGCGGCAGGCCGTTGACCTCGACCACGTTGTCGAGCATACGCGTGAACACGCGCACGACCTCGCGATAGGTGTCCCAGTCGAAACGCGCCTCGCTGGTGAACGGCCGGCGCACGAAACGAGTCAGGTTGATCGAGCCGAGCAGGCAGGAACCGTACGGCGGCAGCGGCTGTTCGCCGCATGGATTGGTCGCGCGGATGTTCTCGCACCACCAGTTGTTGTTCATCTCGTTGACGCGGTCGATGAGGACGAAACCGGGCTCGGCGAAGTCGTAGGTCGAGGTCATGATGACGTCCCACAGCCGGCGCGCCGGCAGCGTCTTGCAGACGCGACAGGCCACCAGACCGTCGGCATTGGTCACGTAGCCGGCCGGCGCGGGCCACTCGCGCCAGACGAAAGCCGCGGGATCCGCCAGATCGTGCTGTGCGGGATCGTACTCGCGCTCGCTGAGCGGGAACGCCAGTTGCCAGTCACCGCCAGCCCGGACCGCGGCGACGAACTCGTCGGTCACCAGCAGCGACAGGTTGAACTGGCGCAGCCGGCCGTTCTCGCGCTTGGCGCGGATGAAGTCGATCGCATCCGGGTGACCGATGTCGAAGGTGCCCATCTGCGCGCCGCGCCGGCCACCGGCTGACGAGACCGTGAAACACATGCGATCGTAGATGTCCATGAACGACATCGGACCCGAGGTGTAGGCTCCGGCGCCCGAGACGTAGGCGCCGCGCGGACGCAATGTCGAAAACTCGTAGCCGATGCCGCAGCCGGCCTTCAGCGTCAGCCCCGCCTCGTGCACCTTGTTCAGGATGTCGTCCATCGAGTCGCCGATCGTGCCCGACACGGTGCAGTTGATCGTCGAGGTCGCCGGCTTGTGCTCGAGCCCACCGGCGTTCGACAGGATGCGGCCGGCCGGTATTGCGCCATGCTGCAGGGCCCAGCAGAACCGTTCGCTCCAATGCCGGCGGATCCCCGGCTCCTCGACGTCGGCGAGCGCCTCAGCAACGCGCCGCCAGGTATCATCCATCGTCTGGTCAACCGGCTCGCCGTCCTTGGTGGTCAGGCGGTACTTGCGACTCCAGATTTCGAGCGAGGCCTCCTGGAAAGGAATCTCGTCGACTTCGCGCCGGACCATCTTTTCGGCTGTGCTCATGTGTCTTGGA
This sequence comes from Gammaproteobacteria bacterium, assembly GCA_016882265.1. GTDB lineage: Bacteria > Pseudomonadota > Gammaproteobacteria > Steroidobacterales > Steroidobacteraceae > SCUD01. The sequence goes on from VGVB01000026.1 coordinate 5,536, forward strand.
CGCTCCCCTCGCTCATCCCGGCTCGCCCGCCCCGGGGAATCACCGCCGGATCCGGCCGCCGAGCCAGTGTCCGGTCCAACCCGGCCGGACAGCCTGACTCGTGTTCCGCCTTCACCGGACTGCGCCGATGACCACAAGATCTTGTGTCAGGGGTCGTAAAGTATTTTCGCGGGGGGCTGCTGTCAAGCGTTTCCTGAGGAATATTTTTGACGCTAGCATTTCATACAAAACAATGTGTTACGACTATCATCTCAGACCGATTCCGCATGACTTATTGTGGCCGGGCTGTCAAGGGACCGATCGGGGCCCGACACAACATCTTGTATGCACGGCGCGATCACAGGCAGTCCACAGGTTCTGCAGTAACAGTACGCCTGACCGCGCGGACCGGACCGGCTCGCCACCGGAACTTGTGCCGCCGGCTGCCAGTCACAGGCAACGCCATCGATCAGGCACGATATCCGCCAGTCACCCGAGGTTGCCGTTCATGAGATCGTTCCTTGCCGCCGGCGCTGCGACCCTCAGTTTCCTGTCCGCCAGCAGCGCCGGCGCGCAGGCCGCCACGCCGCTGCCGAGCTTTGCGCCGGTGATCCGCGAGGTGGCACCGGCGGTTGTCAACATCGGCGTGCGCGGCTCGGTCGCCGCGCCGCGCAACCCGTTTTTCGACGATCCCGGCTTCCGCCGCTTCTTCGGCCTGCCGCCGGATGCGGCGCCGCGCGAGCGCGAGTTCCAGAGTGCCGGCTCCGGCGTCGTTGTCGACGCGGCCGGCGGCTACATCGTCACCAACGCCCACGTGATCGAGAATGCCAGTGAGATCACCGTGACACTGATGGACGACCGCGAACTCAAGGCCGAGATCGTCGGCAGCGATCCGCGTTCGGACGTCGCTGTGCTCAAGGTCACGAACGGGCGGTTGCCCGGCGAGATCCGGCTGGCGGACTCAGCGCGCGTGCAGGTCGGCGACTGGGTGATCGCGATCGGCAATCCGTTCGGCCTGCAGCACAGCGTCACCTCGGGCATCGTCAGCGCGCTCGGCCGCAGCGGCATCAACCGGGACAACTACGAGGACTTCATCCAGACCGATGCCGCGATCAACCCCGGCAACTCGGGCGGCGCGCTGGTCAGCCTGGCCGGCGAGCTGGTCGGCATCAACACCGCGATCCTGTCGCGCTCCGGCGGCAACATGGGCATCGGCTTCGCGATCCCGTCGAACATGGTGCGCGCGATCATGGACCAGCTCATCCAGCATGGTCAGGTCAGCCGCGGGCAGCTCGGTGTCACGATCCTGAGCCTGACGCCCGAATACCGCCAGAACCTCGGTCTCGGCGCTGACGTTCAGGGCGCGCTTGTTTCCCAGGTGGTCGAGGACTCCGCGGCGGCGCGCGCCGGCATCCAGGTCGGCGACGTCATCACCAGCGTGCGTGGTCAGGCGGTCAAGGGCGCGGCCGAGCTGCGCAACGCCATCGGCATGCTCAAGGTCGGCGACCAGGTCGAGATCGGTCTGCTGCGCGAGGGCCGGCCACAGCGCCTGCGCGCGACGCTGCGCGAGGTCGCGCAGCTCGCCGACGCCAGCGCGATTCATCGGGCGCTGACCGGCGCCGATCTGGCCGACGCGCCCGAGGGCGGCGGCAGCGGTGTCGTGGTGCGCGGGGTCCAGCCCGGCAGTCCGGCCGCCCAGGCGGGGCTGCGCCCCGACGACCTGATCGTCGCGGTCAACCGTTCGCGCATCGCCAACCTGGCGCAGTTACGCGAGGCCACCCGCGATCAGGCGACGATCCTGCTGCAGCTCCGGCGCGGCAACCAGTTGCTGATTCTGCCGCTGCGCTGAGCGCCGGCGCCGCGCCGGCGGCAGCCGTATAATCGGCTGTATGGCGGCGCGTTCCGTCTGCGTCTTCGGCGGGTCCGGATTCGTCGGCAGCCGGCTGTGTGCGGCGCTGGCCGCGCGCGACTGGCAGGTCACGGTGCCGAGCCGCCATCCGGGTCGCGCCCCGCAGCTCGCGGTGTTACCGGCCGTCCGCGTGGTCGGTGCCGACCTGCGTGACCCGCAACAGATCGCGGCGCTGTGCGCCGGGCAGTACGCGGTCATCAACCTGATCGGCATCCTGAACGAACGCGGCCGTGATGGCTCTGGATTCCGCGCCGTGCACGCTGAGCTGACGCAGCGGATCGTCGTGGCCAGCCGCCGGGCCCGCGTCGAGCGGCTGCTGTACGTCAGTGCGCTGCGCGCCGATGCTGATCACGGCGCGAGTCAGTACCTGCGCAGCAAAGGGCTCGCCGAGCGACATGTCCGCGAGGAGTCCGGCCCGGACCTCGGCTGGACGATCCTGCAACCCGCGGTGATCTTCGGCGCCGGAGACGGCTTCGTGAACCGTTTCGCTGACCTGCTGCGGCGGCTACCGCTCGGCCTGCCACTGGCCCGCCCGCAGGCACGGCTGGCGCCCGTCTGGGTCGATGACGTGGTCGCTGCGCTGCTGCGCGCCTCGAGGACCAGGCCACCGCCGGCGAGTGTTTCCAGCTCTGTGGCCCGGAGCAGTTCACGCTGCTCGAGCTGGTGCGCATGGTGCGCGACCAGCTCGGCCTGCGGCGCGCCATCATCGGGCTGCCGGACCCGCTGGCCCGGCTGCAGGCGCTGGTCTGCGACTTCGTGCCCGGCAAACCGTTCTCGACTGACAATTACCGCTCCCTGTCAGTCGACAGCATCTGCAGCAGCAACGGCTTCGCGCGCCTCGGCATCCACCCGCAGTCGCTGCGGACGCTGTTACCGCGCCTGCTCGGGCCGCTGCAACCCGGCCTGCGCCTGCGCCGCTATCGCGCCCGCGCCGGGCGCTGATCCGGGCACAGCCGGCTGCGCACCGCGGCGTCGCCGAGCCGCGCGTAGAACGCCGGCAGGTCACCGCCGAGCTCCTGTAGCTCGGCCTCGAGCGCGGGCCCGCAGCGATCGTAGGTCGCGACCGCGACCAGCACGGCGTTGTTCAGCACGCCGACCGGCGCCCCGCGTCCGGACTCGAGCTCGCGGCGCAGCCGCGTGAACTCGCTGGTGCGGGCGGTACGCAAGCGGCTGGGTTCGTCCGCTTCCGCATACAGACGCTCGAGCCGTGCGCGCGTGGCGAGCAGCAGTTCGGTCTCATGCTGCTGGCTGGCGCGCGCCGCCAGCCAGCTCGCCAGCTCGTCCGGCTGACCGGCCTGATGCAGCCAGCGCCGCAGCCCTTCGACTTCAACCACGGTCGCGAAGGCCTCGTTGAAGTCATTTTCGCCCGGAGCCCACAGCCGCTGATGCGCGAGCTCGTGAAACAGCATCGCGGCCAGCGCCGGCTCACCGTGGCCCAGCATCGTGTTGAGCACCGGGTCGCGGAAGTGCCCGAGCGTCGACCAGGCCAGGGCCGGGGCGACCTGCACGTCCCAGCCACGGCGCGCGAGACCGGCTGCGTAACGCCGCGCGTGCTCCTCGGTGAAGTAGCCGCGGTAGGCCACGCAGCCGGCGATCGGCCAGCACCAGCGGCGCGGCGCCAGCGAGAATTCCGGCGCGGCGAACACGTTCCAGGTCGCAAACGGGCGGCCCAGGTCGGCATAGCTGCGAAAGCTGCCGTTGTCCGGCAGCGCGAGCTCGGTCAGCGCGAATTCGCGCGCCCGCGCCGTGTACTCGAGTCCGGCGCGCAGCGCGGCATCGGTATCGGCACGTTGCAGCAGTGCCGGGATCGGCTGGCGGCGGGCGTTGACCTCGAGCTGCCCGGCCGCGAGATACAGCAGGTGGCAGCCGGACAGCGGCAGCGACAGCGCGATGGCCGGCAGCCACAGCCGCGGGCAACGACAGGCTTCGGTTAACATGCGCCGATGGAAGTCTATCTGGTCGGCGGCGCCGTGCGCGACGAGCTGCTGGGCCGGACCCCGGGCGAGCGCGACTGGGTCGTGGTCGGCGCGACACCCGAGGAACTGCTGGCCGCGGGCTATCGCCGCGTCGGCAACGACTTCCCGGTGTTCCTGCACCCGGTGACCGGCGAGGAGTACGCGCTGGCCCGCACCGAGCGCAAGACCGGTCGCGGCTATCGCGGCTTCGAGACCCGGCACGCGCCGGACGTCACGCTCGAAGACGACCTGCGGCGGCGTGATCTGACGATCAACGCGATCGCGCGCGCCGCCGATGGCACCTTGATCGATCCCTGCGGCGGCCAACGCGATCTCGCCGCGCGGGTCCTGCGCCACGTGTCACCGGCATTCGTCGAGGATCCGGTCCGCGTGTTGCGGGTCGCGCGCCTGCTGGCCCGCTTCGCGCCGGCTGGCTTCACGGTAGCGCCGGAAACACTCGCGCTGCTGCGCACCATGGTGGCCGCCGGCGAGGTCGACGCGCTGGTGCCGGAGCGCGTCTGGCAGGAGACCATCCGTGCGCTGGGCGAACCCGCGCCCGCGGCCTGGTTGCGCCTGCTGCGCGAGTGCGGCGCACTGGCCCGCGTGCTGCCGGAGGTCGATGCGCTGTACGGCGTACCGCAGCCGGCGCGCTGGCATCCCGAGATCGACACGGGCCGGCACCTCGAACTGGTGCTCGCCGCCGCCGCAGAGCTGACCGGCGAGCCGCGCATCGTCTGTGCCGCGCTGCTGCACGACCTCGGCAAGGGCCAGACCCCGCGCGAGCGCTGGCCGGCGCATCACGGTCATGGCGTGCGCGGCGCCGCGCTGGTGCAGCAGCTCGCCAGCCGCCTGCGCATGCCGAACGACTGCCGCGATCTGGCGTGTCTGGCCGCGCGCTGGCACGGTCACGTCCACCGTGCGCTGGAACTGCGCCCCGGCACGCTGCTCGGCTTGCTCGAGGGCGCTGATGCCCTGCGCCGGCCCGGACGTTTCGGCGAGCTGCTGCGCGCCTGCGAGGCCGATTTTCGGGGCCGCGGCGACGGCGCCGCACGGCCGTACCCGCAGGCCGCATACCTGGCCAGCGCGCTCGCGGCCGCACGCGCGGTAACGCTGTCGGCCGACGAACACTGCGGCTGCAGCGGTGACCAGATCGCTGCGCTGCTGCGCGAGCAGCGGCTGGCGGCGCTCGCGGCCCTGCCGAAGCCCGCCCCGGCGCAGTCCACCGCAGCCATCCGGCCCGGTCGGGACGCAGTGTAGAATGGCGCTCCCGTCGACGGCGGCGGATCCCGGAGTCGCGATGCCCACCTACGATTACCTGTGCCCGGCCAACAACCATGTCGTCGAGGTCAACCACAAGATGGCCGAGAAGGTCGCGACCTGGGGCGAGCTGTGCCGCCGCGCCGGCATTGCGCAGGGTGTGACTCCCGCTGCCGCGAAGGTCGTGCGGCTGATCACGGGCGGCAACGTCATCCATGCGGGCTCGCTGGGCAGCAAACGGGAACGGCCCTGCGACACCGGGCCCTGCGGCACCCCGACCGGCTGCGGCGGCGGGATGTGCGGCTTCGGCTGAACCGGATCTCGCGCCGCGGTATGAAAACAATCGCCGTGCGCACGGTGGGGCCGGGGCCGCCGGGGGGCCGCGCGCTCGTGCAGTCGGAACTTACGCACTCGCGCACGGCCCCCCGTCCGCCCCGCCCCCGCCGTCTGCCGTGACGGCGGCCGAGGCAGCGCCGCGCATCGGCTTCGTCTCGCTCGGCTGCCCGAAGGCGCTGGTCGATTCCGAGCGCATCCTGACCCGGCTACGCGCCGAGGGCTACGCTGTCACCGGCAGCTACGCCGATGCGAACCTCGTCGTCGTCAATACCTGCGGCTTCATCGATGACGCAGTGCACGAGTCACTCGATGCGATCGGCGAGGCGCTGGCCCGGAACGGGCGCGTGATCGTCACCGGCTGCCTCGGCGCGCAGCCGGAGCAGATCCGGTCGCGCCACCCGGCGGTGCTGAAGATCACCGGACCGCAGGCCTATGAAGAGGTGATGGCGGCGGTGCACGAGCAGCTCGCACCGCCGCATGATCCGTTCCTCGACCTCGTTCCGGCGCAGGGCATCCGCCTGACGCCGCGCCACTACGCCTGGCTGAAGATCGCCGAGGGCTGCGACCATCGCTGCACGTTCTGCATCATCCCCGCGCTGCGCGGCCCGCTGCACAGCCGTCCGGTCGGCGAGGTCATGCAGGAAGCCGAAAGACTGGTGCAGGCGGGGGTGAAGGAACTGCTGGTCATCGCCCAGGACACCAGCGCCTACGGCCGCGACCTGCGCCACGCCACCGGCTTCTGGGGCGGACGGCCGCTGCGGGCCCGCTGCACCGAGCTGGCGCGCGCGCTCGGCTCGCTCGGCGTCTGGGTGCGGCTGCACTACGTGTATCCGTATCCGCAGGTCGACGAGATCATCCCGCTGATGGCCGCCGGCCGGCTGCTGCCGTACCTCGACGTGCCCTTCCAGCACGGCAGCCCGCGCATCCTGCGCCTGATGAAGCGCCCGGCGCGCGCCGGCGACACGCTGGCGCGGATCCGCGCCTGGCGCGCGATCTGCCCGGAGCTCACGCTGCGCAGCACCTTCATCGTCGGGTTTCCGGGCGAGTCCGCCGATGACTTCGCGCGCCTGCTCGACTGGCTGCAGGAGGCCGAACTCGACCGGGTCGGCTGCTTTCGCTACTCGCCGGTGGCCGGCGCAGCCGCCAACGCGCTGCCGGACCCGGTGCCGGCGGCCGTGCAGGATGAACGCTACGAGCGCTTCATGGAACTGGCCGCGGCGCTCAGCGCACGGCGGCTCGCCGCGCGCATCGGCAGCCGGACGCGCGTGCTGATCGACCGGGTCGACGCTGGCATCGCCCTCGCGCGGTCGCCAGCCGAGGCGCCGGAGGTCGATGGCGTCGTGCGTATCCGCGCGCCGGGCAGCCTGCGCGCCGGCGACCTGGCCGAAGTCGAGATCACCGGCACCGATGCCTATGATCTCGACGCCCGCCTCGTCCCGGCTGCGAATCAGGTGTAGACGAGCACGATCAGCGTAGCGATCATCAACCGGTACAGCGTGAACGGCCACAGGCCGAGGCGCGCGATGATCCGCAGCAGAGCGTGGATGCACAGGTAGCCGGTCGCGGCCGCGACCAGCGCGCCGAGCGCCATCAGGCCCCACGGCACGCCATCGCCGGGACCGCGCAGCAACTGCAGCAGCTCGTAGCCGCCGGCCATCGCGATCCCGGGCACCGCCAGCAGGAACGAGAACCGCGCGGCCGCCGGGCGGGTCAGGCCGAGCCCGCGGCCCATCGTCATCGTCACGCCGGAGCGCGAGGTGCCGGGCATCAGCGCCAGCGCCTGCGCGCAACCGATCAGCAGCGCATCGCGCCAGCCGATCGACTGCTCGTCGCGCCGCTCAGCGCCCAGCCAGTCGGCGAGCCACATCAGCACGCCGAACACGGACAGCGTGCCGGCGACGAACAGCGGATTGCGCAGCATCGACTCGATCAGGTCGTTGAACAGCAGGCCGACGATGCCGACCGGGAGCGTGCCGAGCACGATGCACCAGGCGAGCCGGCCATCCGGCGTCAGCCTGCGTCCGGCCAGCGAACCGAACCAGGCGCCGGCCATGGCCAGCAGTTCGCGGCGGAAATAGCCAAGCACGGCGGCCAGCGTGCCGACATGCAGGGCGACGTCGAAGGCGAGCCCCTGGTCGGGCCAGCCAAAGGCACGCGGCAACAGAATCAGATGACCGGAACTCGAGATCGGCAGGAACTCGGACAGGCCCTGCACGATCGCGAGGACGATGGCCTGAATGGCATCCACGGTGGCTCCCGCCGGCGGTTGACCCGCGGCATGATACCGGTCAGAGGCTGGCGGCGAGATCCCGGAAGCCGAATCCGGCCAGCGGTCCCGGCACTCCGCGGGTCAGCGCGATGACCTTGAAGCGCTCGCCCATCTCGCCCGGCAGCATCAGCGTCGCGACGCCCTGCGCGAGCGCATGCTGCTGCCGCGGCGGCGCCGCCGCGAAGGCGCGGGCGAGAAGCTCGTCGATACCGAGTGCGGCGAGGAAGTGAGCCTGCGTCGCGAAGCCGGCGACCTCGAGTCCGGCCGGAGCAGCGGCCTCGGCCACCGCGGAGAAGTCCACCCAGGCGGTCAGATCCTGCAAACCGGGTCGCGCGAGTACGTCCGCGATGCGATAGTGACGGAAGAACCCGCACAGCGTGCCGCCCGCGCGCGACGGATGGTAGTACTGCGCCCGCGGCAGCCCGTAGTCGATCGCCAGCAGCGCACCGCACTCGAGCGACGCGGTCACGGTGGCGACCCAGGCCGGCAGCATGGGTCGCAGCTCCGACTGGTAGTCGTCGGACCACGCTTCCGGCAGGCGCGCGGCGATCGCGGCCACGGCCGCGCTCAGGTCCGCACTGGCCGGCCGGGCCTGCCAGGCAAAGCCGGCCCCGGCCGCAACGACGCCGTGTATCAGGCAACCGGTGCCGGCGGACTGGAAGCGCTCTACCGGCAGCGCGTCCAGTACTTCGTTCGCGAGCACGACACCCCGCCAACCGGTGGCCGGTGGCTCATCCAGCCATTCGATGTCGCCGGCCGCGCCGGCGCCCTGCAACGTCGCCCGCTGCGCCGCGCGCAGTGCGGCGCTGACCTCGACGATCCGGTAGCGGTGCGGCCGCACGCCGAGCTCGGCCAGCGCCGGCAGCAGGTCCGCCGCGAGCCGGCCACTGCCTGCGCCGTATTCGACGATGTCGCCGCCGCCCGTGCGGCCGAGGATCTGGGCGAGCTGGCGGGCGAGGCAGCGGGCAAACAGCGGCGACAGTTCCGGTGCCGTGACGAAATCGCCGCCGGGGCCGAAGCGGGCGGCGCCGGCCATGTAGTAGCCGAGCCCCGGCGCGTACAGGGCTGCATCCATGAAACGCGAGAATGGCAGCCAGCCGCCCGCTCCCCGCAGCAGCGCCTGCAGGTGGGCGGCGACCCGGGCTGAGTGCGCGGCCTCATCCGCGGTCAACGCGGGCGGTTCCCGGCTGATCAGCATCGCGGCGCCGCGCTCCCGTGATATCGTCGCCGCAGCCGCCGACCGCACGCGAGGCCGCGATGCCCACGACCCCTGCCCTGCCGTTGACCGACAAGGTCGTGCTGGTCACCGGGGCCGCGCGCCGTGTCGGCGCGGTCATCGCCCGGGCGTTCCACCAGCACGGCGCCCGGGTCGCGATCCACTATCGCGCCTCGGCGGACGCCGCCCGGCAGCTCGCCGCGGAGCTGAACGAGCGGCGGGCGGATTCCGCGTTCACCTGTGCCGCCGATCTCACCGACCTCGCCGCCGTCGCCGCGCTGCCCGCCACCGTGGTCGAAGCCTGCGGCCGGCTCGATGTGCTGGTCAACAACGCCTCCACGTTCTATCCGACGCCGATCGGCGAAATTACGGCCGCACAGTTCGACGACCTGATCGCCACGAACCTGCGCGCGCCGTTGTTCCTCGCCCAGGCGGCGGCGCCGGAGCTGCGGCTGCGCCACGGCCTGATCCTCAACCTCGCCGACATCCACGGACTGCGCCCGCTGAAGCGGCACCCGGTGTACAGCGCGGCGAAGGCCGGCCTCGTGATGCTGACCCGCGCGCTGGCTCGCGAGCTGGGCCCGCAGGTGCGGGTCAATGCGATCGCTCCGGGGCCGGTGCTGTGGCCGGCGGGCGGCGTGGATCCCGACCTGCAGCGGCGCATCATCGCGCGCACCGCGCTGAAACGCGGTGGTTCGCCCGAGGATGTCGCGCGCGCCGCGATCTTCTTCGCGACCGAGGCGCCGTTCGTGACCGGCGAGGTGCTCGCCATCGACGGCGGCCGCAGCCTCGGTGGCGGGCTCTGAGCGCCGGCCGGTCCTCACGCTCAATCGTCGCCCTCGAGCGGAATCTCGCGCAGCGGATGCGCGGCGCGGTCGAAGCGCTGCCACAGGACGGCGATCGTCTCGCCGGCCAGCGGGTGGCGCAGATCCGGCGCCAGTTCGGCGAGCGGCCCGAGCATGTAAGCGCGCCGCAGCAGGTCCGGCCGCGGCACTGTCGCATCGCCCGGCCGCCCGACGAGGTCGCCGTACAGCAGCAGGTCCAGGTCCAGCGTACGCGGCGCCCACTTCGGGGCGGCGCGCGGCCGGCCGCACAGCGTCTCGATCTCGCGCAGCCGCCCGATCACGACTTCCGGCGGCGCGTCAGTGGCGAAACCCACCACCAGGTTGATGAAGTCCGCCCCGCTGAAACCAAACGCCGGGTTCTGCCATGCGCGCGAGACGCGCAGCTCCGGCCACGTTGCCGCCAGCTCGGCGAGCGCACGACGCAACTGCGCCCGCGGCCGGACATTGCTGCCGGCCGCGACGTACACTTCAGGCATCGGCGTAGTCCGCGCGGCGGCGCCGGATGATCACGCCGACGTCCTGCGAATGGCGGATGGCGCCGGGCTTGTGCAGCGTGACCTGCACCTCCTCGAGTCCGAACTCCGTGACCACCAGCCGCGCGATCTGCTCGGCGAGTGTCTCGACCAGATGGAAGCGGCTGGCTTCGACGAAGGCCAGCACGCGCTTGGCGACCGACCGGTAGTTGAGTGTGTGCGCGATCGAGTCGGTCGCGGCCGCGCGCCGCAGGTCCACCAGCATCTCGAGGTCGATCACGACCCGCTGCCGGATCTCGCGCTCGCGGTCGAAGATGCCGATCACCGCCTCGGTCGCGAGCGCGGTCAGAAAGATCCGGTCCATGGGCCTCCCGCCGCCACTCCGCGCGGCGCCTGCAGTTCGTCGAGCGGCCAGCGGGCCCGCGTGCGCACCGGCAGCCCCTCGCCTTCGCCCGCGGCCAGCCGCACCAGGCCGGCGCAGGCGATCATCGCGGCATTGTCGGTGCAGAACTCCGGCCGCGGATAGTACACGCGCCCGCCGGCGGCAGTGACGGCGGCAGCCAGCTCCCGGCGCAGGCACTGATTCGCGCCGACACCGCCGGCGACCACCAGCGTGTCGAGGCCGGTCGCCGCGAGCGCCCGCAGCGCCTTGGCTACCAGCGTCGCGACGATCGCGGCCTCGATCGCGCGCGCGGCGTCGGCCCGGTCCTGCTCATCGAGCGTGCGCTCGCGCAGCGCCACCGCGACGGCTGTTTTCAGCCCGCTGAAGCTGAAGTCGAGTCCCGGCCGGTCGAGCATCGGCCGCGGGAACCGGAACACGCCGTCCCGTCCGCGCCCGGCCAGCTCCGCGAGCGCCGGTCCGCCCGGATAACCCAGGCCGAGCAGCTTGGCCGTCTTGTCGAAGGCCTCGCCGGCAGCGTCGTCGAGCGTCTCGCCGAGGATCCGGTAGTCCCCGAAACCGCTGACCCGCACCAGCATCGTATGACCGCCTGACACCAGCAGCGCGAGGAATGGCGGCCGGGGTCCACCCGGCTCGAGCGCCGGCGCGAGCAGGTGGCCCTCCAGGTGGTGGACTCCGGCGACCGGCACGCCCCAGGCAAAACCGAGCGCACGGGCGACCGTAGCCCCGACCAGCAGTGCGCCGATCAGTCCGGGACCCGCTGTATAGGCAATCCCATCAATGGCTTGCGCTTCGAGCCCGGCATCGGTGAGCGCGTCCCGGATCATCGGCACCAGCCGCTCGAGGTGCTCGCGCGAAGCGAGTTCGGGCACGACGCCACCATGCGGCGCGTGCAGCGCAAGCTGGCTGAAGACGCGGTTGGCCAGCAGGCCCCGTTCCCGGTCGAAGACGGCCACCGCCGTTTCGTCGCAGGAGGTCTCGACGCCGAGGACCCGCGTTACCTTACGTCTTTGATTTTCCATGGGCGGGTCACTACAATTCCGGGCCCTTTCCCCGGGTCGGGCCCGGGCGATCGACACTGGAACGACGAGGTCTGAATGCCCAGCGTCCGCATTCGAGAGAACGAATATTTCGACGCCGCGCTGCGCCGGTTCAAGCGCGCTTGCGAAAAAGCCGGCGTATTGACCGAGCTGCGCCGCCGCGAATTCTACGAGAAGCCCACCCAGGAACGGAAACGCAAGAAGGCCGCCGCGATCAAGCGGCACCTGAAGCGCAACACCCGCGATCTCAGCCGCGGCGCCCAGCGCTGAGCCGGCCATGAGCCTCAAGGCCCGCATCACCGCGGACATGAAGGCGGCGATGCGTGCCGGAGAGAAGCAGCGCCTGTCGCTGATCCGCATGATCCAGGCGGGCATCAAACAGCGTGAGGTCGACGAGCGCATCGAACTCGACGATACGCAGGTCATCGCGGTTCTCGAGCGGATGATCAGGCAGCGGCGCGAGGCGCTGGTCATGTTCGAGGCCGGCGGGCGCGCCGACCTGGTCGCGCAGGAGACTGCGGAGATCGGCTGGCTGACCGAGTACCTGCCCGCGCGACTCGGCGACGCGGAACTCAGTGATCTGATCCGTGCGGCACTCGCGGCGAGCGGCGCGAGCTCGATGAAGGAGATGGGCAGGGTCATGGCGATCCTGCGGCCGCAGATCCAGGGTCGCGCGGACATGGCCGCGGTCTCGGCACGCCTCAAGGCGGCCCTCGGCGGCTGATGCCGGCCATGGCCGGCCGCATTCCGCAGGCTTTCATCGACGAGCTGATCGCCCGCTCCGACATCGTCGAGCTGGTCGGCGGCCGCGTGCAGTTGCAGAAGGCGGGCCGCGAATGGAAGGCCTGCTGCCCGTTCCACGCCGAAAAGACGCCGTCGTTCTGGGTCAGTCCCGCCAAGCAGTTCTATCACTGCTTCGGCTGCGGCGCACACGGTACGGCGCTCGGCTTCCTGATGGAGTACGACAAGCTGTCGTTTCCCGAGGCGGTCGAGGAACTCGCCGGCCGGCTCGGGCTCGAGCTGCCGCGCGACGACGCCGGCGGCGCGCCACGCGCCCGCGCCGGCGACGATCTGTATGAACTGCTCGCACAGGTGACGCAGTTCTATCGTGATGCGCTGCGCGAGTCGGCGCGCGCCCTCGACTATCTGGCCGCGCGCGGCCTCGATACCGGAACCCGCGTGACGTTTGCGATCGGCTACGCGCCGGCCGGGTGGGATGCCGTGCTGCGGCGCTTCGGCGGCAACGCGGAACGCGAGCGGCGACTGCTGGAGGCCGGGCTGGTCGTCGAACGCAGCGGCCAGGGCGAGAGCGGCTGCTACGACCGCTTTCGCGACCGGATCATGTTCCCGATCCGCGACGCGCGCGGCCGCGTGCTCGGCTTCGGCGGCCGGGTCATCGATCAGGGCGAGCCGAAATACCTGAACTCGCCCGAGAGCGCCCTGTTCCACAAGGGCCGCGAGCTGTACGGATTGTTCGAGGCCCGCCAGGCGCTGCGGCAGCTCGACCGCCTGCTGGTCGTCGAGGGCTACATGGACGTCGCGCGGCTGGCCCAGGCGGGCATCCGCTACGCGGTCGCGATGCTTGGCACTGCGACGACCGCCGAGCACCTGCACCGGCTGTTCCGGATCACCAGCGAGGTCGTGTTCTGCTTCGACGGCGATCGTGCCGGCCGCGCCGCGGCATGGCGCGCACTGGAAAACTCGCTCGAGCACGCCCGCGACGGCCGCCAGTTGCGCTTCCTGTTCCTGCCCGAGGGCGAGGACCCGGATTCGCTGGTCGGGCGCGAGGGCGCCGGCGCCTTCGAGCAGCGCCTCGCGGGGGCCATGCCACTGTCGGAGTTCCTGGTCACGCAGCTCGCGGGCCAGGCTGATCTCGCCAGTATCGACGGACGCGCGCGGCTCGCGGAACTCGCGCGGCCGCTGATCGCACGCGTGCCCGAGGGTGTCTACCGCGAGCTGCTGCTCGAGCGGCTGGCCCAGGAAGTGCGCATGCCGGTGGTCAGGCTGGCCGAGCTGCTGGCAGCGCGCACCGCGGCCGCGACCAGCGGTGCGCGTGCACCGGCGCGGCCGCAGCAGCGGAGTACAGCCGGCCGCCAACCGCTGCTGACCCAGGCGATCCTGCTGGTGCTGCACCATCCGGCCGCGGCCCGCGCGCTCGGTGAGGTACCCGAGGTCGCGGCCATCGACGCCCGCGGCGGCGAAGTGCTGGCGAAACTGCTGGCGATGGCGCGCGCTGAACCGGAACTCACGACGGCGCAGATCGTCGAACGCTGGCGCGAGCGGCCGGAAGGGGCCCGGCTGGCCGAACTGGCCGCGGAGGAGTCACTCGTTCCGGACCCCGAGGCCGCCGGCCGCGAACTGGTGACCGCGATCGCCCGCCTGCGGGCCGAGTCCGGGCCGGATCGCCGTCTCGACGAGCTGATCCGGCTCTCGCGGGACCGGCAGCTCACCAGCGAGGAACTGCTTGAATTTCAACAGCTTCTGGCGAACCGCGGGGTGTCGCCCGAAGCTAGTGCCGCCCGATGACCGGGATTCGGTCGATCACCGCCGGCCGCTATATAATGCCCGGCTCTTTTTTCCGCGCCGCCCCCGTCCGGAGGGTCAGCCCCCTTGAGCGACAAGAAGCCTGCCGTGATGTCCGACGACCGCCAGTCGCAGCTCAAGCTGCTGATCGCGCGTGGCAAGGAGCAGGGCTACCTGACCTATGCCGAGGTCAACGATCACCTGCCGCCGGAAATCGTCGATCCGGAGCAGATCGAGGACATCGTCAACACGATCAACGAAATGGGCATCACGGTGTACGAGAAGCCGCCGGATGCCGAATCCCTGCTGCTGACCGATGCCTCCGCGCCCGACGAGGAAGCGGTCGAGGAAGCGGCCGCCGCACTCGCCACCGCCGACTCGGAATTCGGCCGCACCACCGATCCGGTGCGCATGTACATGCGCGAGATGGGCACCGTCGAGCTGCTGACCCGCGAGGGCGAGATCCGCATCGCCAAGCGCATCGAGGAAGGTCAGGACCAGGTGCGCACGGCGCTGGCCTGGTATCCGCCGACCTACGACTTCCTGCTGGCCGCCTGGGAACCGGTCAGGGCCGGCCAGGGCCGGCTCGCCGATCTGCTGGTCGGCTTCCTCGATCCCGACGCGCCGGACGAAATCGCGCAGCCGAACAACCCCAAGGCGGTGCTGCGCAAGGAGGAGTCCGACCTCGACGACGAGGATGAGGAGGCGAGCGACGACGACGAGGAGGCCGTCGACACCGGACCGGACCCGGAGGAAGCGGCGCGCCGCTTCGCTTCGATTCAGCGCCTGCATGCGCAGATCACCAGGGCCTTCGCCGCCGGCAAGGTCGCGAAGGATCCGCGGCTCGCGCGCGCGCGCCGGAAACTGGCCGAGGAGTTCCTCGAGCTGAAGCTGGCGCCGAAGATGTTCGAAGCGCTGGTCGACAACCTGCGCGGGCACGTCGACGAGGTGCGCCGGCTCGAGCGCGAGATCATGACGCTGTGCGTGCGCCAGGCCGGCATGCCGCGCAAGGACTTCATCGGCTCGTTCCCGAAGAACGAGACCAACCTGCGCTGGCTGGACAAGCACATCCGCGCCAAGCGCAAGCACTCGGCGCCGCTCGGCCGCCTGCGCGAGGAGATCAGCCGGCGCCAGCACGAGCTGAAAGCGCTGGAAAAGCGCCTCGGCCGCACCATCCAGGAACTGAAGGCCGTCAATCGCGACATCGCCACCGGCGAGGCGATGGCGCGGCGCGCGAAGAAGGAGATGGTCGAAGCCAACCTGCGCCTGGTGATCTCGATCGCGAAGAAGTACACGAACCGCGGCCTGCAGTTCCTCGACCTGATTCAGGAGGGCAACATCGGCCTGATGAAGGCGGTCGACAAGTTCGAATACCGGCGCGGCTACAAGTTCTCGACCTACGCGACCTGGTGGATCCGCCAGGCGATCACGCGCTCGATCGCCGACCAGGCGCGCACGATCCGCATCCCGGTGCACATGATCGAGACGATCAACAAGCTGAACCGGATCTCGCGGCAGATGCTGCAGGAGATGGGCCGCGAGCCGACGCCGGACGAGCTGGCCGGACGCATGGAAATGCCCGAGGACAAGGTGCGCAAGGTGCTGAAGATCGCCAAGGAGCCGATCTCGATGGAGACGCCGATCGGCGACGACGAGGATTCGCATCTCGGCGACTTCATCGAGGACAACGCCGCCGAAAGCCCGCTCGACTCGGCCACGGTCGAGTCGCTGCGCGAGACCGTGCACGGCGTGCTGTCGCAGCTCACGCCGCGCGAGGCCAAGGTGCTGCGCATGCGTTTCGGCATCGACCTGACCACCGACCACACGCTCGAGGAAGTCGGCAAGCAGTTCGACGTCACCCGCGAGCGCATCCGTCAGATCGAGGCCAAGGCGCTGCGCAAGCTCCGCCATCCGAGCCGCAGCGAGCAGCTGCGCAGCTTCCTGCCGGAGGATTGAGCGGGCGCGCGCTTCGCTCAGCCGACCTCGGGCCGCACGCCGAAGCGCTCGAGGTAGAAGTCGAAACGGCGCCGCAGCACCGCCGGCTCGACGCCGAAGTCGCGGCGCAGCTCGTACACGACCTGCCCCTGGCGGCCGCGCGGATGCGCGGCCAGGTAGCGGTCGAGCCGCGCGCGCGCCGCCCGGTCGAGGTCGAGCGCGGCCGTCGCGTACACGCGCGCCAGCGTGGCCGGCGGATCCGCCATGAAGGCATGGAACGGTGAATCAAAGCTGCGGCCCGCCGGCACCAGCGCGCGGTCGCGCACGCAGGCGCGCAGCAGGTGTTCGATCCGGTCGCTCCAGTAATCGAGCAGCTCGCGCAGCGCCACCTGGCGCCGGTTCATGCGCTGCGTGTAGGCCTGCATCGTCACCGTGGACTGGATGACGGCCACCGGATCGCGGTGCGTGAAGATGACCGTGGCGTCGGGGAACACGCGCAGCAGCACCGGCAACTGCTCGAGATGCTGCGGGCACTTCAGCACCCAGCGGTCACGGCGCCGGCGCCGCCACTGCAGCAGGCGCAGCACGTTCTTCAGGTATTCGTAATGCGGCGTCTGCTCGTGCGCGTAGTAGTAGTCGCGCCAGCCGGGCGAATGCGTCAGCCACTCGAAGTTGTACGAGGCGAAGTCCGGCCCCATCAGCTCGAGTTCCTCGTGCACGTGGTCCGGCTCCATCGGGTGCATCGCGGCGAGCAGCGGCGTGGCCTGCTGCATGCCGGTCCAGGCCTCGGCGCAGCGGCGGTAGCGCGGATCGGTCTGGTCGCCGGGGGCCGGTGCGCCGGGCAGTGGCAGCGGCTCGTACGACTCCCACAGCGGCAGCGACTGCAGCCGCGGGTCGGTGGCCAGCAGGTTCACCAGATGCGTCGTGCCCGAGCGCGGCAGCCCGACGACGACCACCGGCCGCTCGACCGGCTCCTGCAGGATCTCCGGGTGGCGGCCCAGTTCCGCCTGGATCAGCAGGCGATTGCTCGCGTAGCGCAGCAGGTAGCCGAACAGCACGGCGCGGTGGAAGGCCGTGATCCCGCCATCAGCGTCCCACTCCGCGCACAACCGCTGCAGGCGCTCACGGAAGTCCGCGGGGCCGAAGTCGCTGAACCCGGTACGCTGCTGCGCCGCGCTCAGCACCGCCGCCGCGCTGAGGTCGGTGGTCACGGAGTCGCCCCAGGCGAGGAGCCCGGCCTGGGTCGCGCTCAGCCGCGGTGCCGCCAGGTCGTCGATGGTGACGGTCGTGCTCATGGCCGGCAGGCGGCGCGGGCAGCCGCGGACGCCGGCGCCGTCAGCAGTGCCACGACCGAGTCCTCGAGGTTGGCCGTGAACAGCCGCGTGGCGGCCTCGCGCTGGCGTCCGCACGAGTCGAACATGCGCGCGTGATCATCGAGGCCGTGGAAGATCAGCACCGCGGCCAGCATCAGCCGCTGCTGGACCAGCGTGGCGGGCAGGCCGGTGGCGCGCAGCGCGCGGCGGAGCTGGCGGAAGAACGGGTCGGCGCTCGCCACGCGCAGCGGCGAGGCCGGGATTCCCGCGACCGCAAGCGCATGCAGCGCGATCAACTGCGCGTTGATGCGGATGAACTCCGGGCCGCCGTCGTCCGACTGCAGCCTGGCCGCCAGCGGGCGGACGAAGACCTGCACCAGTTCGCGCAGTCCGTGACCGGTCCTGCTCCGGTCGCGCCGGCGCAGCAGCACGGCCCGCTCGTCGGCGATGCCGGGCACGTGCTTGTCGAGGATCGCCTGCAGCAGGCCCTGTTTGTCGCCAAAGTGGTACTGGCAGGCGTTGCTGTTGCGCTGGCCGGCCGCCTTGCTGATCTCATTGAGTGACACCGCGGCGATGCCGCGCCCGGCAAACAGGCGCTCGGCCGTCCGGATCAGCGTCGTGCGCGTCACCCGGCTGCGCTGGTTCGGTCGCCGCCGCGGCCCGTGGCCCGCGCCTGACATTCGACTGCGTGACGGCATGGCCTGCTCCCGCCTCGCGCTCAGCCCATGATGCTGAAGCCGCCATCGACCGGCAGCGTCTGCCCGGTGATGAACCCGGCCGCTGCGCTGGTCAGGAACAGGACCGCCCCGGCGATTTCCGCCGGCGTGCCGAAGCGCAGCAGCGGCGTGCGCAGGCGCGCGGGTTCGCTCATGGCCGGTGTACCGAGGTAGGCCTCAGTCATGCGGCTGTGGATCATGCCGGCGGCCACGGCATTCACGCGGATGCGGTCCCGGGCCCAGGCCACGGCCAGCGTCTTGGTGAGCTGCACGAGCCCCCCCTTCGCCGCACCGTAACCGGGCACGACCTCGACGCCGAAGAAGGAGGTCATCGAAGCGATGCCGATGATGCTGGCGCCGCCCGCCAGGGAACTCTGCGCCAGCAGCCCGCGGCAGGCGTGGGCCATGCGGTAAGCGCCGGTCAGGTTGACGCGCAGCGCGCGCTCGAACACGGCGGGCTCGTACTCGTTGGCGCTGGCGAAATTACCACCGGCGTTGTTGACGAGGATGTCCAGGCGCGGCAGCGCCGCGGCCACGCGGCCGATGCCGGCGTCGTCCTCGAGCCGGAGCTGCAGGTAGCGCAGGCCGGTGAGATCCGCCGCATAGTCACCGGCGCCCGGCCGGGTGCCGGTGACCGTCACCTCGGCGCCGGCATCGCGGTACGCGGTCGCAATGCCGGCGCCGATCCCGGAGGTCCCGCCGGTCACCAGCACGCTCGCACCGTGGTAGTCGAAACGCGGATTCGCCCAGCTCATGCGCCACCCTCCACGCGACCGCGGCGCTCGAGGTCTGCGAGCCGCTGCTCCAGCACGCGGATCTGCGAGCGCAGCCAGCCGCTCTCCCAGAAGTTGTCGCCACCCGGGCGCGCCAGCAGCGCCCGGTTGGTCACGACAGCAAGCCGCAGCGCTGCCCCACTGTCGGCGTCGTGCGCCAGCGCCGCCTCGGCCAGCAGCATTGCAGCTTCCGGATCACCGGCATGCAGGCGCGACCAGCCCCGCTGCACAACGCCGGCCGCGCCGGCCAGTTCCACGAGGTCGGTCCAGATCTCCCGTGGCTGAGTGGCGTACAGCTCGCTGGTCGCCTCGGCCCGGAACCAGCCCATGTAGGTCTCCCAGATCGTCCGCACCGCCCAGCTCACCTTGCCGTAGCCCTGCCCCACGCAGAGCTCGGGTGGCAACTGCACCTCGCGCATCAGCGACCAGACGCTCCGGCCGGCGTTCAGACCTTCGAGCGTACGCCGATGCACGAACTCGACGGCCTGTTCCAGCCGGTCGAGGCAGGCACGGATCAGCTCGTGCCCCGGCACCGGGGCGAAGTGCCCGGTAATCAGCAATTCCGGCTCGAGCGCACGCACGCGCCGCAGCGATTCCAGGTACGGCTCGACCTGACGGTAGCGATCGCCGCGCAGCGTGTTGAAGTTCGGAAAGTGCGGGAACAACGGCCCGAACAGATTGCCCGAGAACAGGGTGCGCTCCGCCGGCAGCCACACGACGCTGCTGTCGAGCGTCTCGCCGCCCGGGGTCGCGTGCAGTTCGAAGCGGGTACCGCCGAGCTCGAAGTCGTGGCGATCGTCGAAGGTGAGGTCGGCGACCGGCACGTCCTGCAGCGGCCGCGTGGCGCCCGGCACGCCCTGTCCCGCGGCTACCGCCAGCACCTCGCCGAACCAGATCCCCGCCTGCGCTTCGCGAACCTGCTTGATGCGCTGGTCGTCCCGCTGGCACAGGGGCAGGTTGCGCTGCGCGATCAGCTTCGTGCCCGGCTCGCGGAACAGCGCCACGCCGCCGACGTGATCGACGTGGCCCTGGGTCAGGATGATGACCGGGGTCGGCCCCGCGCAGATGGCATCGAAGGCGCGCTTGTGCACCGGCGCCTCGAAGCCCATGCCGGTGTTGATGATCACGCGCCCGGCGCCAGTCACGACCAGGTACGCGTTCGACAGCCCGTCCGACTGCCAGATGGACTCGGTGACCCGGGATGCCCGGGCCGTGTGCGCCGCCCGGACGGCGTCGAAGCCCGGGCGGCTCCCGACCAGTTCCCGCACCCGATCCGTCACCGTCGCCTCCCGCCGGTCCCGCTGCTGCGCCGCACTCGCCGCACTCAGCGCAGCGCAAAGGCGATCAGCGCGTCGCCCGCCTCCGACCACGCGTGCCCGCCCGCGGCGATGACGACGTACTGCCGGCCGTCCGGCCGCAGGCGGTAGGTCATCGGCGTCGCGCTGGCGGTGAACGGCAGGCGCTGGCGCCAGATTTCGTCTCCACTCTCGGCATCGAAGGCGCGCAGGAACTTGTCCATCGTCGCGCCGACGAACACCAGACCGCCGGCGGTCACGATCGAACCGCCGAGATTCGGCGTGCCGAGATTGAGCCACAGCGGGAACGACGCCTGGTCGCGCGTCGAACCGAGCGGACTCCGCCACAGCACCCGGCCGGACTTCAGGTCCACGGCCGTCAGCGTTCCCCACGGGGTCGGCGTGCACGGTGCACCCCATTTCGACAGCAGCGTGGTGCGTTTCACTCCGTACGCAGTGCCGCGCTGCGGGTAGAACTCATCCGGGAAATGTCCGAGTGGACCGCCGCCGCGGTCGTACTCCGCGCGCGGCAGAAGCTGCACCACCTGGGCGATCGCGGTCTGGTTCACGTACAGGATTCCGTGCGCCGGATCGATCGCGACGCTGCCCCAGTTCGCACCACCCATGCTCGACGGGTACTGGATGGAACCCTGGAGCGACGGCGGCGTGAAGATCCCGTCGTAGCGATAGCGGGCAATCTTCGCGGCACAGTCGCGCCGATCGATGAAGGTGAAACCAAATGCATCGGCGGCGCTGAGCGTGGCCGGGTGCAGCGGCGCCGGGTGGGTCGGGAACGGCTGCGTCGGCGCGAGCTTCTCCTCCGGCACGCCGCCCTGCGGCACCGGGCGCTCCTCGACCGGATAGAGCGGTGCGCCAGTGGCACGGTCGAGCAGGAAGACGTGGCCCATCTTGGTCGCCTGGGCGACTGCCGGCACCCCGCCGCCGACGCCGTCGAGTTGGAACAGCACCGGCTGCGAGGCCACGTCGTAGTCCCAGACGTCGTGATGCACGGCCTGAAAAGTCCAGACGACCCGGCCGGTGGTCACGTCGAGCGCGACGGTCGAACTGCCGAAACGGTCGAGGTCGCCGCGCCCGCCGCCGAACAGGTCGGGCGCGGCGTTACCGGTCGGCAGGAACACCAGCCCGCGCTCGTCGTCGCCGGACAGGATGGACCAGACGTTCGGCGTGGCCGGTCGATAGCGCTGGCGCACCGCTGCTTCCGCGCCGGCCGCCGGGTCCGCATCCCAGGCCCAGCGCAGCGCGCCCGTGCGCACGTCGAAACCCTTGACGCCGCCGCTCGGCGCGTCGCTCCGCAGGTTGTCGGCGACCAGCGCACCGATGACGACCACGTCGCGCACCACGATCGGCGGCGAAGTCGGATAGCGCTCCCAGGGTGGCGCCGGATCGAGACCCTCGCGCAGGTCCACGCGGCCCTCGCGACCGAAGTCGCGGCACGGTTGCCCGGTCCGCGCATCGAGCGCGAGCAGCTCCGAGTCGAGCGTCCCGGCGAAGATGCGGCTGGCGCAGGCGCCCGTGGCCCCGGCGTCGCGCCAGTACGCCACACCCCGGCAGACGCGCGTCGACGGCGTACCCTCGAAGTGGCGATTGCGGACCTGCGGGTCGTAGGACCAGCGTTCGGCGCCGGTTTCCGGATCGACGGCGATCACGCGGTTGAGCGGAGTGCAGAAGACGAGCTGATCCTCGACCAGGATCGGTGTGACGCTGAAGCTGGTCTTGGTCTCGGTCGCGCTGCCATTGCTCCAGTCGCCACTGCGATGGATCCAGGCGATCTCGAGGCGATCGACGTTGTCCCGCGTGATCTGGGCCAGCGGCGAGTAACGCAGGCCGCCCTTGTCGCCGCCGTATTCCGGCCAGCCGGCTGTTGCGCCGTCGTCGACCACGGGACTGCCGCCGCAGCCGGCGATGAGCAGCAGGACGGGCGGTAACACGGTCCGGAGCAGCTTCAGCGTCATACGGAATCTCCGCAGCGGATTCAGGTTGGCGGGCCGTTGAGACCCTGATCGAGGATCCCGATCTGCTGCGGCGACAGCGGCGAGCAATGGGCCAGACCACCGTCGACGAAGATCGTGCTGCCGGTCATGCCGGCGCTCGCCTCGGAGGCCAGCAGCAGCAACGGACCGGAGAAGTCCTCGAGCCGGTTCGGCCTGCCGATCGGCAGCGCCGCGCCCGCGGCCACCGGCACTTCTGCGGTAAAGGTGGCGACGAATTTCTCGGTCGCGACCACGCCGGGACACAGTCCGTTCACAGTGACCCCGAAGCGTCCGACCTCGGCGGCGAGCTGGCGCGTGAACGCCATCAGCGCGCCCTTCGATGTGCCATAGGCCGGCACGGTCACCATGCCGAGCAGCCCGGACGGCGACTCGACGTTGATGATCCGCCCCCAGCGATTGCGGATCATCCCCGGCAGGCAGGCTCGCGCCATCCGGAACGCTCCATTCAGGTTCGTATCGATGACGCTCACCCAGACTTCTTCATCGACCTGCGTCAGCAGGCCGGGCGGAAAGATCGCCGCGTTGTTGACCAGGATGTCGACGCGGCCGCGCCATTCGCTGACCTCGCGCACCGCCGCCTCGACCTGGCGCATGTTGCGCACGTCGCAGACGATGGCCCGCACCGCGGCGCCGTGCCGGCACAATTCGGCGGCCGTGTCCTGCAGCGGTTGCTCATGCCGGCCGGTGATCGCCACGGCCGCACCGGCTGCCGCCAGCGTGGCCGCCATGGCGCGTCCCAGGCCGCTGCCACCGCCCGTTACGATCGCCACCTTGCCTTCGAGCACCATGGCCGCCGCCCTCACGCCAGCCAGCGCCGTCGCGCCGGATGAATCGAATACTCGCAGATCCCGTGGCAGCGCCGCCCGTCGTCGAGCTCGAACTCGCAGAATGCCTCGAAGCAGTCGACCGGATTGTCGAGGCAGTTGTCGCCGCGGTACCAGAGCTTGACCTCGCCGAGCTTGTGCGTGCTGCGCGCCCGCAGCCGGCGGCCGTCCGGCAGTTCCAGCACGAAGCGGAACTCCACGGCCGTCGTGCCGTCCGCGTCGAGAATGACTTCCGCGGTCACACTGCGCAGCGCACGGGCGCCCTGGCCATCCGAAACGGCGCCGACCGTCGGCATGCCGAGCCGGCTGCCCTGGGGCGAGCCGAGCGCGCCGATCTGGGCGTCGTCGAGATGCAGGATCAGCCAGAAGTGGCCGGGGAACAGTGACTCACCCGAACGCTGCCACTCCTTTTCCTCATGGAAGTTGTGCAGCCACGAGCGCTCGCGGTGAGAGCGGCAGGCGATCTCGCGGACCTGGCCGCGAGCCGGCCCGCCGCGGATCTCCAGCCGCCCGGCGCAGTCCATCGCCTGCTCGAAGTGGCCGCCCCAGACCATCGAGAAATAGGGATTCGGCTCGGTGAGCTGCGGCCCGGCCGCCGAGTGATCGTACTCGAACGCCGGATAACGGGCCGAGAAACGCAGGTCGTAGGCAACCAGCGGCCCGTCGTAGCTCACCCGGAACTCGCCGAGCGGGCGCACGATCTCGTAGCGCATCCGTCCGTCACCCCAGGGCCCGCGCGGCGGCGTGCCGGCGAACGGATGCTTGTTGCCCCAGTACTGCAGCACGCCGTCGATCTGGAACAGCGAGGCCCAGCGCGCATAACCGTGGTTCGACAGGAACACCTGCACGACCCCGAACACGTTGGCCCGGGCGTCCATGACGCTGAACCAGGCCGTGTCGCCGAACAGCGCGCCCGGGATCGGGGCCGCATCGAGATGCAGGAATTCGTCGACTTCGCTCACCACTGACCGTACTCCTCTGTGTCAGCTCGCACTGATGTGCCTGGCGGCGCGGTAGCCGAACACCATCGCGGGACCGATGCTGGAGCCCGGTCCCGGATAGGTGACGAGTACGCCCGCCGCCGTATTGCCGATCGCGTACAGACCGGGGATCGGCGCGCCGCGCTGGTCGCGGACGCGCGCGTCCCGGTCGATGTCGAGGCCGCCGTTGGTGCCGACATCGCCGAGTTCCATGCGCAGCGCATAGAACGGCGGTTCGGCGATCGGCCCGAGACATGGATTCGGCTGCACGCGCGGATCACCGTAGTGGCGGTCGTACACGGAATCGCCGCGGTGAAATTCCGCGTCAACGCCCGTGCGTGCGTATTCGTTCATGCGCGCCACGGTCTCCAGCAGACCGTGCCGGTCGATGCCCGCGGCGTCGGCCAGCGCGGCGATCGTGCGCGCCCGGCTCAGGAATCCGCTGGTGAAGTACGCATGGGGCAGCCGGAAGTCGGGGCGCAGCGCGCTGCGCAGCAGCGGCCCGGCGATGTAGTGACGCCGGAAGCGCGCATCGAAGACCAGGTAGGCCGGCGCCGACGGATCTTCGGTCGTGTGCCGGGCCTGCGCCGCCAGCACGAAAGTCATGTAGTTCTGGGCCTCGTTGGTGAGCCGGCGGCCGCGCCGGTTGACCACGCAGGAACCCGGCAGGGAGCGCTCGATGACCGCGAGCTGCGGCAGCTCGCCGGGCGGCGCGAAGGTCGGGCACCACCAGGCACCGTACATGCGCCGCAGGCGGGCGCCGATCTGCTGCGCGGCGACGATGGCGTCGCCGGTGTCGGTGTCGACGGTCGCGCTCCAGCCGCTGCTGGTGGGCGCCGGCAGGTACTGCGCACGCATCGCCTGGTTCTGCGCAAAACCACCGGCCGCCAGGATCACGGCCCGGCGCGCGCGGATCGCCAGCTCCCGCCCGGCGCGGTCGACGATCGCGCCCTGCACGCGGCCACCGGCGTACACCAGCCGCAGCAGCCGGGACTGCAGCCACAGTGGCATGCCGCGGTCCCGCATCGAGGCGCGCAGCCGCGCGACACCGGCGCTGCCGCAGGTGATGCGGCGCGCGACGCTGGTGCGCAGGCGCCAGGGGAAGTCGAGCAGGTAGTCCAGCAACAATCGGGCGGCCATCCGCTTCCAGCCTGGCAGCGTCGCCATGAACTGGTGCGCCTCGGCCATCGTGATGCCGATGCGGCCCTGCATGAACATGCAGGGGTGCGTCGGCAGCAGATCCCGCCATTCGTCCCCGAGGCGATCGAGCAGGAACGGCTCGGGTTCGAGTGCGCGATGTCCCGCCCGGGCGCCCGGTGCGGCCGAGAAGTAGTCCGGGTACATCGCCAGGGAGTGGTAGCGGACCTGGGTCCGGTCGGCCAGGAACCGGACCATCTCCGGGCCCGCCTGCAGGAAGGCGTCGATCAGCTCCAGGTCGTTCTCGCCGGGCGGAATCACCGCCTCGAGGTAGGCCCGGGCCTCGGCCAGCGAGTCCTGTGCGCCGGCCGCCAGCGCGTAGTGGTTGCACGGGATCCAGATGCCGCCCCCGGAGCGCGCACTCGTGCCGCCGTAGCGCGCGGCTTTCTCGACGACGAGGACGTCCCGCGCGCCCAGCTCATGGCAGCACAGGGCAGCCGTGAGAGCGCCGTTGCCCGAGCCGACCACGAGCACGTCCACGCCGTGGTCCCACTGCTGTGGCTCCAGCGTGCCCGCCGCCCCGATTGCTGTGCCTGCCATGCACGCCCTCCGGCGATCCTGCCACCACCGGCGATTGCAACCAGCCAGTCCGGTGGTCATTGTAAGCGCGAACCATTTTTAATCAATGCTCATTATTTCAGGCGGTGACGGCCGGCGGCGGCCCGGCCCGCGGCTGCCGGGCTCGCACCGTGGCCGGGCTCCGGCCAGTTGACTCGCCGGGCCGGCCGGCGCAGATTGCGCGCAACCATGCGCCGCCGGCCCGCCATCCTTCTGATCGTCCTGCTGCTGGCCACGGCCGGCGCCGCCCGGGCGGCGCCGGAGGATGCGCTGCTGGCCAGCCTCGCCGCCGAGTTCCGCGAGCCGCAACGGCGTTGCGAGTCGCTGGCTCGGGACTTCGACACCATCACCGGCCGCCTGTCGCTGTACCGCCACGAGCTCGCCAGTCTGGTCGTAGCCGTGGACGGCGCGACATACGCCGACTCTGCCAGCGGCGGCGTGCAGCGGCTGACCTTCGAATCGCGGCTGTTCGGGCCGCCGAGTGTCGCGGCCGTTCTTGACCTGCGCAGGATCCAGAGCCCGGAACGGCTCAAGCCCGGCCGGCGCGTTGAAATCCACTTCGTCCCGGCGGCCGCGGCGGCGCGGCCATTGTTCTGCGGCCACGCCGTGCTGGTGAATCTGGACAGCGCATTGCAGCGCGCCGACGTCGTCGCGCTGACTCCGCGGCGCGGGCCGGAGCTGCAGAGTTCGGCCACCTACAGCAACGTGACCGACGTGGACGTGCTGCGGAGCCTGGCCGCACAGGCCGGACTCACGATCAGCGTGCAGGATCGCTACGCCCGCCCCGTCCAGGCTCAGGTCCCGAGGACCAGCGAGGCGACCTGGACCTTCATGCGCCGGCTGGCGGAACGAAATGCACTGGAACTGGTGCTGCGCAGCGATGGGGTGCTGGCCGTTACCAACAGTTCTTTCACGGCGCCGCCAGCGGCCGCCGTGCAGACCTGGACCGATCTGACCTGGGTAGAGATCGCCACGCGCATCGCGGCCGGTCTCGGGCGGAGCACCGAATCACGCCTGACCGCGAGCTTCCCGCGGTTGCGCAGCCAGCAGGGCCGGGCCGACGACGACTTCCTGTACACACTGGCCAACGCGCAGTCGGTCTCCGCGTGGTTCGCCCCCGGGCGGGTGATCCTCGTCGACGACCGGACCTGGCCCGCCAATCCCGAGAGCCGCACCGTTGCCGACGTCGTGATGACGCCGCTGCAGCTCCTCGCCCGCGTCGGTCCTGATCACGGGCTCGCCGTACAGATTCCCGCGCTCACCACGCGGGCCGTCACCGTCACGCAGCGCGCGGCAACCGACGCCGAAGTGCTGCTGCGCGAGCTGGGCACGAACCGGTTGCGGCTGTCGGCATCCGCCGCGGGCCTGTCGGCGCAGGCCGCCGCGGCGCCGGGCGACGTGACCGACCTGCTGCTCGAGCGCATTACGATCGCCGGCTCGGCGGCCGCGCAGCGCACCATCAGCCGGCGCTACACGCCGGTGCGCGAGCTGCTGCTCGCGCCCGAACGGCTGGCCGCCACCGAAGTCGTGCTGGATCTGGGCGCGGCCCTGCCGGCAGTCAGGCCTGCGGCCTTCGCGCTGGCGGATCCCGGTGTGATCGCCGTTGCACTGGATGCGGCCATCGCCCGTCTCGCCCAGACGACTGCCCAGACGCCGGAGCGGCGCCTCCTGCAGGACCTCGCGCGCCTCTACCGGCCGACCCTGATCCATCTCTACCGGCTGCAGCCGGATGCCCTGCCGCGCTGAAAAAAGGGGACGGTTGCTGTTCAGGACGCTGCCAGCAGCCGCCCGATCATCGCCTCGGCCTGCGCGCGCCAGGCGCCGCCGAACAGGTTCAGATGATTGAGCACGTGGTAGAGGTTATAGAGATCGCGCCGTACATCGGCGCCGGCGGCGAGCGGCCAGGTCGCTTCGTAGGAGGCGTAGAACCGCGGGCCGAAGCCGCCGAACAGGCGCGTCATCGCGAGATCGGCCTCGCGGTCGCCATAGTACACGGCCGGATCGAAGACGACCGGCGTGCCGTCGGCCAGCATCGCGCGATTACCGGCCCACAGGTCGCCGTGCAGCAATGACGGTTGCGGCCGGTAGTCGGTGAAGAACACCGGCAGGACTTCGAGCAGTCGCTGGCCGCGGTCCTGCAGCCGTCCGCAGTAGCCGTTTCTCGCCGCCAGTTCGAGCTGGAAATCAAGGCGGCGCTGGCGCCAGAACAGGGTCCAGTCGGCCACCAGGGTGTTCGGCTGCGGTGTCGCGCCGATCGCGTTGTCGCGTTCGAGACCGAAGGCGGGGCCGGTCACCGCGTGCAGGCGCGCGAGCGCTGCACCCATGCGCTGATCCGCCGCATCGTCCGGCGGATGCAGATCGAGCCATTCGATCTCGAGCCAGGCCTCGGTATCACTGGCGCCCTGTCCCAACACCTGCGGAACCCGCAGCGCGCCGGTCTGCCCGAGACGCGCGAGGCCATCAGCCTCTGCGTCCAGCCGCCAGCGCTCCGCCAGCGGCAGCCGCTTCACGAAAATGGGGACTGTCCCCTTTTTCCGCCAGTTCAGGTTCACCGGTTGGGGATTCAGCGCTGTCGCGGCTGATCGCTCAGCTCATTGACGCCGGCGCCGCTGGCCGGGAACTCGCGCTCAGCCAGCCGATGCACGGACTCGATGCCGGCGACCGTGCCGGCCGCGAAGTCGCCGGCACGGAAGCGCCGCTCCATCTCCGCGCAGACCGCCTGCCATTCGGCGGGCGCGACGCGGCCGTTGTAACCGCGGTCGGCGACGATTTCGACGTCGCGATCGGCCAGCAACAGGTAGATCAGCACACCGCTGTTCGCGGCCGTGTCCCAGACCCGCTCGAGTGCAAACACTTCCAGTGCCCGCTCGCGCGCGGTCTGTCCGGCCAGCAGCGCGTCCCAGTCGAGTTCGCCCTCGACCACGCAGCGCACTTCGCCCGCATGCCGCCGCTCGCCGGCGGTGACGGCGCGCCCGAGCGCCGCCAGCGCCGGGGCGGGGAACGCGCGGCGGGTCGCGAAACGTGTGTGGGCAACGTGGCGCAGGATGCGGCGCAGGTCCATCACCACCGCCCCGAGGCACCGCCGCCGCCGAAGCTGCCACCGCCGCCGCCGAAGCCTCCGCCGAAACCGCCACCGCCCCGCGGGAAACCGCCAGGCCAGCCGCCACCCCAGCCGCGTCCATGCCGGCCACCAACACCACCAGCCAGCGTGAGCATGCATGCAACGACGCCGGCGATGGCCGCCACCACGGCGATGCCGACCAGCAGCCAGACGACCAGACCCGCGACTCCGCCGGTCAGCAGTGAGCCGAACGCGCGGCCGAAGGCCGAACGCAGCAGCGCACCGACGACGCCGGCGATCACCAGCAGTGCGACGAAGGCCGCCTCGAGGTTCGACGCCTGTGGCCGCCACTTCCGGTCGGGCGCCGGCAACGGCTCACCATCGATGACCCGGATCAGCGCCTCGATGCCGGCGCCGATGCCGCCGGCAAAATCGCCGCCGCGGAAATAGGGGGTGATCACGTCGGCGACGATGCGCTTCGCGATCGCGTCCGGGAGCGCGCCCTCGAGGCCGTAGCCGACCTCGATCCGCAACGCCCGATCCTCCTTCGCGACCAGCAGCAGAACGCCGTCATCCACGTCCTTGCGGCCGAGCCGCCACGCCTCGACGACCCGCAGCGCGTACTGCTCAAGCGCCTCGGGCGCGGTCGTCGGCACGAGCAGCACCGCGATCTGGCTGCCCTTGCGCTGCTCGAACGCCGCGAGCCGCTCCTCGAACGCAGCAAGTGCAGCCGCATCGAGTGTACCGGTGAGATCGGTGGCGCGACGCTCGAGCGCCGGCACCGGTACGAGCGCGGCCGCGGCGCCGGCCAGCAGCAACCAGGCCGCGAGCGCGGCGGTGGCGCGGCGCATGAGCGGACTCACGGCCGTGCCGGGCTGCTCAGCCGCCCGGCGGGGCTGGCGCCGGGGCCGGCGCGCCGAAATCCACGGCCGGTGGTTTGACGATGGCGGCCTCGTTCTCCACCGTGAAGCTCGGCTTGACCGCGTGCTTGAACAGCATCGCCGTCAGGTTGGTCGGGAACTGCCGTACCGTGATGTTGTAGGCCTGCACCGCCTCGATGTAGCGGTTGCGCGCGACCGTGATGCGATTCTCGGTGCCCTCGAGCTGCGCCTGCAGGTCGCGGAAGTTCTGGTCGGACTTCAACTCGGGATAGTTCTCGACCACGACCAGCAGCCGCGACAGCGCGCCGGACAGCTCGCCCTGTGCCGCCTGGAACTGGCGCAGCGAGGCCTCGTCGTCGGCGTTGACCTGCACCTGCGTCGCCTTCGCGCGCGCCTCGGTGACACCGAGCAGCACGCTCTGCTCCTGCGCCGCGAAGCCCTTGACCGTATTGACGAGGTTCGGAATCAGGTCGGCGCGGCGCTGGTACTGGTTCAGCACCTCGCCCCAGGCCGCCTTGATCTGCTCATCCTGCGTCTGCAGCGTGTTGTAGCCGCAACCCTGCAGCAGCAGGGCCGCGAGCAGTGTGATCGTCAGCTTCGTGCGCATGGGGGCCTCCGCTCGTCTCAGGTATCCAGCCGCCGCGGCAGATCGGGCGTCGGCTCGGCGCCAAGGACGATCTCGCCCTTGCCGAGCTTCGAGTGCCACAGGCCGTACCCGAAGTACACGACGATGCCGCCGCCCAGGTAAGTGAGGAAGAAGCTGCGGGTCGCCGGGTTCGCCATCAGCGACATCAGCAGGAACACACACATCGCCGCGCCGAGGATCGGCGTCAGCGGGAACAGCGGCGTGCGGAACGGGCGCTTGAGCTGCGGCGCCGCGATGCGCATGTAGATCACCGTGATGCAGACGATCGCGAAGGCGGCCAGCGAGCCGACGTTGGTGAGATCGGCCAGCGCATCGAGCGGCATCAGGCCGGCGGCGCAGGCCGCCAGTCCGCCGACGATCAGCGTGTTGATCCACGGCGTGCGGAAGCGCTGGTGCACGGCGGCCAGCGGGCCCGGCAGCAGACCGTCGCGAGCCATCGTGTAGAAGATGCGGGTCTGGCCGTACAGCAGCACCAGCATCACCGAGGACAGGCCGGCGATCGCGCCGATCTTGACCAGCACCGCGAACCACGGCAGGCCGATCTGGTTGACCGCCTTGGCGATCGGCGCCGGATCGTTGAGGTCGGTGTACGGCACGATGCCGACCAGTACGGCGCTGGTCAGGATGTAGAGCACGGTGCAGATCAGCAGCGACCCGATGATGCCGATCGGCATGTCGCGGGCCGGGTTCTTCGACTCCGCACCGGCGGTGGACACCGCCTCGAAACCGATGTAGGCGAAGAAGATCGTCGCGGCACCGCCGATCAGGCCGCCGATGCCGTAGCGCGAGGTGTTCTCGGCCGTCATCACGTCGACCATGGCGCGCCAGATGTCGGCCCAGAGACCGCGCGGGGTGCCCTCCGGCGGCGGCGGGATCTCGGCCGGGATCAGCGGGAACCAGTTGTCCGTATTGACGAAGAACACGCCGATCGCGATGAAGGCGACGACGACCGAAACCTTGATCAGCACGACGATGTTGTTGACGGTGGCCGATTCCGAGACACCGATCACCAGCAGCGTGGTCACGGCGAGAATGGCCAGCATCGCCGGGACGTTGGCGAGGCCCGCGGTTGCGGCCGCGCCCGCACCGACCATGACACCGGGCGCGGCGGTCCAGGCCGGTGGCACGTGGACGCCGATGTCGTGCAGCAGACTCACGGCGTACCCCGACCAGCCGACCGCGACCGTGGACGCGGCCAGCCCGTATTCCAGCACCAGCAGCAGGCCCATGACCCACGCGGCCAGTTCGCCCATCGAAGCGTAGGAATAGGAGTACGCGGAACCGGAGACCGGCACCGCGGAAGCGAGTTCCGCGTAGCACAGCGCGACGAACGCGCACAGGACGCCGGTGATCACGAACGAGATCATGATCGCGGGACCGGCGAAGTTGGCCGCGGCCCGCCCGGTCAGTACGAAGATGCCGGTGCCGATGATGCAGCCGATGCCGAGTGAGATCAGGTTCAGTGCGTTCAGGCTGCGCTTGAGCTCGCCCTGCGCATGTTCCTGGTGCATCTGCTCGACGGATTTGCGGAGGAACAGCCGGGAAACTCCGGTTGCGCGCGAGGGCGTTGCACTGGCCATGGGTTCTCCTGCCTGCCGGATGCCGGCGGCAGACTAGCATGGGTCCTCGTGCCGGTGTTACGGTTTCGGCAACTGCCGTCGCTCGACCCGTTCGCTGACTCTACCCGGGAAACAGTTGCCGAAACCGTAACACCGGCACCACGCCATGCCGCTGCCCGAACCGCTCACTGCCCTGCTGTCGCCGGACGCCTACGCGCACCCGGCCGCGGACATCCGCCTGATCGAGACCCACATCTCGTGGGTCATCCTGGCCGGCGAATTCGCCTACAAGCTGCGCCGTCCGGTGAATCTCGGCTTCCTCGACTTCAGCGATCCCGAGCGCCGGCATCAGGATTGTCGCGACGAGGTGCGCCTCAACCGGCGCGGCTGCACGACGCTGTATCTGGGCGTGGTGCCGATCACGCGCGCCGCCGGGCGCGTGGTCTGCGACGGCCGGGGCGAAGTGCTCGACTGGGCGGTGCGTATGCGCCGGCTGCCGCAGGAGCGCATGCTCGCCAGTCTGCTCGAGACCGGTGCCGTCACCTTCGACATGCTGGGTCGACTATTGAGCCTTGCATAAATGCCTGACAGTTTCACAATGGCAGTTCAGCCTGTTGCCAGAAGGCGCGGATCAGGCTCGGGCGGCGTTGCATGGAGCACAGCCGATTGCGCGCAGTGGTTTTGAGGTCAGCGAAGGTGCTGGCA
>VGVB01000027.1 GCA_016882265.1 Gammaproteobacteria bacterium
TTCCGTCCGCTCGCTCGCCGCGCGCACCTGCCAGTACAGCAGACCGGCGACGGCGAGCGCCGCCAGCGCCGCGATCGCTCCGACCCAGCGCGGGCCACTGCCCGCCGAAGTCTGCTCCGGCGCTGCCGGCTGCTCCGCCGCTGGTTCCGCCGGCTCGCGCGGCCGCAGCTCGGTCAGGATGCGGTGCGCGTAACTGTCCAGCGTCGCGACGACGAACCGGCGCAGCTCGACGCTCTGCTCGCGTAGCAGTTGCTCGATGAGCCCGCGCAGACGCGGATCCGGCGCCGGCGTTGCCGCGGTGAGCGGGGCAGCTTCCGTCGCATGGCCCTCGCCGTCGACCGGCTGCAACACCGGTGGTTCCCGATCGCGTCGATCCGGCAGGAGCTGCAACTGGTACAGCGCCTTGGTCACGTCGATCGGATGAATCGATTTCGGCAGCACGCCGACCGCGCCCGAGGCGCGCGCGAGGCCCGCGTACAAGTCCCCTTCCTGGGACGTGTACATCATGATCGGGATCGCCGCGGTCGCCGGATTCGCCTTGATCTCACGCACCGCCTGCAGGCCGTCCATGCCCGGCATCAGGTGGTCCATGAAGATCACGTCCGGGCGGGCCGCCTGCAGGTATTCGAGCGCCGCTTCAGCGCAATCGGCCGCGTCGACGACGATGCCGTACTTCTCGAGCATCCGGCTGAGAACGACCCGCGCTGACTTCGAATCGTCGACCACCAGAGCGCGCTTGGACGCCATGCAGGCTCTCCCGGCCAGCCTGATCGCAGTGTAACGCAGGCGCTGTCAACCGTTGCAGGTGCCGCAGCGTTTCCTGCCACAGGATTCACGATGGAGGACGCGACGATGCCGCTTGCCATATTCCGCCGCCCGGCTGCACTCGGCCTGCTCGCGGCGGGCACTTTCGGTCTGCTGCTCGCGGGCCTGCCCGCCGAGGCCGGTGAGCACGGCGCGCAGCGCCACCGGTCGCAGCGCGGCGCCGGCGAGGTGATGCAGCGCACGACCACCCGCACACGCACCGACGACGGCTGGACCAGCAACACGACCTGGGTGAGGCGCGACGGTCGCAGCGGCAGCAGCCAGACCACCGTTCACCGCGATCCGGAGTCCGGGACGCGCACGCGCGCGACCGTCACGACACTGCCGGACGGCGCGACCCGGACGGCGAACCAGACGATGACGCGAACCGACACCGGTATGACGAGCAGCACGATGATCACCGGACCGCAGGGAACAACCCAGCGCCAGACTGAGGTCGTGCGCAGTGAGGACGGCCGGATCGTCACGACCAGCGTCACCCGACCCGACGGCGAGATCCTGACCCGCCAGGTGACCGTCACCCGTGACCCGACCACCGGCACCGTGACCCGGCAGGTCGAGCGCGACGGCCCGCAGAACTGACCCGCGCCAGCGGTTCGGGGCTATCATGGAAATCCGGCACCCTGGTGCCGGATCTTCCATTCCCGCGCGGGCGCTGGCATGCGGTGGCTGGTCTGGTTCCTCCTCGCCCTCGGGCCCGCGCCGGCAGCGCTGGCGGCCGGGCGCATCGCCGTCGAGGCGGAGGCCATCGAGTGGGCCGGGCTGCAGGCCAGCGGATTGCGCCTGCGCTGGTCGCCGCGTGCCGGCGGCGGCGAGTTCTCGGCCGCCGCCGGCCGGATCACCGGGCTCGGGGCAGCGGGCGAACTGGCCGACCTGACATTGGACTGCGCCGACCTGCGCTTCAGCGGCGACACACTCGACTGCCGCCGCGGGCGCGCGCGCGGCACCCTCGGCCGGTTCGGCCCGCAGGACACAGCGTTCAGCCTCCGCGCCGATTCCGCCGGCAACGTCGTTGTGCAGGTCGCGTCGGTGGCGCTGGCCGGAGGGTCCGCGCAGGGCAGCCTCGACCTGCGCGGCACGGCCTGGAAACTGGGCGCGACTCTCAGCGATCTCAATCCCGGCGCAGCCGCCGAACTGGCGCAGCCGTGGCTGACATTGCCGGCAGGCTTCAGCGTCGGCGGCCAGATCTCCGGCGCGCTGCAGATGCATGGCAGCGCCGCAGAGCTGCGCGGAATCGACACGAACCTGGCGATCACCCGGCTCGATCTGGCGAACACCGAGGGCACGGTCGCGACCGAGCAACTGGCCGGCGAACTGCGCCTCGCAGCCGACCTGGAACGCGGCGGCGCAATGACGCTCACCGGCCGGCTCGAGCTGAACGCTGGCCAGGCCTACGCCGATCCGGTCTTTCTCGACTTCGGCCAGCATGCCCTCAGCGTCACCTGGACGGGTCAGCTCGCCGCGGGCGGGCAGCGTCTCAGCGCGCGCGAGTTCACGCTGGAGCAGGCCGGTGTCGTGCAGATGAGCGGCGCGGCGGACTTTGATCTCAGCGGCGGGCAGCCGCTCGCCAGCGCCCGGCTACAGGTCGCCGATCTGCAGCTCGCCGCGGCGCTGCCGGTCTGGGTCCAGCCGTTCCTGATCTCGACCGCGTTCAAGGACCTCGCCGGCGCGGGCCGGATCCACGGCACGCTCGAATTCGCGGCCGGACTGCCGAGCCGGGCGGACCTCAGCCTCGAGGGCATCACGCTGGACAGCGCCAACGGTTCCTTCGGCGTCGACGGACTGTCCGGTCTGCTGCGCTGGTTCGACGACGCGCGCCGCGGCGAGCTGGGCGGCGAGCTGGAGGACCAGGCCTTCCGTTCCTGGCTCGACTGGCGCTCCGCGCGGCTGTGGGGCATCGAGTTCGGCGCGGTCACGCTGCCGTTCGCTACCAGCGGCCGGCATTTCCGCCTGCTGGAGCCGGTCGTGCTGCCATTGTTCGATGGGGGTCTCGCGATCGAGACGCTGCGCCTGCGCCATGCTGGCACCGAGCAGATGTACCTGCGCTTCGACGCGACGCTGCGGCCGGTCAGCGTCGCGCGCATCGCCCGCGCCTTCGCCTGGCCGGAATTCAACGGCACGCTGGCCGGGCGCATCCCGAACCTGCAGCTCGCGCGCGGCGAGGTCACCCTCGGCGGCAACCTCGAGGCCGAGGTCTTTGGCGGCAGCATCGTCGTGAAGAACCTGCGGCTACGCGACCCACTCGGCCGCTTTCCGCGCCTGTATGCGGACCTCGAGATCGACCGCCTCGACCTCGAGCAGCTCACCAACACGTTCTCCTTCGGCATGATCACCGGGCGGCTGTCCGGACGGATTGCGGGGCTGGAGACCTTTGCGTGGATGCCGGAGACCTTCGACGCGCGCTTCTACACGACGCCGGGCGACCGCACACCGCATCGCATCAGCCAGCGCGCGGTGACCAATCTGTCCAGCATCGGCGGCGGCAGCGGCGGCGGTGTGGCCGCGGCCTTGCAGGGCGGGTTCCTGCGCTTCTTCGAGACGTTCCGCTACGACCGGCTCGGGCTGAACTGCCGGCTGGCCAACGACGTGTGCCGGATGAGCGGCGTCGAGCGCACCGACGGCGGCTATTACATCGTCAAGGGTGCCGGCATCCCGCGCATCGACGTGATTGGCAGCGAGAGCCGCGTCGGCTGGAGCCGGCTGGTGCGCCAGCTCGGGGCGATCATGGAGTCCGAGGTCGTCATCCGGTGACCGCGCGGCTGCGCTAGAATCGGTTCAGGGCCCGTTCAGCCCCCGGCCGCGAGCATCACCGCGACCGGAACCGGACCACGTCGAGGAGATCCGCTCATGCTGCGCTGGATTACCACGGGACTCGCCGCCACCCTGGCGCTGGCCGCCTGCGTCACGATCAACGTGTACTTCCCGGCCGCCGCGGCCGAGAAGGCGGCCGACCGGATCATCGAGGACATCTGGGGCAAGGACAAGGGCGGCGAACAGTCGGCGCTGCCGGTGCCGCAGGGCGAGGTTCTGCTGGCCGCGCTGCGCGGCGCGCTGGATCTGGTCGTACCCGCCGCCGAGGCGCAAGCCGACCTCGACATCTCGAGCCCGGCGATCCGTTCGCTGACCGCGTCGATGAAGGCCCGCGCCGCCGAACTCGATCCGTTCTTCGGCTCCGGCGCGGTCGGCCTCACGGCTGGCGGCCTCATTGAGCTGCGCGACGCCAATGCGGTGCCGCTCGCGGAGCGCAACCGCGCGCGCAAACTGGTGGCCGACGAGAACGCCGACCGCAACGCGCTCTATCGCGAGATCGCCGGTGCCAACGGCCATCCGGAGTGGGAAGCCGACATCCGCGGCACCTTTGCCCAGCGCTGGATCGCCAACGCACGCGCCGGCTGGTGGTACCAGAACGCGGCTGGGGCGTGGGTGCAGAAGTAGCGCGCCGCCGCGGCTAGGCTGGCTCCGGTCCGCCGGCGCGCTCGATCAGGGCCGGACCTTCATTACGCGGGCTGTTGACCGCGCGGCTGACCGGCCAGGCCTCGAAGCGCGCGTCGTCGCCGGGGCCGAGCAGCGCCCCAAGTGCGGGCACGTCCGCACAGTCCGGGTCGAGCCAGCGCGGCCAGTGCTCCGGCGGCAGCACGACCGGCATGCGGTCGTGGATGCGGCGCAGCGACGCCGTCGCATCGGTCGTCACCAGCGCACAGGATTCGAGCGGCTGGCCGCCGGCCGGGTCGGTCCAGCGCTCCCACAGTCCGGCGAAGGCGAGCGGCTGCGCGTCGCGCGTGCGGATGAACCACGGCTGCCGGCCGCCCGGCGCGGCCTGCCACTCGTACCAGCCGTCGGCGACGACCAGGCAGCGGCGCCGGCGGAAAGCGTCGCGGAAGGCGGGTTTCACGGCCAGCGTCTCCGCACGCGCGTTGATCATCCGGTTGCCGAGCGCGCGCTCGCGCGCCCAGCGTGGCACCAGTCCCCAGTGCAGCAGCACCAGTTCGCGCGCGCCGCCGGCTGCGCGTACCGCGGTCACGTCCTGCGTCGGCGCGATGTTGTAGCGCGGCGCCAGCGCGGGTACCGCCGCGAGCGCAAACAGCCGGCGCACTGACTCGGCCGGCGAAAAGAACGCGTAACGGCCGCACATGGCCCCTACTCCCGGATGCCGGTGCCCCGGTTCATCAGCGTGACCACGACCGTGAACATCAGCGCCGCGGCCAGCGCCATGATCGCGAACGCGGTGCCGAGACCCACGTCGCTGGCGCCCAGGAACCCGTGGCGGAAGGCGTTGACCATGTACAGGATCGGGTTCGCATAGGACATCCGCTCGGCCCAGGCCGGCAACAGCGACACCGTGTAGAACACGCCGCCGAGGTAGGTCAGCGGCGTCAGCACGAAGGTCGGGAACCAGGTGATCTGGTCGAAGTTCTTCGCGAAAATCGCGTTGAAGAAGCCGCCGAGCGCGAACACGACCGAGGTCAGCAGCACCGAGCCGGCGACCAGCAGCGGATGCTCGACCGGAATGCGCGTAAAGAACAACGCCACCGCGGTGACCACGATGCCGACCAGCAGGCCGCGCACGACGCCGCCGGCCACGTAACCGGTGACGATCAGCCAGTTCGGCAGCGGCGCGACCAGCAGCTCCTCGATGTGCTTGCCGAACTTGGCGCCGAAGAAGCTCGAGACCACGTTGCCGTAGGAGTTCGTGATCACCGCCATCATGATCAGGCCCGGGGCGATGTACTGCATGTAGTCGTAGCCGCCCATCGGCCCGATGCGCCGGCCGATCAGGCTGCCGAAGATCAGGAAGTACAGCGTCGCCGTGACCGCCGGCGGCACCAGCGTCTGCACCCAGATGCGCAGGATGCGCCCGAGCTCGCGGCGCACGATGGTCTGGAAACCGACCCATTGGATCCGCGCCAGCGACGGTTCGCGCGCCCGGTCCATGCTCAGTCCTGCGCCGCCGCCGCGCCGCGGTTCTCGACCAGGCGCATGAACAGCTCCTCCAGCCGGTTGACCTTGTTGCGCATGCTGGCCACCTCGATGCCGGCAGCGCTCAGGCGCGCGAAGATGTCATTCAGGCTGTGCTGGCGCGACACGTCGATCTCCAGCGTGTGATCGTCGGCCAGCCGCACGACGCAGTCCGGCAACCGCGGCGGCGCCGCGACCGGCGCGCGCAGGTTCAGCACGAAGGTCTCCTGGTGCAGCTTGCGGATCACCGCCGCCATGCTGTCGTTCTCGATGATGCGGCCACCGTCGATGATCGCGATGCGCCGGCACAGGTTCTCGGCTTCCTCGAGGTAGTGCGTGGTCAGAATGATGGTCGTGCCGGCGGCGTTGATCTCGCGCACGAAGCTCCACATGCTGCGCCGGATCTCGATGTCCACGCCGGCCGTCGGCTCGTCGAGGATCAGCAGGCGCGGCTCGTGCACCAGCGCGCGCGCGATCATCAGCCGGCGCTTCATGCCGCCGGACAGCGCCCGCGCGGTCTCGTGGCGCCGGTCCCAGAGCTGCAACTGGCGCAGGTAGCGCTCGGTACGCTCGCGCGCCAGCCGGCGCGGGATCCCATAGAACCCGGCCTGGTTGACGACGATCGTATGGACGCTCTCGAACTGGTTGAAATTGATCTCCTGCGGCACCAAACCGATGCAGGCCTTGGCGCGGTCGAGTTCGCGGTCGATGTCATGGCCGAACACCTGCACGCTGCCGCCGGACTTGCGCACCAGCGACATGACAATGCCGATCGTCGTGGTCTTGCCGGCGCCATTCGGGCCGAGCAGCGCGAAGAAATCGCCCTCGGCGACCTCGAGATCGATGCCGCGCAGGGCCTCGACACCGTTGCGATAGGTCTTGGTCAGGCCGCGGATCGCGAGCGCCTGCATGGGACTCCGGCACCCGCCGCCGTGGCGGGGAACAGGCGCGGAGCGTAAACGGCGCCCGCCGCCGCGGCAACCACGGACGGCCGGTCAGGCCGGCAGTGCGCGGCGGAAGCGCCGCTGCAGCGCCTGCTGGCGCGCGCTTTCGGCGCCCTGGATCTGCAGGCCGAGGAGCTGCAGCACGTTGACCGACTCCTCGCATGGATCCGCGGCACAACCCTCGAACTGCACCCAGAAGCGGGTGCGCGCGCCAAAACGCGCGGCGAGCACCGGCGCCACACGGCGCGCCAGCGCGTCGACGGCGCCGACCGACAGCGACCGCAATACCGCCGCACTGCCCGGGACCGCCCCGAATACCAGACGGATCGCCAGCGTGTTCACCTGGGCCAGATGCCAGGCCAGCATCAGCGCGGAGCGCACCAGCGCGACGACGCGTTCGTCAGCGGCCGGCGCGGCCTGGTTCTGGCTGTCCCGAACGCCGCCGAGCGCCGCCGCCTGGCCCTCCCAGTAAGCCGCATCACCGAAACGCAGATCGAACAATGCGTACGGCAGCCGCTCGCACAGGCGGCGCTGTGCATCCGCGTCGATCAGGGCATCGATCGCCCGCAGCGGCAGCCCCGCGATCAGCTTGAGCCGGTCCTCGTCCGCCAGGGCCGCGGCCAGATCCAGAAATGAATGGTTCAGGGAGACCAGCGCCCGGCGGGTGGCGGGATCGAGCAGGGACTGTTCCGACCACTCGGCGCCCCCAGCCGGGGGTGGCAATGCCAGCGGTTGTTGCCGGTTCATGGAGTTTTTCCCCTTTGTCGTGATTATTTTCTAGCACAGACCAGTAGACCGGCTGATCATTTGCTGGTACAAAAATACCAATCTGTCGAGGGATGGTCAAGAAGCCGCCGCGATGCGCATCACCGACGACCGTTATACCCGCGACCGCCTGCGCCTCGACCTCGCGCTGCGCCTGATCCGGCACGAGGCCAGGACCCGGACGATCCGCCACTGGACCGGCCTGACCGATGACCGCATCCGCAAGCTGTACCGGTCCTACGTCGCGGACGCCGGGCACCGCGACCTGCGCCGGCACCGTGGCAAGAGCCCGCGCCAGAACGCCTGGTTCATGCGCAATCCGACGATCCGGCGGGAGTCTTCCGGCCTGGCGACACTGCTGTGCCTGCTCGGTCTGCTGCGCCGGAACCCGGGCACGCCGGGCGGAGCGATCGAGCAGCTTCGCTGGGGCGAGGAGTTCTGCGAAGCCTATGAGACCTTCGCCAGCCTGTTCGGCCAGCCGCAGCTCTCATTCGAGCACGCCTGGTATCTGCTACGCGCGCTCGAGCGCCAGAACGAACTGTGCCTGGACGACTGCGCCGGCTGCGGCAGCCTGCTGGTCGTGCTGCGCTACGCCGAGCGGCCGGAAGCCTGCGAGTTCTGCGCCGCAACCCGGCCGCCGGCGAAACCGGGGCTGGCGGTGGGTGATTGCTAGAATGGCGCTCCGTTCCCCGTGGAGCCGCAGCCGATGCCTGCCGCCGGGCGGCCCAACCTCTTCGCCGGGCCGCATGTCGATCGACTGAAGCTGCGTCGCGGCGACCTCGAGGCCATCGACGCCGCGCTTCGTTGCGGCCGCGCCGCGCTGCTCCCGGTATGGCGGTCGCGCTGCCCGCTCGTGCGCGAACCTGCGCCGCGGGCCTTGCTGCTCGAGGCGGGCGCAGCTCCAGTGGACCTCGCCCGGGTCGAGGAGCTGATCCTGCTCGGCGAGTTCCGCGGCCGCATCGTGCTGGCCTGCGAACTGGAAGCCGAGGCCGAGCCATCGCTCGGTCCCGGCACCGAATTCGCCGACCTGCGCGCGATCGCTGGCCTGCTGTCGCACGAGGACGCGGGACTGCTCGCTTACGCGCGGGCGATGGTCGCGTTCCGCGGCGGCCATCGTTACTGCGGAAGCTGCGGCGCACCCACACGGACCGGTCAGTCCGGACACGTGATGGTCTGCACGCGCGGGTCCTGCGCGGCCGAGTCCTTCCCGCGCCTGGACCCGGCGGTCATCGTGCTGGTGCAGGATGGGGAGCGGGCGCTGCTCGGCCGGCAGAGCGTCTGGCCGCCGGGCCGGTACTCGACCATTGCCGGGTTCGTCGAGCCCGGCGAAAGTCTCGAGGACGCCGTGCGCCGCGAGGTCCTCGAGGAGACCGGCATCGAGGTCGCCGGTATCCGATATCACTCCTCACAACCGTGGCCGTTTCCGCGCTCGCTGATGCTCGGCTTCCATGCCGAAGCGGCGACGACGGCGATCACGCTCGGCGACGGCGAGCTCGAGGACGCGCGCTGGTTCACGCGCGCCGAGCTCGCCTCCGGCACGCCACGGCTGCCGCTCGGCGGTTCGATCGCGTGGCGGCTGATCCAGGACTGGTACGACACCGGCGCCGCCCGCCCGCTGGCGGCCGAGGCCAGCGTGCGCGGCTGGGGACAGTGACCCCGCCATGTGCCTCGCGCTGATCGCCCACCGGATGCACCCGCGCCTGCCGCTGGTGCTCGCCGCGAATCGCGACGAATTCCACGCGCGGGCGGCGGCGGCACTGCACTGGTGGACCGACGGCGCGCCGCTGCTCGCCGGCCGCGATCTCGAGGCCGGCGGCACCTGGTGCGGCCTCGACCGGCGCGGCCGCCTCGCGCTGATCACGAACTACCGCGATCCGTCGCTGCCGCGGCCGCAGGGCAGTTCACGGGGGGAGCTGGTGCCCGAGTTCCTGCGCGGCGAGCGCACCGCGCTCGAGTTCGTCCGCGACGTCGCCGGACGCGTCGCCCGCTATGCCGGATTCAGCCTGCTGGTGCGCGATGACACCGGCCTCGGCTACGTCGTCAGCCATCCGGAGCCCGAGGTCGTGATGCTGCCACCGGGCGTGTATGGCCTCAGCAACCTGCGGCTCGACACGCCGTGGCCGAAGCTGCTGCGCGGCCGGGTCGCTCTCTCCGCCGAAGTCGCGGAGCACGAACCGCGGGCCGAGCGGCTGTTCGCGCTGCTCAGCGACCGCCGCCGACCCGATGACGGCGAGCTGCCGGATACCGGCGTCGGCCTCGACAGCGAGCGGCTGCTGTCGTCGATCTTCATCACCAGCCCGCACTACGGCACGCGCTGCAGCACCGTCGTCATCGCCGGCGCCGGCGACCGGATCACGGTCGAGGAGCGGCGCCACGCGACTGACGGTGCCGTCAGCGGCCGGACCCGGATCGTGTTCCACGCGGCGTGAGCGCGATGCGCCGATCGCCACCCGCCGCCTGGCTGGTCTTGCTGCTGTATTTCGCGGTTCAACCGGCCACCGCCGACATCGCCGTCCGGATCGAAGGCGTCAACGGCGAACTGCGCGACAACGTGCAGGCGCTCCTCAGCCTGCAGCGTCTTGCGACCGCACCGGAGCTCGATGCGGAGCTCGTCGAGCGCCTGCTGCGGCGTGCGCCGCGCGAGGTCGCGGCGGCGCTGCGTCCCTTCGGTTACTACGAACCGACCGTCACGACCCGCCTGCAACCGGCTGGTCGCGACTGGGCGGTACAGATCACCGTCGAGCCCGGTCCGCCGGTCGTGCTGGCGACGCAGGATGTCGTGCTCGAAGGCCCCGGCCGGGACGAACCGTTCCTGCGCGAGGCGCTGGCCCGCGCTCCGCTCACGACTGGTGCGCGCCTCAGCCACGCGGACTACGAGGCGCTGAAGGGCGAGCTGCAGCGCGCCGCATCCGCGCACGGTTATCTGGATGCGACTTTCACGCGCGCGGAGCTGCGCGTGGATCCGGCCGCGCGCACCGCCGGAGCCTGCCTGACCTTCGCGACCGGTGCGCGTTACCGCTTCGGCGCGACGGCGCTCGAGCAGGACTTCCTGAACCCGGCGTTCGTCGCGCGCTACCTGCGCTACCGCGAGGGTGACTGGTACGACGCGGCCGCGCTGCTGCGCACGCAGTTCGCGCTGGACGACTCGCGCTATTTCGCGGTGGTCGAGGTCCTGCCGGCCGAGCGCGACGCGGCCACGCGCTCCGTGCCGATCCGGATCCGCGCGACGCCGAACCGGCGCAACCGGTACACGATCGCGGCCGGCTATGCCTCGGATACCCGCGCCCGCGGCACGCTCGGCTGGGACAACGGCCGGCTGAACCGGCGCGGGCACCGGCTGCGCGCCGAGCTGCGTGGCTCCAGTGTCGAGGAGTCGGCGCGCCTCACCTGGGTGATCCCGTGGAGCGACCCGGCGCTGGAAAAGCTGTCGCTCGAACTGCGCGGGCTGCGAGAGGAACGCGCCGACTTCCGCACGACCGGCGGCAGCCTGCGCGTCGCCCTCGCGCAGGTGCAGGGTCGCTGGCAGCGCGGCCTGTCACTGACCGCGGCTGCGACGCGCGATGAGCTCACGGTCGGCGACGGAGAATCCTTCCGGGTCGAGAGCCGGCGCGGCCGCCTGCTCGTGCCCGCGATTTCCTTCGCACTGCTGCCGCCGGGCTTTCTCGGTCTCGAGGCCGCGCCACGCGGCCTGCAGGCTGAACTGCTGGGCTCCGCGCGGGCCCTCGGCTCCGACACCGATTTCGCGCGCCTGCTGCTGCGGGACGAGCGCCGCTTCGAGCTGCGCCCGGCCTGGCGTCTGCAGTTGCGCGGCGAGCTCGGCAGCAGTCTGGTCGGCGATTTCCAGGAGCTGCCGGCGCAATACCGCTTCTACGCCGGCGGCGACCGCAGCGTACGCGGCTACGCCTGGGAGGAACTGTCGCCGCTGGACGCCAGCGGCAACCGCAGCGGCGGCCGTCACCTCGTGACCGCCAGCGTCGAGCTGCAGCGCGATCTGCCGCGCAGTTTCGTCGCGGCGGCATTCGTCGACGCCGGCAACGCGATCAACGATTTCGGCGACCCGCTCGAGTATGCGGCCGGCGTCGGCCTGCGCTACCGGCTGCCGTTCCTCAGTATCGGCCTCGACGTCGCGCAGTCACTGTCCGAACGCGGGCGCGGACCGCGCCTGCACCTGTATTTCGCACCGGAGTTCTGATGGCAGGACACGCCGGCAGCAGCGACGATTCAGCGCGGCGCGGCCCAGCTCTCGCCGGGGCCGGCGCTCAGGCGCACTTCGCCACGCAGGTGCTGGTACTTCCACTCGCCGCCGATCCGGACGTAGTCGTCGGTATAGCGCACCGCCACCCAGCGCGCCTGCTGGTGCTCGCGAAAGGTGAAGGCGCCGAGGAACTGCCAGGTGCCGTGGGCCACGTCGCCGTGCACCTCGAGCAGCGGATTCATCACCATGTGATGCGAGAAGCTGACCATCTGCCGGAAGCGGCCGAACAGCTCGCGAATCGCCGCGTGGCCGGCGGCGCGGCCGAAACCGGCGCCTTCCCAGACGCCGTCCGCGGCGAAGATCGTCACGATCCGGTCCGGATCGTGGTCGGCATCACAGATCTCGCAGTAGCGCGCCTTGAGATGGCGGATCGCCTCGAGATCCTCGAGGCGGGTGATGCGGCCGGCCAGTTGCTCGACGTTCACGGTGCGGGTCCTCGGTGGCATGGGATCGCTACTGTACTCCGCGCTCCGG
The DNA here is from genome assembly GCA_016882265.1 of Gammaproteobacteria bacterium. Classification (GTDB taxonomy): domain Bacteria; phylum Pseudomonadota; class Gammaproteobacteria; order Steroidobacterales; family Steroidobacteraceae; genus SCUD01. The sequence continues at coordinate 12,220 of VGVB01000027.1, forward strand.
CACTGGCGATGCCACGATGGCGGTGACCCTGCGCCGCCTGCTGCGGCTCGTGCCGCTCGGCCTGTTGCTGGCCGGCGCCGCGGCAATCGCGTGGCTGGTCACCACCGAAGCCGGGCTGGCGCGCGTGGTCGCGCTGGTCGAGTCGCTGGACGCAGTTCGTGTCCGGGTCGATGGCGCCAGCGGCCGCCTGATCGGCCCGCTGCAGGTGCGGACCATCGCGATCGAACACCGGCGGGCAACGGTGCGGATTGCCGGGTTCTCGGCCGAATACGCGCCGCTCGGACTGCTCACCGGCCGCATCGCCGCGCGCACCGTGCGCGCGGACTCGGTCGACGTATACCTGCCGGCGGCAGCGCCACGGACCGCTGCCGCACCGGCCTTCACGCCGCGCTGGCTGCGCATCGCCATCGGCGAACTCCGGATCAGCGAGCTGCGGCTGGTAACCGCCGGTGGCAACACAGTCGAATGGCGCGGGGTCAGCGCTGCGCTGCGGGTCTCGTCGACCCGGATCCGCTTCGCGGACCTGTCGGCCGATGCCGGGCAATGGCGAATTCATGCGGCCCGCGGCCGGCTGTTCGCGGCCGATCCGCTCGACCTCCGCGCCGAGGCCGACTGGTCGCTGCTGCGCTCGGGTACGCTCGCCGGGCACGCGACCGTCAGCGGCGATCTCGATCGTCTCAGCGCGCGGCTGCAATTGACGCAACCAGGCCGTGCGACGGCCAACGTGACGCTCACCGATGTCGCCCGCGCGCTGCGCTGGCGCGCTGACATCGGGCTCAGCGAACTCGACCTCGGCCGGTGGCTGCCGGAACCGCCGGTCGGACCGCTGCGGGCGCGGCTCGAGGCCAGCGGCGGCATGGCGCAGTGGCGCGTCACCGGCGACGTGCACGGCGCCGGCCTGCCGGCCAGTGGCCTGCGGCTGGCCGGCACGGCCGCGTTGGCCGGCCGGACGCTGGCCATTTCACGGCTGCTACTCAGCCAGCCGGGCGGCGCCCTGCAGACCGAGGCGCGCGCGCGGATCACGCTCGGGGCGGAACCGCAGTTCAGCGCCGAGGCGCAATGGTCCGCGCTGGCCTGGCCGCTCAGCGGGACGCCGCGGGTCGCATCCCAACACGGCACACTCACTGCGGCGGGCTGGCGCGAGTTCAGCTACCACATCGGCGGCCACTTGCAGGTCGGCTCGCTGCCCGCCATCGACGGCGCCGCCGGCGGCCTGGTGACGGCGTCACAACTGATCGTCAGCGAGGCCACGCTGGCCACACTCGGCGGCCGGATCGAGCTGAGCGGCATGGTGGGACGCGACGCGCTGCGACCGTGGACGCTCACGGGCCGGGCGCAGGATCTCGATCCGTCGGCGCTGCGCGCCGACCTGCCCGGCCGACTGTCATTCGACTTCGCCGCCTCCGGCGCCGGCTTCGACGCCGCGGCCTCGTGGGCGGCAGCGGTGCATTCGCTCACCGGCACGTTGCGCGGCCAGCGCGCTGCAGGGCAGGCGCTGCTGCGGCGGCGACCGGGCCGCTGGGAGTTCGAGCGCGTCGCGCTCGGGCTCGGCGCGGCGCGGCTGCGCCTCGCCGGACACTGGGATGCAGCGCCGGAGCTGACCGGCACGCTGCGCGCTCACGACCTGTCCGGGTTCGTGCCGGAGCTCGGCGGCTCGCTGAGCGCCGCGCTTCAGCTCCGGCAGGGCGTCGCCGAACTGACGCTGGCTGGCCGTGATCTCGCCTGGAAAGGGCAGCGGGCGGCGGTGGTCGGGGCCGATGCACGCGTGCAGCTCGACGGCCGCGGCTATTCCTGGCTGCGACTGCGCGGCGCCGGCCTCGAGGTCGCCGGACAGTCGCTCGCCGCGACCCGCCTGTCGCTCGACGGCACACCGGGCGATCACCGCGTCGAGTTCCGCACCGGTGTCGGCGACGACGCACTCGACCTGCTCGGGCACGGCGGCATCAGCGACGCGCAGTACACGCTCGACCTGAGCGAAATCGCTGCCAGTGGTCCGCGCGCGCCGCCGTACCGGCTCGAATCGCCGGCCCGTTTCAGCGCGAGTCGTGCCGCGGCCGGACTGACTCCGGCCTGTTTCGTCGCCGGCGCACGGCGCTTCTGCATGGCCGCCGACTGGCACAGCGGCGGCCACTGGTCGCTGCACGCGCAGACCCGCGCCTTCCCGCTCGAAGCCCTCGATCTCGACGTCCCGGGGCAGCCGCACTACCAGGGACTGCTGGCAGCGACGGCACAGGTCCACCGCCATGCCGGCGGCCCGTGGCTCGCCAAGGTCGAGGCGCAGGTGACCGACGCGACCTTCCGCTGGCTGGCGCCGGGCGGCCGCCAGCAGGTGACCGAACTCGGGCGCACCGAGCTCGCACTCAGCAGCGATGCCGAGCGCCACCACCTGCGGCTGCGAGTCATCGACACCGCCGCCGCTGAGCTGACCGGCGAACTGGTCGCGTCGCGTACGCCGGATGCTGCCCTCGCCAGTCTGCCGGTCAGCGGCCACCTGCGCGGCGCCAGCGCGCGGCTCGACCTGCTGCCGCTCATCGTGCCGGACATCGACCGTGCGGCCGGCCGCGTCACGCTCGACCTTGCGGTTGGCGGCCGGCTCGGCGCACCGGAACTCGCCGGCGAGATGCGCCTCACCGATGGCGCGCTCGACTTCTACCAGGCCAACCTGCGCCTGCGCGACGTCGGTGCTGTGCTGATGCTGCGGGACGACCGGCTGATGCTCAACGCCAGCGCCCTGGCCGGCGCCGGCCGGCTGCAGGCCGACGGCGAACTCGGCTGGCACGAGCGCCGCCTCGCCGGTCATCTGGCGTTGCGCGGCGAGGAACTGCTGCTGATCGACCTGCCCGAGGCGCGGGTGCTCGCCGCACCCGACCTGCGCTTCGACTTCACCGACCGGCGCGTCGAGGTCAGCGGCAGCGTGACCGTCAGCGAGGCGCGGCTGCGCCCGGCCGACACTGCCAGCGCAGTGCTGGCCTCGCCGGACGAGCGGCTGGTGGGCACTGGCGACGACCGGGTCGACCGTGGGCTCGCGCTGCACAGCGACCTGCGGCTGCTGCTCGGCGAGCGCGTCGAACTCGACGCCTGGGGCCTGCGTGGCCGTATCACCGGCGCGCTGCGCCTGCGCTCGCACCCGCACGAGCCGGCCACCGCGACCGGAGAGCTCGGCATCACCGCCGGCCGTTACCGTGCCTACACGCGCGAGCTCGCGGTCGAGCGCGGCCGCCTGCTGTTCGGCGGCGGGCCGGTCACCGATCCCGGTGTCGACCTGCGCGCCGCGCGCAGCGTTCCGGGCCACCAGGTCGGCGTGCTCGTGCGCGGGCCGCTGCGGCACCCGCAACTGACGCTGTACTCCGAGCCGTCGCTGCCGCAGGCGCAGATCGCCGCGCTGCTGATCGTCGGGCGTACGCTCGACAGCCTGCAGACTGGCGAGCGGGGCAGCCTCGCCGGCGAGCACGGCAACCTCGCCACCCAGAGCGGCGCGCTGCTCGCCGGCCAGCTCGGCCGCTACCTCGGCCTCGACGACGTCGGCCTCAGCGAGCAGGGCGGCGCCGCCGGCGGCACGGCGCTGCTGCTCGGCAAGTTCCTGTCGCCGCGGCTGTACGTCAGCTACGGCATCTCGCTGGTCGACGAGATCAACACCTTCAAGCTGCGCTACACGATCGGCGACCGCTGGGCGTTCGCCGCCGAGACCGGCCGCGAGTCGGCCGTCGACGTCGAGATTGGGGTGCGGTGATTTGACCCGGCTCGCATATTTATGCGACCATGCCGCAACTTTATGCATCAACACGCCCCACCCCGCCCCGATCACTCCGCGCCCGCGCGGCGCGAGGCGCTGCGCCGGATCATCGCCGGCGGCGGCATCGGCCGGCAGCGCGACCTGGTGCGGCTGCTCGGCCGGGCCGGCTACCGCGCAACCCAGTCGTCGGTCAGCCGCGACCTGCGTGAGCTCGGCGTGGCCAAGCAGGGTGATCACTATGTGCTGCCGGCGGCGGCCGCGCCGGCGCCGCTGGATTTCGCCGCGGTCGCCGCCTTCGTGCGCGGCATCGAGCCGGCCGGCCCCTGTCTGACGGTGATCCGCACGGGGATCGGCTCCGCGCAGAGCGTGGCCATCGTGCTCGACCGCGCCGCCTGGCCCGAGTGCGTCGGCACGCTGTCGGGGGACGACACGATCTTCGTCGCGACGCGCGACCGCAGCGCGCAGCGCCGCCTGCTCACGCGCCTGCGCCAGCATTTCCGAGTCTGAGGCCGCCATGGCAAAGAAACCCGCGGGCGCCGACGCGCCCATCCTGCTCGCCTTTTCCGGTGGCCTCGACACCTCGTTCTGCGTGCCGTGGCTGATCGAGACCTGCCGCCGGCCGGTCGTCACGGTCACCGTGGACACCGGCGGCATCGACGCCGCGGCGGCCGCGCGCCTCGCCGAGCGCGCGCGCACCCTCGGCGCGCGCGAGCATCACCTGATCGACGCGCGCCAGGACTACTTCGAGCGCGTGCTGCGCTGGCTGCTGGCCGGCAACGTGCGCCGCGGCGCGCTGTATCCGCTGTGTGTCGGCGCCGAGCGCTCGATCCAGGCACAGACCGTGGCGACGCTCGCCAACCAGTTGCGCACGCGCACGGTCGCGCACGGCTGCACCGCGGCCGGCAACGACCAGGTGCGCTTCGAGGTCGCGCTGCGCACGCTGGCGCCGGGCCTCGAGATCCTCGCGCCGGTGCGCGACGAAGCCTTCAAGCGCCCCGAGCAGGTCGCGTGGCTCGAGCAGCGCAAGCTGCCGGTACCGCCGCACGGTGCGGCCTACTCGATCAACCGCGGCCTGTGGGGCGTGACGATCGGCGGCCGCGAGACGCTGACCTCGACCGGCAGCCTGGCCGAGGACGCCTGGGTGCTGTCGAAGGACGCTTTCACCAGGCCGCAGCCGCCACGGCGCCTCGAGCTGCGTTTCGCGGCCGGCATCCCGGTCGCGCTCGACGGCGAACCGCTCGGCCCGGTGGCGCTGATCGAACGGCTCGAGGAGATCGCCGCGCCCTACGGCATCGGCCGCGGCATCCACCTCGGCGACACGATCATCGGCACCAAGGGCCGCGTCGCCTTCGAGGCGCCGGCCGCGAGCGTACTGCTCGATGCGCACCGCGAACTGGAGAAACTGGTGCTGACCGGGCGCCAGCAGCGCATCAAGGACCTCGTCGCGGGCCCCTACGGCGATCTGGTGCACGAGGGCCAGAACCTCGACCCGGTGTGCCGCGACATCGAGGCGCTGCTCGCCGCCTCGCAGGCGCGCGTGACCGGCACGGTCACCGTGCTGCTGCGGCCCGGCACGGCCTTCGTCGAGGGCGTGGACTCGGCGCACTCGCTGATGAAGGCCTCGAAAGGCGTGTACGGCGAAGCCGCCGGCGAATGGACCGCGGCGGACGCCCGCGGTTATTCGCGGATGCTGGCGCTGCCGGGCGTGTTCTGGACCCGCGCCGGCCGGGAGCGCCGCTCATGATGCGGCCGATCATCGTCGACAAGATCGCCTCGGTGGCACAGAGCTGCGGGCTCGCGCACGAGCTGCGCGTGTCCTCCGACATCCCCTGCGCGGAGGGCGTGGTGCTGGCGGTCGAAATCCTGACCGACAAGTCGACCTACAACACGCTCGAACTGACCAGCGGGCGCATGGCCAAGGTCGCGCGCGGCGACATCATCGTCGGCGCGCTTGGCCACCGTCGCGCGCTGTTCGGCTACTCGGGTCACGTGCCGGAGCAGCTCGCGGTCGGCGACGTGATCCAGGTGCTGAACATCGGCGGCGTGCTCGGCGTCTGCGACTCGGCCAACCCGGAGAAGGGCCGCCCGTTCGACTGCCGCGTGCTCGGCTGCGTGCTGACCTTCCCGTATCTCGGCGAGCGCATCGGCGTGCCGGCGCGCGTCGGCCAGCGCCAGCTCGACCCGGAGGCCAGGCTCGCCACCGGCGGCGTACCGGTGGTGGCGCTGGCCGGCACCTGCATGGAGGCCGGCAAGACCGCCGCCGCCTGCGCGATGATCGCGCGGATGCGGCATCGCGGTCTGACGATCGACGCGTTCAAGGCGACCGGTGTCTCGCTGCGTCGCGACATCCTCGCGATGGAAGACTCGGGCGCGCGCCGCACGATGATCTTCACCGACCTCGGCGTGGTCACGACGACACCGCTCAATGGCCCGGCGCTGACCCGCACGATGCTGACCGAGCTGGCCGCCGGCCAGCCGGACGTGCTGGTGTTCGAACTCGGCGACGGCATCCTCGGCGCTTACGGCGTCGAGGCGATCCTCGACCAGCCGGACATCCGCGAGTCGCTGACTGCGCTGGTGCTGTCCGCCAACGACCCGGTCGCGGCCTGGGGCGGCGTCAGGCTGCTGCGCGAGCGTTTCGGCATCGAGCCCGCCGCGGTCACCGGCCCGGCCACCGACAACAGCGTCGGCGTGGACATCATCCGCGAGCGGCTCGGCGTGCCGGCCTTCAACGCGCTGACCAGCGGCGCCGCACTCGGCGACTGCGTGATCGCCGCCGCCGGTCTCGAAGGCCGTGCCTCGTCCGGAGCGCTGGCCGAATGAGCGCGCGCGTCCCGACCGTGATCCTTGGTGGCACTGGTTACGTGGCCGGCGAGCTGCTGCGCCTCGCGCTCGGTCATCCGCGCCTCGAGCTGGCCGCGATTGCCTCCGACAGTCAGCCGGGTGAGCCGGTTGCCAGGGCCTTTCCGCATCTCGCTGCCGCCTGCGGCGAGCTGCGTTACTGCAGCCATGACGACGTACAACGTCTGGTGGCCAGCCAGCCGCGCAGTGCGGTGCTCGCCGCGGCACCGCACGGGGTTTCGCATCGCCTGCTCGACGGGCTGCTGACCGCAGCCGAGGCGGCCGGCGCGCGGCCGGTAGTCGTGGACATCTCCGCGGACTACCGTTTTGCGGACCTCGACGAGTACGCGCGGGTCTACGGCCACCCGCACGCCGCGCCGGCGCGCGCCCGGCAGTTCACCTGCGCCGTGCCGGAACACCTGGCGCAGTCGCCGACCCCGCATGTCGCGCACCCGGGCTGTTTCAGCACCGCGACGCTGCTGGCTTCGGTGCCGCTGGCCGCGCTCGGTCTGGTCGAACCGCAGTTCTTCGTCGCGGCGGTGACCGGCAGCACCGGCGCCGGGCGCACGCCGATCGCCGGCACGCATCATCCGCAACGGCACAGCGATCTGTACGCGTACAACGCCCTGACCCACCGCCACGTCGCCGAGATCACCGCGCTGGCCCGCGCCGCCAGCGGCAGCGAGGTCCGCTACGCGTTCGTGCCGCACTCCGGCCCGTTCGCGCGCGGCATCCACGCGACCGTGCAGGCACGTCTGCGCCGGCCGCTGGATACCGCCGCCGCGCTCGCGGCGCTGCGCGACTTCTACCAGGGCGCGCCGTTCGTGCGCGTGCTCGATGCGCCGCCGCGGCTCAAGGATGTCGTCGCCAGCAATTACGCGCAGCTTGCGGTCGCCGCCGACGGCGACACGATCGTCGTGATGGCCGTGCTCGACAACCTGGTCAAGGGCGCGGCCGGCGGCGCGATGCAGTGGCTGAACCGGCTGCTCGGCTTCGACGAAACCACCGGTCTCACCGCGCCCGCCCCCGGCTGGACCTGAGCGTCGCGCATGCAGCACACCGCCGCCAGCCCTGCCGTCACACCGCGCGACCATCTCGCGCCGGTGTTCGCGCACTACCCGATCGAGGTGGTCGCCGCCGATGGCGTCTGGCTGACGACGCGCGATGGCCGGCGCATCCTCGATCTGTACGGCGGCCACGCGGTCGCCGCGCTCGGCTACGGCCACCCGCGCTGGCTCGCCGCGCTCGAGGCGCAGGCGCGCCAGGTGCTGTTCCAGAGCAATGCGGTGCCGATGGCCGTGCGCACTGAGGCCGCGCGCCGGCTGGTCGAATTCTCGAAGCTGCCGCTCGAGACCGTGTTCTTCGTCAACAGCGGCGCCGAGGCCAACGAGAACGCGCTGCGGCTGGCCTGCCGGATCACCGGGCGCGGGCGCATCGCCGCGCTCGAGGGCGGTTTCCACGGGCGCACCGCGGCGGCCGGCGCCGTGACCTGGGGCGCCGCGGCGAAGTGGTACGGCTTCCCGCGCACGCCCTTCGACGTCGACTTCCTGCCGCGCCGCGACCTCGCCGCGCTGGCCACCCGTATCAGCACGGACACGGCCGCCGTGATCGTCGAGCCGGTCCAGGGCGTCGGCGGCGCCTTCGACATGGGCCGCGACTACCTCGCGGCGCTGCGCCGGCGCTGCGACGAAACCGGCGCGCTGCTGATCTTCGACGAGGTGCAGTGCGGCGTCGGCCGCACCGGCTACCCGTTCGCGGCCAATCTGTACGACGTGACGCCGGACCTGCTGACGACTGCCAAAGCGCTCGGCGCCGGCTTCCCGGTCGGCGCGCTGCTGCTCGGTGCGCGCGCCGCCGCCGTGCTGAAGGTCGAGGATCTCGGCACGACCTTCGGCGGCGGGCCGCTGGCCTGCGCGATCGTCAGCGCGGTGCTCGAAACCATCGTCAGCGAGGGGCTGCTGGACAACGTGCGGCGGATCTCGCGGCTGCTGCGCGAGACCTGTGTCGTCGGCCCGGTGACCGGCACCCAGGGCGAGGGCTTCCTGCTCGGCCTGTTCTGCACGCGGCCGGCGAAACAGATCCATGCGGAACTGCTCGCGCGCGACATCCTGACCGGCACCAGCGGCGATCCGCGGGTCCTGCGGCTGCTGCCGCCGTATACGCTCGACGAGTCGCACGTCGCGCGGCTGCGCGCGGCGCTGGCGGAGCTGCCGCGGTGAGGGACTTCCTCGATCTCGGCGCGCTGCCGCGTGCAGAGGTGCTCGAACTGCTGGCGCTCGCGCGCCGCCTGCAGGAGCGCCCGGAACCGGCCGCCCTCGCCGGCCGCATCCTCGGGCTGCTGTTCTTCAATCCATCGCTGCGCACGCTGGCCTCGATGCAGGCGGCGATGGCGCGCCTCGGCGGCCAGTCGTTCGTGATCACGCCCGGCAGCGGAAGCTGGCAGCTCGAAACCCGCGCCGGCGCCGTGATGGCGGGCGCCGCGGCCGAACACATCCGCGAGGCGATCCCGGTGCTGGAGTCGTACTGCGATGCGCTCGGTGTGCGCGCTTTCGCCGAGGGCCGCGACCTCGCCGCCGACCTCGCCGAGCGCGGCTTCACCGCGATCGCTGATCTGTGCCACAAGCCGCTCATCAACCTCGAATCGGCCATGAACCACCCCTGCCAGGCGCTGGCCGACTGGAAGACGATCGACGAACTCGGCGTGCCGCGGCAGGCGAAGTTCGTACTCGCCTGGGTCAATCACCCGCGCGCCCTGCCGCTCGCGGTGCCGGCGGCGGCACTGACGATGGCCGCGCAGCGCGGCATGCAGGTCGTCGTGCTGCGCCCGCCGGGCTTCGCGATGCCGGCGCCGCTGCTGCAGCGGGCCGGCGCACTCGCCGCGGCCGCTGGCGGTTCCGTCACCGAGACGGACGACCGCGCCGCCGCGCTGGCCGGCGCGCAGGTGCTGTACGCGAAGGAATGGGGCTCGACCGCGCATTACGGCGACGCCGAGGCCGACACCCGGCTGCGCGCCGCACTCGGCGACTGGATGGTGCGCGACTCCTGCTTCGCGACCACGGCGCCGGACTGCCGGCTCTTGCACTGCCTGCCGGTCCGGCGCAATGTCGCGGTCGCCGATGAGGTGCTCGACGGCCCGCGCAGCGCGGTGCGGCAGGAGGCCGCCAATCGACTGTACGCACAGATGGCGGTGCTGCACCGCCTGCTCGCGACCCGCTGACCCGCCGACGAGGAGAACGATGAACAACATGGTATCCCACCGCAGCGACCCCAGCGCCGTGATCGCCGCGCTGCGCAGCGCGGTGCCGTATATCCGCCTGTACAAGGGTCGCGTGTTCGTGGTCAAGGCCGGCGGTGCGGTGTTCGGTGACGTCGCCGGCACGCGCGCGCTGATCGAACAGATCGCGATCCTGCACCACCTCGGCATCCGCGTCGTGCTGGTACACGGTGGCGGCCCGCAGCTCGACGAGATGCAGCGCTCGCTCGGCATCGAGCCGCGCATGGTGCGCGGCCGGCGCGTCACCGATGACCGCTCGCTCGACGCGACGACGATGGTGCTGAACGGCCTGATCAACACGCGCATCCTCGCGATCTGCCGCGAGCTCGGTATCGGCGCGGTCGGCCTGTCCGGCGTGGATGCCGGGCTGGTGCACGCCGCGCGCCGGCCGCCGGTGCAGGTCGACGGCGAGACGGTGGACTACGGCTTCGTCGGCGACATCGTCTCGGTGGACGGCGCCGTGCTGCGCCAGCAGCTCGACGCCGGGCTGATGCCGGTGGTCAGCCCGGTGTCCGCGGATGACGCCGGCTGCGTGCTCAACATCAATGCCGACACCGTCGCCGCCTCGGTCGGCGCGGCGCTCGGCGCCGACAAGCTGATCCTGTGCACCGGCGCGCCCGGCATCCTCGAGCGGCTCGACGATCCGCGCTCGCTGGTCTCGTACACGGACCTCGCCGGCCTGCGCCGGCTCGAGTCCGCCGGCAGCCTCGAGGGTGGCATGCTGCCGAAGGCCTCGGCGATCGAAGCCGCGATCCGGGGCGGGGTGCGACGCGTGCACGTGATCTCGTACCGGCTGCGCGACAGCCTGCTCGCCGAAGTGTTCACGAACGAGGGCACCGGCACGCTGATCGTCGCCGACATCCAGGCGCTGACGCCGGCCGAGCAGCACCCGGAGGGCGCGGCGCCGTGAGCCGGCTGTGGGACAAGGGCGCGCCGCTCGACCGCCGCGTACTCGAGTTCACGGCGGGCGAGGACCACGCGCTCGACGACCGCCTCGTCGCCTGTGACGTGCGCGCCTCGATCGCGCACGCCGAAATGCTGGCCGAAGCGCACCTGCTGTCGGCGGAAGATCTCGCGGCGCTCCGTGCCGGCCTCACCGAAATCGGCGCCGCGCACGCGCGCGGCGAGTGGCAGGTGACGCTCGAGCAGGAGGACGGCCAGACCGCGCTCGAGGCGCTGCTGACCGCGCGGCTCGGCGCCACCGGCGCGCGCATCCATCTCGGTCGCTCGCGCAACGACCAGGTGCTGGCGGCGTTGCGGCTGTACCTGCGCGACGCGGTGCAGGAACTCGCTGCCGGCGCCCTGGCGGTCGCCACCGCGCTGGAGGCGCTCGCCGCCCGCCAGGGCGCGGTCGTGCTGCCGGGCTACACGCACATGCAGCAGGCGATGCCGAGCAGCGTCGACTGGTGGGCGCGTGGCTTTGCCGCCGAGGTCCGCGACGACGCGGCCGGCCTGCGCCAGACCCTGCGACGCATCGACCGCAATCCGCTCGGTTCGGCCGCCGGCTACGGCACGCCGGGGCTGCCGGTGTCGCGGGAAGCGACGCGCGAGCGTCTCGGCTTCGCCGAGGTGCAGGAACCGGTCACCGCCGTGCAGTTGTCGCGCGGCAAGGCCGAGGCCCAGGTGCTGTTCGAGATCACGCTGCTGCTGCAGGATCTCGGCCGGCTGGCCGCGGACCTGCTGCTGTTCTATACGCAGGAATTCGCCTATGTGGCGCTGCCCGAGACGATGACCACCGGCTCGTCGATCATGCCGCAGAAGCGCAACCCGGACGTGTTCGAGCTGATCCGCGGCCGCTCCGCTTCGGCGCTCGCCTGTCTGGTCGAGGCGCTCGGCGTGTGCGCGCGGCTGCCGTCCGGCTATCACCGCGACCTGCAGTTGCTCAAGGCGCCGCTGTTCCGCGGCATCGACTACTGCGCGCAGGTCCTCGCGGTGCTGCCCGCGGCGCTCGACGGGCTGCGCTTCCGGCCGGAGAACATCCGCCTCGATCCGGCGATCGACGCCGCCGCGCGCGCCAACGAGCTGGTGGTCCGTGAAGGCATCCCGTTCCGCGAGGCATACCGCCGCGTCGCCGCGCAGCTCACGGCCGGAAAGAAGGAAGCATGAGCCCGCTGCTGCGGCAATCGCTCGGACTCGCCGGCTGGCTGGCACTCGTGTTCGCCGCCGCGGCGCTCGGCAGTGCGGCTTCGCTCGAGGCCGCGCCGTTCTATCAGCAGCTCGAGCGACCGGCCTGGTCGCCACCGGGCTGGCTCTTCGGGCCGGTGTGGAGCCTGCTGTACCTGACGATGGGCGCCGCCGCCTGGCTGGTCTGGCGCGCGCACGGCTGGCGCGATGCTAACGTCGCGCTGGCACTGTTTCTCGTGCAGCTTGCCGTCAACGCACTCTGGTCCTGGCTGTTCTTCGCCTGGCGGCTCGGTGCGCTCGCCTTCGCCGACCTCCTTGTGCTGTGGTCACTGTTCGTCGCGACGATCGTCGCCTTCTGGCGCCGGCGGCCGCTGGCCGGCGCGCTGCTGCTGCCATACCTCGGCTGGGTCAGCTTCGCCGCTGTGCTCAACTATGAGGTGTGGCAGCGCAACACCGGGCTGCTCGGATGATGATGATTCATCATCGCCCCGAACGGCACAGCATGGCCCACTACGGCTGGCTGCGCGCGGCCGTGCTCGGCGCCAACGACGGCATCGTTTCCACCGCGAGCCTGCTGATCGGCGTGGCCGCAGCGGGTGCCGCGCACGAGGCCGTCCTCGTCGCCGGCGTCGCCGGTCTCGTCGCCGGCGCAATGTCGATGGCCGCGGGCGAATATGTCTCGGTCAGTTCGCAATCCGATGCGGAGCACGCCGACCTGGCGATCGAGCGCCGCGAACTCGAGGCGGATCACGAGGCCGAGCGCCGCGAGCTGGCCGCGATCTACACCGGCCGCGGGCTCGAACCGGCACTGGCCGCACAGGTCGCCGAGCAGTTGATGGCGCACGACGCGCTCGGCGCGCACGCGCGCGATGAACTCGGCATTCACGAGCTGCAGCGCGCGCGCCCGGTCCAGGCGGCATTCGCTTCCGCGGCGGCGTTCGCAGTCGGCGCCGCGTTGCCCGTCGTCAGTGCCGCATTCGTGCCCGCGCGGGCCGTGATCGCCATCGTCGCCACGCTGTCGCTGCTGTTCCTCGCGGTTCTCGGCGGGCTGGCGGCCCGTGTCGGCGGCGCCAGCCTGTGGCGGGGTGTCGCGCGCGTGACCTTCTGGGGCGCGCTGGCGATGGCACTGACCGCGGCGGTCGGCAGTCTGTTCGGCGTCATGACCTGACGCGGCGCCGTCGGCCGCGGGGAGCATCATCGTGTCCTGGACCACTTTCTTCACCGTGTTCGCGACCATCTTCGTCGCCGAGATCGGCGACAAGACTCAGCTCGCGACGCTGCTGTTCTCGGCGGACGCCGCGACCAGCAAGTGGACCGTGTTTGCCGCCGCCTCGGCCGCACTGGTCTGCGCCGCCGGTATCGGCGTGCTGGTCGGCGGCCAGCTCGCTCAGTGGATCCAGCCGAAGACCCTGCACCTGATTGCCGGTCTCGGTTTCATCGGCATCGGCGTGTGGACGCTGGTGGCGCGGTAAGCGACGCCTTTCTCGCGGTTCCCGGTATGAATTCGCATAGCGTGATGGGCAGCGCGCGCGCATCGTGCCGTCATGAGCGGGTACCGGTTGAGAGTCGTCACACTTGCGGATCAGGTGACCATTCACAACGCCTTTCCGGACCGAGGTTTCCGTCCACGAGGTTGTACTACTTCCCGGATACGGACTCCCTGTACATCGATCTGGCCGAGCGGCCCGGTACGGTCGGGATGGCGGCGCCGTAGGGCCGCTCGCTTCGAGCCCCATCGCGAGCCGGACCGCCAGCCCCGATGGTTGCGGACGATGGCATCGGCCTCGGAGAACATCATTGGCGTAAGGTCATTGACATGTAATCTGGTTGTCATACACTTATGACAACTCTTGAGGCCAAGCTGATGACCGCTTCTGACATCCGCATCAACGCGCGACTAACAGGCGAGGACGCCGCCCGGTTCCAGGAACTGCTGCGACGCAGCGGTCACTCGGCCTCGGAGCTGCTGCGCGACGCCTTGCGGGAGTACCACGCCGCAAGGCAGCGCCCGCGGCGCAATCCCCTCGAATTGCTGGCCGGCTACATCGCTACCGGCGAAGGCCCGGAAGACCTCTCGACCCGATACAAGGAGTACCTGGCCACAGTTTTTCAAGAAAAGTTCCCGATACATGTCCAGCATGAACCGTGATTCTGGCCGATAGCGGCTTCTGGATCGCACTGGGCAATCGACGCGACCGTCATCATGCAGCCGCATGCGCGGCGGCCGAACGCTGGGCTGGCGAGGGCTTCGCCAGCACGTGGCCGGTGCTGACCGAGGTAGTCCACGTGCTGGTAGCACGGGTCGGCGTGAGTCAGGCGCTGGAGTTCATCGATGCAATCGCTGCGGGCGCCTGCGCCGTGCCAGCGCCACCCGAAGATGCACTCGCGAGCGCGGCGCGGTTGATGCGTCGCTACTGCAACCTGCCGATGGACCTGGCTGACGCCTCGCTGGTCGTCCTGGCCGAACAACTCGAAGAAGGCCGTATCCTGTCCACTGACCTGCGAGACTTTTCCGGTTATCGCTGGAAGAATGCACGGCCGTTCGAAAACCTGCTGCTCCCGGGAGGTTGAACCGGTCAGCGTCACGCGGCAGGCAAAGCCGACCGCTGACGATGGCGACGAGCGCGCTGGCAGATGCGGCCAACCCACGGGCTCGATCCGGCTCTGGCGGTGCAGCGCGATTCCAGCTTCGTTACCTACACTTCGTTGGCCTTCCCTTGCCGGAACGAATGCCTTGTATTACATTGCATTCATGTACTGGAGGGTCGCACCGTGACCGTCACCACTGTTCGCCTTCAGCCCGAGGTTGAAAGCGGCATCGAGGCAATGGCCGTACAACTCCACCGCAGCAAGAGCTGGCTGATCAATCAAGCACTCAGAGAGTTCCTGCTGCGCCAGGAACGGCAGCACCAGCGCTGGCAGGAGACCCTGCAGGCTATCGACTCAGTGGCCCAGGGGCGCGTGGTTTCCGGAGAGGCCGTCCATGAATGGCTGCGAAGCTGGGGCTCCGAGAGCGAATTGCCGCCGCCGACAGCCGGTCAGTGAGGCTGGTCTATTCGGAAATGGCGGTCGCCGATCTGACGCGTCTCCGTGCCTTCATCGCGGAGAAGAATCCGACAGCAGCAGCACGGATCGCCGCTGATCTGGTCGTTCGCCTGGAGAAGTTGCGCCTGTTTCCGCAGATGGGCATCGCCGTACCGCAGGCGCCACAGCCAGGCGTCATCCGTGAAATGGAATTTGGCCGGTACGTCGTCCGTTACGCAGCCCAGGCAGAATCCGTAGTGGTACTACGCATCTGGCATCACCTCGAAGATCGCGAGGGGGGGCGGCGGGTAAACGACAACATCGGCGAATCCAGAACGCCAGTCGCCCGCGCAGAGCGGACCTTCACTTCTCATACCCGTAAACATTTCGAGCGCGCTCTGGCCGGGCCGAGGTAGCTGCCGCAGCACGATTCGCCGCACCACCCGTCCCGCTCCGGCGTACACTGCCCCCGACCCTTGCCCACTCACGGGGGATGCACCATGACCGCAGAACTCACCTTGCTCGTCTGGTCCGTGTCGCTGCTGATCCTGCAGGTCCTGATTTCGATCACCGGCGCGATGCTGCAGGTGCCGCTGGCCACGCTGGTCGGCAATCGCGACACGCCGATCCAGCTCAGCGGCTGGGCCGGCCGCGCCAAACGCGCGCACGTCAATCTGCTGGAGAACCTGCTGCCGTTCGCGGCGCTGGTGCTGGTCGCCGACGCCGCCGGCGTCAGCAACGCGATGACCGTACTCGGCGCGCAGTTGTTCTTCTGGGCGCGCGTCGCGTATGCGGCCATCTATCTCGCCGGCATTCCGTGGCTGCGCACCGGTGCCTGGACGGTCGGCCTGGTCGGGATGATCCTGATCCTGCTGCAGCTCTGCTGATTCGCGGCCTGGCGGCGGCGCTCAGCCGGCGCCGCCGCGCGGGCCCGCACCGAGCTGGTCGATCTTCGCCGCGAGAATGAAATCGCTCGCGGTCAGGCCGTCGATCTTGTGCGTCCGGATTTCGACGCCGACCCGCCCCCAGGACAGGCGCAGGTCCGGGTGATGGCCCTGCTCGTCCGCCAGCCGGCCGATCGAGTTGACGAAGGCCAGCGCGGTGGCGAAGTCGGGGAACGGATAGGTCTTCAGCAGATGATGATCGCGCTCGACGGTCCAGCCGTCGAGCTGGGCCAGGTACTCGCGGACTTCGCCTGGCTGCAGCGGCGGCACACCGCCGCGGCAGGGAATGCACTGTTGCTCGTGCAGCACCGGCATACGTCGCACCTCCATGGCGGACCAGCGGGCCATCCGGGCCCGCCTTGGTATCATAGCGCGATGAACGCCACGACCGTCATCCGCGAAACCGACTTCGTGCAGAGCATCGCCGATGCGCTGCAGTTCATCTCCTATTACCACCCGGCCGACTACATCCGCCATCTGGCGCGCGCGTACGAACGCGAACAGTCGCCGGCCGCACGCGATGCGATCGCGCAGATCCTGACCAACTCGCGCCTGTGCGCGCTCGGCCACCGGCCGATCTGCCAGGACACTGGCATCGTCAACGTGTTCCTGAAGGTCGGCATGGACGTGCGCTGGGATACGCGCCGCAGCATCACCGACCTCGTCAACGAGGGCGTGCGCCAGGCCTACCTGCGGCCGGACAATCCGCTGCGCGCCTCGATCGTCGCCGACCCGCTGTTCGCGCGGCAGAACACCCGCGACAACACGCCAGCCGTCGTGCAGGTCGAGCTGATGCCAGGCAGCACGGTGGACGTCCACGTGGCGGCCAAGGGCGGCGGCTCCGAGAACAAGTCGCAGCTCGCGATGCTGAATCCCAATGACTCGCTCGTGGACTGGGTGCTGGAGACGGTGCCCGAGATGGGCGCCGGCTGGTGTCCGCCCGGCATGCTCGGCATCGGCGTCGGCGGCACCGCCGAGAAGGCCGCGCTGCTGGCCAAGGAAGTACTGATGGAGCCGATCGACATGCACGAGCTGCTCGCGCGCGGTCCGGCGAACCGTCTCGAGGAGCTGCGCATCGAGCTGTACGAGAAGGTCAACGCGCTCGGCATCGGCGCGCAGGGTCTCGGCGGGCTGACCACCGTGCTCGACGTCAAGATCCGCACCTTCCCGACCCACGCGGCCTCGAAGCCGGTGGCGATGATCCCGAACTGCGCCGCCACCCGCCACGTACACTTCGAGCTGGACGGCAGCGGACCGGTGGCGCTCGAACCGCCGCCGCCGGAGACCTGGCCGGCCGTGAGCTGGAGCCCGGCCGCCGATGCGCGGCGCGTCGACCTCGATGCGCTGACGCACGACGAAGTAAAGAGCTGGAAGCCGGGCCAGACGCTGCTGTTGTCAGGGAAAATGCTGACCGGCCGCGATGCGGCCCACCGTCGCCTGGTGGAACTGCTGCAGAGCGGCGGCGAACTGCCGCCCGGCGTGGACTTCCGCAACCGCGTGATCTATTACGTCGGCCCGGTGGACCCGGTGCGCGACGAAGTCGTCGGCCCGGCCGGCCCGACCACCGCGACGCGCATGGACCGCTTCACCGCGCCGCTGCTGGAACGCACCGGGCTGCTGGCGATGATCGGCAAGGCCGAACGCGGGCCGCAGGCCATCGAGGCGATCCGTCGCAACGAGGCGGCCTATCTGATCGCGATCGGCGGCGCGGCCTATCTCGTCGCGCGCGCGATCCGCGCCGCGCGCGTGGTCGCGTTCCCCGACCTCGGCATGGAGGCGATCTACGAATTCGACGTGCGCGACATGCCGGTCACAGTGGCCGTGGATGCGCGCGGGGACTCGGTGCACACGTCAGGCCCGGCGGTCTGGCTCGAGCGCATTCACACGCTGAAGATTCCGGTGCGGGTGGCGTAAGGCGCCACTGGCCGCGGGCCGGCGCCTCACCCCGCCCCGATCGTGTGCTCCAGCACGCCGACGCCCTCGACGCCGCCGACCACGCGGTCGCCGGGATGCAGCGCGCCGACACCGGCCGGCGTGCCGGTGAAGATCAGGTCGCCGGGCGCGAGCGCCACGTAGGTGGACAGTTCGGCGATGATCTCGGGCACGCTCCAGAACATGTCGGCGATGTCGCCGTGCTGTCGCGGCACGTCGTTGACCTCGAGCCAGATGCGGCCGGAGTTCGGATGGCCGCAGAGCGCGACCGGCACGATCGGGGTGACCGGCGCCGACTGGTCGGCGCCCTTGGCCAGGTCCCAGGGATGGCCCTTCTGGCGCGCGTCGGATTGCAGGTCACGGCGCGTCAGGTCGTTGCCGACCGCATAGCCGAACACGAGCTCGAGGGCGTGGTCGATCCCGACATCGCGGCCGCCACGGCCCAGCGCGATCACCAGCTCGATCTCATGGTGGAGACTGGCGGTGCGCGGCGGATACGGGATCTCGGCGCCGGAGGCTGCGACGGCATCTGCCGGCTTGGCGAAGAAGAACGGCGGGACGCGCTCGCCGAGACCCATCTCGCGGGCGTGCTCGAGGTAGTTTCGCCCGACGCAATACACGCGCCGGACCGGAAACAGCCGCTCGCTGCCGGCGACCGGCAGCGCTGGCCGCGCTGGCGGGGCAAAGGCGTATTCTTCGTTCATCGCGTCCGGGTACACTAGCGCAAATGCCAGCGAGCGGCCATGACCCGAACATCCCTTAGCGCCGCTGCGCTTTCGGTGGTCCTGCTCGCGGGCTGTGGCCAGACCGGGCCGTTGTACCTGCCGGACGCGGAAATCAGGACACCGATCGAGATCCGCGGCCCGGCCCCACCGGCGCCCGCTGTGCCTGCGCAGGCCGAAACCCCGCCTACCGCACCCGCCAAGAACCAGCCAGACGACCCGCCGCCGGAACGGTGACCCCCATGGGCAGCCCGGGCAGGCTCTGGCTGGTAGACGGTTCGTCCTACCTGTACCGCGCGTTCTTCGCGCTGCCGCCCCTGTCCACCTCGACCGGCCTGCCGACCGGCGCGGTGCTCGGCGTGCTCAACATGCTGAACAAGCTGCTGCGCGAGGAGGACCCGGAGCTGATCGCGGTCGTGATGGACGCGCCGGGCCGGACTTTCCGCGACGAACTGTTCGAGGAGTACAAGGCGCAGCGTCCGCCGATGCCGGACGAGCTGCGCGCGCAGATTGCGCCGCTCGAGGCGGCGATTCCGGCGCTGGGCCTGCCGCTGCTGCGGGTCGCGGGCGTCGAGGCCGACGACGTGATCGGCACGCTGGCCGACCGCGCCCGCTCGGCCGGGCTCGAGGTCGTCGTCTCGACCGGTGACAAGGACATGGCCCAGCTCGTCGATGCGCGCGTCACGCTGGTCAACACGATGTACGACACGCGCCTCGATGCCGACGGCGTGCGGGCGAAGTTCGGCGTCGCGCCGGCGCAGATCGTGGACTACCTCGCGCTGACCGGAGACAGCGCCGACAATATCCCGGGCGTACCCAAGGTCGGGCCGAAGACCGCGGCGAAATGGCTCGGCGAGTACGGCAGCCTCGAGGCGTTGATCGCGCACGCCGCGGACATCAGCGGCAAGGTTGGCGAGAGCCTGCGGGGGCATCTCGGCGAGCTGGAGCTGTCGCGCCAGCTTGCGACGATCCGACGCGACGTCGACCTCGGACTCGAGCCCGCCGATCTCCGGCGCCGGCCACCGGATGCCGCGGCGCTCGCGGCGCTGTACCGCCGCCTCGAGTTCCACTCGCTGCTGCGCCATCTGCCGGGGCAGGCAGCGGAACCGGCGGCCCCGGCCGCGCAGGAGCCGGCCACGCCCACGGCGCCGGGGCCTGCCGATCCGCCGGCGCGTCGTTACGAAACCATCCTGACAGCGGCAGCGTTCGCAGACTGGCTGCAACGCCTGCGCGCAGCGCCGCTCTTCGCCATCGACACCGAGACGACCAGCCTCGATTACATGCAGGCGCGCCTCGTTGGCATTTCGTTCTGCGTCGAGCCGGGCCATGCCGCTTACCTGCCGCTCGCGCACGACGGCCCCGGCGCGCCGGAGCAACTCGACCCGACCGCGGTGCTCGAGCGCCTGCGGCCGCTGCTCGAGGACCCGAAGCGGCCAAAGCTCGGTCATCACCTGAAGTACGACGCCCACGTGTTCGCGAATCACGGCATCCGCCTCGCCGGCCCGTGGCATGACTCGATGCTCGAGTCCTACGTGCTGAACTCGACCGCGACGCGGCACGACATGGATTCCTGCGCGCAGCACTACCTCGGCCTCGACACGATCCCGTACGAACAGGTCGCCGGCAAGGGCGCGAAGCAGATCCCGTTCAGCCAGGTGCCGGTCGAACAGGCGAGCGAGTACTCGGCCGAGGACGCCGATGTCACGCTGCGCCTGCACCGGATGCTGCACGGAAAGCTGGCGCGGCTGCCGAAACTGCTGCAGGTGTACGAGGAGCTCGAGCGGCCGCTCGCGCCGGTGCTGCTGGCGATGGAACGGCGCGGCGTGCTGGTCGACCGCGAGCGGCTGCGCGCGCACAGCGCCGAAATGGCGCGGCGCCTGGTCGAGCTCGAGGCCGCGGCGCACGCGGCGGCCGGCCAGCCGTTCAACCTCGATTCGCCGAAGCAGTTGCAGGCGATCCTGTTCGAGCAGCTTAGACTGCCGGTGCTGCGCCGCACCGGGACCGGGCAGCCCTCCACTGCCGAGGACGTACTCGAGGAACTTGCGGCGGACTATCCCCTGCCGCGCCTCGTGCTCGAGTACCGCGGTCTCGCCAAGCTGCGCTCGACCTACACCGAGAAGCTGCCGGGGCTGATCGACGCCGGCACCGGCCGCGTGCACACGTCGTATCACCAGGCGGTTGCGGTCACCGGCCGCCTGTCCTCCAGCGATCCGAACCTGCAGAACATCCCGATCCGCACGCCCGAAGGCCGGCGCATCCGCCAGGCCTTCATCGCGCCCGAGGGATCCGTGCTGCTGGCAGCCGACTACTCGCAGATCGAGCTCAGGATCATGGCGCATCTGTCCGCCGATCCGGGGCTGCTCGCCGCCTTCGCCGGCGACGGCGACATCCATCGCGCGACGGCGGCGGAAGTCTTCGGCGTCAGCCAGGCCGCGATCAGCGCGGAACAGCGCCGCGCCGCCAAGGCGATCAACTTCGGGCTGATGTACGGCATGTCGGCGTTCGGCCTCGCCCGCCAGCTCGGCATCGAGCGCGAGGCGGCGCAGCAGTACGTGGACCGCTACTTCGAGCGCTATCCCGGCGTACGCGGGTTCATGGAACGCACGCGCGTGCAGGCCCGCGAACAGGGCTGGGTCGAAACGGTGTTCGGCCGGCGCCTGTACCTGCCCGACATCGGTGCCCGCGACCGACAGGCCCGACAGTACGCGGAACGGAGCGCGATCAACGCACCGATGCAGGGCACCGCCGCTGACATCATCAAACGCGCCATGATCCGCACCCAGGACTGGCTGATCGCGAGCGGCGCCCCCGCTGCACTCGTGCTGCAGGTGCACGACGAGCTGGTGCTGGAAGTCGAGGCCGCCGCCATCACGGAAGTCCGCGCGCGGCTCATGGCGATCATGAGCGGCGCCGCCGAACTGGCCGTGCCGCTGGTCGTGGATACCGGCACCGGCGCCAACTGGGACGAAGCCCATTGAAGATCGGTCCCGACCGCTGCTGGCCGGACTGTTCGCGCTGCTGGTGCCGGCGATCGCCGCCGGCGCCTGGCTGATGTATCGCAACGAAGTTGACAAGATCCGGGCTGCGCAGCAGCAGGAGCTGTCGGCGATCACGGCGCTGAAGGCGCAGCAGATCGTGGACTGGCGGCGCTCCACGAGTTCCTGCAGCTTTTCTGCGATACGACCCGGCAGCAGTGCGCGGAATTGCGCTCGGCATGGACCAGCGGCGACGTACTGCAGGTCGCTGCGATTGCCCACAAGCGGGCTGGTGCTGGTCAGCGGCGAGGACGAACGCGTGCTGCAGTCGGCCGCCACGCTGGCGCGCGCACCGGTTGCGCCTGCTCGGCGCGCTGACCAAGCCGGTGCCGCCGCAGCGTATTGCCGAAGTGCTCGAGGCCGTGCCGGCGGCCGGCACGACCACGATCATCACGCACGCCCCCAGGTTCTACTCGGTCGAGGACGTCGCCGAGGGCATTGCGGCCGGCCAGCTCGTCAACTACGACCAGCCGCAGGTTACGTTCGCCACGGTCGAGGTCGTCGGCATGGAAACGCTGGTGCGCTGGCAGCATCCGCGGGATGGTCTCGTATTTCCGGACCGGTTCATGCCGGCGGCTGGATCCGGCGGGCTCAGCGAGGACCGGTCGGACTGGGACTGCCTGCGCCGGCTCGGTTGCGACTGCGCCCAGGGGTATTTCATTGCGCGGCCGATGCCCGCCTCGGCACTGCCCGCATGGCTGCGGCAGTGGAGCGACCGTCGCCTCGAGCTGCTGGCCCCGAAATAATGTTCCCGCCGGGTCTGGAACTCTTTTCCGGAGCCCCCATCTAAGGTTTCGAGCGCTGCGAGGCGCTCCCCGCTTCCCTCCCTGGGCGGGTAACCCGGATTGCATCCCCAAGCCGGGTCTGAGCCCGGCGGTCCCGACGGATCGCCGGGCTTTTATTGCCGGCCTGCGGAACTCCGCCCGGCCAGCATGGCCGCCAGCGCGCCACGGGCGGCATCGCCACCCTCGCCGCTGACCGCGGAAAACGCCTGTACCGTCGCCCGCCCGGCGAGATCGGCCGCGCTGCGGCGAGCCGCCACGCGGGCCTCGTTGCGGGTCAGCTTGTCGGCCTTCGTCAGCAGCACGTGCACCGGTAGCCCGCGCGCGGCGGCATAGTCGAGCAGGACCCGGTCCGCGTCGCCGACACCACGGCGGACATCGACCACGAGCAGCAGGCCGGCCAGCGACTGGCGCCGCCGGAAATAGTCCTCCGCGAGCCGGGCCCAGCGCTGTTGGGCCGCCACCGGGGCCCGCGCATAGCCGTAGCCCGGCAGATCGACGAGTCGGCGGCCCGGCTCCAGTTCGAAGAAGTTCACGAGCTGGGTCCGGCCGGGCGTCGCGCTGGCCCGGGCCAGGCCGCGGCGGCCGAGGATGACGTTGATCGCGCTCGACTTGCCGCTGTTCGAACGGCCCGCGACGGCGACCTCGGCGCCGCTGTCGTCACCGAAGCCGCCGGGGGCGCCGGCGCTGGCCAGGAATCGGGCGCGGGGGAATGCGGACATGGTTGCGGCTGGACCTCGGTACGGGCGTCTTGCGTATAATCCCGCGCTCGCCGGCAGGTCGTCCAATGGTCCACTTCGCCTGCCGGGTTCATGGAGTTTCCCGACGATGAAGATTCTGTCCGCGATGCTCGGTTCTCTGGCTCTGTGCGGCGCCGCCGCAGTGCAGGCGGCGGGTGGCGACCCGGATGCCGGTATGGCGAAGTCCGCGGTGTGCATGGGCTGCCATGGCGCGGACGGGAACAGCCCGAGTCCCGAATGGCCCAACCTCGCCGGACAGGGTGCGGATTACATCGCGGCGCAGGTCGCGCTGTTCCGGCAGGGCGTGCGCGACAATGCGCTGATGATGCCGATGGCGGCACTGCTGTCGGAGCAGGATGCGCTGGATGTCGGGGCACACTACGCGCGTCAGGCCCCGACGCCGCGCGAGGCCGATCCGGCGCTGGCGCCCGCGGGCGAGCGCCTGTATCGGGGAGGCGACCCGGCCCGCAATCTGCCCGCGTGCATCGCTTGCCACGGGCCGCAGGGGCTCGGCAATGCGCCGGCGCGCTACCCGGCCCTGCGCGGCCAGCATTCGGTGTATGCCTTCAATCAGTTGAAGGCCTTTGCAGCGGGTACCCGTCGCACGTCGGGCAACGACATGATGCAGGTGATTGCGGCGAAGCTCACCGACGAAGAGATGCGGGCGCTGGCTGCGTACACGCAGGGCCTGCGCTGATTCCGCCGGCCACGGCAGGAGGACGAAGGTGGTGAAGTCCGCGTCGTGGATACTCGCCGTGCTGCTGCTGGCGGCCTGCGGCCAGCGCGAGACGCCGCCTCCCCCAACCGCGGCGGAGCCGGCAACGACGCCGGCCGCCAGCGCGCCGGCAGAGGCAGCCGAACCGCTGCAGCCCCCACCCGGGCTCGACCAGCCGGCGACACCCGGTGACGGCGAAGCCGTGGAAGCGGCGCCGGCGGCCGCCGAAACGGTGGTGACTCCGGTCGCTGCCGCGGTCGCCGCCGCTGCGCCGCCGTTGCCGTCGAGTGCGCCGTTGCGCTGGCAGGAAGGACAGCACTTCAAGGCCCTCACCATCGCCCAGCCGACCGATGCGCTGCCCGGCGAGGTCGAGGTCGTCGAGATCTACTGGTATGGCTGCGGCCACTGCTACGCGCTCGAACCGCGCCTCGAAGCATGGCTGCAGAACAAGCCGGCGTGGCTGAAGTTCCGCCGCCTGCCGGTGGTCTGGAACGAGGTCACGCGCGAGGACGCGCGCCTGCACTACACGATCGAGGGGCTTGGGAAACCTGAACTGCACGCCGAGGCCTTCCGCGAGCTGCACGTCCGCGGGCGGCCGCTGACGGTCGTCCGCAACAACCGCGTGGACCCGGCGGCCACCGAGCAGGCCGTGCGCGAGTTCCTGACCGCGCGCGGCGTCAGCGCCGAGGACTTTGCCCGCTACTACCGCACGTTCTCGACCGAGAACCACCTGCGCCAGGCGGAGAACCTGACCCGGCGTTATCAGGCCGACCACACGCCGATGATGGTCGTGCAGGGCAAGTTCGTCACCGACGTCAGCATGGCGGGCAGCCAGAACGAGCTGATGCAGGTCGTCACCGATCTCGCGGTTCGCGAGCGCGGCGGCCACTGAGCGGGGCCGGATGCTCAACTGCTACGTTCCCGGCGCGCAGGGCCTGACCCGCCTCGAGCCGCCGCCGGCGAACGTACCCGAGGAATGCGTCTGGGTGGATCTGCTCGAACCGACGCTCGAGGAGGAGCGCGCGGTCGAGAAGCTGCTGGCGATCGACGTGCCGTCGCGCGAGGAAATGCGCGAGATCGAGACCTCGAACCGCCTGTACGAGGAGGACGGCACGCTGCACATGACGGCGACCGTCGTCACCAAGATCGACACCGACCGGCCGGAGTCGGCGGCGATCACCTTCATCCTGACGCAGAACCGTCTGATCACGAACCGTTACGTCGACCCGCTGCCGTTCCGGCGCTTCGTCGCCTACGCCGAACGGCACACGGCCGCGGCCGGCTCGGCGCTGGTCGTGCTCGTCGGCCTGCTCGAGGCAGTCATCGAACGCACCGCCGACGTGCTGGAACGGGTCGGTCAGGATCTGGATGATCTGTCGGCCAGTGTCTTCACGACGGCCGCCGGGGCCCGGCCGCGCGCGCGCGACCTGCGCGGCGTGATGGAGCGCATCGGCCGGGACGGCGACCTGACCTCGAAGTCGCGCGAGAGCCTGGTGACGCTCGGCCGCCAGCTCACCTTCATTCAGCAGTTGCGCGCCGCGCAGATGCCGAATGAACTGCGGGCGCGGTTCCGCAGCCTGTCGCGCGATGTGCTGGCGCTGTCCGACCACGCCTCGTTCCTCGCCAACAAGTCGAGCTTCATGCTGCAGGCGACGCTGGGCCTGATCAACATCGAGCAGAACAACATCATCAAGATCTTTTCGGTGGTCGCCGCGGTGTTCCTGCCGCCGACGCTGATCGCGAGCATCTATGGCATGAACTTCGGCTTCATGCCTGAGCTGGACTGGCCGTACGGCTACCCGCTGGCACTCGCGGCGATCGTCGTGTCCGCGGTCCTGCCATACTGGTTCTTCCGCCGCCGCGGCTGGCTCTAACGGTGCCGGACGTTCGTTTGGAAAGTGCCGGACGTTCGTTTGGTCCTTGCACTGCGTGACCTGAGGCAGACAGGCCTTTCTATTGAGCCTTGCATAAATGCCTGACAGTTTCACAATGGCAGTTCAGCCTGTTGCCAGAAGGCGCGGATCAGGCTCGGGCGGCGTTGCATGGAGCACAGCCGATTGCGCGCAGTGGTTTTGAGGTCAGCGAAGGTGCTGGCA
>VGVB01000028.1 GCA_016882265.1 Gammaproteobacteria bacterium
TGCCAGCACCTTCGCTGACCTCAAAACCACTGCGCGCAATCGGCTGTGCTCCATGCAACGCCGCCCGAGCCTGATCCGCGCCTTCTGGCAACAGGCTGAACTGCCATTGTGAAACTGTCAGGCATTTATGCAAGGCTCAATAATTAGTAGTTAGACCGCACTGTTGTCAGGGGGCGTCATGAATGTAGGCAATCTTAGGGAATTGGATGTCATCAAGGCATTTGCACTTTTCGCTATCGGCTCCGCTGTTGGCGGATTCATCGTTGGCGCTGTGGCGGGCATGCTCTTGGGTTTTGTTGTTGCTGTCAGCGGCGGCAATTTGGCGAACGCCCAGACTGGAGCGATGATCCTCGGCGGCGTGTTGGGTATTCTTGTCTCCTACTACATCTTCCGCACTGTGGCGCTGAAGATTCTCGCCCCAATACTCGTAGGTGCCGTAATCCCGCCCGCAGTTCAAAGTGCGGTCTAACTATGCGTTGGAGCGGACCGTGAAAGGTTGCGGGTGGCGCGCCGCAGGCGCGCGGACGATTATCGCGCCTGCGGCGCGCTGGCTGGGCTCCTGCCCGGCCGCTCAACGCGGACGTTAGACGTCAGATCGATGAGCGAACCTCGTGTTTCCAAGTTCCCAAGACGGCCAATTGCGGTCTACATCGTTGCAGGTCTTGGCTTCCTGTTCTTTGGGCTTATGGGCCATGACTTCCCGCCCTATCTCTACATCGGCGCCGCACTAACTCTTTTCTGCTTCTTCCAGGCGTACTATCAGAATGTTGTTGTGTGGTGGGGTGTTCTGATTCTGTACGCGGTCGGCGCGGTCTTCTATGGCTGGGCACTTATTGAGGATCTCATCATGCTCGCTCAGCATGAGCGCGGGAGGTTCACAAGAGCGCACCGCAGATGAGTACTCCCGCCTTCTTGAGCGGGCGGGTTTCTCGCTGATTCGTGTTATTCCAACAACGGAGCCGGCGAGCATCCTCGAAGCCGCTCCCAATTGATCGCGTTGCACCAACCAGGCAGGAATCCGGCTGCGCCGCCGCTGATGCTGGGCGTCAGAGCGCAGATGAAGACGACTTGCCGTAGCTACGATGTGTAGCTACAATGTCGCATGTTCGTCTGGGACGAGGCCAAGCGGCGGTTGAACCTTCGCAAACACGGCATTGACTTCGGGGATGCCGATAGGATCTTCCGAGGCGTGACGTTCACGGCCGAAGACACCCGGAAAGGCTATGGCGAACCGAGGTTTCTCACCCTGGGGTTGCTGGAGGACCTGGTGGTCTCGGTAGCCCATGCTGAACAGGGCGAGGAGATTCGCATCATTTCTGACCGGAAGGCCACGAAACATGAAGCGCGCTGCTGCTTCTCGCAAGTCACGTACTGACCTCGCCAGGGTACGTACCCTGCCCTACGGAGACATTGTTCGCAACGGCGACGCGCCGGAATTGACGCCCCAAATGTTCGCGAAGGCCGTCGCCCGGAAGGGGCTGAAGCCGGTGCCCAGGAAGGCACTGCTGTCCTTGCGGGTGGATGCCGACGTCATTGACTGGTTCAAGTCCCAGGGCGCCGGTTACCAGTCCCGCATGAACGCCTTGCTTCGCGCCTACATGGAAGCACACAAGTGATCTGCGCTCCAACTATGCGATGCAGCAGTCGTCGCGCGGCGGCACCCCGCCTGCACGACGTGCAAGCGGCCATCCAGAGGTCCGATCAGCAGGCGGCGCGCCGACTACGCGCCGCTGCTGCTCGCGGGCTTTAGGCAGCTACGGAGACTCTCGCCAGAGGGATAGCAACGATGGGACTGTTCGAGTTCATCATGATCCTGCTCTCGGTAGTCGTCGGACTTGGACTCACTGAGATCCTCTCGGGTGTCTCCAACCTCGTGCGAGCCCGCAGCAGCCTGCGCTGGTACTGGATCCATATACTCCTCCAGATCGGCGTCTTCTGCGCCCTTCTTCAAATGTGGTGGGAGAGTTGGCTGCTCAGAGCCGTGCCGGCGGTGTCGTTCTGGGCAGTGTTGACGCTGCTGGCCGGGCCAATCATCCTCTATCTGATCGCCCACCTTGTCTTTCCGCGCCCGGCTGAGGGTGCCGACCTCAAGGAGCACTACTACAGCCAGGCTCCTCTCCTCTGGGGACTGGTGCTGGCGGGGACCGCCGTCGGCACGTTCCTCAAGCCGCTGAGTCTCGGACAGCCCGTCGTGGTTCCGGACAATGTCTCCGGTATTCTCACCATTACGATCTGCGTCGTACTGATGCTGACGAAGAGGCCGCGGGTCCACTCGGTTCTCGCGCCGTTGCTCCTGGTCATCCTGATTCTGGACACGGTGTTGCCGCGCCCGGCCATCTCGATGCAATGAGCGCTGGCGTGCCGCTGCCTGATGCGCTCGAGCAGACCGTGAACAATCCTGAAGCGCCAGGTCGCCGGCGTGTGTGCCCGGCTCGCTCAACGCGAGCGTTATGCGGCATTTCCCGGAGGTACCAGTTGAATCCTGCTGAAGTTCGCGCGCCTGTCGACCGTTACCTCGACGCCTGCAACCGCAGGGGCGTTGACGGCACGCTCCGGGGTATTCGTCCGCAGGTGGAGTTCCAGAACGTTTCTGCTGGTGTGGTGAACGCCAGCATCAACAGACCCGCGCAACTCAGGACCCTTGCCCAGCAGTGGCGGTTGCCACGATTGCTTTTCGCGCCGTCGCTGCCAGCGATCCGCCAAACGGCCTGAAGAAAGGGCAGGTTCTGGACCTCTCTGGCCGCTCGGTGACACTCGGAGCGGCACCGGTAACACGAGGGAGAACGAGATGAAGCCATGGGAACGGAAAGTCGCGCCGCTTGGGTTCCTTCTCGCCGCGGTGCTGTTCGTTGTCGCCGCACTGCTCCCGCTCGCGAGCCGGCGGCCCGTCCACGCCACTTTCCTCGCAGTAGCCATCCTGTTCGGGATCATCGGCGCTGTCGCCTGGCGCAAGTCCGGAAGCCAGCCGCCGCCCCGGAACGACTGACGGCACGGGCTGCCAGTCACCCACACGTGGCCCTGCTCAGCATGCTCCCGGTGTCCGCAACTGACGATTGGCGCCCGGCGCACCCCGGTGCTGACGGACGGCCACGACGCGGCGAACCTGGACGGTCCGGTTTCCATCGGCGTATCGGCCGACGGGGATCAGATCACGCAGATGAACGGACAGGACCATGCCGGCAGTCTTTCGCTCATCAGGACTCCCTGGGCGTGACAAAAAGGGAAGCGTCCCCTTTTCCACGGACCGGGAGGTGGCGGAGGTCGAAGCCGGGGGTGAAGGCCGCGCGGCGGACCAGCGTGTACTTCAGGTGCCAGCCGCTGGCGACGGCGAGCAGCGCGGCGAGCAGCAGCAGGGTTGCGGCGGCCGGTGCGCCGGCCCAGGCGGCGAGCGCGAGTACGACCGGCAGCCAGTGGCCGGCGGCGGCGAAACCGCTGTTGATCGCGTGCAGCTCGCGGCGCGTGCCGTCCGGAATGCCGGGGCCGGCGAGGCCGGCGAGGTAGGCGCGCCACAGCGCGAGCCGCAGCGCCAGCAGCAGCACGAGGCCAGGCACCAGCCAGCCGCTGCGCTCCGGCGCGAGTGCCGGGCCGACGCCGAAATCGGTCAGCACCAGCGCGTGCGTGAGTACCAGCAGGCCGGCACCTTCGGTGAGGCCGGTGCTGACGACAACCGGCAGGCAGCGCGGGTGTCGCCACGCCGGGATGCCCTTGTCGGCGCGCAGCATGCGCGCCTGGCTGTACAGGAAAGCGAGGCCGAGCAAACCGGTGAGCCACGCGAGCGCCACCTGCGCGGTCAGCAGCAGCAGACCGCCGGCCGCGAACAGGAACGGTGCGACCGCTGCCTCGCGCGTCATCCACGAGGTCTGGATGTGACGGTACACGTTGAGTGCGCGCCATGGCCGCCCGATCTCGAACCACACGCAGGTCAGGCCGAGGCCGATCAGCGCGAGCGCGAGCAATACCGGAATACGGACGTCGCCGCCGGCCTGGCTGGCGCCGGCCGCGGCCAGCAGCAGTCCGCCGCCGGCGCCGCCGGCGATGAAATTGGTCGCCGCGCGCCAGTCCCAGTTGGTCTGCCGCTTCGGTGCGAGGGCGCTGGCGCCGCCGCTGGCGGGTATCGTCTTCATGCTTCGTCCCAGATGTAGTACACGCCGGGCTCGGTGCCGAGTTCCTCGTGCATCCGGTAGTTCTTCGTCTGCTGCAGCAACTGGCTGACGTTGCTGTGCGGATCCTCGATGTTGCCGAAGCTCATCGCGCCGGAAATGCAGGAGTTCACGCAGGCCGGCGTGACCTCCGGGTCGCGGCCCGGCACCTGCCCGGTGGCGGCGGCCACGTCGAGACGGTCCTGACAGAAGTTGCACTTGGTCGCTACCGACAGGCGGCTGTGGTCCGCGCCCAGCGCCTCCGGCGGCATCGGCTCGTCGCCGTAGGCGAACTCTTGCTCGTGCACGATCGAGCGCGCGTCGTACGGGCAGGCCATCACGCAATTGGCGCAGCCGATGCACAGATCGTAGTCGATGGTGACCACGCCGTCGGCGCGGATCTTCGTCGCCGTGGTCGGGCAGACGTCCTCGCAGGGCGGGTCCGCGCAGTGCATGCACGCCACCGGCACGAAGGTCCGCTGCACGTCCGGGAACTCGCCGGTCTCGATGTCGAGCACGCGGCGCCACTGCACACCGGGCGGCGTCGCATTGGCGCCCTTGCAGGCGGCCGTGCAGGTCTGGCAGCCGACGCAGCGGCGCAGGTCGATCGCCATCACGTAGCGGGTCATGCCGCGGCCTCGGCCATGCGGCGCACGGCCACGCGCACGATATCGGCGCCGGAGCCGGTCGCATCGACCAGGTCCAGCGACATCGGCGCGATCGTGTTCAGGCTGGGCAGGCCGAGATCCTTCGCGAACGGCGTCGCCCAGTGGTCGAACTGCCCGAGGATCACCAGCGTGTCCGGCCGCACGCCCTGGGTCAGCACGGCCTTGCCGTAGGTGGCGCCGATGTGCGAGCGGATCTCGACCCGCTCGCCGTCGGCGATGCCGTAGCGGCGCGCGGTGGTCGCATTGATCAGCACGCCGGCATGGCCGCGCACGTTGAGCGCCACTTCGCGCATCAGCGCGATGCTGGTGTTGCCGCTCGAGTGGTACTGCATGCTCTTGCTGGCCAGCAGCCACAGCGGGAAGTCCTCGAGCTTCGCGCCGGCCTTGATCACCGCCTGCTCCCAGTGCCCGGCGGCATCGTGCCACTCCGGCAAGGCCTGATACTCGGCGAGCTGCTTGTCCCACCAGTTCATGTGGTGTTCGTGCAGCCGGTTGCGCAGCTCGCGCCCGACCCGCAGCAGCCGCTCCTGGTACGGCAGCTCGTAACGCAGGCCGTGCGCTTCCATCACCGGCGTCAGGTACCACTCGAGCTGGGACATCGGCACCGTGCAGAACCCGTGCTCGCGGAACCAGTCGAGGTCATGCACCGCGCGGCCCTGCGTGAGCTCAGCGCTCGAAGCCCGGCACACGGCGTCCCAGATCTGGTCCACGCCCGGCGCCTGCGCCGGGTCGAGGCTGTAGTCGTAGCCCTCGCCCTTCAGCGGCGCGACGCCGCCGGTGCCGCGGTTCAACGCCGCGACGTAACGGTCGAGCAGGCCGGCGCGCCGGGCCAGCTCGGTGCTGATCCAGGTGAAGTCGCGCGCCTCGCCCTGTGGCGGCACGACCGGCTGGCGCAGCGCCAGCCCACGGCTCTTCCAGAACTGCTCGATGCAGCCGGTGCCGCCGATGCGGATCAACTGCGTCGACTCGAGGTCACTGGCCTCGGGCAGCAGCAGGTCCGCCATGTAGTTGGTCTCGTCGACCGTGTAGGCGAAAGCGACCGTGAACGGGAACTTCGCGATCGTATCGACCAGGTGGTGCGTGTCCCAGAACGCGATCGCCGGGTTCGAGCGGAAGATGAACCACAGCTCCGGCAGCGTCGGCGCCGGCATGTTGAAATCGGCGGGCCGTTCGTTCTGGAACATCCACGCGAGCTGGGTCGGGCCGAGCGCCTGGCTCCACGGCGAATCGCCGACGATCGGCACCAGCACCTTGTGCACGTTGCGGCCGGTCGGCTGCGCGGCCCAGTGCGCGCGGTCGGTCGGGTTGAAGTTCTGCGCGAGGAAACCATCCTCGCCGACGTGCACACTGCGCAGCCGGTCGTCGTGCGGGCGGTTGATGCGGACCATCGTGCCGACCGTGCCGCCCGGCACCTCGAGCGCGCCGACCAGCACCGCGAGCAGCGTGCGCGACCACACGCACTCATACGCGCCCCAGCCGTTGTTGACCGACTTGCCGAGCGTCACCGCAACCGGGCGCAGCGGCAGCGTCCGGCCGTCGATTTCGATGGTCGCGCCGATACTGGCGGCCGCGAGATATTCGTTGGCGATGCGGCGGATCGTCGCCGCCGGCACGTCGCAGATGCCCTCGGCCCATTCGGGCGTATAGCGGCGCATGTGCTCGACCAGCTTCGTGAATGCGGTCGTGCCCGCGACCGTGCCGAGCTGGTGGACCTCGTCGTCGGCATCCACGCTGATCGCGCCGGCGACGGTGTAGCGCCCGGTCAGCGCCGGCACTGCGCCGGCGGTATCGAACGGCACCGCGCGGCCGCTGCGTTCGTCCCACAACAGCGGCTTGCGCGTCGCCGGGTCGCGCAAGTACAGGCCGTCCGGGCCGACCAGGTACGGCGATGAACTGCGGTCGCGCAGGAACGGCACATCGAGGTCGACAAGCGGATGCTCGCAGACCAGCACGTGGATCAGCCCGAACATGAACGCCGGATCGGTCTTCGGCCGGATCGGCACCCATTCGGCCGAACAGGCCCCGGTCACCGACAAATGCGGCTCGACCTGCACGCGCTTGTAGCCGCGGATGCGCGCATCGGCGTGGCGTTTGACCGAGACCGGCCCGGCGGTCACGTCGGTGTTGGCGCCGATCGAGATCACGTAGCGCGAGTGCGGCGTGTCCGCCGCGACCGTGAAAGCGCGATGCCACAGCTCGCCGTACAGGTGCTCGGAATGCACGCACTTGACGCCCTGACCCGAGCCGAAGCTGTAGTCGATGCGGCCCCAGGCGGACAGGAACGCCGGGAACGTGCCCATGTAGCGGGCCGGCGTGCCGCCGTGACCGAAGCTCGCCGCGACGCGCGGCAGGCCGGCCTCGTCGAGCAGGCCCCTGGCGCGGATCTCGCGCAGCTTCGCCGCGACCATGTCGAGTGCCTCGTCCCAGGAGATCGGCACGAAGCCCGGGTCCTCGTGGCGTCCCTTGCGCGGGTTGCTGCGCCTCATCGGCGTCAGCACGCGGTTCGGGTTGTAGGTCTTCTGTACGAGGCCGTAGGCCTTGACGCAGGCGCGGCCCTGCGCCGGGTGCACGTCGGCCGCGGCGAAGTTCGGCTCGACCTCGGTGGCTACGCCGTCGACGACCTTGACGGTCATCAGGTCGGGCCCGGCGACGCAGTTGAAACAGTAGGTCGGGACCTTCCTGACCGATCGCGGCTCCTGGACTGCCATCTTTCAATCCTCCAGCGGCGCGCCGGCGCCGTCCCTGGCCCCTGTGGTCCCAGCGATTGCCATTGTTACGGTGCCGCCGGTCTTCGGCAAGCAGCCGGGGCGGGCCGGAGCGGGCTCCGGCCAATTCCACGTTACAGCGGCACCGGGCGGGCCCCGAGCATGGTAGAGCGCGCTTCTGTAACCGTCTGATACGGCAGGCGAAAGCCGGGCGAATCCGCGCCGCCGGGCTGGCGGGAGGCGAACGCCACCATGGTCCGCGCCCGCCCGGGGCATGCCTTCAGAACCTGCCTGTCGGCGGTCACCAGCGGTACGTCCAGAGCCTCGGCGAGCGCAACGAACTCGGCGTCGTACGCGGAAAGACTCGTACTTTCGATCACCCTGAACACGCGGTCGCTCGATACCAGGTGCTCCCGGCCGGCGAACGCCGCCTCCGCGCCCGCCATCACCTCCGCGACCTGCCTCGTACCGAGGGTACCGTCGCGCAGGTAGCCGGCGAGGATGCTGCGCATCTCGGAACGCCAAAGCTGCGGCACATGCCACTCCGGGTCGCGCTGCCGGACGCGCTGCGCGGTTGCGGTCAGCGGGCCGTTGATCCAGCAGTAGGCGACGACGCTGCTGTCGACGACGATCACGCCCGGCCCTGGCGCTTGTAGCGCGCGACCTTGCCATGATCCGCCCTGGGCAGCCGCGCGACGAACACGCGCAGCGCGCGCGCCTGCGCCTCGACGTCCACCACCGGCGCCGCAAACTCCGCCTCCAGGCGCGTCAGGATTTCGCTGTTCAGGCTCCTGCGGTTCTTCTCGGCGCTCTCCCGCAGCCGCGCATGCAGCTCCTTGGGGATGTTCTTCAGCGTCAGGTTGAGCATGCTGCCTCCATGGAACCATGATGGAACCACCACGCAACCATTGTAGCCGGGAGTTGCAGCATCGTCAGCCGCGCGGCCGGCTCGGCCGCCACAGCATCGGGCCGTGGACCGCGAGGTAAGTCAGCAGCGCCGCCGCCCACAGTCCGGCCGCCGCCAGCAGCACGCCCTCCGCGGGTGGGCCCAGTGCGTACAGCAGGCGCAGCAGCGCCGCCGTGAACATCAGCATGAAGGCGAACTGCATCGGGCGCGGAGCAACCAGCGGCCGGCCGGTGTGCCGCAGCGCGACGCGGGTCATCAGGCCGATCTTCAGCATGCCGTAGGCGCCGATCGTGAAGGCGTGGATCCACGCCTCGCGCGGCACGGCCGGGGTCAGTTCGGCCAGCGCCCGCAGCCCGAGCGCAACGATCAGCCACAGGTAGCCGAGGTGAATGCTCCACAGCAGCGGCTCCGAACGCGCCCGCCAGCCGCGCCAGCGCGCTTGTCGCCAGACGTGGATTCCGGCCGCGCCGAGCGCCGCGGCCACGATCCAGCCGGACGGCGCCGCGGCGAGATCCGCGCCGGCGAAGGCCAGCATCGCGACCGCGGTCGCGTACTCGAGCGGCAGCCAGATCGCCGCAGCCGGCTGGCCGCGCTCCTGCAGCCAGCGCCGCGTGAAAGCCGGGATGAACAGGCCGCCATACAGCGTGAACAGGAAGGCGAGCGCGTGCACGCCGAGCCGCAGCGCCCACTGCACGTCGCCGGCGGCGCCGCGCATCTGCGCGACGTGAAACAGCACGTTCGCCGCGGCGAAGGCGGCGAGCGGCGGCAGCGTCCACCAGAACAGGCGCCGGCGCGCGCCGCCGATGGTGGCGAACAGCAGCACGGCGAGCGCCGGCAGCAGCGCGCCGTCGAGCAACAGCACGAGCGGCGCCGGCAGCCAGCCGGCGCCGTGCATCGCGATACGACCGGCGAGCCACAGGATCGCCAGTGCCGCGAGCGGGCGGCCGCGCACCTCGCCGGCGCCGGTCCAGCTCGGCAGCGCGGTCAGCAGCACGCCGCAGACCAGCGCCGCGGCGAAGCCGAACAGCAGCTCGTGCGCGTGCAGCAGCGGCAACGGCAGCGCGACCTGCGGCCAGCCCCACCAGCCGGCGCGGGCGCCACTCCAGGCGATCAGCAGCAACGGTCCATAGACGGCCGCCGCCAGGAAGAACGGCCGGAATCCGCTCGACCAGACCGGGTGGCGGGTCAAGCCGGGATCACCCCCGCTGCCGCGAGCGCGGCGCATTCGGCGGCAGTGAAGCCGGCCTCGGCGAGGATCGGGCGCGTCTGCTCGCCGTACTTCGGCGGAAAGCGGAATTCGCGTGGAGCGTCCGGCCGGTCCATCGCGCAGGGTTGCATGCGGATCACGCGACCGTCCGGCAGCCGGGTCGTCGTCAGCCGCCCGGCCAGCGCCGGCAGGTCGCGCACCGCGGTGATGCCGTTGATGCGCGCGTGCGGAATCGTCGCCGCGCGCAGCTCGGCCATTGCCGCGTCACCGTCCATCGTCGCGGTCAGCGCGGCGATGTCGGCGTGCAGCCGGCGGCGGTCGCGCGTGCGGCCTTCGTTGGTGCGGCGCTCCTCGGTCGCGAGCGCGGCGAAGCACGGCCGCTCGGTCAGGCGCCGCCACTGCACGTCGCTGCCGATCGCCAGGTACAGGAAGCCGTCGCGCACCGGATAGATGTTGGTCGGCACGAACTTGCGGTGCTCGTTGCCGGCGCGACTGATCTCCCACGGTTCGCAGCCGAAATCCACCAGCGGCAGCGTCGTGATCAGCCACGAGGCCGCCGCCTGCAGCATCGACACGTGGATCTCGCGACCGTGGCCGGTCTCGGCGCGCTCGGCGAGCGCGAGCAGCACGTTGGCGTACACCTCGTCGCCGGCCTTCAGGTCGATCACCGGCACGCCGCACAACACCGGCGTGCGCTCCGCCTCGCCGGTCAGCTCGACGTAGCCGGCCATCGCCTGGATCACCGGATCGTAGCCCGGCACTTCGGGGTGCTCCGGGCCGAGCGCGGAAATCCCGGCCCAGATCAGGTCCGGCTTCGCCGCGGCCAGGGTCGGGTAGTCGATACCGAGCGCGGTGTAACGTCCGGGCAGCGTGTTGCAGCAGAACACGTCGACGTCGAGTTCCCGCAGCAGCCGGCGCAGCGTCGCCTGACCGTCGGGGCTGCGCAGATTCAGCGCGATCGCCTCCTTGCCGACGTTCGGCGCGACGAAGTAGCTGCGCCGGTCGTCGTCGGCGACCCGCGCGCCGATGTAGCGGTTCGGGTCACCGGGCAGCCCGCGCTCGGCGCCGGCCGCCTCGATGCGGATCACGCGCCAGCCGAGCTGGACGAAACGCAGCGTCGCGTACGGCATGGACAGGGCCTGCTCCATGCTGAGGACGGTGCGCTGCTTCACGCGCCGCCCGTCCAGGCCGGGGGTGCGGCCGCGCCGTGCAGCGCCCGGTACACGTGCTCGGGCGTGAACGGCAGCGCGTAGATACGGGTGCCGGTCGCATTCCAGATCGCGTTCGCGATCGCCGCGGCGATGCAGATCGCCGGCGCCTCACCGACGCCCTTGGCGCCCTGCGGCCCCTCGCCGTCGAGCGTCTCGATGAAGGTGATGTCCATCTCCGGAATCTCGGGCGCGGTCACCAGCTTGTAGTCGCGGAAGTTCGGGTTGCGGATCACGCCGTGGTCGACCATCAGATCCTCGGTCAGCGCATAGCCCTGCCCCATCACCACGCCGCCCTCGATCTGGCCCTCGATGCCGAGCCGGTTCAGCACACGCCCGACGTCGTGCGCACCGGTGACCTTCAGCAGCCGCACGATGCCGGTGTCGCTGTCGACCTCGACCTCGCAGACCTGGGTCGCCCACGCGTAGGCGGCCGACACGTCGCCCTTGAACTCGCGGTCCTGGTGCCGGCTCGGCGGCTCGTAATAGAAGGTCGTCATCACCAGCTCGGCACGGTCGGAGAAGTGCAGGCCGCGCAGGAACTTGCCGAGTTCGAACAGCCGCTCGCCGCTGGCGCGGCGCACCACACAGCCGCCGGCGAGGCCGAGCGCCTCCTCGGTCAGGCCGGTCTTCTGCGCGGCCGCGGCCAGGATCTTGGCCCGCGCCTTGCGCGCTGCGCCGATCGCCGAATTGCCGGCGATGAAGGTCGTGCGCGAAGCGTGCACGCCGACGTCCCACGGCGTGATGTCGGTGTCGTTGTTGACCACGGTGACTGCCTCGAGCGGCAGGCCGAGCTCCTCGCAGACGAGCTGCGCCAGCACGGTTTCCGAACCCTGGCCGATCTCGGACGCGCCGGTCATCAGCGTCACGTGCGCGAAGTCGTCGATCTTCAGGATCGTGCCGCAGCCGTCCGACGGGTAGATCTTCGCGCCGCCGCCGACGTGCAGCATCGAGGCCATGCCGATGCCGCGCTTGACCGGGCCGGGAGCGCGCTGCTGCGCGGCGTACGCCGCGTGCTTGCGCAGGTAGTCGCTGCGCGCCGCCGCGGTCTCGAGGCACTGCTGGAAGCCGCAGCTCTTGAACTGCATGCCCTGCGGCGTGACCTCGCCGGCCGTCTGGGCGTTCTTCAGGCGGAAGGCCAGCCCGTCCATGCCGACGGCCTCGGCCAGCTTCTCCATGTGCGCCTCGACCGCGAAGGTCGCCTGCAGGTTGCCGTAGCCACGGAACGAGCCGGCGTAGGGGTTGTTGGTGTAGATCGCAGCAGTGTGATAGAGACAGTGCGGCACGCGGTACAGCGACGAGATCGTCTGCATCATCACGAACGGCGTGGTCGCGCCCCATGAGGTGTAGGCGCCGTTGTCGTGTACGGTCTCGACCGTGCGGAAGGTCAGCGTGCCGTCGCGGCGGCAGCCGGAACGCAGCTTCAGCAGCACCGGCTGACGGGTCGGCGAAGCGAGGAATTCCTCCTCGCGCGTGAACAGCAGCTTGACCGGCCGGCCGGTGATCTTCGCCAGGAAGATCGCGATCGGTTCGAACGGATAGATGTCGAGCTTGGAGCCGAAGGCGCCGCCGATCGGCGGCTGGATGATCCGGATCCGCGCCGGGTCGATGCCGAGCGCCTCGGCGAACTCGCGCTTGTGCAGGAACGGCACCTGCGTATTCGAGTGCAGCAGCAGATTGCCGGCCGGATCGAACTCGGCGATCACGCCGGACACGCCCATGCAGCAATGGGTCACGTAGTGCAGCCGGAACACGTCCTCGATGACGACGTCCGACTCGCGCTCGCCCTGCGCGACGTCGCCCTGCGCGTAGTCGAAGGTCATCGCCACGTTGCCGGGACGGCCCTCGTGCAGTTGCGGCGCGTCCGCGGCCATCGCCGCCGTGACGTCCGCCAGTACCGGCAGCTTCGCGTAGGTCACGCGGATCAGGCGCAGCGCGGCCTCGGCGATTTCCTCGGTGTCGGCCGCCACGGCGGCGATCTCGTCGCGCAGGCTGCGGACGCGGTCGGTCTTCAGCGGCAGGTGATCCTTGCCGACCCCGATCGGCCGCTGCCACGGTACGTCGGCCGCCGTGATCACCGCATGCACGCCGGGCAGCGCGCGCGCCGCACTGGTGTCGATCGCGACGATCCGCGCGTGAATCTCGGTCGAGCGCAGGATCTTCGCGTGCAGCGCACCGGGCACTTCGAGATCGTGGATGTAACGGGTCCTGCCGCTGGCCTTCTCGGGCGCATCCAGCTTGCGGATGCGCCGGCCGATCAGCGACGGTGCGGCCGGCATTGCTTCAGCCATGGTCACCTCCCTGTGCCGCCGTGGCGATCGCATCGATGATCTTGCGGTAACCGGTGCAGCGGCACAGGTTGCCCTCGATGCCGCGACGGATCTCCGCCTCGCCGCCGGCACGCCCCTGCCCGAGCAGATGACTGGCCTGGACCATGAAGCCCGGCGTGCAGAAGCCGCACTGCACGGCGCCGCTGGCGACGAAGGCATCGCGCAGCCGCTGGCCGGTGGCACCGGCGACGACGCCCTCGACCGTGACCAGTTCGCGCCCGTCACAGTCCACCGCGAACATCAGGCAGGCATTGACGCTGGCACCGTCCACCAGCACGGTACAGGCGCCGCATTCGCCCTCGCCGCAGCCGTACTTCGTGCCGGTCAGGCCGAGCTGATCGCGCAGCAGCTCCAGCGTGCTCATGTCCGCCGGCACCGCAAGCCGCCGCGGCACCCCGTTCAGCGTGAAGGCGATGTCACAGTTGACCGACATGGCTCAGGGCCCTCTGCAGCAGGTTGCGGACCATTTCGCGCCGGTACCAGTCCGAAGCGCGCACGTCCGAGATCGGGTGGATGTCGGCGAGCGCTGCCTGCGCCGCCGCGGCGATCGTGGCCGCATCGGCGGCCCGTCCCTCGACGACGGCTTCGGCCTGCAGCGCGCGGATCGGCGTCGGCGCGACCGCGCCGCAGGCGATGCGCACGTCGCGCAGCACGGTGCCGTCGCGCCGCGCGCCGACGGCGAGCGAGATCGTCGAGATGTCGAGTGCCGGGCGCGTGCCGTGCTTGCAGAACACGCCGGCGAATCCGGCCGGCGGCTCCGGCACCTCGACCGCGACCAGCAGTTCCTCCGGCCGGCGGCAGCTCCGCCCCGGTCCGGTGAAGAACTCGCCGAGCGGCACGCGGCGCGTGCCCCCGGTCGCGGCCAGCACCGCGCTCGCCCCGAGCGCCAGCAGCGGAATCAGCGTGTCGCCGGCCGGCGAGGCGTTGCACAGGTTGCCGCCGACGGTCGCGACGTTGCGGATCTGGTCGCTGGCGAAGTGGTCGCAGGCCTGCCACAGCAGATGCAGGCGCTCGCGGACCAGCGCGCTGTCACGCAACGCCGTGATCGTGACCAGTGCGCCGATACGGATGCCGCCGCCAGCGCGCTCGATGCCGGTCAGCTCCGGCAACCGGCGGATGTTTATCAATACCGGCTGCAGGCGCACGCGCCCGGCGCGGGCCTGCGGCATCAGGTCGGTGCCGCCGGCCAGTATGGAGACGCCACCGGCCGCGAGCACGCCGAGCGCCTCGTCGAGCGTGCGCGGCACCACGTAACGGGCAATGCCGTCGAGGACTGCGGCCACCTCAGCCACCCGCCGCCGCCAGCGGCCGGTCGCGCAGCGCAACCGGCTCCTGGTAGCGCCCGAACACGCCGACCAGCTCGGCGGTGATCTCGCCGACGCTGGCGTAGGCCTTGACCGCCTCGAGGATCGCCGGCATCAGGTTGCTGCCGGAGCGCGCCTCCGCGCGCACCCGGGCGAGCGTGCGCTCGACCTGCAGCGCATCGCGGCTCGCGCGGACCTCGCCGAGCGCGCGCACCTGCGCCGCGGCATCCTGCTCGCGATAGGGATGGAACTCCATTTCCGGCGGCCTCTCGTCGATCCGGTAACAGTTTACGCCGACCTTGCGGAAGGTGCCGGCCTCGATGTCGCGCTGGCGCTGGTAAGCCTGCGCCGAGACGCGGTCCTGGATGGTGCCGTCGGCGATCAGCCGGACGATGCCGCCGCCGGCATCGACCTCGCGCATGATCTCCTCCATGCGCGCACGCATCTGGTTGGTCAGCGTCTCGACGTAGTACGAACCGCCGAGCGGATCGACGGTGTCGGTCAGGCCCATCTCCTCGATCAGCAACTGCATGGTGCGCAGCGAGATGCGCTGCGCGTACTCGGACGGGATCGTGTAGGCCTCGTCGTAGCAGCACAGCGCCATGGTCTGTGCGCCGGACAGCGCGCTGATCAGCGCGTAGTACGCGCCGCGCACGATGTTGAGCTCCGGCTGCTCGAAGGTCAGCCCGCTGCCGCCGCCGCCGGCGATCATCCGGATCCACATCGAGCCGGGCTGGGTGGCGCCGTACTGCTCCTTCATGATCTTCGCCCACAGGCTGCGCCCGGCCCGGAACTTGGCCACCTGCTCGAACAGGTTGCCGGCGATGTTGAAGTTGAACGACAGCCGGCCGGCGAATTCGTCGACCGCGAGGCCGCGCCCGATCACCTCGTCGGCATAGGCGCGCGCGATGCAGAAGGCGAAGGCCATCTCCTGCGCCGGATCGGCGCCGGACTCGCGGATGTGGTAGCCGCAGACCGACACCGGGCTGTATTTCGGCGCGTGCTGCGCGCAGTACTCGATCGTGTCGCCGACCAGCCGGATCGACGGCGCGACCGGATAGACCCAGGTGCCGCGGCCGACGAACTCCTTGAGAATGTCGTTCTGCGCGGTGCCACGGAGCTTGCTGAGGTCGTAGCCGCGCTTCTCGGCCATCGCCAGGTACATCGCGATCAGGATTGCGGCCGCGCCGTTGATGGTCAGCGACACCGTGATCCGATCGAGGTCGATGCCTTCGAACGCGATCTCGAAGTCACGCAACGTATCGACCGCCATGCCGACCCGGCCGACCTCGCCCTCGGCCTGCGGGTCATCGGAATCCAGCCCGCACTGCGTCGGCAGGTCGAAGGCGACGTTCAGGCCGGTCTGGCCGTTGGCGATCAGGTAGTGGAAGCGCCGGTTGGTGTCGGCGGCATTGCCGAAGCCGGTGTACTGGCGCATCGTCCACGGCTGCTTGCGGTACATCAGCGGATGGATGCCGCGCGTGAACGGATACTCGCCGGGCCGGCCGATCATGTCCTCGCCGCCGCTCGCGGCGACGTCGGCCGCGGTGTACAGCGGCTGGATCTCGATGCCCGACTCGTTGATTACCCGGCGCGGCTGGCGCTCGGGCGGATTCGGCTTGCTCATGGTGCGTTCGTCCGGATGAAGTCGATGATGTCCTCGAGGCGCGAGCTCGACGGGAACACGCCGCGGAAGCCCAGCGCGCGCAGCGCGTCGTGGTCCTGCGCCGGCAGGTTGCCGCCGATGATCCACAGCCGGTCGCCGAGGCCGGCCGCCTCGAGCAGCGGCTTGAGCCGGCCGCACACCGACAGGTGCGTGCCGGCCATCGACGACAGCGCGATCACCTGCGCGTCCTGTTCGCGGGCAATGCCGGCGATCTGCTCGGGGGTCTGCCGCAGGCCGGTATAGACGACGTCGAAGCCGGCGTCGCGCAGCGCGCGAGCGACGACCTTGGCGCCATGGTCGTGGCCGTCGAGGCCCGGCTTGGCAACGACGACCTTGATGGCTCTGGTTCCGTTCACGATGCCGCTACCTCCTTGGCGATGATCAGCTTGAGGATCTCGCTGGTGCCACCGCCGATCAGCGTGAAGCGCACGTCGCGCAGGTAGCGCTGCACCGGGTACTCCATCGCGTAGCCGTAGGAAGCGAAGATCCGCGCCGCATGCTCGGCGACCCGCAACGCGGTCTCGCTGCCGAGCAGCTTGGCCATCGCCGCCTCCTTGTGGTGCGGGCGGCCGTTGTCGCACAGCCACGCGGCCCGTTCGACCAGACCCGCCGCCGCTTCGAGTTCGGTCGCCATCTCGGCGAGGCGAAGCTGGATCGCCTGATAGCGGTTGATCGGCTTGCCGAACTGGCTGCGCTCACCGGCGTAACGCACCGCGGCGGCGAGCGCCGCACGGCCGAGGCCGACCGCCATCGCTCCGGTGATGATGCGGATCTCGGCCAGCGTCCGGCGCAGGTGCGCCTCGCCGTCGCCCTCCTCGCGCGACAGCCGGTGGTCGTCCGGCACGAAGCAGTCGTCGAAGGCCAGCTCCGCAGTCGGCAGCGCCCACACGCCCATCTTCTCGATCGCGCGGCCGAGCTTCAGCCCGGCGCAGTCGCGCTCGACCAGGAAGATCGTCAGCTTGCGCTCCTCGCCGGCCTTGGCGAACACGGTGAAGAAGTCCGCGACCGGCGCCGAGGTCACCCAGGTCTTCTGTCCGTTCAGCACGTAGCCACCGTCGACGCGGCGCGCCAAGGTGGCGATGCCGCCGAGGTCGCTGCCGGCGTTCGGCTCGGTCATGCAGATCGCGCCGATCTTCTCGCCGCGCAGCGCCGGCCGGAACAGTCGTGCCTGGATGTCCGCGTTGCCGAGGAGCTGCAGGAACTTGGTGCCCATCAGCGACTGCATCGCCGCGCAGCCGGCCAGCGACATCGAGCCGCGCGCGACCTCCTCGAGCGCAATACAGAACTCGGCGAGGCGCATGCCGCTGCCGCCGGCGTCCTCCGGGTAGCGCATGCCGAACAGTCCGAGCGCACCGAGTTCGCCGAACAGCGCCCGCGGGAACACGTGCGCCTCGTCCAGCGCCGCGGCCTGCGGCGCGATCCGCTCGTCGCAGAAGCGCGCGAAGGTCTCGCGCACCTGCTGCTGCTCGGGACTCGGGTTGAAGTCCATGTCAGCTCCGCTCCTTCAGCTCGTCCCAGCGGTAGTCGATCAGTTCGAGCAGCACGCCGTTGACCGCCTGCGGGTGCACGAAGGCGAACTCGCAGTCGCGGAACGGGCGCGCGCCGCCGATGAACGGATAACCCTGCTGCTGCAGCTCGGCCATCGCCGCGCGTGTGTCGTCGACGTTGAACGAGATCAGCATCACGCCCTCGCCGCGCTTGTCGATGAAGCGCGCGACGTCGCCGTCCGGGGTCAGCGATTCCATCAGCTCGAAGCCGACGCCGCCGAGCCAGTAGCGCGCGACCCGGATCTTCTCCGGCTCGTCGACGTAGGCGTCGTCGGGCTGCTGCTTGCCGAGGATCGGCTCCCAGATCTTCCGCGCCGCCTCGAGGTCGCGCACGGCGATGCAGATGTGATCGAGCTTGTTGACCTTCATCGTGACTCCAGCACGGCGGCCCGGACCGCCTCTTTCAGCACCTTGCCGAGTGCGCTGCGCGGCAGACTGTCGA
Organism: Gammaproteobacteria bacterium; assembly: GCA_016882265.1. Classification (GTDB taxonomy): domain Bacteria; phylum Pseudomonadota; class Gammaproteobacteria; order Steroidobacterales; family Steroidobacteraceae; genus SCUD01. The sequence goes on from VGVB01000028.1 coordinate 18,124, forward strand.
GAAACCGCACCTCGCGCGGGTGCTTGTAGCGGGCGATGCGGCCGTTGAGCAGCGCCAGCGTCTCCGTTTCGGTCAGGCGGCAGCCGGTCTTCAGGACCACGGCCGCGACCACCGCCTCGCCCCAGCGCGGGTCCGGGCGGCCGACCACGCAGGCCTCGGCGATCGCCGGGCACTCGAGCAGTACGTTCTCGACCTCGGCGGGATAGACGTTCTCGCCACCGGAGATGATCAGGTCCTTGCGCCGCCCGATCACGTGCAGGCAGCCATCGTCGTCGAGATGACCGATGTCGCCGGAGTGATACCAGCCGTCGCGGAACGTGCGCGCCGTTTCCTCCGGCGCGTTCCAGTAGCCACTCGCCACCGACGGCCCGCGCACCAGGATCTCGCCGTCCTGGCCCGGCGGCAGCTCAACGCCGGCGTCGTCGGCGATGCAGAGCTCGCCGTGCAGCGCCGGCCAGCCGGCGGCGCCGGCCCGCGCGACGGCGTCCCCGGCGCGCAGGTACGCGGCCACCGGGCAGGTCTCGGTCGAGCCGTACACCGGCACCAGCGGCACGCCGCGCTCGGCGACGCGGTGCACGAGCGCAGCCGGCACGATCGTCGAACCGGTCGCGATCATGCGCAGGCTGGAGAGGTCCGCGTGGCGCCAGCGCGGCAGCGCCAGCATGGCCTCGAGCTGCGCTGGCACCAGCACCGTCAGCGTGATGCGCTCGCGCTCGAGCGCGTCCAGCGCCGCCTCCGGGTCGAAGCGCGCGTGCAGCGAAACGCAGGCGCCGGCGTGCAGCGCCGGCGTGGTCTGGATGTTCAGGCCACCGACGTGGAACAGCGGCAGCGTGGTCAGCACGCGGTCGGTACTGGTCAGGTCGTGCATGTGCGCGCTGTTGACCGCGTTCCACTGCAGCGCGCGCTGCGGCAGCACGACGCCCTTCGGCGCGCCGGTGGAGCCGGAGGTGTAGCACAGCAGCAGCGGCGAGTCCTCATCACCGGCCGGCGGCGGTGGCGCGCCGGCCGCGCCGGCGAGCGCCGCGGCCTCGAGCATCGTCACCGTGGTGCCGATCGCAGCGGCGTGCGCGGCGAAGGCCGGCTCGACGAACAGCAGCCGTGGCGGGCAATCGGACAGTACGCGGGCATGCTCCGGCGGCGCCAGCCGCCAGTTGAGCGGTACGAACAGCGCGCCGAGCCGCGCACAGGCGAACAGCAGCACCAGCAGATCCGGACTGTTGAGGCCCAGCCAGGCGACCGCATCGCCGGGTGCGACGCCACGTTCCGCCAGCACGGCGGCCGCGTGGCGGATCCGCTCGGCCAGCGCGGCATAGCTGATTTCCTGCCCGTTGAAACGCAGTGCCGGCGCGCGCGGCGCGAACCGCGCGTGCCGTTCGAGCCACTGTGACAGATCCTGCGCCACTGCCTCCGCCCCGGGCCGCGCTCAGCGGCCGCCGATCTCGAGCACGACCGCCATCGCGGTGTCGCCCGCGGCGCAGCCGGTGAACAGGCCGAGTCCGCCGCCGCGCAGCACCAGCTCCTCGATCAGTTCGATCACGGAGCGGGTTCCCATCGGCGCCTGCGGATGGCCCCAGACCAGCGAGCAGCCGTAGTTGTTCACGCGCTCGAGCGGCACGCCGAACTTGCGCGAGAACAGCACGTCGTTGACCGCGAACGGGTTGTGCGTCTTGATCGCGGCGATGTCGCCGATCGTGAGCCCGGCCTGGGCCAGCGCCCGTTCGGCGGCCGGCAACGGCGCCTCGGGCATGTACGCGAGCGGCGCCCGCGCCTGGCCGAAGCCGCGCAGGCGGATGCGGATCTTCGGATCGCGGCTCAGCTCGCGGGCGCGCTCCGGCGTCGCGACGATCATGCCGGCGTTGCCGTCGGCCGGATGGGTCTGGCCGCCGTAGGTGATCGTGCCACCCGGCTTGACCGGCTTCAGTTTGGCGAGGCCCTCGGCCGTCGAGAAATTGATGCCCTCGTCGCCGCTCAGCGTCGCCTGCAACTTGCGGCCGGACTGGTCCGGCACCTCGAACGGCAGCGTGATGAAGCGCTTCAGGAAGGCACTGTCGTCGGCCAGCGCCGCGCGGTACTGCGCCTCCCGCAGCAGCACGGCCTCGTGCTGCTCGGCGGTCGTGATGCCGTGCTTCTGCGCGACGTTCTCGGCCGTGTCGATCATCGCGTGCCGGCCGAGCGGGTCGCAACTGAAATTGTCCATGACCCAGTCCTCGTGCGCGCCGGTGCCGCCGGGCCCGCGCGGATTCGGGTAATACAGGTGCGGGCCGTTCGAGGTGCGGTCGCAGGTCACCGTCAGCGCGACCTGTGACAGGCCGCAGTCCACTTCCTGCACGCCCGCCAGCAGCGTGCGCACGCCGGTGGCGCAGGCCTGCATGACGACCTGGCCGCCGATCTGGCTGGCACCGGCCAGGCCGGCGAGCCACGGCAGGCCATAGAACGAGTGCTGCTGCGGCACGCTGAAGCCCATGACGCCGTGGTCGAAGATCGCGGCCGGAAGGTCGCGCCGCGCCAGTTCCTGCCGGGTCACGCGCGCGGCGAACTCGATCGCGTTCAGGTGCGCCAGTGCGCCCTGCCAGCGGGTGAACGGCGTGCTCCAGTAGCAGCCGTAGGGGATCTCCGCCGTGTAGCTCATCGGCTTCGCTCCGTCATCAGTTCCAGAAGAATCCGTCGCGCATTGTCGAGGTGCGCGTGCATCGCGCGCGCCGCGGCCACGCCGTCGCCGGCGGCGAGCGCCGCGCTCAGCTCGCGCAGGCCCTGCAGCACGACCTTGCGCACCGGCGCCTCATCCAGCGTGAAGGCCCGCAGGTAGCGCACGTGGTCCGCATAGAGCTGAATCGCCCGCACCAGGCGCCGGTTCGGTACCAGTGCCGTCCAGGCGTCGCGATAGCGGTAGTTGGCCTCCATGAAGCCGGCGCCGTCGTTGGCCGCGGCCGCCGCCTGCATGTCCGCGAGCGCGCGCCGCAACGGCGCCAGCTCGTCCGGGCCGGGCCGGCGCAGCGCCAGCAGGCGCAGCGCCTCGGGCTCGAGCAGGAAGCGCAGCGCGTAGATTTCGCCGATGTCGTCGACCGACAGCGCCGGCAGCACGAAGCTGCGGCCCTCGGCGACAACCAGGCCCTCGCCGGCGAGGCGGGTCAGCGCCTCGCGGACCGGCGTGCGAGAGACGCCGAGCTGCGCCGCGATCGCCGCTTCCTGCAGCGGCTGACCGGCCGGAATGCGGCCGGCGCGCATGTACTCGCGCAAGGTTGCGTAGACGCGGTCGCCGAGCGGCTCGGGTCGCGCCAGCACTTCCATCCGGGCGATGCCTTCAGGCATGGCGCTCATCCGGTCCGCGCGAAATCCGGCTTGCGCCGTTCAGCGAACGCGGCAATGCCCTCGCGCGCGGCGGCGGTACAGGCGGTCCGGCCGAAGGCCTGATAGCCGATCTCGAGCGCAGCCGCGAGCGTGGGCGCCGCCGCGGCCCGCTGCACCGCGTCCTCGATGAGCGCCGTGACCTCGCGGCTGAAGCCAGTCGCCGCCGCGGCGCCGAACGCCGGCACCGCGACCGGCGCATCGAGCGCCGGGCGTGACTGACCGGCGAGCGCATGCACCTGGCTGACCGCGAGGCGGATCAGCGCGGCGTAGTCGTCGGCCAGCCCGCTGAGGATACCCGCGGCCAGCGCCTGCCCGGCATCCATGCGCCGCGCGGCGCGCAGCATGTCGTGGAACAGGGCCGCGGCCTGCGGCCAGCGCCGGTACGGCACGGCCAGTCCGCCGATGCCGGGCAGGATGCCGAGCGTGATCTCCGGGAACTGCAAGCGGGCGCCGCGCGTGGCGACCAGCGCGTGGCAGCGCATCGCCAGTTCGAGCCCGCCGCCGAGCGCGACGCCGTTGATGGCGGCGACCACGGGCTTCGACATCGCATCGAGATGCACGAGCACGCGCGAGCAGTCGCGCCCGTACTGCGCGGCGGCGGCGGCGTCGCCGAGCAGCGTCGGGAAGCGGCCGATATCGGCGCCGGCGCAGAAAGCCCGCGGGCCGTAACCGGCCAGCACGAAGCCACGCACGGCCGGATCGGCTTCATGCCGGCGGATCACTGCGAGGATCTCGTCGTTCAGGCCGTCGTGCAGCGCATTCATCGCCTCCGGCCGGCGCAAGGTGATGATCCTGACGCCATCGACCTCATCGACCAGCAGGCCGCGCTCGAAGCGCTGGTAATCGGCCAGCGCGCGTCGCGGCTGCGGCATGCCGGGGCGTTCGACCGCGAAGCGCTGCAGCACGCGCCGCACCTCCGCCTCGCCCGCGGCCGCCATCAGGTCGAGCGGCCCCTCCCGGAAACCGAGCGCAAGACGACAGCCGAGGCCGAGATCCGCCGCCGTACCGATTTCGCGGTCGAGGATGTCCACGGTCTGCGACCACAGCACGCCCCGCAGCCGGTCGCGGACCACGGCGGCAGTGGCCTCCGGCACCGTCACCGTCCGGCCGATCGGCTGCGTCGCCCAGCTCGCGACCGAGCGGAAGATCGGCGCCGGCCGGTAGTGCTCGCCCTCGACTTCCGCCTGCAGCGTGTTGGTCTCGACGATGATCGGATTGCCGTTGGCCATGTTGAGGACCTGGAACGGCCCGGCACTGACGAACTCCGCGGCAACGCTGTCGATTTCGGCCGCGGTCGCGCGCTCGAGGCACAACGCCGCGTCGTTGCACCAGTTGTCGAAGATCCGGTCGAGCATGAAGCACTCGACGTCCCGCGTGACCAGCGGCACCTTGCCGGTCGTGCAGAAGAACCAGCGCAGATATTCGACCACGGCCGGATCGGTCGCCGCGGCCGCGATCACCTCGACGATCGGATTGCGCCAGGCGGGCGCGAAGAAGTGCGTGACCGTCGCACGGCCGGGATGGCGCAGGCCGGCGAAGATCTGCGCCGCCGGCAGTGAGCTGGTGTTCGAGGTGATCAGCGCATCCGCGGCGATCCGCGCTTCCACTTCGGCGAAGATCCGCCGTTTCAGCGCCAGATCCTCGGTCGCGGCTTCCAGCACCCAGTCAGCGCCGGCGAGTGCCGCGTAGTCGGTCGTGGCCTGGACGCCCGCGGTCACGCGCGCGGCTTCGGCCTCGCTCATGCGGCCGCGGGCCACGGCCTTGCGCGCATATTCACCGAAGCGCGCGACCGCCCGGTCGAGCGAGGCCTGCGCGATATCCACGAGCACGAGCTGGAGATCCGGCAGCGCGCTCTTCAGGTAGTAGCCGATATCGGGGCCGATCGTACCGGCCCCGATGATGGCAATACGCCCCGGCAGCCGCCGCGCCGGGGTCTCGATCAGCGGGTTCTGGAAACTGCCCATTGCCTGCACCTGAATCTGCCGTGTACAGTATACCGTATACAGAAGGACGGCAAGCCCATGCGCGTTGGCGTCGATGTTGGCGGCACCTTTACCGATTTCGTCCTGCTCGACGACGCGACCGGGCGCACCCATACCTACAAGTGCCTGACCACGCCGCGCGACCCCGCCGCGGCGATCGAGCAGGGCCTGCGTGCGCTCGAAACGGAACTGCCCGGCTGCACGCAGGCGCTCGAAGAAGTGATCCACGGGACCACGCTCGTGATCAACGCGATCATCGAGCGCAAAGGCGCGCGCACCGGCCTGCTGACCACACGCGGCTTCCGCGACGTGCTCGAGCTCGGCCGCGAGATCCGCTACGCCGCCTACGACGCGATGGCCGAGATGCCCGAGCCGCTGGTGCCGCGCGAGCGCCGGCTGGAGGTCAACGAGCGCCTGCGCGCGGACGGCTCGGTGCTGCTGCCGCTCGACGCAGCGAGCGCCCGCGCGGCCATCGCCAGCCTGCGCGCTCAGGGTGTCGAGTCGGTCGCCGTGTGCCTGCTGAACTCGTTCGAGAACCCGTCCCATGAGCTGGCATTGAAGCAACTGCTGGCCGCCGAGCTGCCGGGTGTGCCGGTGTCGATCTCCTACGAGGTGCTGCCGCAGATCCGCGAGTACGAGCGCACCAGCACGACCGCGACCAATGCCTACGTCAAGCCGCTGACCAGCCGCTACCTGCTGCAGCTCACCGACCGGCTGGCCGCGCTCGGCTTCAAGGGCCGGCTGTTCATCATGCTCTCCTCCGGCGGCGTGACCTCGGCGACCACCGCGGCCGATTTTCCGGTGCGCATCATCGAATCGGGACCCACGGCCGCGGTGATCGCCGGCCAGTACTACAGCCGCCTGTTCGACTGCCCGGAGATGTTCTGCTTCGACATGGGCGGCACGACCGCGAAGTCCTGCCTGATCCAGCACGGCGTCGCCGGCGTCGTGCCGACCTTCGAGGTCGGTCGCGTGCAGCGCTTCCAGAAGGGCAGCGGCCTGACGATCCAGGTGCCGGTCGTCGACCTGATGGAGATCGGCGCGGGCGGCGGCAGCATCGCGCGCGCGAGCAGGCTCGGCACACTGCAGGTCGGCCCGGACAGCGCCGGGGCCGAGCCGGGCCCGATCTGCTACGGGCGCGGCGGGACGCTGCCGACCGTGACCGACTCGGACCTGCTGCTCGGCTATCTCGACCCGGACTATTTTCTTGGCGGCACGATGCACCTCGATGCCGCAGCAGCGCGGCGCGGCGTCGAGGAACACGTCGCGCGTCCGCTCGGCGTCGGCTACCTGGACGCGGTCTGGGGCATTCACGACCTGATCAACGAGACGATGGCGGCCGCCGCCAAGACTCACGTCGCCGAACGCGGCGGCAATCCGCGGCTGGTGACGGTCGCCGCCTTCGGCGGCGCCGGACCGGTACACGCCTGGGGCCTCGCCCGCAAGCTCGGGGCGCCGCGGCTCGTCGTACCGCCGAATGCGGGTGTCGGTTCGGCGCTCGGCTTCTTCACCGCGCCGCGCGCCTTCGACCTGGTGCGCAGCCACAAGGTGCCGCTGGCCAGCGCCGACTACGCGCAGCTCGAGGCACTGTTCCGCGAACTCGAGGCCGAGGGCGAGCGCACGCTGCGCAAGGCCGGCGCCGAGGGCGTGGTGCAGTTCACGCGCTCGGTCGAAGCTCGCTTCATCGGCCAGGGATCGGAGACGACACTGCCGGTGCCGCCCGGCGATTTCGCCGCGCTCGACCCGGCCGTGCTGCGCGCGCAGTTCGATGCCACCTACGAACGCCTGTACGGCCGCACCTACCCCGAGTCCGCGGTCGAATTCGTCAACTTCTGCGTGCGCGCCAGCCTGCCGGTGCAATTGCTGCAGTTGCCGAAGATCGGCACGCGCGGGGCGCTCGCTGCCGCGCGCAAGGGCGAGCGCCGGGCCTGGTGCGGAACGGCCCGCGATTTCGTGCCGCATACGGTCTGGGATCGCTACCGGCTGCCGGCCGACGTCGAGGTCGAGGGACCGGCGATCTTCGAGGAACGCGAGTCCACGGTGATCGTAGGTGCCGGCGGCCGCGCCCGTGGCGACGAATATGGCTTCCTGTGGGTCACGCTGCCGGAGGAGCGCGCCGATGCCGGCTGAGTTCGATCCGATCACGCTCGAAATCCTGTGGCGGCGGCTGATCTCGATCGTCGACGAGTCGGATGCCGCCGTCGCGCGCACCGCGTTCTCCAGCCTGCTGCGCGACGCGCATGACTACACCTGCATGTTCACCGACTCGCGCGGCAGGGAACTGGCGCAGGGCACGCTGGCCACACCGGGCCAGTCGGGCGCGATGGCGCTCGGCATCCGCCAGCTCGTCGAGGGGCTGGCGCCCGGCTCGCTGCACGACGGCGACGTGTTCATCACCAACGATCCGTGGGCGCTGGCCGGGCACCTGAATGACGTCTGCGTGCTGAGCCCGATCTTCCACCGCGGCCGCGTGGTCGCCTTCACCGCCTGCATCCTGCACCACTCCGACATCGGCGGGCGGGTCGCCTCCGACAACCGCGAGGTGTTCGAGGAAGGCCTGTTCATCCCGCTGGTCCGGCTGTACGAAGCCGGCCGGCTCAACGACGGCGTGCTGGCGATGATCCGCGCCAACGTGCGCACGCCGGACGAGGTCAACGGCGACATCCGCTCGCAGATCGCCGCCAACCACGTCTGCGCGCGGCAGATCGTGCGCATGCTCGAGGACTACGGTCTCGCCGACCTCGATGGCCTCGCCGATGAGATCATCGGCCGCAGCGAGCGCAGCATCCGCACCGCAATCGCCCGGGTGCCGTCCGGTACCTATCAGGCCGAGGGCACCATCGAGCAGGTCGCCGGCCAGCCGGACGTCGTGATCCGCTGCGCGGTCACGATCGCCGGCAGCGACATCACCGTGGACCTGACCGGTTCGTCGCCGCAGGTGAACTGGGGCGGCAACGTCGTCTACAACTTCACCTACGCCTACGTGCACATGGCGGTGAAGAGCATCTTCGACCCGGAGATCCCGAACAACGACGGCATCGCCGCGCCGATCCGGCTGATCGCACCGGCAGGCACGGTGGTCAACTGCCGGCACCCGGCCGCGGTCGCCGCGCGCATGCAGATCGGCCACTTCATCACCGAGATCGTGTATCGCGCGCTGGCGCCGGCACTGCCGGAGCGCGTGCTCGCCGGCAGCGGCGGCACGCCGGCGACGATGCAGGTGTTCTACGGCCGGCGCCGCAACGGCCGCCCGTTCCACACGGTGCTGATCCGCGGCGGCGGCATGGGCGCGGGCGCCCGTCAGGACGGCGTCGGCTCCTTCATCTTCCCGGCCAACGGCGCCAACACGCCGGTCGAGATCCTCGAGAGCGACTCGCCGCTGATCGTCGAGTGCCGCGAACTACTGCCGGATTCCGGCGGCGCCGGCCGCCAGCGCGGTGCGCTCGGCCGGCGCGAAGTGTTCCGCGTGCCCGACGACGAGTACGCATCGCAACCGCCGGTCAGCCTCGCGATCCAGTCCGGGCGCTTCCGCCTGCCGGCGGCAGGGCTGTTCGGCGGCGAGCCGGGCGCGCTGGCCCGCTTCCTCGTCAACGGCCGGCCCGGCAATCCCTACGGCCTGACGCAGCTTCAGCCCGGCGACGTCGTGACGATGGACGCCGCCGGCGGCGGTGGCTATGGTGACCCGCGCGAGCGCGATCCCGAGCTGATCGCGCGCGACCGCCGGGAGGGCAAGATCGGTGCCGGTGTTACGGTCGAGGTAACTCCGGATCGGCCGGAGTTACCGAGACCGTAACACCGGCACCGCCAACAAGAGGGATGCGATGACGCTTGTTCCTGAAGGCCTGCCCGAACAAGGCCTGGCGGCCGATGAGATCTACCGCGAACTCGACCGGCGCCGAATCGACCCGATCCGCGGGCACTGGAGCCATTCGTTCCGCGGCCCGCCCGACGTGCAGGAAGTCGGGCGCACCGCCTTCCTGCGCTTCATGGCCGACAACGGCATCTTCTCGGTGCGCGTGCCGTACATGCAGCAGGTCGAGCAGGAGGTCATCGCCATGTGCGTGAGCCTGTTCCACCCGCAGCCGGACTCGAGCGGCAACTTCACCAGCGGCGGCTCCGAGAGCAACTACAGCGCGCTGCACGCGATCCGCGAGTGGGCGAAGGAACACCGGCCGCAGGTGCGGCGCCCGACGATCGTCGCGCCCTACTCCGCGCACGGCACCTTCACCAAGGGCTGCCACTACTTCGGCCTCGAGCTCATCCGCACACCGCTCGGCAAGGATTACCGCGCCGACGTCGCCGCGATGGCCGCCGCGATCACGCCCGATACGGTGGCGCTGGTCGGCTCGGCGCCGTGCTGGCCCTATGGCCTGTTCGATCCACTGCCGGCGATCTCCGCACTGGCGACGCAGCACGGCCTGTGGATGCACGTCGATGCCTGTGTCGGCGGATATCTGTCGCCGTTCGCCGAACAGCTCGGGCTGCCGCTGCCCGAGTGGGACTTCCGCCTGCCGGCGGTGCAGTCGATTTCGGCCGACCTGCACAAGCTCGGCTACTGCCCGAAGCCAGCCTCGACCGTGCTGTGGCGTTCGCGTGACCTGCAGCGCTTCCACTACGTGAACCCGACCGACATCCCGACCGGGGAATACCGCACCGCCGGGTTCGCCGGCTCGCGCAATGCGGGAGCCATTTTCGCCGCCTGGGCGGTGTTGCGGTACCTCGGCCGCTCCGGCTACCTGCGCCTCGCCCGCCAGGTGCTGGCGACGAAACAGCGCCTGAGCGACGGTATCCGCGCGATCGACGGCCTCGAGCCGGTCGCCAGCGACCTGCTGCCGCTGCCGTTCCGCGCCACCGATGTGGTTCTCGCCGACGTGGTCGGCGAGATGACCCGCCGTGGTTACATCCTGCTCGGCTGCAAGGATCCGCCGCTGGTCGACATGCCGATCGACCCGGCCGCGGACGACACGGTCATCGAAACCTTCCTCGCCGACCTGCGCGAATCCGTGGCGGTCGCCCGCGCCGCCGGGACTACGCGCGGCGAGCTGCGGTACTGAGACCGCCAGCCGCGCCGCTCCGGCCTATTCCGGGGCTGGCAACAGGATGCGGCGCCGCTCCGCCTCCGGCACCGCTCTCCGCCAGCTCCCGGCGGCGAGCCACAACAACAGACCCAGCAGACTCCAGATCGCCAGCAACACCCATTCCGGGGGCAGCGGGACCGCGCTGTTGATGCCGGCCTGGATCAGTCCGTTCGCCAGCAGTGCGAGCGCGACCAGCAGCGCCGCCGCCGGTACCAACCGGCCGGCAGCGCCGCGGCGCGACCGCGTGATCAGGACACCGAGGGCAATCATTGCGAACACCAGGGTCATCGCCGTGCCGAGGCCGCTGACCATCGGCACCAGCGCGGCCGGACCGAGCAACGTGCCAGCGGCGCCGATGACCGCGGTCAGCGCGATCGCCGCGGCCGGTGTCCGGAAACGCGCATCGATCGCCGCCAGACCCGCCGGAATGGTGCCGGCCCGTGCCAGCACCAGCAGCGTTCTGGTCGAGGCGTAGAAGATCGCATTCCACGTGGACAGCAGGCCCAGCAGCCCGGCCACGAGGACCAGCTTGCCGGCACCGGTCGAACCGAAGGCCGCGGACACCGCCGTGTAAGCGGGCAGCTCCTCGCCGAGCAGCTCTTCCCGCGGCACCGCGCTGGCCGTCATCAGGATGATCAGCACGTAGAACAGCATCGCCCCCAGCAGCGCCAGCACGATGGTCAGTGCAACCTGCCGCGTGCCGACCCGTTCCGATTTTTCCGCCACGGCCTGCGGGATGACGTTGAAGCCCAGGTAGAACATGGGCACCATCGCCAGCACGCTCAGGAAGCCAGCCACCGCGGATCCGGCCGGGAACAGCGGCACGAGATTGGCCACGGCGCCGTTCCACAGCGCCACGCCGATGCAGACTGCGGTCATCGCGACCAGTCCCCAGGTGATCAGATCCTGCAGGCGGGCGGTCGCCTGCACGCCCAGCCAGTTGATCACGGCGATCAGCAGCATCAGCGCCAGCCCGATCGCCAGCCGGCCGGCGTGGACCTCGCCGCCCCAGACGCCGTACAGCACCGGACCGGAGAGTTGCGGCACGAGTTCGGCGAGGAGCCAGCCGACCGAGATCGCCTCGAATGCGCAACCGATCGAAAACGTCAGCACCAGAATCCAGCCGGCCACGAACGCGGCGCGCAGGCCGAACCAGCCATAGCAATAAGCGACTTCACCGCCCGCTACCGGAAAATCCGCGTACGCCGCGCAGTAGCACAGGCCGATCAGCAGCATGCCGCCGCCGCCCAGCGCAAAGGCGAGGATCGCGCCGAGCGAGCCGGCGCTCGCCAGCCAGGCGCCGACCAGAATGATCCAGCCGACACCGATGATGCAGCCGAAACCGAGCGTGAAGAGCTGCGGCGCCGACAGTTCCTGTCGCAGGACCGGTGTCGTCATCCGTTTCCCCGAAAGTGCGCTGCGGACCGTTACTATGACCCAGCGGCGCGTCGCGCGCCCGACAGAAACATCAGCGCCGTGAGCGGTCGCTTCCTCACGGAGATCCGCCGATGGGGTCCGCGGCCGGGAGAACGAGAGATCAGATGCCGTTCGCCGCGCGGCCGGTTTGACCCGCACGCCGCTCGTGATGCCGAGCTGTGTTGCCGCGGGCAGTAGCTCGTGTTCCAGCGGAGATGGCCGCCAGTCGGTGAGCTGCAGACAGGCAGCGAAGGGATCTGCCGGGTCGTTGATCTCGGCGGCCGAACGAGAAGCGCCGGGTTTCGCCGCATGCCGGGCTCGTACACGACCACTGCACGCCCGCGCGATGTCGCGGGTCGGCAGGCCGATCTGGCCTGGCTGAGTCCGGCGCTGCCGGCCGGGCCGCGCAGCTCTTACCGCCGCTGGTCGAAACGCCGTCCGACGATCGACGCAGCGATATTGACCTTCTGCAGGTCGATCGTTCCGCCGCCAATGCTCCAGCCCCAGGCGTCGCGGAGCCGGCGCTCCACAGAGTATTCACGCGAATACCCGTAGCCACCCATGAGCTGAACAGCGTGGCCGCAGACCAGACACGCGGACTCGTTCGCAAAGCACTTGGCAATGGAGGATTCGAGCAGTGAAGGCAGTCCTCGGTCGGAGTTCGCCGCGGCACGCCAGATCAGGAGCCGGGCGGCATCCACCCGCATGCGCATCTCGGCCAGCCTGAGCTGGACCGCCTGGAATTCAATGACCGGCTTGCCAAACTGGTGCCGCTCCTGGACGTAGTCGACCACGACTTCGAGTGCGCCGGCGGCCTGCGCCAGCGCCATGGTCGCGTTGCCGCAGCGCTCGAGATCGAAAGCCTCCATCAGCTTCTTGAACCCGCCGGCGGGCACGATGATGTGGTCGGCGGGAACCGCGCAGTCCTCGAGATAGAGATCCGAGGAAGGCACGCCGCGGAATCCCATCAGTTGTTCCCGCTGGCCGAAGGTGAGGCCGGGTGTACCCCGCTCCACATACACCGCACCAATTCCCTTCGAACCGGGCTCGTCCGTCAACCGGCAGTAAACGACGTAGCCGTCCGCGTGCCCGCCTCCGGAACACCATCGCTTGGTACCGTTCAGCACGACCGTATCGCCTTCGATTCGGCCGCGCGTGGTCAGGTCGGTCAGCGCGGAGCCAGCGTTGGGCTCGGACATCGAAACGGCCACGACCTTCTCGCCGCGGCAAACGGCCGGAATGACCCGCTGCCGAAGCGACTCACTTCCGTAGTGCTCGATGACCCGCACCGGCCCGACCGAGGACTCGAATACGGGGAAGGCGATCGCGCTCGACACCCTGGCCAGCTGCTCGAGAACAATGAGCGCCTCGAGATTGCCGAGGCCGAGGCCGCCATAGCGCTCCGCCACGTTGACCCCCAGGAGCCCCATCCCGGCGAACTCGCGCAGCAGTTCGCGCGATGGAGGTTCATCGTTTCTCTCGCAGTGCTCGGCGAGCGGTAGCAACCGTTCCTGCGCGTAGTCACGCGCGGATTGTCGCAGTGCCTGTTGTTCCTCGGTCAGGTTGAAGTCCATGGAATGCTCCGTTCGGTATTCGGTGACCTGAACAGTAAGCCGGATTCCCTGCGCAGTCTCGGCAGCACCGGTTCAGCTATAGGGGGCCGAACCGGGCCTGGTGCATGGAACACGAGGTGGTTGCAACCTGGTTCCACGTTCGGCAGCTGGTCGGCGAGGCGCTCCATCTCCAGCGGATCCTCGACGGCTGTCCTGCAGGGCGCGGTGCCGGTCAACGTCAAGAGACACTTTCATTACGACTATCCGAACGCCGGCGTGAGCACGCTGGTGCCGTGCAGCAGCGCCGGGGGTTCTCGCGCCCAGAGCACCCGGACAGGCCAGCGAAGACGGCGCCTGCCCGCCGATGTGGTGCCAACGTTGGAAAAGGTCGCTGATGAACGCCGAATCGAACCCCCGGGTACCGCGAATTGCGACAGCTCGCCTGGTCCGAATTGTCTTGCCGCCGCCTTGTAGCCGCGTTTCAGCAAGTTGGCTCTCCGTGCAGAAGGGGCGGCGCTGACTTCGCTCACGATGCCACAACAGCCTGCTCCGGCGCGACGCGGGGGCGCGGACGCTCGTCACGAGCCACACCTGCGGCGCACAGGGCCGTTCCGGCCAGTTGTCCGTAGAGTGTCGTCCGCTGCCGTACCGGGCGACCGATCCGGTGCGCGAGGGCCTCGATTTCCCGCGGTCCAAGCAGCTGTCCGTTCACGCCGCCTGCGGAACGGGTGATGGACTCGTTCATTAGCGTTCCGCCGAGGTCGTTCGCCCCCGCATCCAGGCACAACAACGCAGCCTCTGTACCCATCTTGACCCACGACGTCTGAACGTTGGGCACCAGCGGATGCAGAGACAGCCGCGCGATCGCGTGCATGAGGACCGCTTCGCTCAGCGTCGGCCCGGGACGCGCCCGGCCCCGGCGCCACAGGGGTGCTTCCATGTGCACAAACGGCAGTGGCACGAACTCCGTAAATCCTCCCGTTTCCGCCTGCAGCTTGCGGATCCGCAGGAGATGCCGCGCCCAGTGCCGGGGCTGATCGACGTGTCCGAACATGATCGTCGCCGTCGACCTGAGCCCCACGCCGTGCGCGATCCGCATCACCTCGAGCCACTCCTCGCTGAGAAGCTTGTCAGGGCAAATGATCGCGCGCACTTCATCATCCAGGATTTCCGCTGCGGTGCCTGGTAAGGTCGACAAGCCACTCCGCCGGAGCCGAGCCAGGTAGGTCTCGAGGCTCAAACCGAGCGTCCTGGCACCGTGGCGGATTTCAAGCGGCGAAAACGCATGCACATGCATGCCGGGCACGGCGGCCTTCACTGCGGCCACGATGTTCAGATAGGTATCACCGGTATAAGTCGGGTGAATGCCGCCTTGCAGGCACACCTCGGTAGCGCCGAATTCTGCCGCCTCTACCGTACGTCGCGCCACCTCCTCGAGGTCGAGGTCGTAGGCCGGGCCGCGCAGGCCACGCGAACTGTGGCCCTTGGAAAACGCACAGAAGCCGCAACGGTGAACGCAGATATTGGTGTAGTTGATATTCCGGTTAACAACATACGTGACCCCATCACCGACGCTCGACCGGCGGACCTGATCGGCGGCCTCGAACACCGCAAGCCGATCGTCGCCTTGGCAGGCGAACAGCATCGCAATGCCGGCCTCGTCCGGCTCCCGGCCGTCCTGCACCGCGCTGAGCAGCGTTGTCACCGTGTTCCGGGCGGCGGCGACCCGGCGCGCCGGCCCGCTCCAGCGGGTTGCGGCCACCGGCAGTGCGGTAGCCGCGCCGGCGTACCAGTCATCCGTTCGTGCCAACCCCTGACCGTCGCTCTGGCGCAGAACCAGAGACGCAAGCCCGGCGTCGACCCAGCGGGCCGGAGCGAGGGTGTAAGGCGCTGCGAGCGCGAGGCGTTCGACGAGCCGCCTGCCGGCGGCCTCCGTCTGCCGCGCCAGATCATCCAGGTGCGGCCAGGGGGCCTCCGGATTGACGTGGTCGGTGGTTACGGGCGACACGCCGCCCCAGTCGTTGACACCGGCCCGGATCAGCGGCTCAAGATCGTCAGCACGCAGATTGGGCGGGGCCTGCACAGTCAGACGGGTGCCGAACAACAGCCGCGCGACGGCGATGGTCCAGAGGTGCTCTTCCAGCGCCGGTTCCGGGGCGTGGGCCATTTGCGTGCCAGGCTTGGCGCGGAAGTTCTGGATGATCAGTTCCTGCAGGTGCCCATACTCGTCGTGAAGTTCACGCAGACATAGCAATGCCGAGATCCGTTCATGGCGGGTCTCGCCGATTCCGATCAGGAGGCCGCTCGTAAACGGGATCGCGAGCTCGCCGGCGAGACGCAGCGTCTCGAGTCGGCGGGCCGGCCATTTGTCCGGCGAGCCGAAATGCGGCCCGCCGCGCTGTGAGAGCCGTTCGGACACTGTTTCAAGCATGATGCCCATCGAGGCAGCCACCGGTCTCAGGCGCTCGAGCTGCGCTCGGTCCATGACGCCGGGGTTCAGGTGAGGTAACAGTCCGGTCTCTCTGAGGACGAGCCCCGCCGTCTGTTCCAGGTATTCCAGCGTCGACCCCAGCCCCCGGCTCCCGAGCGCTTGCCTGGCCGCCGCGTAGCGCCTCTCCGGCTGATCTCCCAGCGTGAACAGAGCTTCCTTGCAGCCCGCCTGCCGGCCGGCTCGCGCTAGGTCCAGGACCGCCGCCGGTGACAGGTAGGGACTCGCCACGCGGCGCGGCGCCTTGGCGAACGTGCAGTAATGACAGACGTTCCGACACAATTCGGTCAGCGGGATAAAGACCTTGCGTGAGTAGCTGACGTTCCGGCCGAACCCTGCCAGCGTCAGGTTCTCGGCGGCCCGCATGAGCGGCTCAAGCGGAGCGTCGGCGAGGCAAAATGCTGCCGCCCGGTCCGGCGCGCAACCGCCGGCCGCCTTGTCGATCAGCCGGTCCGTCTCTCGGTCAACCATGGCTTCTCATTGCCGCGTTCGGGCGGCCGTCGGGACCAGCTCCGCAAGTGGTCGTCCAGTCGAATCAGGTCGTCCGCCGAGTCGACATCGAACTGCAGCCCACCGGATTCAATTATCTCGACTGGCAGGCCCAGCCGCATCGCCTCCGCTACGTGTCGCTCGCGGCTGGCTGGACCGAACTGGAAACGAAACCCCGTTGCCGGCATCACATACAGTCCGTTGGTGCCCGTGCCCTCCTCATCCGCGGCGAGTGCGAACCCGGCCCGCTGCCCGCGCTCCACCAGTGCGTCGATGTCGGCGACCGTCAGAAGCGGCAGGTCGGCTGGCAGAATCACCAGTCCGCTTGCGCCCCTCGCGACCGCGATGCGCTGCGCATCATGCAGGGCCGCGTTAAGGCCGCCTCCGGCGTCGCCGAGGACCTCGAACTGCAGCGGCACGTCGTCTCGCTCCGGGCTGACGACCGCGATCCGGTCGATGACCGCGGCAACGCTGAGACGCTCGAGCACGTGTCCGAGCATCGTTCGCACGAGCGACAGGCGCGCCTCCGCACCGAGGCGGCCGGCGAGACGGCTCTTGCATTTCTCGCGTCCCTTGATCGGGACCAGGGCCCAGCATGGGTTGGTCATGGACGTCCAGTGGGAGCCGGCCGCGGGTGGTCGGGCGGAGCAGGTTTAAGCACGATCGCGATTCCGGCCGGTTCTATGACGGGGCGGTCAACGCCGCCCCCGGAATCGGGTTGAAATAGTGGATTGTCACCGCCCGCCTGGCGATCTTCCATACCCTGTCCCGTCGCTCGAAGTCATCGGTGTAGGTGGCACTGATCATCTGCACGACATGGTCCTGGGTCGCACCCATGCAATCCACGTTGCAGATCCCCCGTGCGCGGTCCCGATCGCGGAACGTCAGCCGCAGATTCGAAGTCAGGTGATGCGTCTCACGCCAGACCGGGTACAGCACTTCTTCAACGGCCTGCCTGATGCCAGCATGGCCATGGAACGTGCCGAACGGCGGGCCGATCTCCCACACTGCATCCGGGTGCCAGATGCTGATGAAACGCTCCCAGTTCCGGGTGTCAAAGCCGAGACAGTAGTCGGTAACGAGATCGCGTAGCGCGGCACGGCTCTCGAGTTCATCGACACGCTGTATCAGCGCGTCCATCTGTGCCTGCAAGTAGTCACTTCCGGTCATGATTCCGGCCTCTCCTGGCCAAGGCGGCGTCTCAGACGCGCCGCTACACAACGGGTCGTGGCGGGTCAGTTCCGCGGAGCACCTTGCTTGATCCAGCGTCGCACAACGTCAAGATCAGCGGTATCCAGCAACTGGCTCGGTGGCATCGGCAGGCCAGCTCCGTCCGCCTGTTCCTGGGTGCCAATCATCTTGAGGTACAGATAGCTTATTGAGCCTTGCATAAATGCCTGACAGTTTCACAATGGCAGTTCAGCCTGTTGCCAGAAGGCGCGGATCAGGCTCGGGCGGCGTTGCATGGAGCACAGCCGATTGCGCGCAGTGGTTTTGAG
>VGVB01000029.1 GCA_016882265.1 Gammaproteobacteria bacterium
AGCTGGCCCCTGGTTTTCCCCGCCCGCCGGGTAGCCAGGGGCGAGATCAATAGGCTGGATACGCACGTAGATCCTGTAGCGTAGGGCTTGCGGACGCGGGTTCGATTCCCGCCGCCTCCACCAATACATCCCCCGGCCAGAGATGGCCGGGGGAAGTCCGGGATCGCGTTGCGGAGCAGTACCGGCCACATTGGAATGTCCGTACGACGTGTCTACAATGTAGATACATTCGACAGGAGGCCGGTCATGCAAGCCGTAGTCCGCAAGTGGGGCAACAGTCCGGCCATCCGGCTGCCGGTGGCCGTGCTCAAGGAGGCTGCGTTCAGCCTCGAACAGAAGGTCAACCTGACCGTTACGCGCGGCCGCATCGTCATCGAGCCTTCAAGCAGGGTCGAATACGATCTCGATGAGCTGATTGCAGGCATCACGTCCAGGAACGCGCACGGAGAAGTCGGCTTCGGCAAGCCGGTCGGCCACGAGGCGCTTTGATGGCGAAACGCACCGATGTGCCCGACGCCGGGGACATCGTCTGGCTCGAATTCGATCCGCAGCCGGGTCACGAACAGGCCGGACATCGCCCTGCCCTCGTCATCAGTCCGGCGAGCTACAACGGCAGGACCGGGCTGATGGCCTGCTGCCCCATGACCACGCGGAGCAAGGGACATCCCTTTGAAGTGCTCGCGGAAGTTGATGGCGTCGCGAGCGCAGTGCTTTCCGATCAGGTCAAGTCGCTCGACTGGAAGGTTCGCCGCGCCAGAAAGAAAAGTGCAGTGCCGGCGGAGGTCATGGTTCACGTGCGCGCAAAGATCAAGGCGCTGCTGCGCATCCCGTGAGCGAAGCACCCCAGGCCGCTGGGGCTTTCGGTGTGCGACCTGACCTGTCCCGCCGGTACCATACGCCGATGCTCAAGGTCCTCGTCCTCGTCCACCGCCGGCCCGGCCTGACGCACGAAGAGTTCACGCGCGGCTACCGCGATGAAGTCGGCCCGGCGGTGGCGCAGAATGTGCCCGGCGTCATCCGCTACGCCCAGAATCATCACCCGCAGCAGCGCGACGGCAGCGACGCGCCCTGGGATGGTGTCGGCGAACTATGGCTCGCCGACCTGGCCGCCTGGCAGCGCGTGCAGGAGTTCGCGGCCAGCCCGGCCGGCCAGGCCGTCGTCGACCTCGAAGCGAAGTACATCGACCGTTCGCGGATGACGATCCTGGTCTGCGACGAAGTGGTGATGAAGGACGACGGCGCCGAAATGCCGCGCCCGCCTCAACCGCTGCCGGCGGACTCCGGCGGCGCGGGCGGCACAGCCAGCGGGGCCTGATCGACCGCCAGCGCCGCTTCGATCGAGGCGACCGTGATCGGATGCAGCGCCGGCCGGGCCGCCGCGAACACTTCGCGGGCGAAGACCAGCCCGTCCGGAGTGGCGGCGAGCGCCTTGTAAATCGGCATCACGATCTTGCGGCGGCCGACGCGGTTCAGGAACCTGGCCATGGCCGGCCGCGCAGCCGTGTAGCCGCCACGAACGGTCAGCGGATACCAGCGCTGCGCGATCTCGGGATTCGGCGTGCCGGTGAACTGGTAGGCAACATCGAGCGCCGCGAGCCGTTCCGTATCGGGCGCCTCCGGCAGGCCGTCGAGAAAATGCACCCATTCCTGCGTGCTCCAGGCGGCCGTCACCGCGGACTGTGGCAGTGCTGCGTTCGCCTGCCAGGCTTCACGGGCTGCGTCCACCGCCGCCAGCCGCGCCGAGGTTACCTGCGGCGCGGTCGCCGGCACGCCCGGCTGATACAGCCACGCATCGAACTCGGCCTGGCTGACGCGGCCCGGAGCGAGGTCGAGCAGATGCCGGCACGCGTAGTCGCGGAACTGCACGGTCGAGATCGACTGAAATGCGAAATGCTCGAAGTAGCCGCGCAGGAATGCGTCGAAGCGCTCCCGCCCGAAGCGCTCCTCGAGAAACTGCAGGAACCACGCGCCCTTCGTGTACACGGTCCCGACCAGGTTGTCGTCCGGATCGGGCAGCGCTTCCTGCGCGATCGCCAGCGGTTGCAGCGCGAGGTTTTCCGCAGCGAACTCCTGGCGCAGTTCGTTGCGCTCGATCACGCGGTCGAGGTCGGCGCGCTCGCGGCCGTACAGCGCCTCGATCAGCCGACCCTCGACGTAGGTCGTGAAGCCCTCGTTGAGCCAGGCGTCGTTGGCGGTCGCGAAGGTCACGAGGTTGCCGGACCAGCTATGCGCCAGCTCGTGCGCGATCAGCGCCACCAGGGAGCGGTCGCCGACGATCACGGTCGGCGTCGCGAAGGTCAGGCGCGGGTTCTCCATGCCGCCATACGGGAACGACGGCGGCAGGACCAGGATGTCGTAGCGATCCCAGCGGTACGGACCGTACAGCGTCTCCGCGGCCTCGATCATGCGGCCGGTGTCGGCGAACTCCGCGGCCGCACGCTGCACCAGCGCCGGCTCGGCCCAGACGCCCGAGCGATGATCGATCGGCGCGAACACCAGATCTCCGGCGGCGATCGCCAGCAGGTAGGACGGGATCGGCTGCGGCATGCGGAACGTGTAGTCACCGTCGCGCGGCGCCGCCGGATCGTTGTCGGCACTCATCAGCGCCATCAGCTCCGGCGGCGTGCGCAGGCGCGCCTCGTAGGTGAAGCGCACCATCGGCGTGTCCTGCAGCGGCACCCACGAGCGCGCATGGATCTGCTGCGACTGGCTGAAAATGAACGGCTGCCGGCCCCCCTGGGTCATCGCCGGGGTCAGCCACTGCAGTCCGGAGGCCGCCGGTGAAGTGCGGTAGGTGATGCGCACCGACCCCGGCTGACCGCCGGTGCGCAGGGTCAGGCGCCTGCCGAGTGTCCGGTCCGGTTCGGCCAGCTCGAAGGGCAGTTCCCGCCAGCCGCCGGCCGGATCGCCCGCCTCGGCCCGCAGGATGGTGAGATCGCGCGTGTCGAGCAGCAACGCGTCGGCGGCGGGATCGCGCCATTCGAGCTGCAGCGTCGCGGTTCCGGCCAGCGTCCGGGCAGCAAAGTCCATTGCCAGATCGAGGGCCAGATGCCGGATCGCGACCCGGTGCGGCTCGGCGAACGAATGGATATCGCGGATCGCGGCTGCGGCGTCAGTCACGGGCGCAGGCTCCGTCGCATCGTCCGTTGCCGGCTGCCGGCAGGCGGCGAGCGGGATCAGGGCGGCAACAATCAGCAGGGTCGGCAGGTGCATGGTCCGTCCTTCAGTCCGCTGGATGTCCCGCTGCCGCTGGCGGCCGGCACGCCTTCTGCCACGCCGCAATCAGCGCCTGCGCCGCACGCTCGATATCCGGCCCGGTCGTGTCCCAGCCGGTGGACAGGCGCACCGCGCCGCGCGCGCGGGCAGCGTCGCAGCCCATCGCCGCGAGCACACCACTGACAGTATCTTGCCCGGAATGACAGGCCGAACCGACTGCAGCGGCGACATCAGCACTCACCGCCTCGAGCAGTTCACGCCCGGTGACTCCGGGAAACGAGACGTGCAGCGTATTCGGCAGCCGCTCGCCGGGATGTCCGTTCAGAGCCAGGCCCGGAATCTCCGCTGCCAGCAGCCGATGGAGCCGATCGCGCGGTTCGCGCAGACTGCGCCCGGCTTCCGGCAACCGCTCGCGCGCCAGCCGTGCGGCGGCGCCCAAGCCAGCGATGGCCGGCACATTCTCGGTGCCGGGCCGCAGGCCGCGTTCCTGCCCGGCGCCGTGCAGGATGGCGGCGAGCGGAGTACCGGTCCGGACGTACAGTGCGCCGATGCCCTTCGGCGCGCAGAACTTGTGCCCGGCGATGGTCAGCAGGTCGACGCCGAGCGCCGCGACGTCCACCGGGATCTTGCCGGCCGATTGGGCCGCATCGGTGTGCAGCAGCACGCCGTGCGCGCGCGTGACCGCCGCGATCGCCGCGATCGGCTGCAGCGTGCCGACCTCGTTGTTGGCGTGCATGATGGAGACGAGCGCCGTGTCCGGCCGCAGCGCGGCCGCGACCTCCGCTGGCGCAACGCGGCCGCTGCTGTCCACCGGCACAACCGTGAGTGCCCAGCCCTGGCGCTCGAGCTGCCGGGCCGGTTCCAGCACGGCTGGATGTTCGACGGCGCTGATGATCAGGTGGCGCCGACCGGGCCGCGCGGCTGCGACACCCAGCAGCGCCAGGTTGTTGGCCTCGGTCGCGCAACCGGTGAAGATGATCTCCGCGGCCTGCGCGCCGATCAGCGCGGCGACCGAGTCACGGGACTCCGCGACCAGCGCCGCAGCGCGGCGCCCGGGCTGGTGGGCAGATGACGGGTTGCCGGATACGTGCCGCAGACAGTCGAGCATCGCCTCGACCACCGGTGCGGCGACCGGCGTCGTCGCGTTGTGGTCGAGGTAGACCGGTTCGTTCACCCCAGCGCCTGCGTCAGATCAGCGATCAGGTCAGCCGGATCCTCGAGCCCGACCGACAGCCGCAGCATCGAGTCCGAGATGCCGCGGCGCGCGCGCTCCTCCGGCGTCAGGCCGTGGTGGGTCGTCGTGCACGGCTGCGTCACCAGACTTTCGGCACCGCCGAGACTCGGCGCGAGAATGAAGATACGCAGGCGATCAGCGACGCGGGTGGCCGCCGCGCCGTCGCCAGCCACCTCGAGCGTCAGCATGCCGCCGTAACCCTGCATCTGACGGCGCGCCAGCGCATGACCGGGGAATTCCGCCAGGCCCGGGTACAGCACGCACCGCACCCGCGGGTGCCGCCGCAGCGCCTCGGCTACCGCCTGGGCGCTCGCGTTCTGCTGGCGCACACGGATGACGAGCGTCCGCAGGCTGCGCGCCAGCAAGGCCGCCGTCGCCGGCGCCAGCATCGAACCGAGACTCTTGCGCCAGTTCCACACCGGCGCCAGCAGCGCCTGCGCACCCATCAGGGCGCCACCCGTGATGTCGCTGTGCCCGCCAAGGTACTTCGTCGCGCTGTGCATCACGAGGTCGGCGCCGAGCCGCAGGGGCTGCTGGTTGACCGGCGAAGCGAACGTGTTGTCCACCGCGAGCAGTGCGTCGTGCCGATGCGCCCGCGCGGCGAGCGCGCGGATATCGAAGACCTCGAGCGTCGGGTTGCTCGGCGTCTCCAGGAACACGAGCCGCGCGCCGCCGGCGAGCAGGTCGTCGAGCCGGTCGAGTTCGTCCCCGCGGAGCAGGTGGGTGCGGATGCCCAGCAGCGGCAACTGGCTCTGCAACAGTTCCAGCGTGCCGCCGTAGGCATCGCCGATACAGACGATACCGTCGCGGCCGTGGGTCAGGAACAGCGCGGTCGCGGCGGCCATGCCGGAGCAGAAGGCCCAGGCCTGCTCCGCGCCTTCCAGCACGGCCAGCGTCTCTTCGAGTGCGAGGATGGTCGGGTTGAGTCCGTAGCGCGTGTACAGGCTGCCGGGCCGCCGCCCCGCGACGACGTCGCGCAATTCGGCGGTGTTACGGAATGCGAACGTCGTCGTGTCGTACACCGGCAGGTGCGGGCTGCCGTGCGGGTCGGTGAGGCTGTGCTCGTGGATGATGCGCGTGGCGAGGCCCGGTCCGGCTGGGTCGGTCATTCGTGGTACCCGGTCAGTTTCGGATCGCGCAGCAACCGCGCAGGCGGCGCGGGCCGATTATACGCTGCGCGCGCGGCTGGCTGCGGCTGCCGCAGCAGTTGATCATAGACTTCGCCGAACAGCATCTCGAAGCCGATGCTGAAGCCAGGGCAGGCGTGACAACGCTCCGCCGGTGCCACCCCGTGCGCCCAGAACAGTGTCGCGGTGGCCTCGACGAAGAACCAGTCGCGCCACATCGACCGGCGCTGCGTGAATCGCAGTCCGTAGAGATCCGGCTGCTGGCCGTCCGTCTCGCCCCGCGCGAACAGCTCATAGCGCTGCGCGCGGCGGTGGTCGAGCGCCTGGTACAACGCGACGCGCGTCTTCCAGCGCAGGCCGAGCGTCTGCTCGGACCAGCGCAGCGAGTTGGCCCAGCGCAGCAGATACGCCGGGGCCAGCGCCCGGTCGAAATCGAACGCCTCGGTCAGCCCGAAGCCCTCCTGGTTCTCCCAGAACGCGGTACTGCGCAGGGTCAGCAGCCAAGGCTCGGCCGGCTGGAAATAGCGGCGATGGCGCGCGTTGAGGTACGGGTTGAGCGGACTGTCGAGCTTGACCCCGGCGCCGAGGTCGAAGCGGCTGCGGCGCCCGCGGTGGACTCCATAGCCGAGGCCCGCGAACCAGGCCGCGTCCTCCTCATCGGAGAACTCGCCGGCCAGCGGGCCGATGCCGACTGTCTCGTCGGCGACGAATTCGTCGCGGCTGACCCGGCCGAAGATCGCATTCAGCCGCTCGTCAACCCTCGGCAGCGCCAGGTTCGCGCGCAGCCGGCCGTCCAGCCCGAGGTCGTCGAGTTCGTTCCAGCCCAGCGCAAGACCGGCGCGACCATAGTTACCCTGGCCGGGTTCGGCGAGTTCGTGGCCGCCGCCGAACAGGCGGTCCACGAATCGGGACATGCCGCAGACGCTGCGTTCGAGCCCGGCGCGCACGGTATCCAGGCTGCCCGCAGACGCGACCGGGGGATCCCGGCAGGGATCCGCGAGCTCGGCATCAGCCTCCTGCGCCGCCGCCGGCGCGATCAGCGCCAGCGCCAGCCACACTCCGCGGCATGCCGGAACCGTCCGCATGCGCTCATTATCGCCTGCCCCTGGCTAGAACAGATCTCCGTCCCGGGCCTGCACCACCGGGCCGTCGTAGTACTCGCGCACTTCCTTCAGTACTGCCTCCGGGTCGTAGGGGTCGGAGTAATTCTGCACGTGGTAGAGCACCAGCATCTTGACCCTGGCGGCGGTCGCGATGCGAGCCAGTTCCCGGGGCTTGATGTGGTACTGCCAGATGAGCTGCCCCTTTTCCTCCACGGTCTTGCCACCCCAGGGGGCATTGCCCAGATCGGCCTCCGAGCACACCTCGGCCACGAACACGTCCGCCCCCTGCGCGGCCGCGATCAGGCGGTCGTCGCCGGAGCCGTCACCGCCGATCACCAGCACCCGGTCCGGGGTCGTAACCCGATAGGCATAGTTGTAGGGCAGTTCCCAGTGCTTATGCTGGAACGCTTCCACCTTGACGTTCTGGTCCTGGTAGACGACGCCGGAGCTGTCGATGGCGAAATCATGCCCACGGGCCTTCCAGCCATGCGGCGGCGTCGTCGGATCCTTGGCCAGATCGAGTTCGATCGTGTCTCGCCACGCTTCGAGGATGGCATCGACGCGGCGGGTGATCCCCGGCGGCCCGTAGATGTCCATCGGATTGGCGCGATTCAGGTACCACGGCTGCAGGATCAGCGCCGGAATGCCGATCGTGTGATCCGGGTGCATGTGGGTGATGAACAGGCGGGTCAGGTTATCCACCTGGAACGCCTGCGCGATCACGCCACCGTGAAAGGTGGCCGCCTTCGCCAGGCCGCGCCACACGCCCTCGCCGGCGTCGAACAGGTACGACTGACCATTGACGACGACGGCCGTGCCCGGGCCGAAGCGATGGGGATTCGGCAGCGGATGGCCGGTGCCCAGCATGACCAGTCGCGACTTCGCGCCGGGCGGCGCGAGATTGCGCGGCGGGCCCGGGTCGTGGCGGTTCTCGTAGCTCTCGGTCACGCCGGCGAGGGCCATCTGCAACCCGGAGGCTCCGCACAGCAGGGCTGCCAAAGCGAGCCGCGACCACTGGTTGACACTGGAATTGAACATGGATCACTCCATCGGTTGATTCGAGGACAAAGCCACGGGTCCCGGCGGGCCCAGACCGCGCTGCGCAACCCGGAACAGGAGCAGGCTCACGGCCAGGAACGCAGCCGCAATCAGGTTCACCGCCACGTACTCATCGCCCTGGATCAGCAGGGCGGCGGCAGCCGGGCCAATCATCGCACCCGCACCCTGCGCCGCCGGAATCAGGACTGCATAGCGGCCATTCCGATCCAGGGTGGCGATCAGCGCCGCCTGGTAGGCAGTCGCGAACACCCACAGGGCACCGAACACGATCGCGCTCAGCGCAAACACCGGCAGCGTGACCTTGCCGACCGCCGCCAGCACCGTGGCCATCAGCAGCAGTATCGCCAGCAGGTTGGGCCGGGCGATGCCGCCGCGACCATGGAGCCAGGCCGGCCCGATTCCGCCGAGTACGCCCGCGGCCAGCGACCAGGCCAGTATCGTGCCAATCAGGTGGTTCGAATGACCGGCCGCCTGACCGATCCGCTCCAGATAGACCCAGAAGCCGAGCACGCCCGCGTAGAACAGCATCGTGCCAATCAGGCCGGCAGCGACCGGGGCAACCGTGGCCGGATCCGGACTTGGCGGAGGCTGGCCGACCGGTGCGGTCTTCGCGCTCCGCGCCGGCAGCCAGCCAACCGGCAGGGCAACCACGAATGCCAGCAACGCCAGCATCCGGAAGATTCCGGCGATGCCCTGCCACTCGATAATCCCGGCCGACAGGGCCATCACGACCATCGTCAGCAGCGTCTCGACCGCGAGCCCGATGCCGAACGCCGTCTCCGGCTTGCTCTGCTCAGCCAGGCTGGCGGTCGCCGCGGCGAACGCCGTTCCGGCACCGAGACTGGCCAGCGCCCGGCAGGCCAGCATCAGCGTGAACTCGTGCGCCCCGGCGGCCAGGAGGTTGCCAGCGACGGCACCGCCCAGTCCGAGCATGGCCGCGAGGCGCCAGTTCAGCGTTCGCACCCAGACCATGCCGAGCAGGGACGCCACGAACATGCCGGTCGCGTCGACCGAGGCCAGCAGGCCGGCCTGCCGGCCGGAAAATCCCAGCTCGTCGACGTACACGCCGACGATCATCGGCATCACCATCAGGGCCGCCGGGCCGATCGAGAACAGCAAGGCGCCAGCCGCCAGCGCACCCCGGGAATCGCGCTGGCCGTGGCTCATGCGGGAGGGCGACCTTGCCATCAGTCAGGCACTTGGCGGCGCTCCGCAGCAGCTTCGCCGGCCTCATACACGACCTGCCCCTCGAATACGGTTCTCAGCACCCGCGTCTCCGCCACGTCGGTTGCCGGCACTGTAAACAGGTTTCGGTCGAGCACGATGAAGTTGGCCAATTTGCCGCGCTCGATCGACCCCTGCGTCTGCTCCAGTCCGATCGAGATCGCGCCATTGATGGTCAGCATCCGCAGCGCAGACGCCAGGTCGACGGATTCCTCACCGCGCAGCAGGATGCCCTGGAGTCCCGGGAAGAGATTCGGCGTGGGCGTCACCACCCAGTCGGATCCCACGGTCAACAGGACACCGTGGTCCAGCAGCGTCCTGAACTGCCAGGCAGGCTGTGGCGGCTGCCCCAGTGTCCGGCCAAACAGGTGCCAGACGGATGGCGACATCTCACCGACGACATTCAACTGCGTGAATCGTGCCAGGTCGCGTGGCGCGATGATGTTCGTGTGCGCCAGGTCATGCCGGATGGTGGACTGCGGATTGGCCTTGCGCGCCGCCTCGACTGCATCCAGCGCCACGCGCGCCGCACCGGCGCCGGTGACGTGCATCTTGACCTTGATGCCCGCCTGGTCAAATCGCGTCACCATCTCGGCGACCTTGCCGGGTGGAATGAAGACATGCCCCAGGTCGACCTGGCAATGATCATCGATGCCGGCCTCGGTGAAGTGCGGAGGCAGCGGGACACCGTCGATCGTCATCTTGACGAAGTCGGTCCTGACATGCGCTGTCTGATACTTCGCCCGGTCGTCGATCAGTGCCTCCAGGGCCTCGTTCGGCACGCCGCCAAATCTCGGGCTGCCCCAGGTGAGATGCGCGGCAACCTCCAGCATCAACTCCTGGTCCCGGTCCAGCGCATTCAGTCCGGTCAGCGCCGCGCGGGAACTCGCCGCCTCCTGGATGGAGGTGATGCCGTATTGATTGTTGACCCTGACCGCCCAGCGCAGAGCCTCCAGTTGCTGTTCCGCGCTGTCCGGCGGCAGGAACCGCTGGGCGAGCAGCACCGCCTCCTCGACCAGTTCGCCGGTCGGCTCGCCGTTCTCGTCCTTGACGATCCGGCCCTTGTCCGGGTTGGGAGTCGCCTTGTCGATGCCAACCACCTGCAGCGCCCTGGTGTTGAGCAACGCGTGATGAAAGCTGAAATGCCTCAGGAACACCGGCGTGTCCGGAAAGGCCTGGTCCAGCCATTTCCGGTGCGGTCGGTGGTCAGGGAAGAACGTGTAGTCGTACGGGCTGGCCACCAGCCACTCCCGCGGGTCTCGACCCTTGGCACATTGCTGCAGTGTCGCGACGATGCCGGCAACCGTCTCCTGGTCCTCGAGCCGGCAACCGTACCGGCGATGCATACTGGCCCAGAGAAGATGCGTGTGCGCGTCATGAATGCCCGGCATCACCATCCGGCCTTGCAGGTCGATCGTGCGTGTGGCGGGGCCGATGAAGTCGCGGGCGGCAGCATTGCTGCCGACAAACGCGATCCGGTCACCCAGGACCGCGACAGCCTCGGCCCAGGGCTGGGACTCGTCAACCGTGTAGATCCTCCCATTCAGGTAGACGCTGTCCGCGCGGTCGGCAGCGATAACCGCTGCGGGACACGCGCAGGCGATCAGGGACAGCGCAGCAACGGCATTCTTCATCGTCGATTTCCTTCTGGTCGCAGGTGGCCCGCTCCGATTCGCTTGCGGCAGAGCACGTCTGGACTGTACACTCGACTGCAGTCCAGACGTGCCCGGACCCGACATCATGTCCGTTTCATTCCCGACCAGGGCGCTGGCCCTGCGGCCGTTCCGGTCCCGGCAGCCGGTCAGGCCCAGCAGCCGTTGCGTCGCCAGCCATGGCCCTGCTGCGTAGGCGCAGGAGCGCGCCGCGTTCGAGCGCTGCGGTGCAGCGCAGCCGCCTGATCAACACAGCGCGGGCGCTGTTGCACTCGCGGCGGCTGACCGAGCTGACGCTCAGCGACGTAGCGGCCAGGGCCGAAGTACCCAAGAGTTCGGCGTATCACTATTTTGCCGACATCGAGGACCTGTACGGCCACCTGTTGCTGATCCTGCACCAGGAAGTGCGGGCGGCACTTGCCGCGCCGCTGGTCGGGCCGTTCGCGTCCTGGTCCGAGGTCGTCGCCCGGTTGATCGAGCGTGGCGTACGGCATTTTGGCGCCGATCCGGCCGCGCAACAGTTGCTCGTCGATCCGGCGGCCTCGCCGGATCTCCGGCTCGGCGTATTCAAGTGCGATGTCGCGCTCGGTGAAGTCTTCGCGCAGCAGATCAACGCCCATTTCGAGCTGCCGGCGGTGACTGACCGGCCGGCCGTGTTCTTCCGCGCTGTCGAGATCGCGGGTCTGATGTTCTGCCTGTCGTTCGTGGACCACGGCCGCATCACCAGGGGCATGATGGTCGAAGCTTCGCGTGCTACGGTCGCCTATCTCGGGCTCTACCTCCCCGCCAAGCTGCCGCGCCGCCGCGCTGCTCCATCCGGCAGCGTTGGCGCGAACCCGTAGGCACCGCCCGACCAGCGGCCCCGTAATCACGACCGCTACTCGAAGTTCGCCCGCAGGCTCACGCCGAAGAAGCGAGTCCCCTCATTCGGGGCGCAGGCCTCCACGTCGCCGAAGCCCAGCCCGGCCTGACTGCTGCGGAAGAAGCAATACTCGGTCGCCCCCAGGTTCTTGCCCCAGACCGACAACTGGTAGCGCTGGTCCGCTCCGAAGCGGTAGTCGACGCTCGCGTCCAGCAGCCAGTAGCCAGGCTCGGTGGCGATGGGTGAATCGGCCAGATCCCAGTGTGTGGACCCCGAGTACCGCGCAGCGCCCTGCACACCGAAGGAGCCACTGCCCACGTCCCACTCCTTGCGGACCAGGGCGCTCAGGTTGACTTCCGGCGCTCCGGGCAGGCGGCTGCCCTTGACCGCACCGAGTATGGCGCCGATGTCCGTCGCCTCGCTGCGCAGGACTCCGCCGCCTACTGCGACCGTCCATCCCGGCGCCGGCAGCGCCGTCACGTCGACCTCGATTCCGTACGACCTGGTCTTCGGCACGTTGGTCAGGACCGGATTGGCCCCCAGGGGCGTCGGAATCACGAGAAACAACTGCTGCTCGGTCCACTTGTTGTAGAAGGCGGCCGCATTGAGGCGCAGCCGGCGCTCCAGCAATTCGCTCTTGATGCCGAGCTCGTAGGTCCACAGCGTCTCCGGCTCCACGAACGAGCCACCGTTACCGACGATGGCATCGAGGGCGGCTGCGCTCACCCCGCCAGCCTTGAAGCCACGGGCCAGGCTGACGTAGGCCAGCACCTCGTCGGCGATCCGGTAGTTGAAGGTCAGGTTACCACCGATCTCGTCCGAGGTCGTGCCGAACGACCGGCGCTGAAAGCACGCGTTGAGCGGGAACGGCGGCGGACACTGCGGCGGCAGCGGACCCGCTCCGACTTCGGTCCCGCCCGCGAGCAGGCGGCCGATCTGCGCGGCACCGATGAATTCAGCCGGCCCGAACAGCGGCACGAGGTCAGGCACGGCGCCCGCAACCAGCAGGCCGCTCTTGCGTTCCGAGGTATAGCGCAGGCCGGCCGTCACACTGAAGGCGTCGGCCAGGTCGTACTCGATGCGGCCGTACACCGACCAGACTTCATCCTTCTGGTCGAGCATCGTGAACGGCATGAAAGTCAGCACGCCCGCCTCCGGCACCGGCATGCCGGGCGTCGTGGCATCGCTCAGGATCGGATGTCCGCGCCGCGCCACCGTCGTGTTGTCGAGGTCCTCGTCGAACCAGTAGAGCCCGGCGATCCAGCGCAGCGGACCGGCCGCGGTCGATGCGAACCGCAGCTCCTGCGACACCTGGTCGGTATCCGTGGACTGCTCGAAGTTGAAGATGTAGCTCGGCCCGCCGTCACTGTCCTCGGCCCGCTTCGAGTCCGCATGCTCGAACCCGGTCAGGGACGTAACCGTGAAGGCCGGAAGCTGCCAGTCGAGACGCAGCAGTGCACCGTGCGTGTCGATCTCGAAGAGGTCGAGGGAATTCGCCGATACCTCGGTGACATCACCGCTGTCGACGAACCCCGTCTGGTCCGAGCAGCCGTTGCCGGGATTGGTGTGGCTGGCGAGCCGCGGGGTCGCTGAGGCCGATCTGCTTGTAGCGCGTCGCGCTGCCGCGCAGGCGGCCGGCGTGAACGTTGGCGAGAGCGGTGAAAGATTCACTCGGCTGCCACAGCAACTGCGCCCGGCCCGCCGACCGCTCGACGCCTCCTTCCTGCCGCTGCAGGTTGACGTTGTCGAGGTAGTCGCCCTGACCGAAATGGGCCACGGCCAGACGCGCCGCCACGGTCTCGCCCAGCGGTATCCCGACGGCACCCTCGCCATCGCGCCGATCGTGGTTGCCGACGTTGACGGCCAGGTAGCCGCCCGGATCCTGGCCCAGCACCGGCGTATTGCTGACGAACTGAATCGCGCCGCCGGTGGTGTTGCGGCCGAACAGCGTGTTCTGTGGACCCCGCAGCACCTCGACGCGGGCCAGGTCGAACATGCCGAAGTTCCACAGCAGCGGGGAGTTCAGCGAGATCTCATCGCTGTACATGCCGACCGCGCCGACCTGATTCGTGTGGAACGACGAATCGCCGACACCCCGGATGTAGATGTTGGCCACGTTCGAGGAATCCCCGGCGGCCCAGGTCAGATTCGGCAGCGCTGCGGCGATATCCTTCGCAGAGCTGATATGGCGGCCGCCGAGTTCTGCGCCGGTCAGCGTGGACAGCGCGATCGGCACGTCCTGCGCCGCCTGCTCCCGCTTCTGGGCCGTGACGATGATGTCCTCGAGTACGCCCGCCGGACCGGCCTGGGCCAGCAGCGGGGCCGGCATTACAGATACGACGCAGGCGACACCGAGATTCAGCCAGCGCGTTGCCATCGGCACTTGATTTCCCATGTTCCCTCCCGAATGCACCGTCGCTCGCCGGCGACTACGCCAGCACCGCTTGCCGTTCAACTCTATTGGACTGTAGACTGGACTCAAGTCCAGTATCGGCCAAGCGGCCGCCGATGTCAAACGCCAGTTCCAGCCGAGGCCACTCAGGAGCTTGCTGCATGCCGATCCATCCAGGCGAGGGCCCACCACCCGTATTCCGGCCACCGGCCGCGTCCAGCAGCTTCGCGTCGCTGCTCAACGCGCCGATCACCAGCGACCTGGAGACCATCGAGGTCGGACTCGTCGGTGTGCCCTTCGATGGCGGGGCAACCGTTCGTGGTGGCGCCCGGCATGGGCCGCGGGAGATCCGCAACCAGTCGTACCTGATCCGCGGGGTTCATCAGGCGCTGCAGCTCGATCCGATGACGCTGTGCCGCATCGCGGATGTCGGCGACACGCCGCTCGACCATCTCTTCAACCTGGAGGACTCGCACCGCGACATTCAGGCCGCTTTCGCGCGCATTCACCGCGCCGGTGTGGTCCCGATCGCCGCCGGCGGTGATCATTCCATCACGTTGCCGATTTTCCGGGCGATCGCCCGTGAACGGCCGGTCGGGATGATTCACTTCGACGCCCACTGCGACACCTGTGGCCCGTTCGCGGGTTCGAAGTTCCACCACGGTGCGCCATTCCTGCACGCCGTTCAGGAGGGCCTGCTCGACCCCAGGCGCACCATCCAGATCGGTATTCGCGGCACGATCACCGACAAGGACCTGTGGCAGTTCAGCCATGACAGCGGCATGCGCGTCGTCTACATGGAAGAGCTCTACGAACGGGGATACCGGGCCATCATCGACGAAGCACGAGCCATCGTCGGCGACGGTCCGACTTACGTCAGCTTCGACGTCGACGGCCTGGATCCGGTGTATGCCCCCGGCACCGGCACTCCGGAGCCGGGCGGCATGACGACGATCGAAGCACAACTGATGCTCCGGCGCCTGCGCGGCCTGAACCTGATTGGCGGCGACGTCGTCGAGGTAGCTCCACCACTGGATCCGCTCGGGAATACCGCCTATGTCGGCGCGACGATGATGTTCGAGCTGGCGTGCATCGTCGCCGAGTCGGTCGCCGCACGGCGGAGGCCGTAGCCGAGCGCCACGCCTTCCGGGACGATGGGTGGCGGGATCACCCGCAGTTTCCTGTGGGCCCCGGGTCCCGCATGATGGCGCCCGTGCGCGCCGCCCTCCCCTGGTTTGTCATCGTCAATCCGGCCGCCGGTGGCAGCCGCGCGCGCCGGCGCTGGCCGGCACTGCGCACGGCCCTCGAGCGCCACGGAATTCCGTTCACGGCCGCGCTGACGGCCGGGCCGGGCCATGCGCAGCAGCTCGCTGTGGCCGCGGTTACCGCCGGCGCGCGGCGTCTGCTGGTCGTCGGCGGCGACGGATCACTGCACGAAGTCCTCAACGGTCTGTGGGCGCATGACCCGGGGGTTCTGCAACACACCGTCATCGCGGTCGCACCCTGCGGCAGCGGCAATGACTGGGCCCGCACGCTGGACTTCCCTGGCGATCCGACCCGGTTCGCAGCGCGGCTGGCCGCCGGCCGGACCCGCCGTGTCGATCTCGGCCTCGCCACCTGCCGGCCACCCGGCGGCTCGACCGATCATCGTTGCGTGTTCCACAACGTCGCCGGTGCCGGCATCGATGCGGCCGTACTGCGCCGCACGCCGCGCCGTGGCCCACGCGCACTCGCCTACCTGACCGGCCTCGCGCTGGCCCTGCCGCGGTTCCGGGCACCCGAATTCAGGATCTCGACCGACCGCGGGACACGGAGCGGCCGCTTTTTCATTGCGCTCGCGGCGCTCGGCCCCGATTGCGGCGGCGGCCTGCGCCTGGCACCGGGTGCTCGGCCGGACGACGGACTCCTCGATCTCGTCGCCATCGATGCGTTGCCGTTGCGGCGCGCCCTCGCCCGCCTGCCGAAACTGTTCAACGGCCGGCTGGCGGCGGATCCGGCCGTGCACGGCGAGCGCAGCGCCGCAGCCCGCATCGAGTGTGATCCGCCCGGCGAAATCCAAGCCGACGGCCAGCTCATCGGGACGACGCCGCTGACCGTGCAGGTGCTGCCGGGCGCGCTCGGCGCGCTGGACTGCCGCGGCTAGCGGAACTCGCGCAGGATCTCCGCAAGTTTCCCCGCGCCCGGGCACAGGCGCGCAAAGGGCAGCGCGTTGAGGGCCGCGTCGGCCGTGTTGTGCCGGGTATGGAAGTCGCGGCGCTCCGGCTCCATGTAGATCAGCCCGGTCACGTATTCGTTGGCCAGGGCCCGTTCCTGCACGAAAGCCGCGGCGCGCGTCCGGTCGGTCGGATCGTAATCCGGTTCGAGCTTGCGCAGCAGTACGCGACTGCCGTCGTGCAGCGTGACCGGCAGGACCTCGCCCGCTGCGTAACTCGCCTCGATCGCGCGGCGTGGCGCGATGTAATCCAGCGCCACCGGCGCCTCGCGGTGCTCGCGCACGTAGGCGTAGCTCTTGGTCGAGCCCTCGTGGTCGTTGAAGGTCACGCAGGGCGAGAGGACGTCGATCAGAGCAAAGCCGCCGCTGCTGAGCCCGGCTTTGAGCAACGGCACGAGCTGCTCCCGGTCGCCGGAAAAGCCGCGCGCGACGAACGGCGCACCGAGCGCCAGCGCCAGCAGCACCGGGTCGAGCGGCCGCTGCTCGTTGACGTCGCCGCGGCGCGAGCGCGTGCCGACGTCGGCGGACGCGGAGAACTGCCCCTTGGTCAGGCCATAGACCCCGTTGTTCTCGATCAGGTAGAGCATGCGCGGATTGCGCCGGATCACGTGCGCAAGCTGGCCGAGCCCGATCGACAGCGAGTCGCCGTCGCCGGACACGCCGATGCTGTGCAGGTGGCGGTTGGCGGCATGCGCGCCGGAGGCGATCGACGGCATGCGGCCGTGCACCGCGTTGAACCCGTGCGCGCCGGCGACGAAGTAGGCCGTGGTCTTCGAGGAACAGCCGATGCCCGAGAATTTGACCACGTTGTGCGGCGGCAGCTCGAGCTCGAAGCAGGCCTGCACGATCGCCGCGGTCACCGAGTCGTGGCCGCAGCCGGCGCACAGCGTCGACATGACGCCCTCGTAGTCGCGGCGGTTGAGACCGAGCGCGTTGAGCGGCAGGCCCGGGTGCGCGACCTTCGGCTTGGGCAGAAAACTCATGCCTGGACTCCTTCGGCAAGTACCGCGCGGACGCCGTCGACGATGCAGCGCGCGCGCATCGGCAGCCCGTCGTAGTGCAGGATCGAAAACAGCCGGCGCTTGTCCACCGCCGTAGCCAGCGTCAGCAGCGACCGCAACTGCGCATCGCGGTTCTGCTCGACTACGAACAGCGCCGCGTGCGCGGCCAGGAATTCCTCGACCTCGGTCCCGAACGGGAACGCGCGCACCCGCAGGTAGTCGATGGCAAGGCCGCCGGCGCGCAGCTCGGCCAGCGCCTCGCGCACCGGCGCATCGCAGGAGCCGAAACTGACGAGGCCGAGCGATGCGCCCTGTCCGTCGCTCAGCGCCGGCGGCACCAGCGTCGCGGCGGTACGGAACTTGCGCGCCAGCCGGTCCATCACGTCCTGGTACTCGGCCGAGTCCTCGGTGTAGGCGCCAAGACGGTTGTGGCCGGAGCCGCGCGTGAAGTAGGCCGCCTTCGGACTGACGCCTGGCAGCGTACGGTACGGAATGCCGTCGCCGTCCGGGTCCAGGTAACGATGGAACTTCGTCGTCAGTGCAGCCACCTGCTCCGCGCTCAGGAGCTTGCCGCGGTCGGGCCGGTAACCGTCGTCCCAGGTCAGCTCCGGCGTCAGCCAGTCGTTCATGCCGATGTCGAGATCGGACAGCACGAAGACCGGAGTCTGCAGCCGCTCGGCCAGGTCGAAGGCCTGCACCGCCATCGTGAAGCACTCGGCCGGCGAGTCCGGGAACAGCAGCACGTGGCGCGTGTCGCCATGCGAAGCCCAGGCGCAGGCCAGCAGGTCGCACTGCTGGGTGCGCGTCGGCATGCCGGTCGACGGTCCGACCCGCTGCACGTCGAAGATCACGGCCGGCACTTCGGCGTAGTAGGCGAGACCGAGAAACTCCTGCATCAGCGAGATGCCCGGGCCGCTGGTCGGCGTGAACGCGCGCGCGCCGTTCCAGGCCGCGCCGATCACGATGCCGATCGCAGCCAGCTCGTCCTCGGCCTGCAGGATCACATAGTCGTGGCGGCCGGTCGCCGGGTCGACCCGGTACTGCGCGCAGAAGCCGCGGAACGCATCCATCAGCGAGGTCGACGGCGTGATCGGGTACCACGCGCCGACCGTCGCGCCGGCATACAGGCAGCCGAGCGCGGCCGCGGTGTTGCCATCGATCAGCACCTGCCCGCGGGTCGCCTCCATCCGCTCGACGCGCAGCGGCAGCGGGCAGGACCAGTGCGCGCGCGCCCACTGGTAACCGGTCTCGAGCGCCCGGACATTGGTGTCGCGCAGCCGCTGCTGCCGCGCGAACGACTCGTCGAGCAGCCCGCGCAGCACCGCGGGATCGAGGTCGACGAGCGCCGCGAGCACGCCGGCGTACATGACGTTCTTCATCAGCGTGCGCGTGCGCCCGCCCTCGAAGTGTTCGGTACACAGCTCGGCGAGCGGCACGCCGAGCGCCTGCACGTCGGCGCGGGAATGCAGCAGCTCCTGCGGCCAGCTCGAGTCGTAGACCAGCCAGCCGCCCGGCGCGACGTCGGCGAGGTCGCGCGCGTAGGTCTCGGCGTTCATCGCGACCAGCAGGTCGACACTGGCGCCGCGCGCGCGCCAGCCGGCACGCGTCACCCGGATCTCGTACCAGGCCGGCAGCCCCTGGATGTTGGACGGGAAGAAGTTCTTGCCGACGACCGGCACGCCCATGCGGCAGATCGCCTTCAGGATCAGCGAATTCGCACTCGCCGAACCGGAGCCGTTGACGTTGGCGAAACGGATCGTGAAGTCGTTTACGCGCGCCGGCGCTGCGCTGGACCCTGGCATCGTGCCTCGTCTCCCGCCTGTGGAATGTGCACCCAGGACTTGCGCATGTCCCAGGCCCCGGTCGGACAGCGTTCGGCGCACAGCCCGCAGTGCACGCACAGGTCCTCGTCCTTGACCATGATCCGGCCGGTCTGCCGCAGCGGCGCGGACACGAACAGCGGCTGCGCCGGGTGCAGCCGCGGTGCCCGCAGCCGCGCCTGCACCGCCGGCGGCGCGCCATCCGCGGTGATCGTCAGGCAATCGGTCGGGCAGATGTCGAGGCAGGCATCGCACTCGATGCAGCGCGGCGCTTCGAACACCGTCTGGATGTCGCAGTTCAGGCAGCGGCGCACTTCCTCGGCGGCGCGGGCCGCGTCGAAGCCGAGTTCGACCTCGACGTCGAGGCGGCGGAACCGCTCGCGTAAACTGATATGCGGCACGAGGCGGCGCTCGCGCCCGTCCCAGGCATTGCGGTACGACCACTCGTGCAGGCCGATCTTGCGGCTCTGCAGCGTGACCGCGTGCGGTGGCCGGGCGTTGAGCGGCTCGCCGCGGCAGTGCAGATCGATCGACAGCGCCGCGGCGTGGCCCTGGGCGACGGCCTCGATGATGTTGCGCGGGCCGCAGGCCGCGTCGCCGCCGAAGAACACGCCGCGCCGGGTCGACTCGAAGGTGACCGGATCGAGGCGCGGCAGCTCGTGCGCGTCGAACTCGATGCCGAGGTCGCGCTCGATCCACGGGAACGCGTTCTCCTGGCCGATCGCGAGGATCACATCGTCGCAGGGCACGAAGACTTCCTCGATCACGCGCTGCGCCGTGATTCGTTCGCCGTCCAGCTCGTATTCAAGGCGCTCGAAGGTCATACCCTGCAGCCGGCCGTCGTGCACGACGAACGCCTTGGGCGCGTGGTTGACCACGATCGCGACGTGTTCCTCCTCGGCGTCCTCGAGTTCCCACGCCGAGGCCTTGAAGAAGCCGCGCGGCTTGCGCGCCATGACCTGCACGCTGCGCGCGCCGAGGCGCAGCGCTGTGCGGCAGCAGTCCATCGCCGTGTTGCCGACGCCGATGATCAGCACGCGCTCGCCGATTGCGGTCACGTGTCCGAAGGCAACCGACTCGAGCCAGGCGATGCCGATGTGGATGCGCTCGCTGGCGTCGCGGCCCGGCAGCGCCAGTTCCTTACCGCGCGGCGCGCCGCTGCCGATGAAGACCGCAGCGAATCCGCCGCTGTCGAGCAGCGCGGCGAGGCTCCGGACCGGCGTGCCGAGCCGCAGATCGGCGCCCATGCCGGTGATGTAGCCGATCTCCTCGTCGAGCACCGCCGCCGGCAGGCGGAACGCCGGGATGTTGCTGCGCATCAACCCGCCCGGCCAGGCGTGCTGCTCGAAGATCACGACCTCGTAGCCGAGCGGCAGCAGGTCGTTGGCGACGGTCAGCGAGGCCGGCCCGGCGCCGACGCAGGCGACGCGCTTGCCGTTGCGCCGCTCCGCCGCGCGCGGCAGGCGCGCGGTGATGTCCTCGCGCAGATCCGCGGCCACGCGCTTGAGCCGGCAGATCGCCACCGGACTGGCCTCGACCCGGCCGCGCCGGCAGGCCGGCTCGCAGGGCCGGTCGCAGACCCGCCCGAGGATGCCCGGAAACACGTTCGTGGCCCGGTTCACCAGGTAGGCGTCGCCGTAGCGCCCGAGCGCGATCAGGCGGATGTATTCCGGCACGTCCGTGTGCGCCGGGCAGGCCCACTGGCAGTCGACTACGCGGTGGTAGTAGTCCGGATCGCGCGGGTCGGTGGGCTGCATGCAGGTGGCAAACGGGGCGCTCGCGGGGTGGTGATTATAGCCGTTGCCGGGGCCAGGACGCGGCGTGCGGCCTCAGCCCGCGGGCGACGACGGTCCGACCAGTTCGGCGATGCGCGTGGCCAGTTCCAGCGCGCGCAGCCCGTCCTCGCCGCTGACCACCGGCGGGCGATCCTGCTCGACGGCATCGAGAAACGACTCGATCTCAGCCAGCAGCGCATCGCCCTGATCGAAGCTCTGCTCTTCGACATCGACTTTGGGCAATTCGCCCGCAGCGGTCGGCGCCGGCCGCCGCACGACCGTCAGCAGCTTCTGCTGCAGGTCGACTGACAGGTAGGCATCGGTCTGGAACACGCGCAGCTTGCGCTCCGTCTTCAGGCTGATGCGGCTGGCAGTGACGTTGGCGACGCAGCCATTGGCGAAGCGCAGCCGCGCGTTGGCGATGTCGATCGCGTCGGTGAACACCGGCGCGCCGGCCGCGTCGATGGCCGTGACCGGCGCGTGCACCAGATGACTGATCAGGTCGATGTCGTGGATCATCAGGTCGAGCACGACGCTGACGTCGGTGCCGCGCGGGCGGAACGGCGCCAGCCGGCTCGACTCGATGAAGCGCGGCGCCCGGATCTCGCTGGTTGCCGCGACGACCGCCGGGTTGAAGCGCTCGAGATGGCCGACCTGCAGCACCCGCCGGTGCCGGCGCGCGAGTTCGATCATCGCGGTGGCTTCGGCGGCCGCGGCGGCAATCGGCTTCTCGACCAGCACGTGGATGCCAGCGGCCAGCAACTCGCTGGTGACGGCGCAGTGCGTCACGGTCGGCGTCGCCACGCTGACCGCGTCCACGCGGCCTGGCAGTTCGCGGTGATCGGCGAATGTCGCTACGCCAAGCTCAGCGGCCAGCCGCGCGCGCGCGGCGGCGTCGGGATCGACTACGCCGACGAATTCACAGCGGGCCAGCCCCGCGTACTTCTGCGCGTGGAAGCGACCGAGATAGCCGCCACCGATGACGGCGCAGCGCAGTCGGGCCACGAATCAGCGCCGTCGTTCGCGATACCAGCGGCTGCGGCGCCGATAGTCGAAGCGCAGGTGCAGAACCACGCCGCCATAGGCAACCAGCAGCAGGCCGGCCAGCAGGCCGGCCGCGAACAGCAGATCCCAGTCGGCGCGCGCCCAGGCGCGCACCGCTGCAAACAGCCCGCCGAGGCTGCCGAGCGCGAGCGCGCCCCAGGGCCTGACTTCGTAGAACGGCTCGGGCCACCAGATCTTCTGCATGGTGTGTGCTTGCTGCCGGGTGATGTGGCCCGGCCGCGCTAGTATAGCCCGATCGCCGCCGCCGGACACCAGCGTCGCGCCCGCCAGCCTTGCCGGCCGCCCCCGGTAGCGGCAGACTCGGCGCCTGCCCCGGCAGAGGATCACCCGCATTGGCCGCCGCTCCGTCACGCCGCCGTCAGGGCTGGGACCGCGAGTTCAGGATCGCCGCCCCGTTGCTCGGCTTC
Source organism: Gammaproteobacteria bacterium (assembly GCA_016882265.1). Classification (GTDB taxonomy): domain Bacteria; phylum Pseudomonadota; class Gammaproteobacteria; order Steroidobacterales; family Steroidobacteraceae; genus SCUD01. Next base: position 22,150 of record VGVB01000029.1, read on the forward strand.
GGCCTGCTGATCATGCCGTTGCTGATCTATCTGGCCGGCGTGCTGACACTCGGTCCCTACGACGGCGGTCTGCTGGCCTTCCTCAAAGCCCTCTATCTCGCGCTGCTGCGGCTCGCACCGACGGCCTGGCTGCTGGTGACCGGACCGTTCCTGCTGTTCACTGCGCTGCGCCTGCTGTCGCGACCGCTGCGCCGGCGCCGCTGAGCGTCAGGCGGCCTCCGCCTGCGTGGCGGCGCTGCGCGGCGCGAGGCTGCCGGTCCGGGTCACGAGCAAGATGTTGGCCAGGTAACAGGCTGCCCCGGCCAGCAGCATCGCCCGCAGGCCGAAGTTGATCGCGACCACGAGCGAGGCGGCCGCCGCGAACACCGAAAAGACCCCGTTCACCGCCCAGGCCCAGGGGATCAGGTGATCATGGGCCTGCCGCGCCCAGCGGATGCCGAGCGGGAAACACATGCCGAGCAACAGGCCGATCGGCAGCAGCAGTGCGACCGAGCTCAGCACGCGCCACGGGAAGCTGAGCCACATCAGCGTCGTCATCTGGTCGTAAACGGCCAGTGCCGTCACCCCGACCAGCGCAACGATCGCAGCCAGGATGGCCGGCAGCCGCGCGAGCGGGATCCGTTCCGACAGCAGACTGCCGGCGCCGCTGGCGAGCAGGATCGAGAACAGCACGACCACGAACGAGTAGGTCGGGTGACCCAGATAGACGGTCAGCCGGTGGATCAGCGAGATCTCCACCAGCATGAAGCCGATACCGATGCCGGCAAAATACAGCAGGTAGCGGGTGCGCCGCGGTATGCCGCGAATGGCCAGGTCCGGGCGCAGCCACAGCGGCACGAACACGGTCAGCACCGCGAGTACGGCGAACAGCGCGAAGACGAAGTACAGGATCGGCAGCGCGAGACGGCGCGCCGGATGATCGTTCAGGTCCGGATGCCACAAGTCGCGCAGCCGGTCCATGAAGAAGAAGAACGGACGGTCGTCCGTCGACGGCGACACATCATGGCGATGGGCGGCCAGCAGGGTGGCCCGCTCCGCGGGCGACGCGCCGACCACCGCGCGGAAATGGCTGCCCTGGCCGCGGCCTCGAGGAGCCCGGGGTCGACCGCCAGTGGTGCGTACAGGATCCGGTAGCCGTTGCCGGCCGCCAGCGCGGCAATAGACTGAACCTCCTCCGGCGTGAACGGACCCTTGCGCAGCAGCAGCGTGGCGCGCCGGTAGAGCCGCGGCTGCTCGACGAGCACGAGGATCCGCCGGCCCGGCTCACTGACGCCCTGGTCGGTCAGATACGCGAGGTAGGTGTTAACGACCCGCAGGGCCTCGTCCCAGCGGTAATAGCGGCTGATCGACAGGACGCCGTCGTCCTGCAGGTGCGTGTAGTAGTCACGCACCGCCTCGTAGGTGTAGAGCGTGTTTTCGCTGAACATGTAGGCGCCCGCGGCGGCGCCGGCCCAGCTATCGATCATCGTGATCGTGATCAGGTCGTAGCGATCCGGCGACCCGGCGGCGAAGTTCCGCCCTTCATGCACGTGCAGCGTGACGCGCGGATCGGCGAAGATGCGGCCGATATAGCCGGCGTAGCGGCCCTGGACCAGGCCGGCGATGACCGGATTGATCTCGACCGCGGTCACGCTGCGATTGCCGAAGCGCAGCGCCGACAGCACATCCATGCCGCCGCCGGCACCGATGATCAGGCTGTCGCCGTGCGGGCGCAACTGCAGGCCCGCGTTGCTCGGCAGCGCGAGTGTCCAGTCGGCCTTGCGCCAGTCGCCGTCGAAGCGATGCAGTGTGGTCGGTGCACCGGCATCGTTGGTGACGCGCATCCGTTCACGGCCGGATTCGTAGCGCTGCGGGGCGAACACGGCCACGCGCGAGACCGGGCTCCATTGCTCGTAGATCTTCTGTTCCTCGACGCTCTGTACGCCCCTGGACTCGTAGCTCTTGACGCTGCCGACCTGCAGCAGGCCGAGCCGGTCATTGAGGCCGCCGGCGGCGACCGCCGCCAGCGCCAGCGCCACCAGTACCGCGCGTTCCGCCCGCCCGGCGGCCGGCGCGCGGAACAGCAGCGCCGCGACCAGGGCAGCGGCCGACACCGCAAACGCCAGGGCCGGCGCACTGACCTGGTAGAGCAGCACGATGACCAGCAGGCTGCCGAGCGCAGCACCGACGAGATCGAAGCAGTAGAGTCGGCCGATCCGGTCCCGATACCGGAACAGGGCAATCGAGATCACCATCCCGGCGCAGAAGAACAGGACGAAGAACGCGGCCATGTGCACGGCCAGGACGGCAAAGAACCGGCCGTGCTGCAGCGTGTATCCGGAAAAGTCGCTCGCCAGGTGCATCCAGACCACGAGCGGCGCCAGCAGCGCCAGCGCCACGGCAAACGCGGCCATGTGGCGCAGGTGATTCGCGCCGGTCCAGCGCTCGGGATTCAGGTAGCACAACACACCGGCAGCGCCGGTACCCAGCAGCGCCAGCGAAATCGCCACGAACCCGAAGTAGTACCAGAGCGTAACCGCGAAGATGCGCGTCAGGTCGACCTCGAGCAGCAGCGTCGCGCAGGCGATCAGGCCGACGCCGAGCAGCGTCGGCGTGCGGGCCGCCGTCATCAGCGGCGCAGCCACTCAGTGCCCCGCACCGCGCGCCGCCGCGCTCGCCAGGCGCGCAGCGCGGAACTCGTTGCCTGCGTACCAGTCCGGCCAGCCGCGGTCGCTGGCGACGCGGACGCCGACCTCGAACAGCAGGCGCAGGTCCTCGAGCGAGCCGCTGACATCCCAGCCCGGATCATATTCGTCGGCCGGCTTGTGATATCGATTGACCACGTAATCGTCGATGAGGGCGGCACCGGTTCCCGGCGGCCGGTCGCGCAGGCGCATACCCGACTTGACATAGAGCGCCGGCACGCCCTGCTTCGCGAAATGGAAGTGATCGGAACGATAGAAGAAACCGGCTTCCGGTCGCTGGTCCGGCGTCACGACCCGGCCCTGACGACCAGCGGCCGCAGCCAGCAGCTCCTCGAGACCAGAGGCGCCGAAGCCGATGACTTCGATGTCCTCGGCCCGCCCGAGCGGGCCCAGTGCGTCGATGTTGATCACGGCCGCGGTCTTTTCGAGCGGCACCAGCGGCGCGTTCGCATAGTGCTCCGAACCGAGCAGCCCCGACTCCTCCGCCGTCACGGCGAGAAACAGAATCGAACGCTCGGGCGCCGGACGCAGCGCGCGCCAGGCCTGCGCGATCGTCAGCACTGCGGCGACACCGGTCGCGTTGTCGACCGCGCCATTGAAGATCGAATCGTCGCTGGCAGCCTGGCCCCGACCCAGATGATCCCAGTGCGCCATGTAGATCAGGTATTCGTCCGGGCGCTTGCGCCCGGGCAGCAGTCCGGCGACGTTCGGCGAACTGGTGCGCCGGATCGCATTGTGCAGGCCGCCGCTGGCCGTGACCCCGAGCGGCAGCGCGCGGAATCCGCGCTGCATGGCGGCCCGTTCCAGCGCGGCGAGATCCTGGCCGGCGAGGCCGGCCAGCGCCGCGGCCCGGTCGTGAGTGATCCAGCCCTCCAGCGCACAGCGTCCGGCGTTGCCGTCCGCGGTCTCGGCGTACAGTTTCGGACCGGTCCAGCCATTCCGGACCACGTCCCAGCCGTAGGCAGCCGGCGCGGTGTCGTGAATGATCAGCGCCGCCGCGGCGCCCTGGCGCGCGGCTTCCTCGAACTTGTAGGTCCAGCGCCCGTAGTAGGTCATCGCCCGGCCGTGGAACAGCTCCGGATCGCCGGAGCCAAACCCGGGGTCGTTGACGAGGATCAGCGCGGTCTTGCCGCGCATGTCCACGCCGGCATAGTCGTTCCAGCCGTATTCCGGCGCCACGATACCGTAACCGACGAAGACGACTTCGCTGTCCGCGATGGCCGCTTCGGGCTGCACGCGCCGGGTCGTGAGCACCATTTCGTCGCCGTAGGCGAGCGCCAGCCGCTGCTGGTCACGGGCAAAGGAAAGCTGTGTCTCCGGGCCCGCGGTCAGTTCGACCAGCGCGACCTCCTGCCGGAAGCTGTCACCGTTGGCCGGCTGCAGTCCCAGCTCCCGGAAGCGCCGTTCCAGGTACTCGACGGTTCGCTCGCCGCCGGGGGTTCCGGGACTGCGGCCCTCGAATTCGTCGGCGGCCAGGGCCGCGACGGACTCACGATACCGGGCCTCGGTCATGACCGCTGCGGCGCGATCAAGGGCCTGATCGGCGGACTCGCAGCCGGCCAGGGTCACCAGCAGCAACGGCACGAATCGCCAGCAATTGACCCGCGACGTCGTCATTGCGGTCCTGCGTAGTACCAGGCCATGGCCAGCAGCATCAGCCACAGGCCGCTCTGCGCCAGCCAGCGCCAGCGGTACCGGCGCTGCCAGCCGATGAAAGCTGCCGCGGCGACACCGGCGAGCGTCGTGAACAGCGTCACGGACCGCGTCAGGGCCGGCAATTCCCCGGCCAGCGCCGGCTGGCCGCTCAGGTTGAACAGGAACAGGACCAGCACGACACCCAGCACGAACGCGATGGCCGCAGCGGAACCCAGCAGCACACCGGTCAGGAAGCCGAGCGGACTCACCGCCGGCGGTCTCGCCGGGGCGTGATACCGGTACTTGATTGCACGGCAGGCGGCCTCTACCTTGTACCCATCCGTTTGCAGCTTTCGACCCGATAGTCAGTGTATCAGCCCATGAATCCGACTTCCGGCCGCCGCCGCCAGCGTTACCCGCGGTTCCTGCTGGCGTTCGTGCTGAGCGGCGCGATCCTCGCGCTGGCCGGGTCCGTCTCGTACCGGGCCACGCCGCTGCCGCCGGCGCTGGCCGCGGCCGGCGAGTTCGTACCGAGCGAGCGCCACCGGCGGGTCATGCGGCTGGTCACCGAGGTCGTCGAACGCCAGCATTACCGCCAGGCGACCCTGGACGACACCATGTCGGCCCAGGTTCTGGAACGGTACCTGGAAGCGCTGGATGGGGGGCACAGCTACCTGCTGGCCGGCGACGTCGCGGACTTCGCGCCGCTGCGCAACCGACTCGACGATGCGATCCATGCCGCGGACGCCGGTCCGGCGTTCGAGATCTTCCTGCGCTTCCGTGAGCGCAACCGTGAAATGATCGCGTGGGCGCTGTCGCTGCTGGATACCGAACCGGACTTCACGCTCGACGAGACCTACCGCTTCGACCGGGCCGATGCGCCGTGGCCGGCGTCGCGTGAGGAACTGCGCGAGCTGTGGCGCAAGCGGGTCAAGAACGACGCTCTGTCGCTGCGGCTGGCCGGCAAGAACTGGGGCGAGACGCGGGAAGTGCTGCGCAAGCGCTACGAGCGGCTCGGTCGCCGGATCGAGCAGGTGACTCCGGACGACGTGTTCGAGACGTTCATGAATGCGTTCGCGCACGTTTACGACCCGCATTCCAACTACCTGTCACCGCGCAATTCCGAGGAATACAACATCGCCATGAGCCTGTCGTACGAGGGCATCGGTGCATCGCTGCAGCTCGTCGACGACTACGTGACCGTCATGAACGTGCTGCCGGGCGGGCCGGCGGCTGCGTCCGGCACGCTGAAGCCCCAGGACCGCATTACCGCCGTTGGTCAGGGCAGCTCCGGGACACTGGTCGACGTGGTTGGCTGGCGCATCGACGACGTCGTGCAGCTCATCCGCGGTCCGGTCAACACGGTCGTGCGCCTGCAGATCCTGCCGGGCGGCGTCACCCCGGGCAGTCCCGAAACGGTCCTGCAACTCACCCGCAACAAGGTCACCCTCGAAGCCCAGGCAGCACAGCTCGAGATGCACAAGACACAGCGCGGCCAGCGCGATCTGTCCGTCGCGGTCATCGCGGTTCCGAGTTTCTACCAGGACTACCAGGCGCGGGTGGCTGGCGATACCGAGTTTCGCAGCACGACCCGCGATGTCCGCCGGCTGATCGAGCAGGCGCGCGCCGCGGGCGCCGGCGCACTGGTCATGGACCTGCGCGATAACGGCGGCGGGCACCTGTCGGAGGCGGCCGGGCTGGTCGGCCTGTTTGTGGAACGCGGGCCGGTCGTGCAGTTGCGCGAAACGGGCGGCCGCGTCGAGGTACTCGACGACCCGGAACCGGGGGTTGCCTGGAGTGGTCCGCTGGTCGTGCTGGTCAATCGCGCCAGCGCCTCCGCATCCGAGATCTTCGCCGGGGCGATCCAGGATTACCGGCGCGGTCTGGTCGTCGGCCAGCAGACCTACGGCAAGGGCTCGGTGCAGAATCTCTTCCCCCTCGACCGCTATGCGCTCGGCCCGAAGGCCGGGTTCGGCCAGCTTACCGTGACCATCGGCAAGTACTATCGGGTCACCGGCGACAGCACCCAGCATCGCGGCGTGTCACCGGACATCGATCTGCCGTCGCTGCTGGATACGGCCGACCTCGGCGAAAGCACCCGGGACAGCGCCCTGCCCTGGGACCGGATCGAGCCGACCCGGTTTACCCCGCAGGCCGACGATGTACCGGCCCTGACTCAGCTCGCCCAGGTCCACAGCCGCCGGGTCGCGAGCAGCCCGGACTTCGCCGCGCTGCTCGGTGACGTCGAGTGGATGCAGCGGCTGCGCCAGCGCCATGAAGTGTCGCTGAACCTGGCGGCCCGCAAGGCCGAACGGGATGCCGACGACGCAGCCCGGCTGGAGCGGGAGAACCGCCGGCGAACAGCCCGTGGGCTGGCGCCGCTGCAGGATCTCGAGAGCTTCGATGACGAGGAATTGCCGGACGCCGTGCTGGACGAAGCCATCGAGATCGCGGCCGACGCCGCCGACCTGGAAGCGAGCGGCACAGCCATCCGTTTGAGTTGATCCCGGTCAGGAAACGGCGCCCGGCGAACAGCGTCGCGCTGATTGCCCGACCGGGTCACGGCTTCAGCGCAGCAGCACCTTGTACACGTCCCAGTAATCCTCGACCAGGACGTTGGCATCCGCCGTACCGCCGCCGGCCGCCGGCGGCAGCGAGCTGGGCTGTGGCACGGTCTCGCTCTCCGAGCGCCAGGTTGCGGCAGCGGCGATCCGGTCGCCGCGCTGGCGGATCTCGGCCGCCACGCCCTCCGCCGCCCGTACCAGCCGCAGCGCGCCGTCGATCTCCCGCAGCCGCGCCAGACAGGCATCAATGTCGCCGTAACGGGCGCTTTCGACGCTGCGATTGCTGGCCAAGCGCGCCTGCATCGCGAGGCCGGCGGCCGCGAGGCGCGCGTACAGCGTCTGCGCGTAGGCGATCACCGCGACGTTGACCTCGCGGCGCCCACCGATCGTGAGGCCTGGGAACTCCGGCCACGGCTCCTTTTCGATCGTGCGATGAGCCTCGCGCATGTCGGCGAGCTGGCGCTCCGCAACGATGCAGCGCTGCCGCTGAGCCTCGATCTCCACCAGCAGCTTGCGGCGCCGGAAGTAATGCCAGAAGTACGCCAGCCGCGCCAGGCGTTCCTCGCGCTCGCGCAGGCGCAGGCGCTCGGCGTCGGCGACCTCCTCGGCCTGGCGTAAGCGCTGGTCGGCAAGCTGCAGCCGTTCGGCGCGGTCCTGCTGGAACTCATCCAGTTGCTGGCGTCGCTGCCGGTCCTGTTTCTGCCGTTTCAGGTCGCCGGCGAACTGCTCGAGCTGCTCGCGGCAGGCGCGCCACAGGGCGCGCAGGCCGTAATGGACCAGCGCATCCGGGCCGCGGGCCAGATCGCCGAGCAGCACTTCGAGCTGGTCGAGCTGCTGCTGCACGCGTGCGGAGGCGTTCTCCTGCTGCTTCAGCTTCGCGCGCAGCGCGTGGAGCTGGTCGTCGAGTCCCTGCAGTTCCTTCTTCAGCTCGGCCCGGTTCCAGAACAGCTTGAGCAGGCGCTCCTGTTCGCCCGGATCGGGGCGGCCGCCAAGCGCCGGCAGGCGCAACTGCGACCACTTCTCCGGCAGGATCATCGCCATCGCCGCCGGCCCCCGTCAGCTCGCCGCCGGCGCAAGCTGATACCCGCGCCCGGCGCAGTATTCGAGCCACTTGTTCAGCAGCATGTTGCTGCGCCAGTGGTCGGGAGCGCGCCGGGCCGGTACGTCGGCCTCGCGCGCCGGGGTCGCGGCGGCCACGCCGCAGGCCTCGGCCAGGCGCGCGTCGTGGTAGGCGCGCACGGTGAGGCGTGGCGCGCGTTCGGTCTGGCCGCCCGTGTCGAACAGACAGGACAGCTCCAGCGTCGTGGTCCAGCGGCTGCGCTCGTGCACCACGATCTCCAGCGGTGGCTCACCGGCGGCGACCGCCACCGTCATCGCTGGCAACCGGCGCAGGTCCGGCACGACCCAGCCAAGGCGGATGAAGTTGCTCTCGTACAGCGTCATCAGGCTGACGAACGAGCGCGGCCGCGCCCGCCACGAACTCGCACAAAGCTGATCCGACTGCATGAATTTGACTATAACACAGGCATTTCCGCCCGCCGCCGGGCCGGAGCGTGCGCCCGATCACGAATCCTTTACGGGCGCACGTGCCGCGGGATGCCGAGTCGCTCCAGCACCCGCGCCGCGATCTCCTCGATGGAACACTCGGTGGTGTCCAGGTACGGCACGCCCTCCTTCGTGAACATCCGTTCCGCGGCCCGCACCTCCCAGGCGCACTGCCGGGTCGACGCATAGCGGCTGTCCGGCCGGCGCTCCTGCCGGATCTGCTGCAGCCGGTCGGACGCGATGGTCAGTCCGAACAGGCGGGCCCGGAACGGCGCCACGGCCGGCGGCAGCCGACCTTCCTGCAGGTCCTCGTCGGTCAGCGGATAGTTGGCCGCGAACGTGCCGTAGTGCATCGCCAGGTACACGCAGGTCGGGGTCTTGCCGGAGCGCGATACGCCGATCAGGATCACGTCGGCGCGATCGTAGTCGTGCGTGTGGGCGCCGTCGTCATTGGCCAGCGCGAAGTTGGTCGCGCTGATGCGCTGCGTGTAGGCGCGGATGTCGGTGACGCCGTGGGCCCGGCCCAGCGCGTGCGTCGACAGCTCGCCGAACTCGCGCTCGAGCGGGCCGAGGAAGGCATCGAAGAAGTCGAGGAACAGGCACTCGGCGCCGCGGACGATGTCCCGCACTTCAGTATCGACGAAGGTGGCGAAGACCACCGGGCGCGTGCCCTGTTCGCGCGCCGCGAGGTTGATGCGGCTGACCACTTCGCGTGCCTTGTCAATGCCGGCAATGAATGGCAGAGTGACCGTCCTGAATTCCAGGCTGTCGAACTGCGTCAGCAGGCTGTGGCCCATCGTTTCGGCGGTCACGCCGGTCTGGTCGGAAACGAAGAACACGGTGCGCCGCTGTTTCATAGCTGTCCCGGTGGTCCTGCGGACCGGCTGCGCGGAGCAGGCCGCGGGTCGCGCGATCGTAGCAGGTGTCGGCAACGGCGGAGTGCGTAAGTGACGGACTACACGATTCCCTTCGAACGGATCGGCCTCGGCGACATCGCTGCGGTCGGCGGCAAGAACGCTTCACTCGGCGAGATGATCCGCCGGCTGGCCCCTGCCGGTGTGCGCGTGCCGGGCGGATTCGCGACCACCGCCCGCGCCTGGCGCGACTTCCTGGCGCAGAACGGACTCGCCGACCGCATCCGCGGCGAGCTCGAGGGGCTCGACGTCGACGACGTCGAACGGCTGGCCGAGGCCGGGGCCCGCATCCGGCGCTGGATCCTCGACCAGCCGTTCCCGCCGCGGCTGCGGCAGGCGGTCGACGCCGCGCTGGCCACGCTGCTGACGACGCCGGACGCGGCCGTCGCGGTGCGCTCGTCAGCCACCGCCGAGGACCTGCCCGGCGCTTCGTTCGCCGGCCAGCAGGAGACCTTCCTGAATGTACGCGGCCAGGCGGCGGTGCTCGCGGCCCTGCACGAAGTCTACGCCTCGCTGTACAACGACCGGGCCATCGCCTATCGCGTGCACCAGGGCTTTCGCCACGAGGATGTGGCGATCTCAGCCGGCGTCCAGCACATGGTGCGCAGCGACCAGGGCGCGAGCGGCGTGATGTTCACGCTCGACACGGAGTCCGGGTTCCGCGACGTCGTGTTCATCACCGCGGCCTGGGGCCTCGGCGAGATGGTGGTGCAGGGCGCGGTCAACCCCGACGAATTCTACGTGTACAAGCCCGCGCTGCGCGCGGGACGCCCGGCGATCATCCGCCGCAGTCTCGGTACGAAGTCGACCCGGATGATCTACGCCGCGGACCGGGGCACCGAAGTCGTGGAGGTCGCAGCCGCGGACCGCCAGCGCTTCTGCCTCAGCGACGCCGACGTGCACGAACTGGCGCGCCAGGCGCTGCAGATCGAGGACCACTACGGCTGCCCGATGGACATCGAGTGGGGCCGCGACGGCATCACCGGCGAGCTGTACGTGCTGCAGGCCCGGCCGGAAACCGTGCAGAGCCGCTCCGGGCGCACGATCCAGCGCTTTGCGCTGAAGAACCGGTCGCGCGTGCTGACCAGCGGGCGCGCCATCGGCCAGCGCATCGGCGCCGGCACCGCGCGCGTCATCGGCAATGCGCGCGATATGGCCCGGGTGCAGGCCGGCGATGTGCTGGTTTCGGATCTGACCGATCCCGACTGGGAGCCGGTGATGAAGCGCGCCGCCGCGATCGTGACCAACCGCGGCGGCCGCACCTGCCACGCGGCGATCATCGCCCGTGAGCTCGGCATTCCGGCCGTGGTCGGCTGCGGCAACGCCACCAGCGCGATCGGTGAGGGCCAGCCGGTCACGGTCTCCTGCGCCGAGGGCGATACCGGCTTCGTCTACGAGGGTCGGCTCGAATTCGAGCAGCAGCAGATCCAGCTCGACGCGCTGCCGCCGGCGCCGGTCCGCATCATGATGAACGTCGGCAATCCGGACCGCGCGTTCGATTTCGCCGCGATTCCCAACCAGGGCGTCGGCCTGGCCCGACTCGAGTTCATCATCAACCGCATGATCGGCGTACACCCGCGGGCACTGCTCGAGTTCGAGCGGCTCGATCCGGTGCTGCGCGAGCAGATCCGCCGGCAGATGGACGGTTGCGCCGATCCGGTCGAGTTCTTCGTCGGCCGCCTGACCGAAGGTATCGCCTGCATCGCCGCGGCCTTCGCGCCGCAACCGGTCATCGTGCGCCTGTCCGACTTCAAGTCGAACGAGTACGCCAACCTCATCGGCGGTGGCCTGTACGAGCCGCATGAGGAAAACCCGATGCTCGGCTTCCGCGGCGCCGCGCGCTACGTCGATCCGGGTTTCCAGCCGTGCTTCGAGCTCGAATGCCGTGCGCTGCGGCGGGTGCGCGTGGACATGGGCTTCAGCAACGTCAAGGTCATGGTGCCGTTCGTGCGCACGGTCGACGAGGGCCGCCGCGTGGTCGAACTGCTGGCCGCGAACGGCCTGCGCCGCGGCGACGACGGGCTCGAGGTCATCATGATGTGCGAGCTGCCGACCAACGCGCTGCTGGCCGAGCGCTACCTCGAGTACTTCGACGGCATGTCGATCGGCTCCAACGACCTGACCCAGTTGACCCTCGGCATCGACCGCGACTCGGCGATCGTCGCCGGTCTGTTCGACGAGCGCGACGCCGCCGTCAAGGCGCTGCTGACTCTGGCGATCCAGGCCTGCCGGCGGACCGGCAAGTACATCGGCATCTGCGGCCAGGGACCTTCCGACCACCCCGACCTGGCGCGCTGGCTGGTCGATCAGGGCATCGACAGCCTGTCGCTGAACCCGGACACCGTCGTCGAGACCTGGCTGTTCCTCACCCGTCCAGCCTGAACAGCGCGCGCCGGTAGTAGCCGAGCTCGGCGATGGACTCGTGCACGTCGGCGAGCGCGGTGTGTCGCGACTCCTTCTCCACCGCTGCGAACACCGCCGGGGCCCAGCGGCGCGCCAGCTCCTTCAGCGTGCTGACGTCGAGGTTACGGTAGTGGAAGAAGCGCTCCAGCGCGGGCATCCAGCGCGCCAGAAAGCGGCGGTCCTGGCAGATGCTGTTGCCGCACATCGGCGACGCGCCGGCATCCACGTGCCCGGCGAGGAACGCCATGGTCCGGCGCTCGGCGGCGGCCTCGTCGAGCGTGCTGTCGCGCACGCGCCGGACCAGACCGGAGGCCGTGTGTGTGCGCGTGTTCCAGGCGTCCATCGCCGCCAGCACCGCCTCCGGCTGATGCACGGCCAGTACCGGACCTTCCGCGATCACCGCGAGATCCGCGTCCGTCACCACCGTCGCGATCTCGAGGATCCGGTCGGTCTCCGGCACGAGGCCGGTCATCTCGAGGTCGATCCAGATCAGGCGCTCGGCGCGGCTCATATTGCCGTGGATCTTAGCAGAGGCTGGGTCTGCGCTCGCGGGCGGCCACGACCGGGCGCTGCTCGTGCTCGCCGGGCGCGTGAACCGTCCCGGCCTGCCGCGCCTCAGGAGATGATCTGGCGCCCGGCCAGCGCGTGGGCCAGCGTACCGCCGTCCACGTACTCGAGCTCGCCGCCGACCGGCACGCCGTGCGCAATGCGCGAGGCGCGGATGCCGCGGCGCAGGACCAGTTCGCCGAGGTAGTGCGCGGTCGCCTCGCCCTCGACCGTCGGATTCGTCGCCAGGATCACCTCGCGCACCTCGCCGGCATCGAGCAGCGCTTCGAGCTCGCGCAGGCCGAGCTGCTCCGGACCGATACCGTCGAGCGGCGACAGGTGCCCCATCAGCACGAAGTAGCGCCCGCGATAGCCGCCCGACTGCTCGATCGCGACGACGTCGGCCGGGGACTCGACCACGCACAGGACGGTCGCGTCGCGGCGCGGCGCCGCGCAGGTCTCGCACAGCTCGGTGTCGGTGAACATGCGGCAGCGCCGGCAGTGACCGACGTGCTCGGTGGCCTCGAGCAGCGCGCGGGCCAGCGCCCGCCCGCCGTCGCGGTTGCGCTCGAGCAGGTGGAAAGCCATGCGCTGCGCCGACTTGGGCCCGACCCCCGGCAGCACGCGCAGGGCCTCGATCAGTCGCGCCAGTCCCGGCGAATACTTCACGGCGGGGACTTCAGAACGGCAGCTTCATGCCCGGCGGCAACTGCATGCCGCCCATCGCCTCGGCCATGTGCTGCTGCACGGCCGCGGCCACGCGGCGGACGGCATCGTTGCAGGCCGCGGCGACGAGGTCTTCGAGCATCTCACGATCGTCGCCGACCACGGCCGGATCGATCTGCACGCGGCGCACCTCGTGACGGCCGTTCATCACGATGCGGACCATGCCGCCGCCGGCCTCGCCGGTAACCTCCAGCGCGCCGAGCTGTTCCTGCGCCTTCTGCACGCTGGCCTGAAGCTGCTGCGCCTGGCGCATCAGGTTGCCGATGTTGCCTTTCATCCCCGACATTCTACCCGACCGGCTTGATCGAGTCCGGCTGGATCACTGCGCCGAAGCGGTCGCGCAGCGTGCGCACGGTCGGGTCGCTCTCCAGTTCGAGGCGCGCCTGTTCGAGTCGCTCGTCGCGCGCCTGCTCCTCGCGCCGCGCCGGAGTATCGGCAGCCGCGGCACTGACTTCGAACTCGAGCACCACCGGCGCGCCGGTAAGCTGCGCCAGCGCCTGCCGCAGCCGCTCTTCCGTCTGGCGCGTGCGCATCGACTCGGCGCGGGCATCGAGGTGCAGCCGGAACCGCCGGCCGGCCCGCGCCCGCAGTTCGCAGTTGGCGGCGAGCTGCCGCGCCGCGCCCTGCAGGTCGAGCTGCGCGACGAGGGCCGGCCAGTCCACTGGTACCGGTGCGGTGGCGGGGCCCGCGG
>VGVB01000030.1 GCA_016882265.1 Gammaproteobacteria bacterium
CGAACGGAGTGCGGGCCGGTTCGCGGCGGCGCGCGCGGCCTTCGGGCAGGCGCTCGCGCTGCGGCCCGCTGCACCGGAAGCGCGGGAAGCGCTGGCCGAGCTGGAGCAGGGTCAGCGTGGCGCGACGCTGGAATCGCTGGAAGCGCAGGCGCGCGCGGCCGAGAGCGGCGAACGCTGGGGCGAGGCCCTGACGGCATGGCGCGAGGCCGCCGGCCTCGAGCCCGGCCTGGTAAAGGCGCGGGACGGCATCGCGCGGGTCACGCCACGGCTGGAGCTGCAGCAGCGCATCGAGGCGCTGGTTGGTGCGCCGGAACACCTGTGGGACGCGCGCACCCGGGCCGGCGCGAAGGCCCTGCTCGAGGCCGCTGCCCGGGCCGCGGGGCCGCGGCAACGGCTCGACGCCGCGGCGGCGGAACTCGAGCGCCTGGTTGCGGTCTCCGAGACGCCACTGCGCCTGCGCCTCGAATCGGACGGCCTGACCCAGGTCGTCATCTGGCGCGTCGGCCAGCTCGGGACTTTCACGGCGCGCGAGGTTGAATTGCTGCCCGGCCGCTACACCGTCGTCGGCACGCGGACCGGGTATCGTGACGTGCGGCGTGAAGTTGAATTACGGCCCGGCGCGCAGCCCGCGGCCGTGACGATCCGCTGCGAGGAGTCGGTGTGAGCAGCTTGTGGCTCGAGGATCCGCTGGGACTGCGGCCGCTGACCGGGGCGGACCTGCCGCTGTCGGTCGGCGGACCCGGCGCGGACATCGTCGTGCCGGGCTGCGGAGCGGGCGAGGTTCGCGCGCGGATCCATCTGACTGCGGCCGGTCTGCAGGTGATACCGGAGCCTGGTGCCGCCGGCGGGCTGTCCGGCGTCGGGATACGCCTCGAAGGAAGTCCGGACCGGCAGACGATCGCCGTCAGCCACGGCGGCATCGCGAACCTGACCCAGCCGCCGCTGCTGGCCGCCGGCGATGAGGTAGAGCCGACCACGGACGATCGCATACCGATTCCGGAGATCGCCTGGCAACCGCGCGAGTTCGCAAGCGGCGGGCGGCAGCGGATCAGCCGCCGCGCACTCTACGTGGCCGGACCGGTGGCCGGCGTGGCGCTGCTCGCGCTCGCCTACCTGTTCATGGCCGCGACGGTCATCGTCACGACCACGCCCGCGGCCGAACCGGAGGCCATCGACTTCCATGGCACCGTGCTCGATGTCGGTTTCGGCGCCCGCCGGCTGGTGCCGCCGGGTGAATACGAACTGTCGGTCGCGGCTCCCGGCTATCGTACTGCGCGGCAGGCGGTGAGCGTGACGCGCGGCGCCCGCCAGGAAGTGGTCGTCGCACTCGAACGACTGCCGGGCCGGGTCGCCTTCGATACCGGCGGTGTCGCGGCGACGCTCGTGGTCGATGGCACAACGCGCGGTGCACTGCCCGGTGAGTTCGAGCTGGCCGCGGGTACGCGCGAGATCACTGTCCGCGCGCCACGTTACGTCGCGAAGAACCTGCGTCTCGAGGTGAACGGGGGCGGCGAGCGCCAGGCCGTGGCGGTGGCGCTGGAGCCGGCCTTCGCACCCGTGACGGTGGTGAGTGTGCCGGCCGGAGCACGCGTGCTGGTCGATGGCCGCGACTTCGGTGCGACGCCGCTGGCGACCGAACTCGACGCCGGCCGCCACGCGCTGGTGCTCGCGCATCCGCAGTTCCGGCGCTTCGAGAGCCAGATCACCGTGCAGCCGGGAAAGCTGCTGCAGGTCGGTCCGGTGGAACTCGGTCTGCCGGATGGCCGGCTGGTCGTGCGCAGCAATCCGTCCGGCGCCGATGTCAGCGCCGGCGGCCAGTATCGCGGGCGCACGCCGCTCGTGGTCAGCGTGGCGCCCGGCCTGCCACAGGAGTTGCTGATCAGCAAGGCCGGGTTCGCGACGGCGACAGCGAGCGCCCGCGTGGAGTCGGGCGGCGAGCGCGTCGTCGCGGTGGAGCTGCGGGCCATGCTCGGCGAGCTGCGCATCAGCGGCACGCCGGCCGATGCCGAGCTGGTCGTCGATGGCGTGCCGCGCGGCGCGGCCAACCAGACGCTGCAACTGCCGGCCGTGCCGCACCAGCTCGAAATCCGCAAGGCCGGTCTCGAGAGCTTCCGGCGCAGCGTGACGCCGCAGCAGGATCAGCCGCAACTCATCGAGTACGTGCTGCGCGCCCCGGAGGCGGCACGCCTCGCCGGGCTGCGCGAGCGCGTGACGACCGCGCTGGGCAGTGAGCTGCTGCTGGTCGGCGGCGGCCGCTTCACGATGGGCAGTCCGCGCCGCGAGGCGGGCCGGCGTTCGAACGAGACCGAGCGCACGGTCGTGCTGCAGCGACCGTTCTACCTGGCGCGGCACGCGGTCACCAACCGCGAATTCCGCGAGTTCCGGGCCGGGCACCTGTCCGGCATCTTCGGCGAGGAGACGCTCGACCTCGAGCGCCAGCCGGTCGTGCGGGTAAGCTGGCAGGATGCGGCCGCGTTCTGCAACTGGCTGTCCCAGCGCGATGGTCTCGTGCCGGCCTATCAGTCGCGCGATGGCAGCTTCGAGCTCATCGAACCGGCGACCACCGGCTACCGGCTGCCGACCGAGGCGGAGTGGGAATACGCCGCCCGCCACGATGGCCGCGGCGCCACGCGCCGCTATCCGTGGGGCGACGCACTGCCGGTTCCGGCGCGCGCGGGCAACTGGGCCGATGTTTCCGCAACGTACCTGACCCAGGTGACGATCACCGGCTTCGACGACGGCTTCCGGGTCAGCGCGCCGGTCGGCAGCTTCGCGCGGAATCCGCTCGGCCTGCACGATCTCGGCGGCAACGTGCTGGAGTGGACGCACGATTTCTACTCGATCTACGTGGTCGGGCCCGAGCATGTCGCCACGGATCCGCGCGGGCCGCCGGGCGGCGACGGGCACGTGATCCGCGGCGCCGGCTGGCTGACCGGGCGGCTCACCGAATTGCGCCTCGCCGCCCGCAGTGTCGGCACGAGCGGCCGGCCCGATCTCGGTTTCCGGATCGCGCGTTATGCGGAGTGACGGCCGATGGTGCGAGTGATCTGTCTGTTGCTGCTACTGGTTGCGGCGGCGGCCTGGGCCATCGATCCGCCGCGCGCACCGCCAGCGACGGCGCCATCCGCGCCGCCGGCCGCAACACCGGCGCCGACTGCGCCGGCGGAGCCGCCGCCGGACAGCCCGGCGCAGCCGGAGGCCGCGGCCGGGGCCGCCGAACCGGCGGCCGCGCCGGCCGAACCCGCGGCCGCGGAGGACGAAACACTGCCGCCGCTGCCGCCCGGCGCCGCGACCCGCGGTCCGGCGCCCGAACGATTCACACCGAGCGAGAAAGTCCGCGCCGACTTCTCCGTCTCTTTCCCCATCGACATCTGAGGTTCCCATGAAGAGCCGTTATCCGCACGAGTTCCTGTTCAGCATGCTGTCGTTGCTGGCCGCCGTGATCGTCGTCCATGCCTTCTACGTGACGCTGGTGCGGCCGAACGCGGCCGCGGTGCTGGTGGCGCAGACCGAGGAGATGAAAAGCGATCCGGACTACGTGCCGGAACGCTCACTGTGGGTGATCGTCAAGGACTACGAGCAGGAGAGCTGCCTGATCCTGATGCTGTGGGCGCTGGCGATGATCGGCTACAAGGGCCGTACCACGCTCGCCGAGCGCGGCGCGCTCGAGGCGGACCCGGTGCAGGTGCCGGAGGGCATGCGCATCCTGCCCGAGGATACGCGCGAGTACGTGCGCCAGCTCGAGTCGCTGCCCGCCGGGCGCCAGTACTCGCTGGCGGGACGCGCGGCGCGGGCCGCGCTGGCACGCTTCGGTGCCACGCGCAACGTGCAGAACGTCTCCGAGGCCGGGCACGCGGTCTGCCAGGCCGAGGCCGAGCGGCTCGACTCCGAGCTGTCGATGATCCGCTACATCGCCTGGGCGATCCCGGCGATCGGCTTCATCGGCACCGTGCGCGGCATCGGCGATGCGCTCGGCTCTGCGCACAAGGCCGTGACCGGCGACATCGCCGGCGTCACCGAGGGCCTCGGCATCGCCTTCAACTCGACGCTGATCGCGCTGCTGCTGTCGCTGCTGCTGATGTTCCTGCTGCACAACCTGCAACTTGCGCAGGAACGCCTGGTGCTCGACACGGAGACCTGGCTCGACCAGAAGCTGTTGCGTCACCTGCAGGTCCGCTGACGATGGCGACGATCGGGCTCGAACTGGCGGATGCGGCGCTGCTCGCGGTGCGCGACGGCGCCGAAGTCGCCGCGAGCCCTGGGGTCGTGCTGTTCGCGCCCGCTGGCCTCGTGGCCGGCGCCGCGGCCGCTGCTGCGGCCCGCCTGCGGCCGGCGCTGGTCGTCGATCGCCATTGGAGCGAGCTGTCGGCGGAGATTCCGGCCCGTCCCGGCGTCGACCGCCGGACGCATGCCGACCTGGCCGCCGCGCAGCTCGCCGCGCTGTGGCGGGAGATCGGCGCGGACGGCGATGTGCTGGCACTCGCGGTGCCGGGCACACTGCGCCTGCGTCAGCTCGGCCTCGTGCTCGGCATCACGCGGCATCTCGGCATTCCGGTGGCCGGCAGCGTGGACGCCGCGGTCGCCGCCTGCGCGGACCTCGCGGCGCGGGCCACGGTGCTGCACCTCGATCTGCACTTCCACCAGGCGGTGCTGACCGTGCTCGACGGCGCGCAGCGGCTGCGCCGGCAGCAGGTCGCAGTTACGCCGCATGTCGGGCTGCGGGCCCTGCACGCGGTCTGGGCACAACTCGTCAGCGACGCGATGGTGCGCAGCACGCGCTTCGATCCGCTGCACGAGGCGGCGACCGAGCAGCGCCTGCATGATCTGCTGCCGGAGTGGCTGGCGGCGCTGCACTCGGCCGCCGAGGTCGAGGCCGTGCTCACGGCCCGCAGCGGTGGTTTCGCGGTGACCGTATCGCGTGCCGCGTTCGTGACCGCCGCCGAGGCGTATTACACGCAGTTGATCGAACTCGTGCAGGCGCACCAGCCGGCGGGTGCGACGGCGACGCTGGCGCTGTCGGCGCGGGCGGCGGGGCTGCCCGGTCTCGCCGATCGCCTGGCGGAATCGCCGGGGATCGAGGTCACCAGGATTGCCCGGACGGCCGCGGCCGATGGCGCGGCGCGCCACCTTGCGGGCAACGGCGCTGGCTCCGAACCGACACTGATGATCGCGCTGCCGCGCGCGCATTCGCTGGCCCCGGCGCAGGCGGCGCCGCCGCAGCGCGGGCCGCTGCCGACCCATGTGCTGCTCGGTGGTCGCGCGCACGCGCTGGCCGCCGGACCGCTGGTGCTCGGCGCTGCACCCGGCGCCGGCCGGACGCTCACGCTCAGCGCCGCTGCGGCTGGCCTGTCGCGGCGCCACTGCACGCTGGAGGCACGCTCCGGGACCGTCGTGGTCCGCGACCACAGCCGCTTCGGCACCTTCGTCAACGGCGCGCGGGTCGAGGGCGAGGCGCCGCTCGTGGCCGGTGACCGCCTGCGGCTCGGCACGCCGGGGGTCGTGCTGGAACTGGTCGCGGTGGACTGAGCGATGGCCCGTCGCAATACGCAGACGTTCAGCCTGTCGTTCCTCGATGTGATCTCGTGCGGGTTCGGCGCGGTCGTGCTCTTCTACACGATCATCAGCGCGCAGTCGGGACTGTTCCGGATCCACGAGAGTGAGGATCTGGCCGCCGAGGCGCGCCGCCTCGAGGAGCAGGTGCTCGAGGGCTACAAGCACCTCGCCGAGCTGAAGAACGCGCTCGAGCGCACCGACCGCGACCGGGTGCGGACCGAGGGCCAGTCGCGCGAAGTCCTCGAGCGGCTCCGGCTTGCCCGCGAAGAGCTGGCGAAGTTCCAGTACGACACGCTGGCCCGGCGGGAGAGCCTCGAGCGCCTGAAGGCCGACCTGCGTTCGCTCGAGGAAGAGGCCAGGCGCCTGCAGGCCGCTGCCCCGCCCGCCCAGACCGGCCGGCAGGTGCGGGCCGCCACCGGCGACGGCGATCGCCAGTACCTGACCGGCCTGAAGGTCGGCGGCCAGCGCATCCTCGTGCTGCTCGATGCCTCGGCCAGCATGCTCGACGAGACCGTCGTCAACGTGATCCGGCTGCGCAACATGCCCGATGCGCACAAGCTGCGCGCGGACAAGTGGCAGCAGGCGGTCGGCACCGTGGACTGGATCGCTGCGCAGTTGCCGCCGGCCGCGCAGTTCCAGATCTATGCATTCAACACGCGTGCGTGGCCGCTGCTGGCCGGCAGCGAGGGGCGCTGGCTGCGCCCGCGCGACGCCAGCGAGCTCGGCGCCGCGCTGCAGGCGCTGCGTCGGGTCGTGCCGGCGGACGGCACCAGCCTGCAGAACGCCTTCGGCGTGATCCAGGCAATGAACCCGCGGCCGGACAACGTGATCCTGGTAACCGACGGCCTGCCGACCCAGGGCGAGCACGCCCCGATCGTGCGCCGGCTGATCGACGCCAGGGGCCGCGAGGACCTGATGACCCGGGCCGTGCACTCGCTGCCGGAGGCGCCGCCGCCGATCAATGTCGTGCTGCTGCCGATGGAGGGTGACCCGTCGGCACCGATGTACTTCTGGCGGCTGGCCCGCTCGACCGGCGGCGCGTTCCTGAGCCCGGCCCGGGACTGGCCGTGAAGCGTCGCCAGCGCCGCGAGGCCGACACCTTCAGCCTGTCGTTTCTCGACTGCATCTGCTGCGGTTTCGGCGCGGTGATCCTGCTGCTGGTGCTGAACAAGGTCGGCGAGCCGATCCAGCTCGAACAGGCGCGTGAGGACCTCGACGCGCAGATCGCGAAGCTGCAGCAGGAGCTCTACGATCTGCGCGGCCACAGCCTGGTGCTCGAGCGCGAACTGCAGACCCGTATCGAACAGCTTTCGGAGGACCAGCGCCGGGCGGCGCGCCTGCGCGGCGACCTGTCGCTGATCCGCGGCCAGTTTGCGGCCAGCCGCAGCGAGGCCGACGCGGTGGAAACACTGGCGGGCTCGCTGCAGACTGCGCGTCAGTCGCTGACCGAGGAGATGAAGCGGCTGCTCGGGGCCCGCTTCCGGCGCAGCGCCGACCAGCCGATCGGCGGCATCCCGGTCGACAGCGAGCACGTCGTCTTCGTCGTCGATACGTCGGGGTCGATGCAGACTTTCAGTTGGCGGCGCGCCGAGCAGAAGCTGGCCGAGGTGCTCGACCTGTACCCGCAACTGCAGGGTATCCAGGTCATGGACGACATGGGCGGCTACATGTTTCCGGAATACAGCGGGCGCTGGATCCCGGACTCGCCGGTGCGGCGGCGGGAGATTCTCGAGCGTTTCCGCCGCTGGCGGGCCTTCTCCAATTCGAGCCCGGTCGAGGGTATCGTCACGGCGATCCGGACGTTTTCGACCGGCAGCCAGCGCATGAGCGTGTTCGTGTTCGGCGACGAATTCACCGGTTCGTCGATCGAGGAGGTCGTCGATACCGTGGAGCGGATCAACCGCGCCGACCGCGCCGGCGGTCGGCTGGTGCGGATCCACGCGCTCGGCTTTCCGCTCGGCGACGATTATCCGGAATTCACCGGCATTCGCTACGCGACGCTGATGCGGATACTCTGTGCCCGGAACGGCGGGACCTTCGTCGGCCTGACCGACCAGGACTTCGAGCCCCGGAGACGGAGCGGCGGATGAAGGCAATCAGGAAGATTATCGCCACACTCCCGGCGCTGCTGCTGGCGGGCTGCGCGGCGACGCAGGTCGAAACCCGCGCCGGGCTGCCGCCGCCGCTGGTCGAGCGCCTGCCGCTGCGGGTCGGCGTCTATTATCCGCGCGAGTTCCGCGAGTATGTCCACAAGGAGAAGCGCCAGCAGATCGGCTACGAGGTGGCGCTCGGTGCGGCCCATGTGGGCAATCTCGACTGGCTGTTCGCGGCGATGTTCGACAAGGTCGTGCCGCTCGAGGATGTCGCGCAGGCCGCCGCAATCCGGCCGCCGCTGGCGATGGTGCTCGAGCCGCGCTTCGAGGAGTACTCGTTCCTGACGCCGCGCGACGTCGCCGGCGAGGCCTACCTGGTCACGATCCGCTACCTGCTGACGGTCTATGACGGGGCCGGCGCGCGCGTCGACGGCTTCGCCTACACCGGCTACGGCCGCGAACCCGCCCACGGGCTCAGCGCCAGCGGGCCGTTGCAGGCCGCGACGCAGCGCGCCATGCGGGATGCGGCCGCCAAGGTGGCCGTCGAACTGATGGAGCAGGATTCCGTGCGGCTGCTGTTGCGCGCCTCGGCCCGGCCGGAGTCGAGCGGGCCGGCCCCGGTGCCGGTACCGGGGCCGCTGCCCGTGCCGTCACTGCCGCGGAGCTGACTCCCCGGCCGGCGTTTCCTCCTCTTCGTACCACTGGGCTGTGAAGTGCACGCCTTCCGTCGCGCGCGGCTCGCCGCCCTCGAAGCGCGGGCTGTACAAGGCTCGCTCCAGCGCCCGCTGCAACTGGGCGCGCTGGCCGTCGCCCATCTCGCTGCTGACCACGGTGATGTCGCCGGTCGTGCCGTCGGCCGCCACGGTGAAACTGAACTCGGCGCGCCGCACCAGCACCGCGCCCGCGGGCGACTTGCGGGCGCGCAGCGAGGCCGGCGGCGGCCGGTAGAACACCTGGCGCGGCAGCGCCAGCGGACCGGGCTGCGGTCGGTCGGCGGTCGCGGCGGTCAGCGTATCCCCCTCGCGGTAGAACGGCAGCGCCTCCGCAGTCCGGCCCAGCGCCGTCTTCCAGTCACCCATTTCGACCAGCGTTTCGGCCAGCAGCTCGCGCGGCGGGTCGCCGGCGGCACGCAGCGCCGCCAGTGCCTTTTCGAGCAGTTGTTCGCCGCCACGGTGCGGCCGCAGCAGACCGACATCGACTTCCGTCTGCCGCAGCGTCGGGGCGCCGGTGATCGGATTCACCTCGGCGTTCTCGAGCAGCGACTCCGGGTCGAGCGTGAATTGCAGGCGGTAGGTCCGCGCGATCGCGAGCATGGCCCGGATCGTGGTCGGGTTCTGCAGGCCGCTCTCCTTCATGCTGATGTCGCGTAGCCGCAGATACAGGCTGCGAGCTGCGGCGAATTGCGCCAGCGATTCGTAGAAGCGGGCCAGGCGCGTGACCATCGGCAGCGTGCGCGGATCGTCGTAGCCGTAGTTCTGCTCGCCGACGCGGAGCGCGTAGATGCGCTCGCGTTCGGCGAGCTGCCAGTTGCCCAGCGCCATCTGCGCGTCGACCAGCAGCTCGATCAGCGGCATCTGTTCGAGGTTGAACAGGCCGTCCGCGCGGCGACTCACCGCGAGCGCGCGTGCCAGGTGGAGCGCAGCCTCGTCATGCTGGCCGAGCGCTGCGTGTGCCGTGCCGACTCCGGCCAGCGGGCCGACCAGCCGGCGCGAGGCGATGCCCTGCGTGGTTTCCACGAGGTCCAGCGCCTGGCGGTAGCTGGCGAGCGCCCCAGCCGGGTCGCCGAGCCTGAGCTGGGTCGCGCCGAGGTTGCCGAGTGCGATCGGCAGTTCGAGCTCGTGTTCGGGCGCGGCGCCGGTCAGCTCGACGATCGTGCGGGCGAGCGGCAAAGCCTCGGCATATTGACCGCCGGCATACAGCGAGCGGAACTGTTCCCAGGCCTCCTGCCGGGCGTCGGTATCGGCCGCGCCGGCCAGCAGGCCCGCGGCACCGAGCAGCAATGCGCGCAGCAGGATCATCAGCGACCTCGGCGTGGGCTCTCGAAGACGGCGAGCAGGCCGCCGGCAGCGACCGCCAGCAACGGATCGGTGATATCGGCCATCTGGGCCGGCAGCCAGGTCTGCAGCAGCTCCACGCCGAACAGCAGGCCGCTGCCGAGCAGCGTGGCGGCCAGTACCGGCATGCCGCTCCGGGCGAGCAGCCAGACCATGGCCCCGGCGGTGAAGCAGCGTTCGAACATGTCGGCGAGATTGGTCGCGCGGTAGTGGGTCAGCGACTCACTGAACGGAATCAGCGCCAAAGGTTCCCCGGTCCAGCGGAAATCGAAGGGCGTCAGGCCGGTGACCACGACGGTGGCCGCCAGCGTGGCTGCGAGCGCGGCGGCGGCCTGCGGCGCAGCCAGCGCCAGCAGCGGCCGGGCCAGCAGCAGCGCAATGGCCATACCGGCGATTTCCGCCGGGACGAGTTCGAGTGGTGCAAACAGGATCCGACCCGCGAGCACGGCCGCCATCAGAGCCGCCGTCGTCACCAGCGCCCGGCCGGAGCGGGCGATGCCGGTGCTGATCAGCAGGATCACGAGCCAGGCCAGCGCGTGCCGCAACGTTGCGCCGGGCACCCACCAGTTGCTGGCCCAGAGCGGCCGTACCGAGCTGGTCAGGCCGGCGAGCGAGAGGTCGGGAGCGAACGGCGCAAGCCGGTGGCCGCCCCAGGCCACCAGCAGCGCGACGGCCACCGGCTGCTGCAGCAGCCGCGCCAGCGCACCGGAGCGCAGGCGCTGATGCGCAGCGGCCACCAGCATGGCGACGATGGCGCCCGCCGCGGCGCCCGCCGTGTTGAAACACAGATCGGCGAGACTGGCGACCCGCCGCGTCTCGTACAACTGGCCGAGCTCGATCGCGAAGGCGACCAGCGCGGCGGCGAGCGTCGCCAGCAGGATCGCCAGCGGCCCGCCGAGCCGCGCGGCCAGCAGCCAGGCGAGGCTCGCACCGAGCGGCAGGTACAGCAGAACATTCGCGGCGATGTCGCTGCGCGTGGTGCGCGCCCAGTCGAGCCGCGCGACCAGGTCGACGAAGCCGGTCGCGCCGACGTCGGTGAAACGGAACGGGTACAGCGACCCGTAGACGATCAGGAACAGGACGACGGCGTACAGCCAGGCCGCGGTTCTGGTACTTCCGTCCGCCATCGCTCGCCACTTCCGATTCCCTGCCAGCCCGATGGCAGTGTACTAGCGCCGGGTGGCCCGCGCGCTACGAAGATGGCGGTGAGTGGCGGCCCGGGCCGAGACCCGCCGCACGGCGCAAGGCGGCGATCTCGGCCTCGGTCAGCGCCCGGTGCCGGCCCGCTGGCAGGCGGCCGAGTCGCAGCGGGCCGATGGCCTGGCGTTCGAGCCGCCGCACCTTGAGGCCGACCCGCGCGAACAGCCGCCGGATCTCGCGGTTCTGGCCCTCGGTGAGCGTCACGGCGACCTGCGACTGGTCACCCTCGCTGCGATCCTTGCGCTGCCGCAGCACGCGCAGTACTTCGATCCGGGCGCGTTTCGCGCCATCACCCGGAGCACGTCCGGCCAACCACAGGCCGCGCCGCAGCTTCTCCACCGTCTCGGGGTTCAGGCGTCCGTGCAGCGTCACCAGGTATTCCTTGGGCACACCGCGGGACGGGTGGGTGAGTCGCCAGGCGAGCTCGCCATCGTTGGTCAGCAGCACGAGGCCGGTTGAATCGGCGTCGAGCCGGCCGACCGGATAGACCCGGCTGCCGGCTGGAATGGCGGCCTGCACCATGCCGACGACGTTGCCTCGCCCCTGCGGATCGCGTGCCGTCGAGATGACACCGCGCGGCTTGTTCAGCATCAGGTACAGATAGCGACTGCGCGCGATCGAATCGGGCACCGCACGGACGATGCTGCCGTCGAGCTCGATCAGGTCCTGGCCGGGCCGCACCAGGCAGGGCAGCGCAGTGACCCGCCGTCCGTTGACGCGCACGCGCCCGGCGCGGATCGCCAGCTCGCAGTCACGTCTCGAACCGAGTCCGCTCGCGGCGAGGACCTTCTGCAGCCTCTCGCCGGTTTGGCCGCCCTCGAGGGGCGGTGAGCGGGCACGTTCGAAACGCGGATCGGTCATGGCCTGCCGGGCGCGTCGGGATTTCTTACGATTTGGACATAATCAGGCGGCCGCGACCTCGAAGTCGGCCCCTAACGAATTGATAGTAAAGGAGCCAGACCAGTCTGGCACGTACTTTGTCTGTGGAAGCGCAGCCAGGGGATGCGGGCGGGGCCGGTGCTGCAATCCGATGGCGCCTGGTTGGGCCCGGACGAATAACGACAACACAGCCGGATCACCGGCCGATCGACGAACCAAGAGGGACCTGACCCCGCCGCGAGGCGGGGTTTTTCTTGGCCGATCTGGTGGGCTCAGTGCGGGATCAGAGCGTGGTGCCGGGCTTCTGGACCCAGACCTTGCACCAGCCCTGCGCCTTCACCAGCTTGCCCGGGAACATGTTGCAGGTGCCCTCGCCGCCGGCACCGGCGGTGTACTGGATGCAGTTAGCGCAGATCTGGCCCTTCTTGTAGGTCGGGTTGGCGGCGGCATCAACCTTCTTGACGTCGTGCAGGTAGGCGAGCGCCTTGGCGGCCGGGTCGTCCTCCGAAATCAGCACTGGGGCCGCGGCAGCTTCGCGGGCAACCAGTGCGGCGGCCGGCACCGCGGCCAGGCCGGTGAGCGCGCTCTGCAGCAGGCGGCGGCGCGAAATCAATGAATCGTTCATCTCTCGCAGACTCCTCGGGGAATTGGGATTCGGAACGGGCCGCGCATGATCCATGCCGGCGGCCGTTGCCGCCATTGTGACAATTCCGGATGAACGGCGCGTGGTTCGTTCAGCCTTTGTTAAACTGCCGCCGGGCCTGTAGCTCAGTGGTCAGAGCAGGGGACTCATCGAAAAGGTGCCTCGGCCCCGAAAGGTGCCGAGTGGACGGGATGAATTCAGGGGAACCTTCCAGCGCCAGGCGGGCGGCTGATGGCAATCCTGAGCCGAGCCGGCGGTACACCGCCGGAAGGTGCAGAGACTACCTGAGGGCTCGAGTGCCCTTGATGACAGGCGCGAGCATCCCGCACCCTCCCGGCCGCGTGCCGCGGGTGAAGAGATAGTCCACGCCGGCCGGAAACGGCCGGAGCCGCGTGAATCCCTTGGTCCTGGGTTCGAATCCCAGCGGGCCCATTCCTCCGGCGGACCTCCGCTCGTCGCTGTTGCACAATGGCAACAATCAGCCGGGTTGCGGAGAGTACGCGTTGCAGCGAAACTATGCAGCGTCCCGGGCGCCTCATGGCGCCCATCCCGTACTAAGGAGACGATCATGACCCGAATCCTCCGGCCGCGTTCCGTTTCACTGGTGGCCGCCGCAGTGGCAATGGCCATCGGGGCCCAGGCAGGCGCCGAGACGGTGCTGGGCGAGATCACGGTGACGGCGCGCAAGCGCGCTGAGTCGCTGCTGGATGTACCGTTCGCGGTCAGTGCGCGGAGTGAGGAGGCGCTGCGCAATGCCGGCGCCACCAACATCGAGGACGTGTCCCGTAACGTCGCCGGCTTCACCGTGCAGAACCTCGGTCCGGGCCAGAGCCAGGTCGCGCTGCGCGGCATCTCGGCCGGCAAGACCGACCGCGACCTGCCGGGTGTCAAGGAGCAGGTCGGCGTCTACCTCGATGAGTCGGTGCTGTCGCTGTCCCTGTTCACTCCGGACCTCGAACTCTATGACCTGAACCGGGTCGAGGTGCTGCGCGGCCCGCAGGGCACGCTGTTCGGCTCCGGTTCGCTGTCCGGCACGGTCCGTTACATCAGTAACCAGCCGGACACCTCGGGTACTTATGGCGACGTCGAGCTGACCGCCAGCATGATCGACACCGGCGGCAACGGCGGCAACCTGCGCGGCATGGTCAACGTCGGCCTGACCGACACGGCTGCGCTGCGCCTGGTCGGCTACTACTCGGAGCTGCCGGGCTTCATCGACGCGGTCCAGCCGGGCGGCACGATCCGCAGCGACGTCAACAGCGGCACGCGCTACGGCTTCCGCGCCGCGCTGCGCCTCGCGCCGACCGACCACCTCGTGATCACGCCGCGCGTGGTCTACCAGGACGTGGATGTCGACGGCTACAACCGCACCGACGTGTGGAACATGCTGGCGAATCCGTACACGACCACCGAGCCGGCCATCACGCTGGGCGACCGCCAGCAGTACACGCAGCTCACCGAGAAGTTCCAGGACGAGTTCATGCTCGCTGATCTGACGATCGAGGCGACTTTCGGCGCGCACACGCTGACCTCGATCAGCTCGTACACGGATCGCGACATCCTCGTGCTGCGCGACGCCACGCAGTTGACCGGCAGCGTGACCTATTCGCCGCTCGGCGGCAGCGGCGCCCAGGTGCGCCTGAGTTCGCCGCTGTACGACCGGACCAAGGTCGAGATGTTCACGCAGGAGCTGCGCCTCGCCTCCGACTACGACGGCCGCTTCCAGTGGCTGGCCGGCGCGTTCTACAGCGACATCAACCGTCATTACGGCCAGCAGCTTCCGACCCCCGGCTACGACACGCTGGTGGATCTGCTGCTGTGCGACGGCGCTCCGCCGAACTGCCTGCCGAGCACCGATCTGGGTGCACCGGTCAATGACATGCCGTTCTATTCCGACATTCCGTACGACTTCAAGCAGATGGCGCTGTTCGCCGAAATCAACGTCGATCTTTCCGAGCGATTCAGCGCGACCCTCGGTGGGCGTTACTACGACTTCGAGGAAGACCGCAACCTGGTGTTCGGCGGCCTGTTCTCCGACCCGAGCATCGGGCCGGGTTCAGCCAAGTCCGACGGCTTCCTGCCACGGGTGCTGCTCTCGTTCGACGTCAGTGACAACGTGCAACTCAATGCCCAGGCCTCGCGCGGCTTCCGGCTCGGCGGTATCAACGATCCGCTGAACCTGACGCTGTGCACGGACGAGGACGAGGAGACCTTCGGCGGGCGCGACTCGTTCGAGGACGAGAAGCTGTGGAACTACGAGCTCGGCGCGAAGATCGGCTTTGCCGGCGGCCGGGCCCAGATCAACGTCGCCGCCTATCACGCCGAGATCGACAACCTGCAGGTGCCAGTCGTGGCCGGATCCTGCTCGTCACGCATCGTGTTCAACGTGCCGAGCTCGCATGCGACCGGCCTCGAGGTCGAGCTGACGGCACAGCCGACTGACAACTTCGACTTCGGCCTGTCGGCCACCTGGGTCAGCTCCAAGCTCGATTCGACGATCACCTCGACGGATTCCAACGGCGTGACTACGGTCGTGGCGGCGATCGAGGACGGTAACCGGATGCCGTCGGTGCCGAAGATTCAGGTGGCGGCCAACGCCACGTACCAGTGGCCGGTCAGCGATGCGTTCAACGCCTACGTGACCGCGAGCTGGCAGCACGTCGGCGACCGTTACACCCAGGTCGCCGACCAGGCCCCTGGCTTCGGGACGTTTACGGTGTTCGGCTACGGCAGCCCGTCGATCTCGTCGTTCACCTTCGATCCGCTGCTGCCGTCCTACGACATCGCCAACCTGCGCGTCGGCGTCCGCAACGACGTGTGGGAGGCGGCCGTGTTCGTCAACAACCTGACCGACGAGTCGGCCCGGCTCGGCCTCGACCAGGAGCGCGGCCGCCGCGCCCGTGTCGGCTACCTGACCAACCAGCCGCGCACGATCGGTATCAGCTACCGCCGCAGCTTCGGCCGCTAGAAAAGGGGACGCTTCCCTTTTTCGCCGGGGACGCTTCCGCAAAGGGAAGCGTCCCCTTTATTCTGGTGCGATGGACATCCGGAGGCCGCATGCGCTGCCGGTCGCGGAGGTGCTGCGCCAGTTTGGCAGCCGCTGCGATGGGCTGAGGCGCGACGAGGCGGCGCGGTGCCTCGCGGAGGTCGGCCCGAATCGTTTGCCGGAGCCGCCACGGGACCCTGCGTTCCGGCGCTTCCTGCGGCAATTCCACAACCTGCTGATCTACATCCTGCTGGCGGCGGCGTTGCTCACGGCGCTGCTCGCGCACTGGGTCGACACCGGCGTGATCGTCGCCATCGTGCTGATCAACGCGGCGATCGGCTTCGTCCAAGAGGGCAAGGCTGAGCAGGCGCTGGCCAGCATCCGGCGGATGCTGGAGCTGCGCGCGCAGGTGCGCCGCGATGGCGAATGGTCCGAGCTCAAGGCGGCGGAACTGGTACCCGGCGACGTCGTGCGGCTGCGCTCCGGCGACCGCGTGCCGGCCGACTTGCGGCTGTTCGAGGCGGTCCAGCTCGAGGTCGAGGAATCGGCGCTGACCGGCGAATCCGAGCCGGCGCGCAAGGACACGGAGCCGACCGGCGCGGACAGCGGTGTCGGCGACCGGCACGGCATGGTGCACGCCGGCACGCTGGTCGTGTCCGGGCGCGGCGTCGGTGTCGTGACTTCGACCGGTGTCGCGACCGAGCTCGGGCGCATCAGCCGGCTGGCCGCGGAAGTCCGGGATCTCGAGACGCCGCTGACCCGGCAGATGAACCGGTTCAGCCGGCTGCTTGCGCTGGCGGTCGTGGCGGCGTCGGTGCTGCTGTTCGGGCTTGGTGCGCTGCTGCACGAGTACCGGCTGCCCGAGCTGCTGTTCGCCGCGATCGGCTTTGCCGTGGCCGTGATTCCCGAGGGCCTGCCGGCGATCCTGACCATCACGCTCGCGCTCGGTGTGCAGCGCATGGCCCGGCACCGTGCGATCACTCGACGCCTCCATGCGGTTGAGACGCTCGGATCGGTCACGGTCATCTGCGCCGACAAGACCGGCACGCTGACCTGTAATGCGATGACCGCGCGGCGGCTGGTCACCGCCGCGGGCCGCTATGAGGTTTCGGGTAGTGGCTTTGCGCCGGCCGGTCAGGTGACCAGCGGGGGAGCGCCGGCGCCACTCGACCAGCATCCCGACCTGCAGGCGCTGATCGAGACGCTGGCCGTGGCCAACGACGCGGAAATCCGCGGCGCCGATGGCGAGTGGCTGGTCACCGGCCAGCCCACGGAAGGCGCGCTGCGCGCATTGGCCGGCAAGGCCGGTTTCGATGACGCCGGTTACACGCGGGTGGCCGCGCTGCCGTTCGAGTCCGGCACGCGCTGCATGGCCACGCTGAATCGCCGGCCGGGCGGCGGTGCGCGGATCCTGGTCAAGGGTGCACCGGACCGGCTGCTGGCATTCTGCCGGCGCCAGTACAGCGCTGGCGGCGGCAGCGCCGCGCTCGACCGCGATTTCTGGGAGCTGCTGCTTCGGGAACTCGGCGGCCAGGGCCTGCGCGTACTGGCGGCCGCGGCGCGCGACGTGGATCCCGACCAGTGGTGGCTCGCGCCGCAGGATCTCACTCACGGGCTGGTGTTCCTCGGTCTGGTCGGCATCCACGATCCGCCCCGACCCGAGGCGGCGGCGGCGATCCGCGCCTGCCGCACCGCCGGCATCCGCGTCAAGATGATCACGGGCGATCACCTCGATACGGCGCGGGCCATCGCCCATGAACTCGGCATCGACGACCGGCAGGCCGTCACCGGCGCCGAACTCGAGTCCGCAGCGGAGTCGGAACTGCGGCGCATCGCCCGCGACTGCGACGTCTTTGCCCGCACCAGTCCCGAGCACAAGCTGCGCCTGATGCAGGCGCTGCAGGCCAGCGGCGAGATCGTGGCGATGACCGGCGATGGCATCAACGACGCGCCGGCGCTGCGCCGCGCCGACGTCGGCATCGCGATGGGGGTCAGGGGCACGGAGGCGACCCGGGAAGCCGCCGACCTCGTGCTCGCCGACGACAACTTCGCCACGATCGCGCGCGCGGTGGCGGAGGGCCGCACGATCTGTGACAACCTGCGCAAGGCCATCGTGTTCATCCTGCCGACCAACGGCGCCGAAGGCCTGGTGATGCTGGCGGCGGTCGCGTTCGGCCTGGTGCTGCCGCTGACGCCGGTGCAGATCCTGTGGGTCAACACCGTCACCGCCGTCACCCTCGACCTCGCGCTCGCGTTCGAGCCGGCCGAGCCGGACGTGATGCGCCGTCCGCCGCGGCCGCCCGCGGCGCCGATCCTCGATGCGGTCCTGCTGTGGCGCATCGCGCTGGTGTCGCTGCTGGTCGGCGGCGCGACGCTCGGACTGTTCCTGCTCGGCCGGCGGCTCGGCCTGACGCTGCCGGAGGCCCGCACGCTGGCCGTGAATACACTGGTCGCCGGCGAACTGTTCTATCTGTTCAACATACGGGCGCTGAGCGAGTCCGTCCTGCAGCCGGCCGTGCTGCTGCGCAACCCGTTGGCGTGGCTGGCGGTGAGCGCCCTCGTCGTGCTGCAACTGCTGTTCGTGTATGCGCCCTGCATGCAGCGCTGGTTCGGGACGGCACCGCTCGCGCCGGCGACCTGGCTGCTGCCGGCCGGCGTCGGCCTGGTCGTGCTGCTGGTCGTCGAGGGTGAGAAGGCGCTGCGCCGGCGGCGCGCACTGCGCTGACGCGGGCGTCAGGCCTCAGCGCGCGCAGAAGACGTCGTGCAGCGTCGTCAGTACCCGGCGCACGTCGCCGGCCGGCACTGCGTAACGGATCGTCTGACCCCGGCGGGCGGTCGTCACCAGCCCGGCCGCGCGCAGCACCGCGAGATGCTGCGACAGCGCCGACTGGCTGAGGTCCACCTCGGCGTTCAGCTCCCCGACCGACAGCGGCCGCTCGACCAGCGTGCACAGGATACACAGGCGCTGCTCGTTGGCCAGTGCCTTGAGAAAGGCGGCGGCGGTACCGGCGCGCCGGCGCATCGCCCGGGCCGCCGGCGCGGGCAGCGCTGCGGCGGCGCGGCTGTCGGCTCGAGGGCGACGGCTGTTCATGCTGGCAATATATCAGTATTGACTAATTAAGCAACATCTAATATAAGAAGCCGAGCTGAGCGGCCCCGTGGCAGCCGGAGGTGTGTGATGACGATCGACCGCGCGGTGCTGGCCTTTGCCGGCACGATGATTCTGGTGAGCCTGCTGCTCGCCATCACCGTCAGCGCCAACTGGTTCTGGCTGACGGCCTTCGTCGGCGCCAACATGCTGCAGGCCTCGTTCACCGGCTTCTGCCCGCTGGCGATGGTGCTGCGCAGGCTGGGCGTGCAGCCTGGCGCGGCGTTCTGAGGGTCCGGTGAGCGTGCCGGCATTCCGGTACGCCACGCTGCTCGGGCTGGCGCTGCTGTGTATGGCGCCGGCCCGGGCGGCGACGCCATTGCCGAGCGAGCGCATTGCGCGCGCCGCGGTACCGCTGGAGCGCCAGCTCGACGGCACGGTCGAGGCCGTGCAGCACGGCACGATCGCGGCCGAGACCAGCGGCCGCGTGGTCGAGGTGCTCTACGATATCGACGATGTGATGCCGGCCGGCGCCGTAATCGTGCGCCTGCGCGGCGTTGAGCAGCGCGCCGGTCTGGCGCGGGCCGAGGCGGAGCTCGCCGAGGCCAGCAGCCGCAGGGCGGAAGCGCAGCAGCAGTTCGAACGCATCGCCGGATTGCTCGAGCGGCGCCTGGTGTCGCGGCAGCACTTCGATCAGGCCAG
The DNA here is from genome assembly GCA_016882265.1 of Gammaproteobacteria bacterium. Taxonomy (GTDB): domain Bacteria; phylum Pseudomonadota; class Gammaproteobacteria; order Steroidobacterales; family Steroidobacteraceae; genus SCUD01. Next base: position 19,199 of record VGVB01000030.1, read on the forward strand.
CGCCGATCGCGACGCGGCGGTCGCCCGCGCCGCGGCGGCGGAGGCGGCGCTCGCGGCCGCGCGCGAGGGCGTCCGTCACACGGAAGTCCGCGCACCCTGGGCCGGCGTGGTGGCGCGCCGGTACGTCGAGGCCGGCGAGGCGGTGCAGCCGGGCACGCCGCTCCTCAGTGCGCTGTCACTGCGCGAGCTGCGCGTCAGCGCGGACCTGCCGCGCAGCCTCGCCGCAACCGTGCGCGCGCGGCGGCGCGCCGCGGTCTATGCCGGCGACCGGCGCATCGAGGCAACGCGCGTGACCCTGGCGCCGCAGGCGGCGCCGGACAGCGAGACCTTCCGCGTCCGGCTCGAGCTGCCGGCGGAGACTCCCGACCTGTATCCCGGCATGCTGGTCAAGGCCGCCTTCGTCGTCGGCGAGAGCGAGCGCCTGACGATTCCGGCCGCCGCGCTGGTCGAGCGCGGCGAGCTGCGTTCAGTGTACGTGCAGGGCGACGACGGCCGGGTGCGGCTGCGCCAGGTGCGCATCGGGCAGCGCTTCGGCGACCGTCTCGAAGTGCTGGCCGGGCTGAACTCCGGTGAGCGCGTGGTGACCGACCCGCCCGCGGCGCTGCAGCACCTGCGGACCACGAACGAACCACCGGCCGGCGCCGTGCGGCGATGAACGCCGCGCCGCAGCCCGGCCTGAGCGGGCGCGTGGCCCGCGCCTTCCAGAACAGCGAGCTGACCCCGCTGTTGGCGCTCACCGCGCTGCTGCTCGGCGCGTTCGCCGTACTGGTCACGCCGCGCGAGGAAGAGCCGCAGATCGACGTGACGATGAGCAACGTGATCGTGCCGTTTCCGGGGGCGAGCGCCGCGCAGGTCGAGAACCTGGTCGCGTCGAAGATGGAGCAGGTGCTCGGCGAGATCGAGGGCGTCGAGCACATCTACTCGGTATCCCGGCCCGGCGTCGCGGTGCTGACCGTGCAGTTCGAGGTCGGCGAGCAGCGTGCCGATGCGATCGTGCGCCTGTACAACGCCGTGTACTCGAACCGTGACTGGCGGCCGGCGGGGCTCGGCGTGCTCGAACCGCTGATCCGCCCGAAGGGCATCGACGACGTGCCGGTGCTGGCGCTGACGCTGTGGACCCGCGACCCCGGGCGCAGTGCGCACGAGCTGGCCCGGGTGGCGCACACGCTGGAGACGGAAATCCAGCGCGTGCCCGGCACCCGCAACGTCTACACGATCGGCGCTCCGGACGATACGGTCCACGTGGAACTGGATCCGCAGCGGCTCGCCGGCCATGGCCTGACCGCACTCGGGCTGGTCAGCGCATTGCAGGCTGCCAACGTGGTCCGCCATGCCGGCGAACTCACCGCGGCGGGCGGTGTGACGCCGCTGCAGGCCGGCAGCTTCCTCGCCCGGCGGGACGAGGTCGCCGGACTCGTCGTCGCGCTGCACGACGGCCGGCCGGTGTACCTCGAGGACGTCGCCAGCGTGCGCGCCGGGCCGGACCAGCCCGAGCAGTACGTGAAGTTCGGGGCCGGCGCGGCCGCGGCGCAGCGTGGCATCGATCTCACCGGCGACGCGCCGGCGGTGACGATCGCCGTGTCGAAGCAGCCGGGCCGCAACGCGATCGATGTCACCGACGAAGTGCTGCGCCGGCTGCACTGGCTGCGCGACACGCACATTCCGGACGGCGTCGAAGTCACGGTCACGCGCAACTACGGCGCAACCGCCAACGACAAGGCGGTCAGGCTGATCCAGAAGCTGCTGCTGGCGACCGCATCGGTCGTCGTGCTGGTCGCGTTCGCGGTCGGCTGGCGCGAGGCGGTCGTGGTCGGCGCCGCGGTGGTCGTGACGCTGGCGGCGACGCTGTTCGCCTCCTGGGCCTGGGGCTTCACGATCAACCGCGTGTCGCTGTTCGCGCTGATCTTCGCGATCGGTATCCTGGTGGACGACGCGATCGTCGTGGTCGAGAACATCCACCGGCATCTCGCCGCCGGCGGCGGGGTGCCGGACGAGATCGTGCCGAGCGCGGTCGACGAGGTCGGCGGGCCGACGATTCTGGCGACCTTCACCGTCATCGCGGCACTGCTGCCGATGGCTTTCGTCAGCGGCCTGATGGGCCCGTACATGGCGCCGATCCCGATCAACGCCAGCATGGGCATGCTGATCTCGCTGGCGGTCGCGCTGGTGTTCACGCCGTGGTTCGCGCGCCGCCTGTTGGGCCATGCGCAGGCCGGCGGCGCAGGGCACACCGCCGTGGCGGTCTGGCTCGAGCGGCTGGCGCCGCGCCTGCTCGGGCCCTTCCTGCAGGGTGAGGACGCGCGCCGCCGGCGGCACCGGCTGTACGCGGGCACGCTGCTCGCGATCGTGCTGGCGGTCGCGCTGGTCGGCGTGCAGTGGGTCGTGCTGAAGATGCTGCCGTTCGACAACAAGTCGGAGTTCCAGGTCGTCGTCGACCTGCCCGAGGGCACGGCGCTGGAGTCCACGCTGCGCGTGCTCGATGAGCTGGCCGCGGCGGTCGCGGAGCTGCCGGAGGTCAGCGACTATCAGGTCTATGCGGGCACGGCGGCGCCGATCAATTTCAACGGCCTCGTGCGCCAGTACTACCTGCGCAGCGGGCCGCACGTCGGCGACCTCCAGGTCGGGCTGGTCGATCGCCACCAGCGCCGCCGCCAGAGTCACGACATTGCGCTCGCGATCCGTCCGCGCCTGGCGGAAATCGGCGCGCGCTCAGGCGCGGCGGTGCAGGTGGTCGAAGTACCGCCAGGCCCGCCGGTGCTGGCGCCGATCGTCGCCGAGCTGTATGGGCCGTTGCATGACGCGACCCGCGAGCTGGCGCTGCGGGTACGCGAACTGTTCGCCGCGACACCGGGTATCGTCGACATCGACACCAGCGTCGAAGCCCCGGCGCCGCGCACTATCATCGAAATCGACCGCAGCAAGGCTGCGCTGCACGGCGTCAGCCAGCAGGCGATCGCCGACACGCTGGCGCTCGCCCTGTCCGGCTACGACGCCACCTACCTGCGCGCGGGCCAGGAGCGCTATCCGGTGCCGGTGCGGCTGGAGGCGCCGGTCGCGACCAAGGCCGACCTCGGCGAGCTGCTCGCGCTGGAAGTGCCGGCGGCGGCTGGGGGCGCCGTGCCGCTGGCGGACCTGGTCGCGGTGCGGGAATCGGGCTGGGACCGCGCGATCCACCACAAGGACCTGCAGCCGGTCGTCTACGTCACCGGCGACATGGCCGGTCGGGTCGACAGCCCGCTGTACGGGATGTTCGGCATTGCCAGCCGGCTCGCCGACCACGAGCCGCAGGTTGAGCGACGCTGGTTCTCCGCTCCGGCCGACATCCGCGGCTTCGCGCTGAAATGGGACGGTGAATGGCAGATTACCTGGGAGACCTTCCGCGACATGGGCCTCGCCTACGCGGTCGGGCTGGTGCTGATCTACCTGCTGGTCGTCGCGCAGTTCCGCTCGTACGCGGTGCCGCTGGTCATCATGGCGCCAATCCCGCTGACCATCATCGGCGTGCTGCCCGGCCACGCGCTGCTCGGCGCGGAGTTCACCGCGACCTCGATGATCGGCATGATCGCGCTGGCCGGCATCATCGTGCGCAACTCGATCCTGCTCGTCGACTTCATCAATCTCGAGACTGCCGCCGGCCGGGAGCTGGCCGCCGCGATCGTGCACGCGGTGGCGGTGCGCGCCCGGCCGATCGCGCTGACCGGACTCGCGGCGATGGCCGGCGCATTCTTCATCCTCGACGACCCGATCTTCAACGGCCTGGCGATCGCGCTGATCTTCGGCATCCTGGTGTCGACGCTGCTGACGCTGGTGGTGATTCCGATTCTCTACTACGGCTACCTGCGCCGGCGCGGATTCGCGCCCTGATGGTTCAGGTCCGTGACGCCTCGAAGATGCTCTGGACCGACTGGTCCATCGTTTCATCGAACGCGGCATCGGTAAGCTGCGCGGTCAGGCCCTCGACCAGCGCGCGCGAGAAGCTGGCGATCATGCCGTGCTGCCGCGCGAGGCGCCGGTTGGCCTCGGCGCGACTGTAGCCGCCGGACAGCGCGACGACGCGCAGCACGCGCGGGTGCGTGATGCACGCCGCGTACAGGTTGTCCTGCTCGGGCAGTGTCAGCTTCAGCATCACCGTCTGCTGCGGCGGGAGCGCGTTCAGCCCGGCCATGATGCCGGCCTCGAGCAGCTGCTCCGCGCCGGCCTTGTCCGGGCACCTGATGTCCACTTCCGGCTCGATGATCGGCACCAGTCCGGCGGCGCAGATCTGCCCGCCGATCGCGAACTGCTGCTGCACGATGGCGGTGACGCCGGCCGGATTCGCCTGCTTGATCACCGAGCGCATCTTGGTGCCGAAGATGCGCATGTCGCGCGCTTTCGCCAGCAGCGCGTCGAGCGCCGGCATCGGCTTCATCAACTGGACGCCGTCCTGCTCCTCGGCCAGGCCTTTGTCGACTTTGAGGATCGGCACAATGCGTTTGACGTTCCACAGATAGTCGGCGGTCGGCTGGCCCTGGATGTCGCGGTCCATCGTATTCTCGAACAGGATCGCGGCGAGGATGCGGTCGCCGTTGAACGCCGGGGTCGTGATGATGCGCGTGCGCATCCGGTGGACCAGCACGTACATCTCCTCGTCGCCGGACCAGGCGTCGGCGGCGAGCCCGTACTGCTGCAGGGCCTTCGGCGTGCTGCCGCCGCTCTGGTCGAGGGCGGCGATGAAGCCATCCTGGGTGCGCATCTTGCGCTGCTGCTGTTCGCTGCGGTTCACGTCAGACCTCGGTGCTGCTGCGCTGGAACTGGGGTGCCGATTCTAGCAACCGGCGCCGGCCGGACCAATCGCGGCCGGCGTGCAGTGCGGCACGCGGCTCAGCGCGTTGCGGCTTGCGGTGCCGCGGCCGCGGCGATCAGCAGCGGAATGGCCGGGTCGAGCACGAGGTACAGCCGCTTGGCATCGTCCGGCGTCATGAACAGCGTGACGCGGGTCGCGACCGGCTCGCGCGCCAGCCAGTGCCGGAAGCCCGACCAGCCCTCGTCGAAGCGGAAACGCAGCCGGCGCAGCCGGCTCTGCCAGTCGGTCGCGACCGGTTCACCGCGGATGACCAGGTCGAGATCCGGCTGGAAGTGCAGCCGGTACACCGGCGGGATGCCGGCGAAGGTCCGCTCGCGGAATGCGGTCAGTGATTCCGCCAGCGACAGCGGTTTCGCTGGCGCCGCGCCGTCCCCGCTGCCCGGCGCATCCCCGGCGCCGACCACCGTCGTCGTCTCCTGCCCCGCCTGCGGCGGATGAATCACCGGCCGGTCCGGTTCCTCGACCTCGGACTCCAGCGTGAAGGACAGCCCCGGCCACACCGGATTGCCGGCGCCCTGCAGGCGCGACTGCCCGAGCAGCGTCGCCTGCAGCGGGAAGCGCCGCAGTGTGACGCCGAGCAGACGCAGGTCGAGGGCCTGCGCGCCGAGGTCGAGCACGAGGTAGAACTTCTGTGACTTCGCGACCCGCACTTCTTCCTGCAGGTAATAGGAGCGCGCGGCCGGCTGAGCCACGGCGCCGCCGGCGAGTGCACCGAGCGCCAGGGTCGCGACCACAGGCAGCAGCGGGCGCATCAGAACAACAGTACGTAAGCGCCGACCGGCGCCGTCCGGAACACCGTCTCGAGATCCTGATCGCCCAGACGGATGCAGCCGTGCGTGACCGGCCGCCCGAGGTAACGCTGGTACAGCGTGCCGTGGATCATGTAGCCGTCGCCGAGGTACAGCGCATAGTCGCCGAGCGTGACGCGGTCGATGCGTTCGCTCCAGCGCTTCGGCAGCGGCGCGCCTTCCTCGACGAAGGCCCAGTCGGGCTTGGTCCAGACCGGGTCCTTCTTCTTCTCGCGGATCCGGCGCACGCCGCGCGGCGTATCGAAGATCCACTCCTTGCCGGTACGCGGATCACGCAGGATCGCGCCGGTGCCCGCGGAACAGACGGTCGCGAGCAACTGGGTGCCATTGCGCCACAGCGACAGCCGGTTCTCGACCACATCCACCGTCAGGTAGACACCCTTCGGCCGCACCTGGGTCAGCGCTTTCTCGAGGCCGGCCAGCGCTTTGGGCGTCGGTTCCGTGCCCGGCAGCTCCGGCAGTGCCGCAGCCGAAGCCGGCTGATAAGCATAGCCGCCGAGCCAGACCGCGAGCCCGAGCAGGCTGCCGAGCAGGACCAGTCCCAGCCCGGCGCACAGCGCGATCCGGGTCCAGCGTCGCGGCAACGGCAGCGGGCCCGGTTCACCGGCGGTTGCGTCCGGCGCCGCTGCGGTGGCCGTGACCGGCGTCAGTTCCGCGTCCTGTTCCATGCGGGCCGGCGTTTTAATCGCCGGGGAAGCGCGCCGCGCCGACAATCGTCACCGGTGTGCCGGCGCGCACCAGCCCGAACAGCCGGTCCATGTCTGCATTGCGCAGTGCGACGCAACCGTCGGTCCAGTTGGTGCCTTTGCCGCCCTCGCCGTGAATCTCGATCAGGCCGCCGGGGCTGCGAGCCCGGACGTGCCCGTTGCGGCGCGCCGTCCGGAACTGCTCGACGTCATCGGCGGTCGGGTAATTGAGCGGCAGGGCCTTGTAGAAGCGGCTGCGGTGCTTCAGGTCGGTGATGTGATACTGGCCCTCGGGCGTGGCCGCATCGCCGGCGGCGAGCTTGTCGTTGAAGCCGTTGCGGCCGAACTCGGCTTTGAATGAGGCCACGACCCGTGGGCCCTCGACGACCACGAGGCGGTGGTTCAGTTTCTCGACCAGGATCGCGGTGCCGCCGGATGCAAGCGTCTGGTCCACCCAGAGCTGCCAGCGCCGGCGATTGGCCGGGTCGTGCAGGCGCGCGACCCGCTTGCCGAGCACTTCCTCGGCGGCATCCAGCGCCATCGCGGCTTCGGGCAGCCGCGCTTCGAGGACGGCCAGATTCCCCTGCTGCTCGGCCACGGCCAGTTCATCGAGTGCGATCTCAGTTCGCCGGTAGGCACGCTGCACGCCGCGATCGCCCTTCAGCGCGGTGACCTCGGGCTCCAGTTCGGCGAGTCGTGCAGCGAGTTCCAGCCGCTGCGCTGCGCCGGCATCGAGCCGGTCCTGGATGATCCGGCGAGCGGTGTCGAGCGCGGCCGTGGCGGTGGCCTCGAGTTCGAGGGCCACCTCACGGATGCGTTCGTTGGTCTGCAGGCGGATCAGCCTGGCCCGTTCCTCGGCCACCAGCCGATCCAGAATCCGGACCAGCATGCTGGCCCGCGCCATTTCGGCGGGGGCCAGCACACCAGCTTCGGAACGCGCCGCGACGAGCGACGCGCGGGCCCTGGCGATGGCTGTCTCCGGCAGTGCGGCCGGATGCTGTACCAGCCAGACGAGCACTCCGGCCGCGCCGAGGGTCAGGCCCCCGGTGGCCAGCCAGAATGAACGCCGCAATCGCGTCGGGGCCCCTGCTCAGGCCGCGATCAGCGGCGACCCTTGACCTTCTCGGCGGCCTGGGCCACGTCCGCGGCGATCTGGTCCGCCTTGGCGGCGACACCATCGGCCTGCGACTTCGCACCGAAGTAGTCTTCGGACGCGGCGGCACTCTCGGCCTCGGTGATCGTGGTGGCCAGTGCGGCGACCTCGGACTTCATGGCCTCGATTTCGGCCCTGGTGTCCTTGCCGGTCGGCGCCGCATTCACGGCATCGGTCGCGGCGGTCAGCCTGGCCTTCGCCGAATCGATCGCGGCGTTCGCATCCTGGCGGGCCTGCTCCTTGCCGGCGACGGCATCCTGCTGCGCGGTGTCGGCCGCAGTCTTCGCCTGGCCGAGAACTTCCTCAGCCTTGTCGTAGTTACGGAACAGCGCGAACTTGCCGTTCTGGGCCTCGATCTCGGCCTGTGCCTGGCCGAGCAGGTCCTGCACCTTGCTCAGGGACTCGGCGGCATAGGTTTCCGCCCCAGCCTGTTTGGCGGCATCGATGCCGGCCTGCACGTCGCTGACCGCCTGGTCGGGTGGCTTGGCGCAGCCGCTGATGGCGATCAGCGTGTAGGCGACAAGGCCGAAATAGAGATTCCGGTTACGCATGGTCATCTTCTCCGAGAGTCAATCTTGAGCGGACAACTCGCCGCGCCGCGCATTATAGAAGCGAAACCAGTGTTTTGCCGGGGAATTTGCCCACGATCCCGGCCGGCCAGCGGTAGCCCAACCCGGTTGGCGGCGGTCGGTCCAGCCTCCGGCCGGGTCACCGCCTCGCGGCGAACTCGCCCCGGGCCTCGCGCAGCAGCTCCGGTCGCAGCATGAGGTCGAGCGCCGTCATGGCCATGGCCTTGGCGCCCTCCAGTACCGTGCGCTGGCCGGGCTCGGCGGCCGCGGCCGCGGCGGATTCCGGCGTGTGCCAGGTGGTGCCGCGCGGTGCGATCGCGAGCCACGGGTGAATCGACGGCACGAGCTGGCTGACGCTGCCCATGTCGGTGGCGCCGATCGACGGGATCACGCCGGGAGCGGGCGTGTCCCAGCCGGGACGCACAGCGCGCATGTTGCCGGCAAAGGCGTGACCGAGGACGGTGTTCACGACCATCGCGCGGTAGCGCTTCTCCCAGTCGCAGCGCAGCGCGTGGCGGGCCCCGGTCGCGGTCGACCCGGCCTGGCAGGCCCCCTCCAGCCGCCCGAGCGACTGGCGCAGTTCGTCATCGGTCCGGCCGGTCAGCAGGAACTGTGCCGCCGTGTGGTCCGGCACGTTGGCGACCCAGCCGCCGCCATTGGTGATGATCCCGGCATTGAAGCGGCCGGTCGGCAACACGGCTTTGGTGGCCTGGAAGGACTGGAACGCGATCAGCAGCGCGTCCAGCGCGTTGATGCCGCGTTCCGGCATCGTGCCGTGCGCGGTACGGCCGAAGAACTCGACCTCGGCCAGGGCCACCGCGAGCGTCCCGGCGAAAACGAAATCGCCGTCGAGCGGATGGATCATCATCGCCGCATCGATGCCGGCGAACGCGCCGCGTTCGGCCAGCAACTGCTTGCCGTTGCCGCCTTCTTCGGCCGGCGTGCCGAATACCACGACCGTACCGGGCAGCTCCGCGCCGAGCGCGGCCAGTGCCTGTCCGGCACCGAGTGCGGCGCTGGCAATGATGTTGTGGCCGCAGCCGTGACCGATCTCCGGGATTGCGTCGTACTCGGCCATGATGGCGACGCAGGGACTGCCGCTGCCGCGGGTCGCGCGGAACGCCGTCTCGAGTCCGCACAGCGGGCGCTCCACCTGAAATCCGGCCTGCTGCAGTCGCGTGGCGAGCAACTGAGCGGCGGTGAATTCCTGAAACAGCAGTTCCGGGCGGCCGTGAATCTGCAGGCTGAGGTCGACAAGTTCCGGCGCCGCGGCATCGACCGTCGCGGCAACCGAGGCTTTCAGCCGCGCCAGAGTATCGTGCGTTGAATCCATGCGACTGCGGCTCCCGGTGCGTCGATTGGACCGGCAACGCCGGTCCGCCGGCAATCCTGCCACAGATTGCCCGGGCGGGCCGCCGGCGAGGTTGCCGCGAACGCCGCCGGTAACCGATACTGCCGGCAGGTGAGAATGGGGGACATGATGAGCAGACAGAGGAGCCGCAGCGCCGGACCGGCGTTATTCCTGGCCCTGCTGGCGAGCGTTGCCGGCGTCGCCGCCGCAGCCGAGCAGCAGGCGGACGACAGCGCTCTCAACCAGGACATGGCCGCGATGGGCCGGCTCTATGGCGAGCACTGCGCCGTCTGCCACGGCGAGCAACTTCAGGGCGCGGCACAGGGTGTGGCACTGGTCGGCCGGGAACTCACCGGTGGGACGACCGCCGCCGAAATCGAGGCCAGCATCGGGCGCGGTGCACCGGACAAAGGCATGCCGGTCTGGTCGCAGACGCTGACACCGGTCCAGATCCGCGCCCTGGCGATCTACGTCGGTGAGCACCGCGCCGGCTTCAAGGAAGGTGCGGGCGTATTCCGGTTCAGCGACCCGCTGGTAATGCCGGCGGGCGTCGTCCGCTCGGAACGCCACGATTTTCGCGTCGCGGTAGTCGCCGAGGGGCTGGACCCATTGCCCTCGTCAATGGCGTTCCTGCCGGACGGCGCGGTGCTGCTGACCGAAAAGCATGTGGGCCTCACGCGCATCGCGCGCAATGGCCGGCGGACTCTGATCGCCGGTACGCCGCGCATCCTCGGCCGCGCTCCGGAAATGACGCTGTCGGCCGGCATGGACCTGAGCAATGGCTGGATGCTCGGCGTTGCGGTGCATCCGCAGTTCCGCAGGAACGGCTGGATCTACCTGTCGTACGGCGACCTCTGCGACGACTGCCCGCGGACCGATCCGAAGAATCCGATGGTTCCGTCGATGACCAGGGTCGTGCGCGGTCGGATCCGCGGGGATCGCTGGGTGGACGAGCAGGTGATCTGGAGCGCCGCGCACGAGCACTACACGCAGCAGACCGACCTGATCGGTGGCGGGCGCATGGTCTTCGATGACGCCGGGCACCTGTTCATCGTGATCGGCATGAAGAACGAGAATGACGGCGTGCAGGACCTGAAGCGGCCGTGGGGCAAGATCCACCGCGTGTACGACGACGGGCGGATCCCGGCGGACAATCCGTTCGTGAACCGGCCGGGTGTGCTGCCGTCGATCTGGAGCTATGGGCACCGCAACCCGCAGGGCATCGACTTCGACGAGCGCACCCGACTGCTGTGGGCCGCCGAGCACGGCCCGCGCGGCGGCGATGAGGTCAACCGGATCCTGCCGGGCCGCAACTACGGCTGGCCGCTGACTTCACGTGGCGTGCACTACGACGGCACGAAGGTGGACGGCTGGAAGAAGTATGGCGTGCCCTACGATCCGTCGGCGATCGAACAGCCGGTGGTCGAATTCACGCCGTCGCCAGCGCTGTCGGCCGTGATCGTGTACCGCGGCCGGCGCTTCCGGGCCTGGCAGGACAATCTGCTCGTCGGTTCGCTGAAGGCGCGCGAACTGTATCGCGTCGTGCTCGAGAACGGCGTGCCTGCGCACCGCGAAACGCTGCTGCGGGACATCGGCCGGATCCGCGACGTGCGACAGGGCCCGGGCGGCGACCTGTTCCTGCTGGTCGAGCACCCGGAGGGCGGGAAGATTCTGCGCCTGACGGTGCCGGTGTTGCGTTATTGCAGTAACCGGTCCGGGTGCTGACACAAATGGTAGCCGACGCAGAACCGGTTACTGCAATAACGCAACACCGGCACCGTCAGGCGGTGTGATCGTTCCCAGGGCTGACTCGATCGCCGCCGCGGCGGCCAGGCAGCGGGCCTCGCTGAACGGCGCGCCGATGATCTGCACCGCCTGCGGCAGGCCGTCGGCAACGCCGGTCGGCACCACCGCGACCGGCAGGCCGAGCAGGTTGGCCGTGACCACCAGGCACATGCTGTTCATGATGCGCTCGGAGTCGGCCGTACTGCGCACGTCGGCGCCGGTCAGGAATGGCGGCGCCGTCGACACCGGGCCGAGGACCAATGGATAACGCTCGAAGAACGCGAGCCACTGCCGCAACAGGGCGGTCCGCTCCGCATAGGTGCGCAGCATCTCATCGCGACCGACCTCCGGAATGAACGGATCGCACAGCGTCAGCGCCCGTACGGCATTCGCTCCGGCGAACTGCCGGATGACGCCCAGCATCAGTGCACGGGTCTCGTTGAACAGCAGGCATTGCCACATCCGCAGCGCCTGGACGAGCTGTGGGGGCTCGGCTTCCTCGACGGCATAACCTGCATCGACGAGCACGGCGGCGGCCCGTCGGACTCCGGACTCGACCTGTGGATCGACGCCGAGACCGCCGGGATTCAGCACCAGCGCGATCCTCGCTGGTCCCGGTGCGGCCGCCGGCGCGAGCGGCGCCGGCACCCACCATGGGTCGCGCGCATCGGCATGACTCGCCGCCGCGAGCGCGACCTCGAGATCGGCGACGCTGCGCGCCATCGGTCCCTCGACGTACATGAGCTGAAAGCTGAGCGGCAACTCGCCCGGCATCGTCGCTATGGCGCGCGCGATGCGGCCGTGGCTCGGGCGCAGCGAAGCGACGCCGCAGTACTGGGCCGGGACGCGCAGCGAACCGCCGAGATCGTTGCCGAGCGCCAGCGGCACCATACCGGTCGCCAGCGCCACGGCCGAGCCGCCGCTGGAACCGCCCGGTGTCCGATCATGCGCCCATGGGTTACGGGTCGCGCCGCGCAGGCTGCTCTCGGTGTGCCAGCGCAGGCCGAAATCCGGCAGGTTGGTCGCCGCGACCGGGATCGCACCCGCGGCCCGGAGCTGCTCGACGATTGGCGCGTCGCGTGGCGCGATCGCCCCGGCCATGGCCGGCACGCCCTGCGTGGTCGGCCAGCCCTGCGTGTCGATGTTTTCCTTGACCGCGAACGGCACGCCGTGCAGCGGACCGAGTGGCGCGCCCGTAGCCTGGCGCTCATCGGCCGCCGCCGCCGCCGCCAGCGCCTCGTCGCCGTGCACGGCAGTGATCGCGTTGACCTGGCCGTTGACCGCGGCGATGCGACCGAGGCAGGCCGTGACCGCATCACGCGCGCTGGCCTCGCCGCGGCGGATCGCCGCCGCGAGGCTGGTGGCGTCCAGCTCCCACAGCTCGTGACGGTGCCGCAGCGTGGCGCCGACGGTGCGCTGCTCGCCGAAGATGTCGAGCTTGAAGAAACCGATATTGTTGATGTAGGTCAGGTATTCCTCGTCGAACAGGTTCTTCGCATACACGGCGACTTCCCACTTGCCATCCTGCGTGGCCAGCGCGGCGCGCAGGTTGACCAGCCAGTAGGCCGCGGCCCGGTCGAATACCTGGTTGGTCGCCTCGAGGAAGCGCTCGTCGACCCAGTGGTAGTCGAGCGTCAGCGCGCCGTTCCAGTTGCCGGCCACCGGCTGTTCGTAGCGGAGCACGCCGTTGTAGGTCCACTCCGGTGAGTTGACCGGGGTCTTGCCTTCCAGCGGCACGATGCCGGCGTAGGTTGAGATCGCGCGCGCGGTGTCCTGGTATTCGGCATCGAGGTAACCGAGGCCCTGCTTGATGAGCCAGCGTTCGGATGGCTGCCAGGTCAGTTCCAGTTCGGCGCCGAGGTTCTCCTGCTTGCCGACGTTGCGGGTGATCGGCACCAGCGGCGACACCGGGTCGTCGACGTTGACTTGGACGTCGTCGTATTCGAAGTGGAACAGCGTGGCATTGAGCTGCAGCCGGCGGTCGAGGAACTGACTCTTGATGCCGACTTCCTGGGCGAAGATCTCCTCCGGATCGAACGAGGTCGCGGCCCCGGCGAACGGCAGGCTGTAGCCGCCTCCGCGGTAGCCGGTAGTCAGATTGGCGTAGACCAGCAGATCGTCCTGGGGCGTCCACTCGAGACCGAGGCGCCAGGAGAAGTTTTCGTCGGTGCGGCTGTCCGCATACAGCGGGGCGAAAGGCCCGAGGAACGGGCAGGCCGGTGAGCCGATCGGCCCCTCGAAGAAAGTCGTGATCAGACACGGCGTCACGAACTTCTGCTTGCCGGTCTGCGGCAGGTTGCCGAGGCCCAGCAGAACATCGTCCACGCTGGTCTTGTCCGACGTATAGCGCAGGCCCAGGTTCAGGGTCACCTCATCGCTGACGCCGTACTCGAAGTGCGAGAACACCGCGTAGGAGTCCAGTTCCTGATGGAACTGCGCGAAGAACTGGTCAGCGAAAGGTGGCACGACCCCCGGCAGCGGTTGCCCGCTCAGGTCGGAACCATCCACCTGCTCGAGGTCGTCGTGCTCGTAGAACAGGCCCAGCACGTACCGCGACTTGCCGCCCACCTCGCCGGTGAGGCGCAGTTCCTGCGTGAACTGGTCGATCTCGTTGTAGTAGTGCGTCGAGGTCGAGTCGAAGATGTCGCTCTGGCTGTCCTCGCGGTGGATGCGCTCGTAGTACTGGTAGGCCGTGATCGAGGTCAGCGTCGCCTGGCCCAGCTCGTAGTCGAGGCGCAGGTAGCCGCCGTAGAACGTGTCGTCGACCTTCGGCGGCGTGTTCTGGTTGATCGTGTGCTTGTCCTCGGGTTCGTACTCGCCCTCCGGGAATCCCGCCAGCGTCGCGAAGCCGGCGGACTTCGCGCAGCTCGACGGATGCCGGCTGACCTCGCCGGTGAACAGCTCGGGGCAGAAGCCGGGGGCGCCGAAGTTGAAGATGCCGGGGCCTTTCCACGCGACCTTTTCGCCCTGGTCGGTGCCGCCATTCACCAGTACGCGTACCGTCAGCCGGTCGCCGGTCCAGCGAAGCTGGCCGCGGAAGTCGAGCAGGTCCGGCTCGCCGTGTTCCTTGCCGGAGTACAGATTCTTCTGCGGCCCGCCGCTGCCGAACTCGGACAGGAAGGACAGCCGCCCGCTCAGCCGTTCGCTGAGCGGTCCGCTGACCATGCCCTGCAGCGAGTAGCGCTCGTGTTCGTCCGCACCGAGTTCGAGTGCGGCCTCGAAAGCGTCGGTCGGCGCGTTGGTGTAGAAGTTGACGGCGCCGCCGGTGGTGTTGCGGCCGAACAGCGTGCCCTGCGGGCCCTTCAGCACTTCGACGCGCTGGATGTCGTACTGGCGCCGCGAACTCATCCACGGCTTGGCGATATACACCTCGTCGACGTGCCTGGCGACCGGCGAGTCGTACTGACCCTGGAACTCGTTGAGGCCGATGCCGCGGATGTGCACGCTCTGCAGGAACGTGTTGTTGGCGTAGGCCTGGGTATTGGTGAGCTGGCTGGTCAGCCCGTCCAGAGTGCCGCCGGTGAGCTCACGGTAGCTGTCGGCATCGAAGGCGGAGATCGTCAGGCCGATATCCTGGGCCGATTCCTCGAACTTCTGCGCGCTGACGATGATCTCTTCGAGCTGCGCCATGGCAGTCGGTGCATGACCGAGCGCGAGCGCGACGGCGGCCGCAAGCACGAGCGATGACTGGTTACGCATGAGAGTCTCCATGGGTCCGGGAAACGTGGATCGGTGGAATGCGCTCGCCCCAGGGCAGCGCCTGTTCGAGCTGCGCGGCGAGGGCGAGCAACGTCGCCTCGCCGCCGTAGCGTGCGACCGCCTGCACGCCGACCGGCAGCCCGTCCGGGCTCTGGCCGAGCGGCAGACTGATTGCCGGCTGACCGGTCATATTGTACAGCGCGGTATAGGGCAAGAAGCGGAATAAATGATCGTACCAGCCCTGCGCGTCGAGGCTGGGGTCATTGGCGTTCAGCACGCCGAGTGGCAGCGGCGGCGTGCCCATCACCGGCGTCAGCAGCACGTCGTAGCGTTCGAAGAACGGCGCCACTGCGCGGCACACCTGATTCATCAGTATATCGGCCAGTTCCAGGTCGAGAGCCTTCAGTGTCAGGCCATGCTGGTAATTGGCCCACAGGCTGGCCTCGAGGTTCTCGGGCGAGGGCTGCCGGCCAAGCTGTTGCGCGGTTCCGGCGACCCCGGCGGTGCAGAACGAGCACCAGCAGATCAGGTTAGCGCGGTGAAAGACGTCGGCGTCGTAGACCGGCGCGGCCTCGACCACGCGATGGCCGAGCGCGCGGCAGCGCTCGGCGGCCTGCTCGAGCACGCGCACGCAGGCCGGATCGGCCGGATCCGAGTGGCTGTCCACCGCGGCCGAGAAGGCAATGCGCAGCCGCTTCGGCTTGCGGGCGATCTCGGCCAGATATGACCGGCGCGGCCGCGGGATCACGTAGCGATCACCGAGACCCGGCCCCTCGACCGCATCGAGCGCGGCGGCGGTGTCGCGCACCGTGCGTGAGACGACCAGCTCGATGCCGAGGCCGTGCAGCGCATCGCCGAAGTCCGGTCCCACCGGCACCCGGCCGCGCGTCGGCTTCAGTCCGACCAGCCCGCAGCAGGAGGCCGGGATGCGGATCGAGCCGCCGCCGTCGTTGGCGTGGGCGATGGGCACGATGCCGGCGGCGACCGCCGCCGCCGAGCCGCCGCTCGAACCGCCGGAGGAGTGCGCCGGGTTCCACGGATTGCGGGTCGGTCCGTACAGCACCGGCTCGGTCGAGGCGTTGAAGCCCATCTCCGGCGTGTTGGTTCGGCCGAGCGTGATGAAGCCGGCGTGCCGGAAGCGTTGCATCAGGTCCGAGTCGGCCGGCGCGACGAAGCCGCCGTGCACCAGCCGGCTGCCCATGTCGCAGGGTACGCCGCGGGCGTGCAGCACCAGGTCCTTGATCAGGAACGGCACGCCGGCGAACGGCGCGTCGACCGGGACGCCGGCGAAGTCGAGGTCGGTCGGCTCGATCCGGCCGATCACGGCG
This sequence comes from Gammaproteobacteria bacterium, assembly GCA_016882265.1. Lineage (GTDB taxonomy): Bacteria > Pseudomonadota > Gammaproteobacteria > Steroidobacterales > Steroidobacteraceae > SCUD01. Next base: position 35,422 of record VGVB01000030.1, read on the forward strand.
TTGATCCGCGGGTTGACGGCCTCGATCGCGGCCTGCGCCGTGGCCGCGAGCTCGCGCGCCGTGACTTCGCCCGCGCGAACCAGTCGCGCGAGCTCCAGTCCGTCGCAGCGCGCGTATTCGTCGAGCCTCAAGACACCCCCTCGGGCCGAAGCCCTCCGATTACAGGGTACGCCGCGCACCGGGCGCCGCTGAATAGGCCAGTTGTACTATTGAGCCTTGCATAAATGCCTGACAGTTTCACAATGGCAGTTCAGCCTGTTGCCAGAAGGCGCGGATCAGGCTCGGGCGGCGTTGCATGGAGCACAGCCGATTGCGCGCAGTGGTTTTGAGGTCAGCGAAGGTGCTGGCA
>VGVB01000031.1 GCA_016882265.1 Gammaproteobacteria bacterium
CGCGCGAGGAAGGCGTGCTCGCCGACAAGCTCGGCAGCTACGGCGACTACCGCGGCATCCTGCAGGTACACGGCATGGGTAGCCGCTATGCCAACTGCGGCTGGGTGCTCGGCGACACCGAGTGGAATTTCGACGGCCAGGAGATCTTCAAGCGCGCCGTGCACGGCATGAGCCACGCCTGTGAATGCGAGTTCGAGAACTTCGGCCAGTTGCAGAAGCGGTTCGAGGAACGCGGCATCACGCCGCTGTCGGCCGAAGAGGAATACACCTGCAGGACCCCGGTCGAGCTGCCGGAGGCCGAGGCCAACGAGGTGCTGGAACTGATCGACCGGCTCGAACAGGACGACGACGTGCAGAAGGTCTATCACTCGCTGGCGTGAGGACCCAAAGTCCATCCGCGGCGTTGGCGTGTTGTACTTCCACAACACGTCCACAACACTTGTTGCCGCGCTCTATAGGGGAGTGTAGTATCCGTCGTCACAAGCACCACCCGCAGGTGCCGTTACAGACGCAGGGCAGGCTGTAACTGGGTTCTGTAGCGGCAGCTACCCTGTCGGGTGGATTTCCTTTCTGGGCCTAATGTACTGGAGAACAGGATGATCAACGAAGAAGCACGCAGGAGCTACGGGACCAACCACAAGCTCGGGCGGGCGGTGCGGCTCGCGCTGTTGTCGGCGGGTGCTCTTGGCGCCGGCCTTGCCGGGATCGCCTCTGCGGAGGACAAGCCGGCCCCGGTGACCACGATCGACACCGTCACCATCACCGGCACGCGCATTGCGCGCCCTGAACTGGTCAGCGGCCAACCGGTTGAGGTCATCAATCAGACGGCGATCGCCCAGACCGGACTCAACAGCGTGGGCGACGTATTGCAGAACATCACGTCAAGCGACGGCAGCGGCCTGATGCCGGTCAGCACGGCCACCAACGGTGGCGATGGCACCCAGAACATTTCCCTGCGCGGCCTCGATGCCGACCGCGTGTTGACGCTGGTGGATGGCCGCCGTTGGGTCACGGATCTGGACGGTGTGGTCGACCTGAACACGATCCCGCTGGCGATGATCGAGCGCGTTGAAGTGCTGAAGGACGGTGCCTCGGCAATCTACGGTTCTGACGCGATCGCGGGCGTCATCAACGTCATCACGAAGAAGAACTTCGACGGCATCTCGCTGGACTCCTACTGGGGACAGACCGAGAAGGGCGATGGCACCCGCCAGCACTACGCGCTGACAATGGGGGCGTCCGGTGAGCGATCGAACGTCACGCTGAGCCTCAGCTACGCGACCCAGGACGAGATCATGGCGGGCGATCGGGAGATTTCCAAGGTCGCGGTTTTCGGCTGCCAGACGCCACCGAACTCCGTGCTCTGCGGCTCGTCGTTTCCGGCCTACGGGCGAATCTTCAGCGGCACACCTTCGAGTCAGCGCACGCTGATCCCGGGTCGCCCCGGCACGAGCCCGACCGACTTCACCGCGTGGACCAATGCGGCGCGCTACAACTTTGCGCCGATCAACTATCTGCAGCTTCCGGTCCAGCGTTACAACCTGTTCGTCAGCGGCCACATGGAGCTGAACGACGCAGTCGAGGCGTACACCAAGCTGACCTACGTGAAGCGCACCTCCGACAACCAGATCGCCGAGGTGCCGTTGACGATCGGAGTCAGCGGCCCGCAATGGAACTGGCGGCCGGGCGCCAACGTTACGGCGGACAACGTCTTTAACCCGTTCGACGTCAATATTCCGGGGATCGGCTTCCGCATGATCGCCCTTGGGCCGCGTGAGAATCACTACGACTACGACACCTACGGCCTGAACGCCGGCCTGAGGGGCAAGTTCAGCATCGGTGAGCGTCAGTTCCACTGGGACGTCGGCTGGCAGCGCAACGACGGCCAGTACGACAATTACGGCCCCGGTTACGTCAACCTGTTCAACCTGGCGAACGCGCTCGGGCCATCGTTCCGCGACGAGGGTGGCAACCTGTTCTGCGGCACGCCCGGCAACGTGATCCGCGGCTGCGTACCGTTCAACCTGTTCGGCGGGCCGGACCTCGGCCTCGCGGCGGGCGTGATCACTGCCGAGCAGCAACGAGCGATGCTGAATTACGTCGGCTACACGCTGGTCGAGACCGCCGGCAACACCACCACGAACTACTACGCCGATATCAGCGGCGAGCTGTTCGGGTTGCCGGGCGGCATGGCAGCGTTCGCGCTGGGTGTCGAGTACCGCAAGGACAGCGGCTTCAACCAGCCGGATACGCTGGTGGCCTCCGGTGGCAGTTCGACCAACTTCACCGAACCGACCAGCGGCTTTACATCCGTCGAAGAAGCCTATCTCGAGCTGTCGCTGCCGTTGCTCGCGGACGTCGCGGGCGCGCAGGAACTGGAGTTTAACGCGGCGGTGCGCTACTCGGACTATAGGGGTGGCGGCAAAGTCGGGCTCGACTGGGTCGATGCCAACCTCGACAGCGATTCCACTGCTCGCATCGGCCTGCGCTGGCGCCCGGTCGACAGCCTGTTGATCCGCGCCAACTGGGGCCAGACTTTCCGGGCCCCGAGCGTCTCGGATCTTTACAGTGGTGGTGGCGAGAGCTTCCCTCAGGCTGCGGACCCGTGCAATACGACGCAGTGGGGCTCGCTGGATGCGGCGCAAAAGGCCCGTTGCGCTGCGCAGGGTGTCCCGACCGGTGGCGCGGAGCAGCCAACCTCGCAATTGCGCGAACTGGTCGGCGGTAACCCGCTGCTCGGGCCGGAAAAGGGCGAGAACGTTACCGTCGGCTTCGTCTGGACGCCGACGTTCGTCGAGAACCTCGACATCGTTGTCGACTACTGGAACATCCAGCTCGATGACGCCCAGTCCAGCTTCGGCTCCCAGACAATCCTGAACCGCTGCATCCTCAGCGGTGACTTGGGCTTCTGCAATTTCATCGAACGTAGCGGCACGGGCGGGATTGAGGCGGTGCGTGCCACGCGCTTCAACGCTGCCGCCCGTGAGGTCGAGGGCATCGACGTCGGCGTTCGGTATGGCATGACAACGGAGCGTTTCGGTGCGTTCCGCTTCTCGTGGGACACAACCTACACGATGAGCGACGAGACCCAGTCGGAAGCCGGTGAGGATTGGTACGACGAGATCGGCATCTACAACGGTGAGCCGCACTGGGAGTATCGGTCCATCTTCACGACCAACTGGACCATGGGGGACTTCAGCACGACCTGGACGATGCGCTACATGTCCAAGCTCGAGGAGGATTGCTGGATCCACTACTACGGCATCGGCGACATCGATCCGGAGTCGTCGACCTACAATCCGATCATGTGCAACGCACCAACGCGGACCAACATCTTCGACGATACAGGTACGAACTTCCTGAGGGAGCGCCTGTATCACGACCTGCAGGTCGCGTGGACGACTCCGTGGGAAGGCGTGCTGACGGTCGGGGCCCGCAATCTGTTTGGCACCGAACCGCCGAAGACGCAGAACTCGTTCGCGCACAGCTTTGATGGCTCGTACGACCTGCCGGGCGGCGCGTACTGGTATCTGACCTACAAGCACGACTTCAGGTAACAGATCCGGCTTGACCGAAACCTCGGGCGGGCCCTGCGGGGCCCGCTCTTTTTTGGCTCAGCGCCCATCCGCAGGAGCTGGCTGTCCACGACGATGTCGGGTTTGCCCGTCTTGTGGGCAGCCACGAGTCTTCGTCGATTCAATCGGGCGGCCACCTGGCCGCCCTGCGCGTTTCAGGACGGCGGGCTCTCGGTGCCGGGGTCCTTCTGCCGCAGCGCGAGCAGCAGTCTCACCGCCAACCACGCCCCGGGCCAGGGCCACCCACGGCGCCGTCTGGTACTCGGGCGCAAACCACTTGAACACCCAGCCGGGGCCGACCATGTTCACGCTCGCGTGCATCAGCATGCAGAGCAGCACGCTCTCCCCAGAGGCGCGATAGAGCCAGGCGAGCACGAGCGCAGCGCCGACCACACTCACTGCCCAGATCGGAACAAGGCGCCATTCGAACTCGCTGCCCCACAAGGGCGCATGCCACAGCGTCCAGACCGCGGCGATGACGAGCGCGGCCCTGATCCAACCCCACTTCGCGCCCAGCACGCGCTGGGCGTATCCGCGCCAGCCGGGCTCCTCGCCCAGCCCCGACGAAAAGGAACGCGATCAGGAACCGGTCCACCAGTTCCACGCTCGGCATGAACGCGCTGGTCGTGGGCGTCCCGACCGCGAGCGCGATCAACCCCGCAGCCGCTGCGAGCGCCACCGGCAAGAACAGCGCCATAGCGTAGAGCGCGAGTGGCGCGCGCCATCGCCCGATGCGCGCGAACACGCCTCTGGCCTCGGGCCAACCGCCGGCGATGCCGGCAGTGACGTGCGCAGCCACCAGCACCCCGAGCGGATTGATGCCATCGGTGCCCTCGACGCCGAGCATCCCGAGTATCCAGGGATACCAGGACAGCGCGAGCGCGAGCGGGAAGAAGAGCAGGTGCGGTCGATCAGCGACCGCGGAGCGGAACGAACCGGGCATGGCGCTCCCCCGGGCGCCCATCAGGGGTGGCGCTCCGCTGCGTGACACCGCAAACCTGCGGTTGCCGCTTCTCATGACGTTCGTCCTCGCGGCCGCGCTCGTCCCTCTTACGGTCTCGGCGAATAACTGCTTGCGGGCTGACGTCAAACGGCTGGCTCACGATCGCCGGCGCGCGCCCGCCGGTGAAGGCCGCCACGGTGGGATCGCTGGAGGTCAGGTTGACCGCGACGTCGGCCTTCCTCAGCACGGTCATTTTCAGAATGACGGGCGTCCGAACTCAGCCTCAGAGCCGCGCCCGGAACGGTAACACCGCCGGCAATTGCCAGAACCCCGGCGGCGCCGCGAAGCGCGAGGTGCCGGCCCTCCCGGATGCGGAGTTGATCGCGGGGCCCCCCCGCACCGTCGCTCCCCAGCTACTCAGCCAGTGCTACCTCGGGCACACCCAGTGGCGCGCCAGCGACCGGCCGTTCTTCACCAGCGCCGGCTGATGGCGGCACTGGCATGCGCTGCTGCCGGGCCGTATCCTCGACGTGCCGTACGCGGCGCTGGTCACCGAGCCAGCCGCGACCGCGCGGCGGGTGCTGGAGTTCTGCGGCTTGCCGTGGGAGGAGGGCTGTACCGAGATCGAGCGGCACACGGCGCCGGTGACCACCGCGAGCGGCACCCAGGTCCGCGAGCCGATCCACGGCGGCGGGCTCGGCCACTGGCGCCGCTACGCCGCGTGGCTCGGGCCGCTGCGGGAGCGGCTGGAAGGAGCAGGAGCAGAATGACGGCAGGCAGCGGTGCGGCGGACCTGGCGGGCACGGAGCTCGCGCTGCTGTTCGAGCGGCAGCGGGCCGCCAGCCGGCGCGACCCATATCCGGAGCTGGCGCTGCGCCGCGACCGGCTGCGACGCCTGCTGGCGGTCGTGCAGGAGGACGGCGCGGCGATCGAGGCGGCGATTGCTGCCGACTTCGGCCAGCGCTCGCGCGACGAGACGCTGGCCTTCGAGGTCCTGACCAGCGTCCTCGAGATCCGCCACACGCTCGGCCACCTGGGCCGCTGGATGCGCGACGAGCGGCGGCCGGCGACGCCGCTCTCGTGGCCTGGCCGGGCGCGGATCGTCCGCCAGCCGCTCGGCGTGGTCGGCATCGTCGTGCCGTGGAACTACCCGCTGTACCTGGCGGTTTCTCCGCTGGTGGCGGCGCTCGCCGCCGGCAACCGCGCGCTGGTCAAGACCTCTGAGTTCACGCCGCATTGCAGCGCGCTGCTGGCCGAACGCGTCGCGCGGCGCTTTGCCGGCGACGAACTGGCGATCGTGCAGGGCGGTGTCGCCGTGGCCCGGGCCTTTGCCGCGCTGCCGTTCGACCACCTGCTGTTCACCGGATCCACCGGGGTCGGCCGCCAGGTGATGGCGGCAGCCGCCGCCAACCTGACGCCGGTGACGCTGGAACTCGGCGGCAAGTCGCCGGCGATCGTCGCCGACGATGCACCGCTCGAGAGCACGGTCCGCCAGGTGCTGTTCGGCAAGCTGGCCAACGCCGGCCAGACCTGCGTCGCCCCCGACTACGTGCTGCTGCCGCGGGCGCTGCAGCAGCCGTTCCTGGCGCTGGCCCGGCGCGTGACCATGGAGTTCTACCCGCGGCTGCAGGGCAACCCGGACTACACCAGCATCGCGAGCGAGGCCCAGGCGGCGCGGCTGCGCGGCCTGGTCGCCGATGCGGCGGCGGGCGGCGCGACCATTCACCGGCTGCACGACGAGCCGGAACCGGCGGGCAGCCGGCAGCTCGCGCCACTGGCGCTGACCGGCGTCAGCGACGACATGCGGGTGATGCAGGAGGAGATCTTCGGGCCGCTGCTGCCGCTGGTCCCCTGCGACGACCTGCAGCAGGCGATCGACTACGTCAACCGGCGCCCGCGGCCGCTGGCGCTGTACCTGTTCACGCGCGACCGGCAGCGGATCCGCCAGGTGTTGCGCACGACCACCTCGGGCGGCGCGGTAGTCAACGACGTGATGCTGCACGTGATCCAGAACGATCTGCCGTTCGGCGGCGTCGGCCCGAGTGGCATGGGGCGTTACCACGGCCGCGAGGGTTTCGATACCTTCAGCCAGCTCAAGGGTGTGTTCTACCAGAGCCGCATCAACGGCGGCTTCCTGCTGCGCCCGCCGCGCACCGCGGGCTGGCTGCGGCGGGTGGCGGGCTGGCTGAGCCGCTGAGATCCGTATTGACCGGATTCCGAAAGGCCCTCGCGCCCGGCCAGTTGGTTACACTGTCGCCCGCCGGGCCAGGCCCGGCCGTGATTCACCGACCCGACAGGAGTACCCGATGATTCCGGACACGATCAGGACCTGGCAGATGACCGAGCCGGGCCGGCTGCAGCGCACCGACATCCCGCGGCCCGAACTGCGGCCCGGCGAGGTGCTGGTTGAAATTCGCGGCTGCGGCGTCTGCCACACCGATCTGTCCTATTTCTACGACGGCGTGCCAACCGTGGACAAGCCGCCGATGACACTCGGCCACGAGATCGCCGGTGTCGTGGTCGCCGGCGACCAGTCGGGCCTGATCGGCGCCGAGGTCATCATCCCGGCCGTGCTGCCCTGCAACGACTGCGACATCTGTCGTGCGGACCGCGGCAACCGCTGCCTGAAGCAGCGCATGCCGGGCAACTCGATGGGCATCTGGGGCGGCTTTGCCAGCCATATCCCGGTGCCGGCCCGCGATCTGTGCCGCGTGCCGCCCGGCCGCCCGCAGCCGCTCGAGCACCTGGCAGTCGTGGCCGATGCGATCGCCACACCCTTCCATGCGGCGAAGCGCGCCGGCCTGCAGCCGGGCGACCGCGTGGTCGTCATCGGCGCCGCCGGCGGCGTCGGCAGCTTCATGACCCAGATCGCGAAGGGGCTCGGCGCGCGCGCCGTGGTCGCGATCGACCTGAACGAGGAGAAGCTCGAGCTGATGCGCGGCTACGGCGCGGATTTCACCATCAACCCGCGTGGCCGGAGCGCCAGAGAGGTCAAGGACCTGATCAAGGACTGGTGCAAGACCCAAGGCCTGCCCGCCAACTACGGCTGGAAGATCTTCGAGGTCACCGGCAGCAAGGCGGGCCAGGAACTCGCGCTCGCGCTGCTGTCCTTCGTCGGCAGGCTGATCGTGGTCGGTTACGGCACCGCCGAGACGCAGTACATGCTGTCGAAGCTGATGGCGTTCGAGGCCGACATGATCGGCGTCTGGGGCTGCCGGCCGGCCGATTACCCGGAGGTGCTCGGCATGTGCCTCGATGGCCGGATCGCGCTCGGGCCGTTCGTCGAAACCCGGCCGATGAGCCAGATCGGGCAGGTCTTCGACGAGGCGCATCACGGCCGGCTGAAGAAGCGGGTCGTGCTGACGCCGGATTTCTGACCCCGCGCCGCAGGCGGACGGGGCCAGACCTGAGCCTGGCGCTCAGCCCGCCAGCGCCTGCGTGATCGCGTCGTCGACGGTTTCCAGCCACTCGATCCGCAGCCCCGCGCGGGCTGCTTCGGGCACGTCGACCAGATCCTTGCGGTTGCGGGCCGGCAGCAGCACCGTGCCGATGCCGGCACGCGCGGCCGCCAGCACCTTTTCCTTGATGCCGCCGACTGGCAGCACGAGCCCGCGCAGGCTGATCTCGCCGGTCATCGCCGCATCGGCGCGTATCGTGCGGCCGGTCATGAGCGACACGAGCGCGATGAACATCGCGACCCCGGCGCTCGGGCCGTCCTTCGGAATCGCGCCGGCCGGGACGTGGATATGGACGTCCGCGTGATCGAAATCCGCATCGACCCCGAGCGCCGCGGCGCGTGACTTCACCAGCGTCAGCGCCGCCTGCGCGCTCTCCTTCATGACCTCGCCGAGCTGGCCGGTCAGGATCAGCTTGCCGCTGCCCGGCGTGCGGCTGGCCTCGACGAACAGGATGTCGCCGCCGGCCGGGGTCCAGGCGAGCCCGGTCGCGACGCCGGGCAGCGCCGCGCGCAGCGCAACTTCGGCCTCGAAGCGGGCCGGGCCGAGGATCGGCGCCAGGTCACCGGCGTCGATGCGCGCGCTGGTCGACTCGCCCTCGGCGACCCGCGCCGCGACATGCCGCAGCACCGCGCCGATCTCGCGCTCGAGGCTGCGCACGCCGGCCTCGCGCGTGTAATCGCGGATGATGGCGCGTACTGCTGCCGGCGTGACCTCGGCCTGCTCCGGCGTGAGGCCGTTGGCTTCGCGCTGGCGGCGCAGCAGGTAGCGGGTCGCGATCTCGAGCTTTTCGTCCTCGGTGTAGCCGGGAAGCTGGATGATCTCCATCCGGTCGCGCAGCGGCCCCGGGATCGTGTCGAGCACGTTCGCGGTCGTGATGAACAGCACCCGCGACAGATCGAAGGTGACACCGAGGTAGTTGTCGCGGAACGCCTTGTTCTGCTCCGGGTCGAGCACTTCGAGCAGCGCCGAGGACGGATCGCCGTGGTGCACGCTGGCGCCGAGCTTGTCGATCTCGTCGAGCATCATCACGCAATCGCGGGCGCCGGCCCGGCGCAGGCTCTGGATCACGTTGCCGGGCAGCGCACCGACGTAGGTGCGGCGGTGGCCGCGGATTTCGGCCTCGTCGTGCACGCCGCCGAGCGCGACGCGCACGAAGCGCCGGCCGAGCGCGCGGGCGATGCTCTGGCCGAGCGAGGTCTTGCCGACGCCGGGCGGACCGACGAAGCACAGCAGCGGCCCGTGCCCGGCCGGATTCAGCTTGCGCACGGCGAGGAACTCGATGATCCGGCGCTTGACCTTGGCGAGGCCGAAATGATCCTCGTCGAGGATGCGGCGGGCGGCGGCGATGTCGATCGGCGTCGCCGCCGGCTCGGCCCACGGCAGTTCGATCAGCCAGTCGAGGTAGGTGCGTACCATCGAGTACTCGGCCGAGGATTCGGGCATGCGCTCGAGTCGCCGCAGCTCCTTCTTCGCCGCCGCCGCGACTTCTTCCGGCATGCCGGCGCGCTCGATCGCCGCCGCGAGACTGGCGAATTCCTCCTTGCCGTCCTCGCCCTCGCCGAGTTCCTTCCGGATCTGGCGCAACTGCTCGCGCAGCACGTACTCGCGCTGGCGCTCGTCCATCGTTGCCTTGGTCCGCTGCTCGATGTCGCGCGACAGCTTCAGCACCTCGATCCGGTGCGCGAGCAGCCCGAGCACGTGTTCGACCCGGGCCGGCACCGAAGTCATCTCGAGCACAGCCTGCTTCTCCGGCGGCGGCAGGTCCATGAAGCCGGTGACCAGGTCGGCGAGCCCGCCGGGTGCGGTGAAGCCGCGCACCGCCTGGATCATTTCCGGCGGCGCCTGCGGCAGCAGTTCGAGCGCCTCGATCGCGCGTTCGCGCAATTGCAGCAACTGCGCCTCCATCTCTTGCGCGCTCTCGCTGTCCTCGCGCAGCCGTTCGACGCGCGCGGCGAGAAAGGGCAGGTCACGCCGGAACTCGCGGACGCGGTAGCGCTCCTCGCCCTGGCAGACGATGTGGTGCGCGCCGTCCGGCGTGGTCACGTAGCGCAGGATCCGGGCGACCGTGCCGATCCCGTACAGGCCTTCCGGGGTGGGCGTATCTTCGGCCGGGTCGCGCTGCAGGATCAGTCCGATCGGCCGCTCGTGCTTGACTGCGTACTGGGCGGCCGCGACCGACAGGCCGCGCCCGATCGTGACCGGCAGGATCATGCCGGGGAACATGACGAGGTTGCGTACCGGCACCAGCGCCAGAGTGTCGTCGGGCAGTACGAGGTCGGCGCCGCCGGCGGGCGCCGGCGCGATCGCCGGTGTCGGGACGGGGTTCGCGGGCTGGTCCTGGTCGAGATTCATGGCGGCATTCACCGTCAGGCGATCCGGCGCAGGCCGATCACGAGGCAGCCACGGTCGAACTGCCGCGCGAACAGTTCGAACCGGCCGGGTGGCAGCGGCACCCGGCGCTCGAAGCGCCCGTGCGGAATCTCCAGCCGGCGGATGCTGCCGGACAGCGCCGGGCGCGGCAGGCCGCGCTCGCCGCGCACGACGATCGCGCCAGTCTCGTCGACGCTGACTTCAGCCTGGTCCGCGCTGACGCCGGGAACCGCGAAGAACAGCCAGACGTCCTCGCCGTCGGAGAAGATGTCCACCGGCGGTTCCCAGACGGCTACCGGTCGCCCGCGCGCCTCAGCGCGGGTGAAGAAGCGTCTCTGCAGGCGGTCGGCCTCCTCGAGCATCTCGAGGGCCTGGGCCCACATCCAGCCATGCGGTGCTCGTGCCATGGGACCGAGATGGGTCCCACCAGCCGGCAATCAAGTGCCGGCCGGCTCTACGGGATCAGCGTGACGGGGATACCCGCGTCGCGGGTGACGGCGCTCGCGACCGAGCCGAGCAGCAGGTGGGTCAGTGCACCGCGCCCGCGCGTGCCCATGACGATCCGCTCGCAGCCCAGTTCCCGGGCGAAGTCGATGATGGTCTCGGCGATGCGCCCGACGGCGACGTGCCACGAGTAAGGAATGCCGGCCGCGTCGAGCCGCTGGCGCGCGGACTGAAGGTCCCGCTCGCCTTCCTCGCGATGCCAGGCCTGGATCGCCTCGGGGCTCACGAACATGCGCGCATGGCCCGACTCGAGCGGGATCTGCACGTTCAGAAGCTGCAGTTCGGCCGTCCGTCCGGCGTTGTGCTCGCCCACCAGATGCTCAATGACCCGGTCGGAATTGGCCGATCCGTCCACGGGTACGAGCCACCGGCTCCGTTCCGGCTGCCCGGTTTCAGTGCCCATCGCGGTTCTCCTGCGTACCACTCGCGACCACGGTGACCGCCGGCCGCACGCGCAGGGCGCGCTGTGCCAGCCAGCCGCCGAGAGTCACCACGGCGATTGCTCCCAGCGCGGCGGCGCCGTAGCGAAGCAGGCCGGCCGTGTCGCCGAGCCATGGCTTCAGGGCAGCGTCGCCGACCAGCATACCGCCGCCGATCCAGCCGAGCAGTCCGCCGCCGAAGGTGATGACCACCGGCCAGCGGTCCATCAGCCGCAGCACGAAGCGGCTGCCCCAGACAATGATCGGTATGCTGACGGCGATGCCGAACACGACCAGCCGGATGTCGCCATGCGCGGCCGCCGCGACCGCGATGACGTTGTCGAGGCTCATCACGGCGTCCGCGACGATCACGGTCCGGATCGCACCGAGCAGCCGCGTGCTGCCCTCGACCTCGCCGTGCCCGCCGGCGCGTTCGGGTTGCAGCAGCTTGACGCCGATCCACAGCAGGAGTATTCCGCCGACGATCTTCAGGAACGGGATCGCCAGCAACTGCAGCGCGAAGAAGATCAGCACGATGCGCAGGACGATAGCTCCGACCATACCCCAGAAGATGCCGAGGTTGCGCTGCCGCTCCGGCAGGCGCCGGCAGGCCAGTGCGATCACGATGGCGTTGTCGCCGCCGAGCAGGATGTCGATGGCGATGATCTGCAGGACGGCGATCCAGAATGCGGGGCTGGTGGCGAGTTCGAGCATGGCGGGGCGCCGGTGACGGGCGAGCCGAGAATAGCATGGCAGGTGACGCAGTTCCGCGCGGCGGATGGCGTGACGCTCGGCTGCCGCTGGGTCGGCCCGCGTGACTCGACGCTGCCGCCGCTGGTGCTGCTGCACGGCGCCGCCAGCAACGGCACGCGCTGGTGGCACTTCGCCGCGCACAGCCGGCTGCGGCACCAGCGGCTGCTGCTGTGCCCCGACCTGCGCGGTCACGGCCTGTCCCTGTGGCGCGGGCCGGTCGGCGCCCGGCACTGGTGCGACGACCTCGCGGTATTGCTGCGCCATTTCGGCCGGCCGCGGGCTCTGGTCGGCGGGCATTGCCTCGGCGCCAACGTGGCCGTGCATTTCGCGGCCCGCCACCGCGACCTCTGCGCCGGGCTCGTGTTGATCGAGCCGATGGTCGCGGCGGCGCTCACCGGCGCGCTGGCCCGCCTGCGCTGGGTGCACCCGGGACTGCGACTCGCGCTCGCGCTGGCCCGCGGCGCGAATCGGCTGGGCCTGCGGCGCCGGCGTCTGCAGCCGCTCGATCTCGAGGAGCTGGATCGCAGCGTCTGGCGGCCCGCGGCCGCGGCCGCCGATCTGCCGGCGATGCGCCGCCGCTACGCTTCGCCGCGGCACGACCTGAAGACCCTGCCGACAGTGCAGTACCTGAACAACCTGCTGGAGGTGCTGCGGCCGCTGCCGCTCGCGCAGATCACCTGTCCGGTGCTGGCGATCCTATCGAGCGGCCGGCTGATGGCCGAGCCGGCGATCACGCGGCAGGCGCTGGCGGCGCTCGCGCGCTGCGAGATCGCCGAGCTGGCGGCACAGCACTGGATTCCGACTGAGCAGCCGCAGGCCCTGTGCGACCTGATCGATGCGTGGGTGGCGCAGGTGTCGCCGCCGATTCCGGGCGCCGCCGTTCCATAAACCGGCCCCAACAAGGGACTGGCGGCCAGCGCAGGCTTGCCCTACTGTCTGCAACCTTCACTGCTGTCGGATGGAGGTTGCGCGCATGAAGCTGTATCTGAAGGCCGGTGCCTGTTCGCTGGCTCCGCACGTCGTGCTGGAGGAGGCCGGTCTCGCCTATGACACGCAAGCGGTCGACCTCCGGACCAGGCAGATGGACGGCGGTGGCGACTTCACGCAGATCAATGCCAAGGGTTACATCCCGGCGCTGCGGCTCGACGACGGTGAGCTGCTGACCGAGGTCCCGGCGATCCTGCAGTACCTCGCCGACCTCGTGCCGCAGAAGAAGCTGGCCCCGCCGAACGGCTCGCGCGCGCGCTACCGCCTGCAGGAATGGCTGACGTTCATCGGCACCGAGCTGCACAAGTCGTTCATCCCGTTTTTCTTCCCGGGGGCGAGCGACGAATGGAAGAAGTTCGGCCGCGCCAACCTCGAACGCCGGCTGGCGTGGACCAACGGCCAGCTTGCCGGACGCGCGTACCTGCTGGGCGAGGAGTTCTCGGTCGCGGATGCCTACCTGTTCACCGTGCTGAGCTGGACCAAGTTCATCCCGCTCGATCTCGGCCAGTGGCCGAACCTGGCGGCCTACCAGCAGCGCGTCGCGGCGCGGCCGGCCGTGCAGGCGGCGCTCAAGGCCGAAGGACTGGCCTGATCCGGTGCGCCGGCCAGTCCAGGTCTCGTTCGAGTTCTTCCCGCCCGCCGATCAGGCGATGGAGCGGACGCTGTGGGCGTCGCTGCAGCGGCTCGCACCGCTGCAGCCACGCTTCGTGTCGGTGACCTACGGCGCCGACGGCTCGACTCGCGACCGTACGCACCGCCTCGTCGCGCGGGTGCTCAGCGAGACCACGCTGACCGGCGCACCGCACCTGACCTGCATCGGCGCCAGCCGGGACGAGATCCGCGACATTGCGCGCCGCTACTGGCAACTCGGGGTCCGGCATGTCGTCGCGCTGCGCGGCGATCCGCCGGCGGGCAGCGGCCCCTATGTGCCGCACCCCGAAGGTTTCGCCTTTGCCGCCGACCTGGTCGCCGGCCTGAAAGACGTCGCCGATTTCGAGATCTCGGTGGCCGCCTACCCGGAGACGCACCCGGAGGCAGCGAACGCGGCGGCCGACCTCGACAACCTGCGACGCAAGCTCGATGCCGGCGCGGACCGGGCGATCACGCAGTTCTTCTTCGAGCCCGAGCTGTACCTGCGTTTCCGCGACCGCTGCGCAGCGCGCGGCATCAGCGCGCCGCTCGTGCCCGGAATCCTGCCGATCACGCGCTTCCCGCAGCTTCTGCGTTTCGCCGCGCGCTGCGGCGCCAGCGTGCCGGCGTGGCTGGTCGAGCGCTTCGAGGGTCTCGAGGACGATCCGGAGACGCGCCTGATGATCGCCGCCTCGGTCGCGATCGAACTGGCGGCCCGCCTGCGGCACGAAGGCGTTGACGAGTTCCACTTCTACACGCTGAACCGGGCCGAGCTGACCTACGCAATTTGCCACGCGCTCGGCGTGCGGGCGCGCTGATGACGGCCGCCATGGCGCGGGTGGCGGCACTGCGGGCGGCGCTCGCCGGGCGCATTCTCGTGCTCGATGGCGCGATGGGCACGATGATCCAGGCCGCCGGGCTCGGCGCCGCCGACTACCGCGGTGCCCGTTTCGCCGACTGGCCGCGCGAGCTCCAGGGCGCGAACGACCTGCTGGTGCTGAGTCGGCCGGAGCTGATCGAGCAGATTCACCGGCAGTATCTCGAGGCCGGTGCCGACATCATCGAGACCAACACCTTCAATGCCAGCGCACCGTCGCTGGCCGACTACGGGCTCGCCGGGCTGGTGG
Organism: Gammaproteobacteria bacterium; assembly: GCA_016882265.1. Taxonomy (GTDB): domain Bacteria; phylum Pseudomonadota; class Gammaproteobacteria; order Steroidobacterales; family Steroidobacteraceae; genus SCUD01. The sequence goes on from VGVB01000031.1 coordinate 14,767, forward strand.
CCGAGATCAACCTCGCAGCCGCGCGCATCGCCCGCCGGGCCGCGGATGCCGTCGCGACGCCCGGACGGCCGCGCTTCGTCGCCGGCGTGCTCGGCCCGACCAGCCGTACCGCGTCGCTGTCTCCCGATGTCAACGATCCCGGCTTCCGCAACGTCAGTTTCGACGAGCTGCGCGACACCTACGCGACCGCCGCCAGCGCGCTGCTCGAAGGCGGCGTCGATCTGCTGCTGGTCGAGACCGTATTCGATACGCTGAACGCGCGGGCGGCGCTGTTCGCGATCGCGGAGGTATTCGAGGCAGCCGGCCGCGAGCTGCCGGTCATGATCTCCGGCACGATCACCGACGCTTCCGGCCGCACGCTCTCCGGCCAGACCGTCGAGGCCTTCTGGAATTCGGTGCGGCACGCGCGACCGCTGGCCGTCGGCCTGAACTGCGCACTCGGCGCGCGCCAGCTCCGGCCGTGGCTCGAGGAACTGGCGCGCGTCGCCGACTGTCCGGTCAGCGCCCATCCGAACGCCGGCCTGCCGAATGCATTCGGCGAATACGAGGAGACCCCGGAGGAGATGGCCCGCCAGCTCGGCGAGTGGGCCGCGAGCGGGCTGGTCAACGTCGTCGGCGGCTGCTGCGGCACGACGCCCGCGCACATCGCGGCACTGGCGGCGGCGGTCGCCGGTGTCGCGCCGCGCGTGCCGCCGGTGCTGCCGCTGCGCTGCCGGCTGGCCGGGCTCGAGGCCTGCAACATCGAGCCGGCCCGGCTGTTCGTCAACGTCGGCGAGCGCACCAACGTCACCGGCTCGGCGCGTTTCCGCAAACTGATCGAGGCTGGCGATTACAGCGCCGCGCTCGCCATCGCCCGCGACCAGGTCGAGAACGGCGCGCAGCTCATCGACGTCAACATGGACGAGGGGCTGCTCGACTCGGAGGCGGCGATGGTCCGTTTCCTGAATCTGGTGGCCGCCGAGCCCGACATCGCGCGCGTGCCGGTGATGCTCGATTCGTCGCGCTGGTCGGTGCTCGAGGCGGGCCTGAAGTGCCTGCAGGGCAAGGGCGTGGTCAATTCGATCTCGCTGAAAGAGGGCGAAGGCCCGTTTCTCGAGCAGGCGCGCCGGCTGCGCCGCTACGGCGCGGCGGTGGTCGTGATGGCCTTCGACGAGCAGGGCCAGGGTGACACGGTCGAGCGCCGTGTCGCGATCTGCGAGCGCGCGTACCGGCTGCTGACCGGCACCGTCGGTATGCCGCCCGAGGACATCATCTTCGATCCGAACGTGTTCGCGGTCGGCACCGGCATCGAGGAGCACGCCGGCTACGGGCTCGCCTTCATCGAGGCGGTGCGCCGGATCAAGGAGCGCTGCCCCGGCACGCTGACCAGCGGCGGCATCAGCAACGTGTCGTTCGCGTTCCGCGGCAACGACACGGTGCGCGAGGCGATGCACGCGGTGTTCCTGTACCACGCGATCCGCGCCGGCCTCGACCTGGGTATCGTCAACGCCGGGCAGCTCGCGATCTATGCCGAGATCGAGCCGGAGCTGCGCGAGCGCGTCGAGGACGTGCTGCTGAACCGGCGCCCGGACGCGACCGAGCGCCTGCTCGAGGTCGCCGAGCGCTACCGGGCCGGGGCCGGCGCGAAGCGCGCCGAGGACCTTGCCTGGCGCGAGTGGCCGGTCGCCAGGCGGCTCGAGCACGCGCTGGTGCAGGGCATCGACCGCTTCCTCGAGGCGGACGTGGCCGAGGCGCGGTGCGCGGCCGCGCGCCCGCTCGACGTGATCGAGGGGCCGTTGATGGACGGCATGAACGTGGTCGGCGACCTGTTCGGCGCCGGCCAGATGTTCCTGCCGCAGGTGGTCAAGTCGGCGCGGGTGATGAAGCGGGCGGTTGCGCTGCTGGTGCCGCATCTGGACCAGCAGCCGGGCCGGGCCGCCGGCCGCAATGGCCGGATCGTGCTGGCGACCGTCAAGGGCGACGTGCACGACATCGGCAAGAACATCGTCGGGGTCGTGCTCCAGTGCAACAACCTCGAGGTCATCGACCTCGGCGTCATGGTCCCGGCCGCGAAGATCCTGCAGACCGCGCGCGAGTCCGGTGCAGATCTCATCGGCCTGTCGGGCCTGATCACGCCGTCGCTCGAGGAGATGAGCCACGTCGCGGCCGAGCTGCAGCGCGAGGGTTTCGCCGTGCCGCTGCTGATCGGCGGCGCGACGACCTCGCCGGCGCACACCTCGGTGAAGATCGAACCGCGCTACGCGCACGGCGTCGTGCACGTGAAGGACGCATCGCGGGCGGTCGGCGTGTGCCAGGCGCTGCTGTCGGCGGAGACGCGCCCGGCCTTCGTCGAACGCACACGGCGTGAGCACGCCGAGCGCCGGGCCCGGCATGCCGAGCGCGGCGGCCGCGGCGGCAGCCTGACACTGGCGGCTGCGCGCGCGCGCGCTCCGCGCCTGGACTGGTCGGGCTACCGTCCGCCGGTGCCGCGGTTCCTCGGCACGCGCGTGCTCAGCGACCTGCCGCTGGCTGAGCTGATCGCCTACATCGACTGGATGCCGTTTTTCAACGCCTGGGAATTCACGGGGAAGTTTCCGCAGATCCTCAGCGATCCGGAACGCGGTGCGGCGGCGACGCAGCTTTACGCGGACGCGCAGCGCATGCTGCGCCAGCTCGTGCGCGAACGCTGGCTGCGCGCCGAGGCGGTGCTCGGCTTCTTCCCGGCCGCGGCCGACGGCGACGACATCCTGTTGTTCACGGCTGCCGGCCGGCAGGAAGTGCTGGCCCGCCTGCATCACCTGCGCCAGCAGAAGCCGCGGCCGGACGGTCTGCCGCAGTTGTGCCTTGCCGATTTCGTCGCGCCGGTCGCGGGCGGCCCGCCGGATTATCTCGGCGCGTTCGCGCTGACCGCCGGCCTCGGCATCGAGACCCACCTGGCGCGCTTCGGGGCGGCCGCCGACGACTACTCGGCGATCCTGCTGAAGGCGCTGGCCGACCGGCTGGCCGAGGCGCTGGCCGAGGCGCTGCACGCGCGGGTCCGGCGCGAATACTGGGGCTATGCACCCGAGGAGCGGCTCGACCACGAGCGCCTGATCCGCGAGGACTATCGCGGCATCCGCCCGGCGCCGGGCTACCCGGCCTGCCCCGATCACACCGAGAAGGCGACGCTGTGGCGGCTGCTCGAGGTCGAGCGCACGACCGGCATGCGCCTGACCGAATCGTTCGCGATGCACCCGGCCGCGTCCGTCAGCGGCTGGTACTTCGCGCACCCGGAGGCGCGTTACTTCGCCGTCGGTGGGATCGAGGCCGATCAGCTCGAGGACTATGCGCGCCGCAAGGGGATCACCCCCGACGAGGCGCGGCGCTGGCTGGCGCCGAACCTCGCGCGGGCCGCGGACGCGGCCTGATCAGCGCGGGCGCGAACGCTGCGCCGGTGATTCCGGCGTCAATGCGCGCAGGTGCGCGCTGCCGCCGAGCGCGGTCATCTGGCCGAGGATCCAGCGCTGGCGCTGGCGCACGAAGGCCGATGGTGCAGCGACGCGGTAGCGCTTCGGGTTCGGCAGCACGGCGGCGAGCAACGCCGCCTGCTCACGGCTGAGACGGGCCGCCGCGCGGCCGAAGTAACGCCGGCTCGCGGCCTCGACGCCCCAGACGCCGGGTCCGAATTCGACCACGTTCAGGTAGACCTCGAGGATCCGGCGCTTCGGCCACAGCAGTTCGATCCAGGTCGTGAACCAGGCCTCGAGCGCCTTGCGCGGCCAGCTCCGGCCCGGCCACAGGAACAGGTTCTTCGCCAGTTGCTGGCTGATCGTGCTGGCGCCGCGCAGGCGCCGCCCGTGCTCCGCGGCCTCGAGCGCCTGGTCGATCGCCGCGAAATCGAAGCCCGCATGCTGCAGGAAGTTCTGGTCCTCGGCCGCGATCACCGCGAGCGCGGCCTGCGGCGCGATCGACGCCCACGGCGTCCACCGGTAGTCGCGCGGCGGCGTCGTCGCGTCCTGCAGCATGAAGGCCGTGACCGGCACCGGCAGCCAGCGCCAGGCGATGACTGGCAACAGGCTCAGCGCGGCGCCGAACAGGACGCAGAGGCCGAGCGTCCGCGCCAGACGCGCGAACCACCGGCGCACCGCCACGCGGGAACCTCAGCTTGCGGCGCAGCGCCGCGCCGAGTGCACGATGACCGGCTCGAGCGGCACGTCGTCGTGGCCGCGCTGCCGTCCGGTCGCGACGCCGGCGATCGCGTCGACGACTTCCATGCCGTCGCTGACCCGGCCGAACACGGCGTAGCCGAAGTTGCCGGGCCGGTGGTCGAGGAAGGCGTTGTCGACGAGGTTGATGAAGAACTGCGCGGTCGCGCTGTGCAGGTCGCTGGTGCGGGCCATCGCCAGCGCGCCGCGCCGGTTGCGCAGGCCGTTGGCCGCCTCGTTGCGGATCGGCGGCCCGGTGTCCTTCTGCTCGAGGTCCGCGTCGAAGCCGCCGCCCTGAATCATGAAGCCGGGAATCACGCGGTGGAAGATCGTGCCGTCGAAGTGGCTGGCGTCGACGTAGCGCAGGAAGTTCTCGCAGGTGATCGGCGCCGACTCGGGATCGAGTTCGACCGTGATCGTGCCCAGCGAAGTTTCGAAGCGGATCATCGTCAGCTCTCCATGCCGCCGTCGCGCCCCGAGGCGCGGCGCCATCTTAGCCCGGCGCCGCGGCCTGCGTCGCGCGCTCGTGGCCGGCGAGGTCGCGGTGGGTCGCGGCGCCGGCCAGGCCGGCGTTCCGGCACAGCGCGCGGACCGCCGGGCCCTGCGTGGCGCCATGCTCGACGATCAGAGTACCGCCGGCCTGCAGATGGGCCACGGCGCCGGCGCAGACGAGGCGCAGCGCCGCGAGGCCGTCGGCGCCGCCATCGAGCGCGCCGCGTGGCTCATGGCGCAGGGTCAACAGCGCCGGGTCGTCGCTGGCGATGTAGGGCGGATTGGCGACGACCAGCGCAAAGCGCTGCCCGGCGAGCGGTTCGTACCAGGAGCCGGCGACGAACCGCACCTGGTCGCAGCCGAGTCGCGCGGCATTACGGCGGGCCACGGCCAGCGCCTCCGGGCTGCGCTCGACCGCGACGATGGCTGCGTCCGGCCGCTCGCGGGCCAGCGCGAGCGCCAGCGCGCCGCTGCCGGTGCCGAGGTCGAGCACGGCTGGCGCGTGGCGGCCGGTCAGCGCGCGCAGCGCGAGCTCGACGAGCAGCTCGGTTTCCGGGCGCGGTACGAGGACGGCCGGTGTGACCTCGAACTCCAGTGACCAGAACTCGCGCCGCCCGGTCAGATAGGCTACCGGTTTGCCGGCGAGGCGGCGCCCGGCGAATGCGGCGAGTGTCGCGTCCTCGGCGGCCGTCAGCGGGCGCGCCGGATCGGCGAGCAGCGCCGCACGGCTGCAGCCGAGCGCGTGCGCGAGCAGCACGCCGGCCTCGAGCCGGGCACCGGCGCCGACCGGGGCGAGCGTACGGGTCAGCGCCTCGAGCGTGGCGGCGACACTGGTCATTCGAGGCGGGCCAGCTCCTCGGCGCGGTGCTCGCGCTGCAGTGCGTCGAGTACCTCGTCGAGGTCGCCGTCGACGATCGCCTCGAGCCGGTACAGCGTCAGCTCGATACGATGGTCGGTGAGGCGTCCCTGCGGGAAGTTGTAGGTGCGGATGCGCTCGGAGCGATCGCCGCTGCCGACCTGCAGGCGCCGCGTGCGCGCCTGCGCGGCAGTGGCGCGTTCGCGTTCGGCGGCCAGCAGGTGCGCGCGCAGCAGCGCCAGCGCGCGGGCGCGATTCTTGTGCTGCGAACGCTCGTCCTGGCACTCGACCACGAGGCCGGTCGGCAGGTGCGTGATGCGCACGGCCGAGTCGGTCTTGTTGACGTGCTGGCCGCCGGCGCCGGAGGCGCGGAAGGTGTCGATGCGCAGCTCGGCGGGATTGAGCGTCACGCTGTCCACTTCGTCGAGCTCGGGCAGGATCGCGACCGTGCAGGTCGAGGTGTGGATGCGGCCCTGGGCTTCGGTCGCCGGCACGCGCTGCACGCGGTGCGTGCCGGACTCGAACTTGAGGCGGGCCCAGACGCCGCGGCCCGCGACACGGCTGATGATCTCGCGGAAGCCGCCGTGCTCGCCGCGGTGTTCGCTCAGCACCTCGACGCTCCAGCCGCGGCGCTCGGCGTAGCGCGAGTACATGCGGAACAGATCGCCGGCGAAGATCGCGGCCTCGTCGCCGCCGGCGGCGGCGCGGATCTCGAGGAACACGTCGTGGCCATCGAGCGGGTCCGGCGGGAGCAGAAGCTGCAGCAGCTCGTGCTCGCCGGTCGCGAGCCGGGCCTCGAGCTCGGCGCGCTCCTGCGCGGCGAGACCGCGCACGGCCGGATCGGGGTCATCGGCCAGCAGACGCGCCGCGGCCAGCTCGTGCTCCAGCGCGCGTTGTCCGCCGAACGCACGCACGACCGGCGCCAGCCGCGCGAATTCGACCGACAGCTCGCGGAACTGCGCGGCGCGCGCGAGCACGCCGGGATCGGCGAGCAGGCGTTCGACTTCGGCGTGCCGGTCGGCGATGCGCTCGAGCCGGCGGCGCACGGTGTCCCTCATGGCTCGTCGCGCGGCAACTGGAACAGGCGGGCCGCGGCCTCGGCCAGCGCCTCGTCGCCCTGCGTCGCCGCCTCACGCAGCGCGACCGACGGTGCGTGCAGCAGCCGGTTGGTCAGCGTGGCGGCGAGGAACTCCAGCACTGCGGCCGGATCCTGGCCGGACGCCAGCAGGCGGCGGGCCTGTTCGAGCGTCTGCAGGCGGACCGTCTCCGACTGACCGCGCAGGCTGCGGATCAGCGGCGCCGCGTCGCGGACCTTGCGGCCGGCGAAGAACCTCTCGACCTCTTCGGCGATCAGTTTGCGGGCGACCGCTGCTTCCTGCTGGCGGGCGCGGACGTTCTCATCGACGACGCCGCGCAGATCGTCGAGCGTGAACAGGTACACGTCGTCGAGTTCGGCGACGCGCGGTTCGATGTCGCGCGGCACGGCGAGGTCGAGCATGAACATCGGCCGGTGGCGCCGTGCCGCCAGCGCCGCGCGCACCGCCGCGACGCTGATCACCGGCTCCGGGCTCGCGGTCGAGCTGACTACGATGTCGGCCTGGTCGAGATGCGCCGGCAGCGCGTCGAGCGCAATCGCCGAAGCCTGGTAGCGGCTGGCGATGCGCTCGGCCCGGTTGCGGCTGCGGTTGGCGATGATCAGGTGGCCGAGACCCTGGGCGTGCAGGTGGCGGGCGACGAGATCGATCATTTCGCCGGCACCGACCAGCAGCGCCGTGTGCTGGCGGAAGCCGGTGAAGATCCGCCGCGCGAGCTGGACACCGGCCGAGGCGACCGAGACCGCGCTCGCGCCGATCGCGGTCTCGGAGCGCACCCGCTTGGCCACCGAGAAGGTCGTCTGCAGAAGCTGGTTCAGCAGCGGTCCGGCCTGGCCGGCCTGCTGCGCCGCGCGGTAGGCGTCCTTGAGCTGGCCGAGGATCTGCGGCTCGCCGAGAATCAGCGAGTCGAGGCCGGCGGCCACGCCGAACAGGTGCGCGACGGCCTCCGGCCCGCGCAGCTCGTACAGGCAATGCGCCGGTACCGGCGCACTGCCGGCGTGGGCCAGCAGCCATTGCGGCAGCCCGCCTGCATCGGCGGCGACGCAGTAGAGTTCGGTGCGGTTGCAGGTCGAGACGATCATGCATTCGCGGACGCCGGGCACCTGCGCCAGTTCCGCGAGCGCCGCGGGCAGCGCGCCGGCGGCGAAGACGATGCGCTCGCGCACCTCGATCGGCGCGGTCCGGTGATTGAGTCCGAGGACGAGGAGCGACATGAGCGGCCGGCTGCGGGTGGAGCGGAATTGTCTGGGAACGGTCCCGGCAGCACAAGCGCCGGGCTATAGTGTCGCCATGCGCCGCGGACCCGGAATCTGGCTGCTGTCGCTGCTGCTGTGGGCGAGCACGGCGGCGGCCGCGGCCGCACGCTGCCCGGCCGGCGATGCCGGAGCCGTGGAACCCGCCGCGGACCGCGCGCGGCAGCGCGGTGAATGGGCGCGCGCCGCAGACTGGCTCGCCTGTGCCGCCGTCCGGTCGGGTGACGCCGCGCTCGCGGAGCGGGCGACGCGCGGCGCCTTCGAGTTGCGGCAGGTGCACAGCGCGGTCACCAGTGCGCGGCGCTGGCTCGCGCTCGCGCCCGACAGCGAGACCGCGCGCCGGCACCTGGCGATTGCGCTGCTGCGTGATTACGATGCCGTGGCTGCGGCCCGCGAGTTCACGCCGTTGCTGGCGGTCGAGGACCGCGCCCGGGCCTGGAACGAACTGCTCGGCATTCTCGCTGAGGAGCGCAACGAGGCCGGCGCGGCGCAGGTCGCGGAGCAGCTTGCGGCGGCCGACGCCGGGCTGCCGGAGGCGCAGCTCGTGCTCAGCGTGCTGTGGCAGCACGCCGATCACGGCCGCCGGGCGCTGGCTGCGGCCGAGCGCGCGCTGGCGTTGCGGCCGGACTGGCGCGCGGCGCAGTACGCGGTGCTGCGCGCGCTGCTGACGCTCGGGCGGCGGGACGAAGCGCTGGCCCGGTCGGCAGCACTGGCGGCCGATGGCGATGCGCAGGCAAGGCTGGGGCACGCCTGGATCCTGCTTGGGTTGGGCCGGCGCGAAGAGGCCGCGGCCCTGTTCGGAGAGTTACGCCGCGAAGGCCCGCTGACCCGCGAGGCGCTCGAGGCGCTGGGCGTGATCGCGCTGGACGATCGCCGCCACGAGGACGCATCACGCTTGTTCGGCGAGCTGGGCCGCGCCGCGGGCAGCGGTGAGAATGTGCCCTGGTACCTCGGGCGGCTCGCCGAGCAGCGCGGCGACCGGGCCCTCGCCGCACTGCACTACCAGCAGGTCCGCACCGGCTCGCGGGCCGCGGCCGCGCAGCTTCGCGCGTGGCGACTCTGGCGCGAAGACGGCCAGCCGGAGCGGGCGGAGCTGCAGCTCGACGAATTCCTCGCCGCAACGCCCGCCAGCACCGGCGAAATCGTGGCCGGTGTCGCCGGTGTGCTGGCCGATGCGGGCCAGAGCGCGGAGGCGGTCGCGCTGCTCGATCGCGCGCTGCGGCAGCTCGCTGGCGGCGACCTGTTATTCGCCCGGGCCATCGTGCACGAGAAGCGCGGCGCCGTGCGCGCCGCGGTCGCCGACCTGCGGGCGCTGCTGGCCGAGCGGCCGCAGAGCCCGGACGCGTGGAATGCGCTCGGCTACACGCTGGTGGACCACGGCCTGCGGCTTCGCGAAGGCCACGAGCTGATCGAGCGGGCGCTGGCACTCCGGCCGGACAGCTTTGCGATCCAGGACTCGAAGGGCTGGGCGCTCGTTCGCCTCGGGCGCCCGGCCGAGGGACTGCCGTGGCTCGAAGCTGCATTCGAGCGCTCGGCGGACCCGGAGGTCGCCGCCCATCTCGGCGAAGCACTGTGGCTGCTCGGCCGCCAGAGCGAGGCCCGGGAGCTCTGGGAGCGGGTGCTCGGCGAGCATCCGGACAGCGCGCCACTGCGGAAGGCGATCGCGCGCCGCGCAGGGTCGTAGATGGCGCGCGCGGTCGCCGGACTGGCCATCCTGCTGCTCGCCGGATGCGCCATCGTCCCGGTCTCGCGCGAAGCGGGGGACTGGCCTGCCCGCCGCCTCGCACTGCAGGCATTGTCGCGCTGGGAATTGCACGGGCGGATCGCCGTGGCCGCCGGCGGTGAGGGCTTCAGCGGCGGTTTCCGCTGGCGGCAGGACGGGTCGCATGCCGAGGTCGACGTGCGGACTCCGCTCGGCGGCACCGCGCTCACGCTGAGCATCGACGGCAGCCGGCTCACGGTCGCGGACGCTCAGGGTCAGGTCGCGGCGGGAGCAGCCGCGGATGCGGCGCTGGCGGAGGCACTCGGGGTGCCGCTGCCGGTCGCGGAGCTGCGCTACTGGCTGGTCGGCGCGCCGGCTCCGGGCGCGGTGGAGTTCGAGCAGACCGGGCCGGACGGACGGCTCGAGCGGCTGGTCCAGTCCGGCTGGGAGTTACGCTACGACCGCTACCGGGAGGTGGGCGCGATGGTGCTGCCGGCGCGGCTCGAGCTGATGGCTCCCGGCGCGCGCGTACGGGTCGTGACGGGGCAATGGCAGATGCATCCATGAGCGAAAGCTGGCCGGCACCCGCCAAGCTGAACCTGTTCCTGCACGTGATCGGGAGGCGCCCGGACGGATACCACGAGCTGCAGACCGCTTTCCAGCTCATCGACCTGGCGGACGAACTGCGGTTCAGGGTCCGGGACGACCCCGGCATTCGGCGGACGGCGGGTCCGGAGTTAGTCCCGCCGGGTGAAGACCTGGCGGTCCGGGCGGCGCAGCGACTGCAGCAGGCCGCCGGGATCCGGCGCGGCGCCGACATCGCGTTGACCAAGAGGATCCCGGTCGGGGGCGGTCTCGGCGGGGGCAGCTCCGACGCGGCTACGACGCTGGTCGCGCTGAACGAGCTGTGGGGCCTGGGCTGGTCCCCGGAACGACTGGGCACGCTGGCACTCGAGCTCGGCGCCGACGTACCGGTCTTCGTCCGCGGACACAGCGCCTGGGCCGGCGGCGTCGGCGAGCAGCTCGAGCCGCTGCCGCTGCCCGAGCGGTATTACGCCGTCGTCTTTCCAGGCGTGGCCGTCAGCACGGCGGCAGTGTTTCAGGCGCCTGAATTGACAAGGAATACCCCCCGGACGACAATCCGCGCCTTTCTGGAGGCGGGTGGGCGCAACGACTGTGCGCCGGTGGTCGCCAGGCGGTACCCCGCGGTGGCGGAGGCGCTGGCCTGGCTGAGCCGGGGTGGCGAGGCCCGGCTGACCGGCACGGGTAGCTGTGTGTTCGCCGCGTTCGCTGACCGGAGTTCGGCCCGCGCGGCGCTCGCCGCACTGCCGGCGCGATGGTCCGGTTTCGTGGTCCGCGGACTGCAACGCTCGCCGCTGCTCGCACGCCTGGCGGCGCAGCGCGCGTCCCGGAACGAGCGCGCGGAATAGTGGGGTGTCGCCAAGTGGTAAGGCAACGGATTTTGGTTCCGTCATACGAAGGTTCGAATCCTTCCACCCCAGCCAGTTGAGGAACGGCGCGCCGGGCGCGCCGGCATGAGGGAGACTCGCGTGGATCAGTCCACGATGGCGGTGTTCACCGGCAACGCGAATCCGCTGCTCGCGCAGGGGATCGCGCGCCATCTGAACGTGCCGCTCGGCCGCGCGATCGTCGGCCGCTTCAGCGACGGCGAGATTCAGGTCGAGATCATGGAGAACGTCCGCGGCCGTGATGTCTATCTGTTGCAGTCCACCTGTCCGCCGGCCAGCGAGAACCTGATGGAACTGCTGGTGATGGCCGACGCCTGCCGGCGCGCGTCGTCCGGGCGCATCACCGCGGTGATCCCGTACCTCGGCTATGCGCGGCAGGACCGCCGGCCGCGTGCGACGCGCGTGCCGATCACCGCCAGGCTGGTGGCCGACATGATCGGCTGCGCCGGTATCGACCGCGTGCTGACCGTGGACCTGCATGCCGACCAGATTCAGGGCTTCTTCGGCCTGCCGGTGGACAACGTGTATGCATCGCCGGTGCTGCTCGGCGAGGTCTGGAAACAGAAGTACCGCGACATGATCGTGGTGTCGCCCGACGTGGGTGGCGTCGTCCGGGCGCGCGCGCTGGCGCGGCGCCTCGACAACGCCGATCTGGCGATCATCGACAAGCGGCGGCCGCGCGCCAACGAGTCGCAGGTGATGAACATCATCGGCGACGTGCATGGGCGGTCCTGCGTGCTGGTCGACGACCTGGTGGATACCGCCGGGACGCTGTGCCAGGCGGCCGAGGCGCTGAAGGAGAACGGCGCGCTGCACGTGGCCGCCTACATCACGCACGCCGTGCTGTCGGGCCCGGCGGTGGAGCGGATCTCCGGCTCCGCGCTCGATGAGCTGGTCGTGACCGATACGATCCCGCTGCGCCCCGATGCCGCCGCCTGCCGGCGCATCCGGGTCATGACGGTGGCCGGGCTGCTGGCCGAGACGATGCGCCGCATGCGCGACGAGGAGTCGGTCAGCTCGCTGTACGTGGATTGAGGAGGGAGTCGGTCCCTCCGCATGGGCAGCCGCCGGGAGGTCCGGCGGTCCCAGGGACGGATCGCCGGTGCCTGGTCGCGGGCCGGCGGTCCTGTTTTTCAGGAGTATGGAACACATGAAGACTGCTTTTGAACTCGCCGCCGAGTTCCGCGACGACCAGGGCAAGGGTGCGAGCCGCCGCCTGCGTCGTCACGGCAAGGTCCCGGCGATCCTGTACGGCGGGCGCCAGGAACCGCGCGCCCTGGCGCTCGATCACGACCGGCTGCGGCACCTGATGGCCGACGAACGCTTCTACTCGACGATCCTGAACCTGAAGGTCGGTGAGGCGGAACAGGCGGCAGTACTCAAGGACGTGCAGCGGCATCCGTGGCGGAACCAGATCCTGCACGCCGACTTCCAGCGGGTTCTCGAGGATGAGCCGATCCGCATGCAGGTGCCACTGCACTTCCGCGGCGGCGCGGAAGCCGTCGGCGTCCGCACGCAGGGCGGCATCCTTTCGCACCTGCGCAACCAGGTCGAGGTCGCCTGCCTGCCGCGCGATCTGCCCGAGTACCTCGAGGTGGACGTGGCGGCACTCGAGATCAACCAGGTGATCCAGCTTTCCGACCTGCGGCTGCCGGCGGGCGTGCAGCTCGTCGAGCTGCTGGCCGGTCGCGATGCGCCGGTGGCGTCGATCCACGCGCTGCGGGTCGAGGAGGAGGCTCCGGCCGTGGTCGCCGAGGCGGCCGTGGCCGCGGCTCCGGGCGCGGCGGCTCCTGCCGCGGCGCCAGCGGCCGAGGTCAAAGAGCCGGCCAAGGGCGACGCGAAGCCGGCCAAGGGCGACGCAAAGAAGTAACGCGTCGTCCGGGAGCGGAGCATGGCCGGGCTGCCATTGCGGCTGGTCGTGGGCTTGGGCAATCCAGGCCCCGAACATGCCGCCACGCGCCACAACGCGGGCTTCTGGTTCGTAGACGAACTGGCGCGCCGCCACGAGGCCCAGTGGAAAGCGGAGCGGCGCTACGCCGGCGAGGCCGGGCGGGCGACCGTCGCCGGCACGCCGCTGTGGCTGTTCAAGCCGATGAACTACATGAACCGCAGCGGGCTCGCCGTGCGCGCGATCTGCGACTACCTGCAGCTCCCGCCGGCGGAGATGCTGGTCGTGCATGACGACCTCGACCTGCCGCCGGGCAGCGTGCGCCTGAAGCGGGGCGGCGGCGCCGGCGGGCACAACGGCCTGCGCGATGTGATCAGCCACGTCGGCGAGGACTTCTGGCGGCTGCGGCTCGGCATCGGCCATCCCGGTGACCGCCACGTCGTGATCGATTACGTGCTCGAGCGGCCGCCGGCCGTCGAGGAGCGGCTGATCCGCGAGGCGGTCGAGCTCGGCCTCAGCGAACTGCCGCGGCTGCTGACCGAGGGCGCCGACCGGGCGATGAACCGCCTGCACGCGAAGCCGTCCGACGACGGCGCCGCGGACTGAGGCCGGGGGCGTGGGGATCCGCTGCGGCATCGTCGGTCTGCCGAACGTCGGCAAGTCCACGCTGTTCAACGCGCTGACCCAGGCGCGCATCGCGGCCGAGAACTACCCGTTCTGCACGATCGACCCGAACGTCGGCGTCGTGCCGGTGCCGGATCCGCGTCTCGCGGCGCTGGCCGCCATCGCCCGGCCGGAGAAGATCCTGCCGGCGACGGTCGAGTTCGTCGACATCGCCGGCCTGGTCGCCGGTGCCGCGCAGGGCGAGGGACTCGGCAACCAGTTCCTCGCTCACATCCGCGAGGTCGACGCGATCGCCCACGTGGTCCGCTGCTTCGACGACGACGACATCGTGCACGTCGCCGGTCGCGTCGATCCGGCCCGCGATGTCGCGATCATCAACACCGAGCTTGCGCTCGCCGACCTCGAGACCGTCGAGCGCGCGCGGCAACGGGCGGAGAAGCCGGCCCGCGCCGGCGACCGCGATGCACAGCGCTGGTGTGCGGCGCTCGAGCGCATCCGCGCGGCGCTCGATCGCGGCACACCGGCCCGCGCGCTGGGATTCGACGAGTTCGAGCGCGAGCGACTGCGCGAGCTGCACCTGCTGACCGCCAAGCCGGTGCTGTACATCGCCAATGTCGCCGAGCACGGTTTCCGCGCCAACCCGCACCTGGAGGTGCTGCAGGGAATTGCCGCCACCGAAGGCGCCGGCCTCGTGCCGGTGTGCGCCGCGATCGAGGCGGAAATCGCCGAACTGGACGCCGCGGACCGGGCCGCCTTCCTCGCTGACCTCGGGCTCGAGGAGGCCGGGCTCGACCGGGTCATCCGCGCGGCCTACCGGCTGCTCGGACTGCTGACGTACTTCACCGCCGGTCCGAAGGAAGTGCGCGCCTGGACGGTGCCGGCGGGGGCCACCGCGCCGCAGGCGGCCGGCGTGATCCACACGGATTTCGAACGCGGTTTCATCCGCGCCGAGACCATCGCCTACGACGACTACATCGCCGGCCGCGGCGAGGCCGGCGCGCGCGAGGCGGGGCGGCTGCGGCTCGAGGGGCGCGACTACGTGGTGCGCGAGGGCGACGTCCTGCACTTCCGCTTCAACGTCTGAGCGAGATTCCAGACTGCGCCGGCATGGGAGTCTTGACGCCACCTCCTTACTATCATAGAGTTCGGGTAAGGTGACCCCCAGAGGCAACTGCGGGTATGTTCGTCAAGATCACTGCCAAGCGCCAGGTCACGTTTCCTGCGCGGGTTCTTGAGGCACTAGGGGTCAAGCCCGGCGACCGGATTGAACTCGAGGAAGGCCCCGAGGGGTTCGTCCTGCGCGCGCGCCAGGTCGATCGGACGCGCCTCGCGCCACTACGCGGCAAGCTGCGCCGTGGCCAGGGCACCTTCGATCTGGAAGTCTTCCGGCATACTCCGCATGATCGCGCGCTGCGGGATTGACACCTCGATCCTGGTGCGGCTGGCGACCGGCGATCCCGCGGACGGCTTCGAAAACTGTGTGCGCAAGTTGAGCGCGCTCATCGAGCGCGACGATGCCGAGGTGTTCGCTTCGAATCAGGTAATCGGCGAAGCCTATGTCGCCCTGCAACATCACTACGGCGTGTCCAAACCCGACGCGCGCGCCGCACTGGCCAGCGTGCTCAGGAGCGGCCTGGTGGCACCGCTGAACGGGGCCGGCGTATTCGCCGCCCTGGAAGCCAGCGCGGGCTGCGGGCTGCTCGACCGCTTGATTGCCGACGATTATCGTCGCGCCGGACTCAGTACACTCACGCTGGACCGAAGGATGGCCGCGCTCCCGGACGTACGCCGACTGTAGCGACAGCAGGAGATGCTGCGACAGGAACGGACGCGATCGAGGTGATCCCCGGGACGCGCCGTGACCGAGTCGTATCGAACGTGGCGAGATCATCACAATCGGCGGCCAGCGCGGGGTGCAGTGCGTCAGCGAAGTTCCAGCCGTGCCGCAGGAGCAGCGGGCCTGCCCGGACGCCGGACCGGGCCGCCGAGCGGAAGATGGGGGCTGTCCCCATTTTCGGGCGGCTTGACACCCGCTGACACCGTCCGGAGAATCGCGCCTCCCCGGGGCCACCTTCCCACCGCGTGGCTAGGTAGCTCAGCCGGTTAGAGCACGGGATTCATAACCCCGGGGTCGAGAGTTCGAGTCTCTCCCTAGCCACCATTTCTTCCGGGTACAGCCGCCACCGGCCAGGCCGGTGGCGGCCGCCGGAGAGGGGGCGACGATGGACATCCGGCGCATACTCGTGGCGGTGGCCGACTGCGGCGCGAAGCCGGCGCCGGAACTGGTCAAGGCCGCTGAGCTGGCGCGGCGCTGCGACGCGACGCTGACGCTGTTCCACAGTTTCTACAGCCCGTACGTCGCCGGCGAGCAGTACTACAGCCCGGCGGCACTGCAGCAGGACATCGAAGGCGCGGTCAACGTGCGCCGCCAGCAGCTTGCGCGGCTTGCGGCGCCGCTGCGCCTGTCCGGGCTGCAGGTGCGCGAGCGCGTGCGCTGGGACTATCCGGTGCACGACAGCATCGTGCGCGAAGCGCTGCGCGAGAAGGCGGACCTGGTCGTGGCCGGCAGCCACCGGCACACACGGCTGTCGCGCGTGCTGCTGTCGAACACGGACTGGCAGTTGATCCGCCTGTGCCCCGTGCCGCTGCTGTTCGTGAAGAACGCGCGCCCCTGGGAACGGGGGCGGATCCTGGCGGCGGTGGACCCGCTGCATGCGCACGCCAAGCCGGCCGATCTCGACGCCGCGATCCTGCGCAGTGCCGCATTCATGGCCGCGGCCTTCCGCGGGCGCGTGCACGCGCTGCACGTGTGGCAACTGGCGACACCGTTCACGGCCGGCGTGCTGATGGAGCCGGTGCCGCTGCCGGCCAATCTGGTCGAGCAGCAGCGCGCGACGGCCGAGCGGGAGTTCGACGCGATGCTCGAGCCCTGGGGACTGCCGGCCCGCCGTCGTCACCTGCGGAGCGGCGTCCCGGCCAGCGAGATTGCGGCGCTGGCCGCGCAGATCGAGGCGGGCCTGGTGGTCATGGGGGCCGTATCACGCAGCGGTCTGCGCCGCCTGTTCATCGGCAGTACGGCTGAGCGCACGATCGACGCCGTGGCCTGCGACGTGCTGGTGTTGAAGCCGGCGGGGTTCCGATCGCCAGTGCCGCGCCGGCGGCCGTGGCGGCCCGTGGCTCTGCCACCGCTGTAGCGATCGTCTGGGCTGCGGGCCTCAGTGCCGCGGCGTTTCGTCGAAGTCGTCGTCCTCGACGACTTCCTCCCACGTCAACGGTGCGGACGCCGCGCGCTGCTCGGCGCCGGGAATCGTCTCCAGATCGGTATAACCCAGTTCGTCCGGTTCGACGTCATCGAGCGGTCCGCTCCAGTCCTCCGGGGGTGCCGCCGACTCGACCAGTAACTGGCTCCACTCGTCCAGGTCGAGCTCGTCGACGTCGCCTTCAAACCCCTGGATTTCTATCGTTCCGGAATCCTCGTCCAGGGCGACGACCTGAAACGGCTCACCCTTGTCGCGGTGCGTGTACCACTGGCCGACGATCGGCGGGAGGCGATTGCTCATGGCCCGGCTCCTCGGCGAAGCCCGCCACGGCCCCCATGGCGGGCACTGAATCGATGCTACTCCTGCCCCATCGGGACTGCCAGGGATTTGCTGGCAGAATTCGTCTGCTGCTGGTCTGCAGGCTGAGTCCGCGGAGGTCGTTTCATGGGTACGTCGATCGTCGATTTCCGGAATCCGGTTGCAGCGGAGGATTCCAGCCCGGCCGCCGGACGCGTGCTCGCGGGCCGGCCGCGGGCACAGGTACAGAATCACTACGCCGATGGCAGTGGCCGATTCTTCGCCGGACGGTGGTCGAGCACGCGCGGCCGGTGGCGGGTGAGTTACACCGAGCATGAGTTCTGTCACCTGCTCGAGGGGCGGGTCCTGCTCACCGATGATGCCGGCGGCCGCTGGGAGTTCGGACCGGGAGATGCCTGGGTGATTCCGGCCGGATTCAGCGGCACCTGGGAAACGGTCGAGCCCGCCAGCAAGCTCTACGCGATCTTCGATTCGGGCGCCGGCACGGCCACGTAGTCCGTGAGCGCTACCGGTCGCGGCGCCGGCACGGCTGTCCGGGGGCCCGCTCGCAAACTCGGCCGATCTTTACGAGTTTGCTCCCGGGCCCCCGTCCGCCTCGCCTGCGCCGCGGATGTTGCAGTCTCGCCCGCGGCATCACAGCGGGCCGGGGGCTGGGACGTCGCGAGCGAGCGCGTAAATCCGGACTCGCGCGAGCGAGCGATTGTCCCAGCCCACAGCCCGCCTTGCTGCGGCCAGCCGTTGCTCCCGGTGCGGGTCCGCTGGACTACGCAGCGGCGTGTGTTCAGGCGATGCTGTCGAGCACGCCCGCGAGTGTCGTGATGAGCTGATCGATTTCAGCGGTGCTGATCACGAGCGGCGGTGACAGCGCGATCGTGTCGCCCGTCGCGCGGATCAGGATCCCGCGCTCGAAACCCCGCACCAGAGTTTCGTAGGCGCGCGCGCCGGCGGCGCCCGGCCGCGGTTCGAGCTCGATGCCGGCCACCAGCCCGTAGCAGCGCAGGTCAGCCACATGGCGCCGGCCGCGCAGACTGTGCACAGCCTCGTCCCACGCCGGCATCACCTGGCGCGCCTGCCCGAACAGGCCGCCGCCGTAGATCCCGAGGGTCGCGAGGCCGGCGGCGCAGGCGACCGGGTGGGCCGAGTAGGTGTAGCCGTGGAACAGCTCGATCGCGGCTTCCGGCCCCGACATGAATGCGTCGTGGATCGTCCGGCTGACCAGCACCGCGCCCATCGGTACGGTGCCGTTGGTCAGGCCCTTGGCGCAGGTGATCAGGTCCGGCACGACGCCGAATTCCTGCGCGGCGAAGGCGGCGCCGATGCGGCCGAAACCGGTGATGACCTCGTCGAAGATCAGCAGGATGCCGTGCTTCGTGCAGATCTCGCGCAGCCGCTGCAGGTAGCCGCGCGGCGGCAGCAGCACGCCGGTCGAGCCGGCGATCGGCTCGACGATCACCGCGGCGATGGTCGAGGCGTCGTGCAGCGCGACCAGGCGCTCGAGGTCATCGGCGAGCTCGGCGCCATGGGCGGGCAGGCCGCGCGCGAACGCATTGCGCGCCGGGTCGTGGGTGTGGCGCAGGTGATCCACGCCCGGCAGCAGCGGACCGAACTGCCTGCGGTTCGTGGCGATGCCGCCCACCGAGATGCCACCGAAGCCGACGCCGTGATAGGCGCGCTCGCGCCCGATCAGCCGCGTGCGCGCGGCCTCGCCGCGCAGCCGCTGCCAGGCCAGTGCAATCTTCAACGCGGTATCCACGGCCTCCGAACCGGAGTTGGTGAAGAACACGCGGTCGAGCCCCGCCGGTGCGAGCTGCGCGAGCGCGGCGGCCAGTTCGAACGCAGCCGGATGGCCCATCTGGAACGGCGGCGCATAGTCCATCGCAGCGAGCTGCCGGCTCACCGCTGCGGTGATCTCCGGCCGGCCGTGCCCGGCATTGACGCACCACAGGCCGGCGACGCCGTCCAGGATCCGGCGGCCATCGGCTGTCTCATAGTGCATGCCGCTCGCGCGGGCGAGCATCCTTGGTGCGGCCTTGAACTGGCGATTGGCGGTGAAGGGCATCCAGAAGGCGGCAAGGTCCCCGGCGGCGGAGGTGGCGGCGTTCAAGGGCGGCTCCATGCAGTGTGTGTTCAGAATAATTGACAATAGGGGGCTTAAATCGGGATATTACGCCATCAACGTTTAATATCCTAGACGGATGGTGCCGGCCGATGAGTAATGACGTGAGCGCCCGGCTGCGGTCAGTACGGCAGATGCACGGCTTGTCGCAGCGCGAACTCGCCAAGCGCGCCGGCGTCACCAACGGCATGATTTCGCTGATCGAGCAGGGGCGGGTCAGCCCGTCCGTCGCGTCGTTGAAGAAGGTGCTGGATGGCATCCCGATGGCGCTCGCCGAGTTCTTCACGCTCGATCCCGCGCAGGCGCCGCCGGTGTTCTATCGGGCCGACGAGCTGGTCGAGCTGGGCGAGGGCGAGGTCTCGCTGCGCCTGGTCGCCGCCAGCCGTCCGGGGCGGCGCCTCGCGATCCTGCGTGAAGTGTACGAGCCGGGCGCCGATACCGGCGCCGAAATGTTGAGTCACGCCGGCGAGGAAGGTGGGGTCGTCGTCCGCGGGCGCATCGAGATCACCGTCGGCAGCCAGACGCGCCAGCTCGGCCCCGGTGAGGCGTTCTACTTCGCCAGCGCCGTGCCGCACCGGTTCCGCAATCGCGGCCGCGAGCGTTGTGAGATCATCAGCGCCGCGACGCCGCCGTCGTTCTATTGAGCCTTGCATAAATGCCTTGCAACTTTTCCGTATGCCGTGAGTCCAATCCGATGTACATTCCCGGACGGAGCGAGCATGCGGAAGTCAGAGAAGGTTGGTCGGGAGCTGCAGCGCCGTCGCCTGCGGGGCGGGCGTCTGTTGCTACGCGGCGA
>VGVB01000032.1 GCA_016882265.1 Gammaproteobacteria bacterium
CGCCAGTTCTCATCGCGCCGGCGGGGGAGGCCGCGCTCGAGCAGGCGCGCGAGCGCGCGGCCGCGGCGCCGGGCCCACGGCGCGCCAGCGACCCGGCGTCCGACCTGCGCCGGCTGGCTCGCCGCGATGCGCTGCAGCACGCTGTCGGCATTCATGCCGCGGCCGTCCCCGCGCGCAGCCAGTCGTAGCCGCGCCGCTCGAGCTCGAGCGCCAGCTCGCGGCCGCCGCTGTGCACGATGCGCCCGCCGGCCAGTACGTGGACGTGGTCCGGTACGACGTAATCGAGCAGCCGCTGGTAGTGCGTGACCATCACGATCGCGCGCTCGGGCGAACGCAGCGCGTTGACGCCGTCGGCGACGATCCGCAGCGCGTCGATGTCGAGGCCGGAGTCGGTCTCGTCGAGCAGGGCGAGGCGCGGTTCCAGCAGGCTCATCTGCAGGATCTCGTTGCGCTTCTTCTCGCCGCCGGAGAAGCCCTCGTTGACGCCGCGGTTCAGCAGCTCCTCGCTCATCTGCATCTGCCGCAGCTTCGCGCGCACCAGGTTCAGGAACTCGAAGGCGTCGAGCTCGGGCTCGCCGCGATGCCGGCGCACGGCGTTCAGCGCAGCCTTCAGCAGGTACACGTTGTTGACGCCGGGAATCTCGACCGGGTACTGGAAGGCGAGGAACACGCCGGCACGGGCGCGCTCCTCGGGTGGCAGCGCGAGCAGGTCCTGGCCGAGGTAGTGGACGCTGCCCTCGAGCACGTCGAGGCCGGGGCGGCCGGCCAGCACGCCGGCCAGCGTGCTCTTGCCGGAGCCGTTCGGGCCCATGATCGCGTGCACCTCGCCGGCCCGGACTTCGAGCGTGAGCCCGTCCAGGATCAGGCGCTGCCCGGCGCGGACCTTCAGGCCGCGCACGCTGAGAATGACGGGTCCTGGCTCGCTCATGCCGTCACTCCTCAACCCACCGCGCCTTCGAGGCTGACGGCCAGCAGGTTCTGCGCCTCGACCGCGAACTCCATCGGCAGCTCGCGGAACACCTGCTTGCAGAAGCCGTTGACGATCATGTTGACCGCGTCCTCGGCGGCGATGCCGCGCTGCAGGCAGTAGAAGAGCTGGTCGTCCGAGATCTTCGAGGTGGTCGCCTCATGCTCGACGACCGCGCTCGGGTTGGCGACCTCGACATAGGGAAAGGTGTGCGCACCGCACCGGTCGCCCATCAGCAGCGAGTCGCACTGCGTGTAGTTGCGCGCGCCATCCGCGCCGGGCAGCACCTTGACCAGGCCGCGGTAGCTGTTCTGGCCGTGACCGGCGGAAATGCCCTTGGCGACGATCGTCGAACGGGTGTTGCGGCCCAGGTGGATCATCTTGGTGCCGGTGTCGGCCTGCTGGTAGTGGTTGGCGAGTGCCACCGAGTAGAACTCGCCGACCGAACCGTCGCCGCGCAGGATGCAGCTCGGGTACTTCCAGGTGATCGCCGAGCCGGTCTCGACCTGGGTCCACGAGATGCGCGAATTGCGGCCGCGGCAGTCGCCGCGCTTGGTCACGAAGTTGTAGATGCCGCCGACGCCATGCTCGTCGCCCGGATACCAGTTCTGCACGGTCGAGTACTTGATCTGCGCGTCGTCGTGCGCGACCAGCTCGACCACCGCGGCGTGCAACTGGTTCTCGTCGCGCATAGGCGCAGTGCAACCTTCCAGATAACTGACGTAGGCGCCTTCGTCGGCGATGATCAGCGTGCGCTCGAACTGGCCGGTCTTGGCCGCGTTGATGCGGAAGTAGGTGGACAGCTCCATCGGGCAGCGCACGCCCTTCGGCACGTACACGAACGAGCCGTCGGTAAACACGGCGGAGTTGAGCGCCGCGTAGAAGTTGTCGCCGACCGGCACGACGGTGCCCAGATAACGCTCGACCAGCTCCGGGTAGAGCTGCACCGCCTCCGAAATCGGGCAGAACAGCACGCCGGCCTCGGCCAGGCGCTCGCGGAACGTGGTCGCCACCGAGACGCTGTCGAACACGGCATCGACAGCAACGCCGGCGAGGCGCGCGCGCTCGTGCAGCGGGATGCCGAGCTTGTCGTAGGTTTCGAGCAGCTTCGGGTCCACCTCGTCGAGGCTCTTCGGGCCATCGCCCGGCTGCTTCGGCGCCGAGTAGTAGGAGATCGCCTGGAAGTCGATCGGCGGATAGTGCACCCGCGCCCAGGTCGGCACCGGCATGCGCTGCCAGCGGCGAAACGCCTTCAGGCGCCAGTCGAGCAGGAACGGCGGCTCGTGCTTGCGCGCCGAGATCTGCCGGATCACGTCCTCGTCGAGGCCCGGCGGCAGCGTGTCGCTCTCGATGTCGGTGACGAAGCCGTGCTGATACTTCCTGCCGACGAGCGTTTCGAGTTCGTTGTGATCGGTGGACATGCGCTGGCTCCCGCCCTCAACCGCGCGCCAGCGGCCGCCACGTGCCGCCGGCGGTTCCGCGCCGCAGTTCCGGCGGCGGGACGACGCCGTCGCGGGCCAGCAGGTCGCTGAGGCTCAGGCCGGCGAGCGCCTGGCGGATCGACAGGCTGATTCGCTGCCAGCTCCGCCCGACCTGGCAGGTGGACTCCAGGTCGCAGCGGCTGTGGTCGCCGGCGCACTCAGTGAGCGCCACCGGCCCTTCGACTGCGTCGATGATGTCGGCCGCGCTGATCAGGGCCGGCGCGCGCGCCAGCCGGTAGCCGCCGCGGGCGCCGCGCACGGAGTCGACGAGACCGGCGTGCTGCAGTTCCTTGAGCAGCTTGCTGACCGTCGGCAGGCCGACGTGCGTGCGCTCGGCCAGTTCGGCCGCGCTGGTCAGTGCACCGGTCGAGAGGCTCGTCAGGATGACTGTCGCGTAGTCGGTCAACTTGCTGATACGCAGCATGGAATCGGGGCACCTGTCAAATCAGGACTATCTTAGTCCTATAAGGTCCGAAAGGGTAGAGGGAGGCTCTGGTATCCTTCCGCGTCGCCGCGCGGCCGCCGGCAGGCGCGAATCGGGGGATCCGGAATGCAACGGCTTGTGATCGATCGTGACTCCGGAACTTGACGCTCCGGCGCGGGCCGTCAGGGACGCGGTCGTCCGTATCCGCGACCTGCACTATTCGGTCAACGGGCGCGCGATTCTGGCCGGCGTGGACTTCGAGGTGCGCCGCCGGTCGGTCACCGCGATCATGGGGCCGAGCGGTACCGGCAAGACGACCCTGCTGCGCCTGATCACGGGACAGTTGCGGCCGGCCCGCGGCCAGGTCGAGGTGGACGGCCAGGATCTCGCCCGACTGTCGCGCGCCGCGCTGTTCGCGCTGCGCCGGCGCATGGGCATGCTGTTCCAGCAGGGCGCACTGCTGACCGACCTTGACGTGTACGAGAACGTCGCCTTCCCGCTGCGCGAGCACACGCGCCTGCCGGAGCGGCTGCTGCGCCACGTCGTTTTGACCAAGCTGCAGGCGGTCGGACTGCGCGGCGCGTGGCGGCTGATGCCGGCGGAGCTGTCCGGCGGCATGGCGCGGCGCGTGGCGCTCGCCCGCGCGATCGTCATGGATCCGCAGATCTTGATCTACGACGAGCCCTTCGTCGGCCTCGACCCGGTATCGCTCGGCGTCGTGCTGCGCCTGATCCGGCGGCTGAACGACGCCCTCGGACTCACCAGCATCGTCGTCTCGCACGACGTGCGCGAGATCACGGCGGTGGCGGACCATTGCTGCCTTCTGTCGAGTGGCCGGGTCATCGCCGCGGGCCCGCCGCGCGCGCTGCAGGCCAGCGATGCCGCCGACGTGCGCCAGTTCGTGCACGGTCTGCCGGACGGCCCGGTGCCGTTCCACTATCCGGCGCCGGACTACGCGGCCCAGGCCGCCGAGGTGCACTGAGCCATGCGTCTGGCGCGCGACCTCGCCGCAAGCCTGCTGGCTGCCGTGCGCAGCGTCGGCGGCTATACGCTGTTCGCCGCGCGTGTGCTGGCCGCCGTGCCGGGCGCGCTGCCGCGTCCCGGCCTCGTGATCGCGCAGGTGTACAACACCGGCGCACTGTCGCTGGTCATCATCATGCTGTCCGGGCTGTTCGTCGGCATGGTGCTGGGACTGCAGGGTTTCGACCTGCTGCAGCGCTTCGGTTCGGAGGAATCCCTGGGTACGGCCGCGGCGCTCAGCCTGCTGAAGGAACTCGGGCCGGTGGTTACCGCGCTGCTGTTCGCCGGGCGGGCCGGCACCGCGCTCGCCGCCGAAATCGGCCTGATGCGCGCGACCGACCAGCTCGCGGCGATGGAAATGATGGCCGTCGATCCGCTGCGCCGGGTCATCGTCCCGCGTTTCCTCGGCGGGGTCATCGCGATGCCGCTGCTGGCCGCGATCTTCAGCATGATCGGCATCTTCGGCGCGCAGTTGATCGGCGTGCAGCTAATGGGCGTGGATCCGGGCCATTTCTGGTCACAGATGCGCGCCGCGGTCGAGTTCGGGGATGTCATGGAGGGCGCGATCAAGAGCGCGGTGTTCGGGGCACTGTGCAGCCTGATCGCGGTCTACGAGGGTTATCATGCGGTGCCGACCGCCGAGGGCGTCGGCCGGGCGACGACCCGCAGCGTCGTGATCGCTTCGGTCATCGTGCTGCTGGTCGATTACCTGCTGACCGCGGTCATGCTCTGAAGGAGGACGCATGCGCCAGACGCGCGCGATCGAACTGGGGACCGGGCTGTTCGTACTGCTGGGCTTCGCCGCACTGTTCTTCCTGGTCACGCAGATCACCAGTCGGGAGTTCGGGCTCGGCTCTTCGGGCTACCGGGTCACGGCTGCCTTCGACCAGATCGGCGGCCTCAAGATCGGCGCGCCGGTGTCGATGGCCGGCGTGACGATCGGCCGCGTCGAGCGCATCGAGTACGACTTCGACCGCTACCAGGCCCGCGTGACCCTGCGCATCGAGGAACAGTACGACCGCATCCCCGAGGACAGCGACGCCGGCATCTATACGGCGGGATTGCTCGGCGGCCAGTACGTCGGCATCGGACCGGGTGGGGCGGACGTCTTTCTTGCCGACGGCGCGGAACTGCAGTTCACGCAGTCGGCGGTCGTGCTCGAGAACCTGATCAGCAAGTTCCTGTTCTCGAAGGCGGCCGAAGAGGGCGCGCAATGATCCCGCTGCGGCGGCTCGCGCTGGTTCTGGTGCTCAGCCTGTGCGCGCCCGCCCTGCGCGCCGCACCGCCGCCGCAGGAGCTGATCGAGAAGGCGGCGCGTGGCATGCTGCAGGCGCTCGATGCGGAGCGCGAGGTCGTACGCCGCGATCCCGCCCGCGTGCGCCGCCTCGTCGATGAGATTCTGCTGCCGCACTTCGACACCGATTACGCGGCGCGGCTGGTGCTCGGCCGGCACTGGCGTGCGGCGACGCCGGCACAGCGCGAGCGTTTCACCGAGGCCTTCTACCAGTCACTGCTGCGGACCTATGGGGCCTCCATTGCGGACTTCACCGCTGCACGCCTGATCGTGCTGCCGTTTCGCGGCGATCTGGCCTCCGGCCAGGCCATCGTGCGCACCGAAGTACGGCGCGACGATGGCACACGCGTTCCGGTGTCCTACACGCTGCGCGCGACGCCAGCGGGCTGGAAGGCCTGGGACGTGACCATCGAGGGCATCTCGTGGGTGCGCAATCTGCGCAACGACGTCGGCGCCGAGGTCGAGCAGCGCGGACTCGAAGCACTGATCTCGCGCCTCGAGAACGAGAACCGTCAGGCAGGAACGCCGGATGCGGCAGGCTGAGACGCCTGAGCCCGAGCCGACGCGCCTGCGCGCGGTCTCCCCGGGCAATTACCTGCTCGAAGGCCGGCTCGTGTTCGGCACGGCCGCGCGGCTGCTCGCCGAGGGCGAGGGGGCCTTCGCTGGCGAGGGCGTGATCGTCGTAGACCTCGCCGGCGTCACGCAGGCCGACAGCGCGGGCCTCGCGCTGCTGCTCGAGTGGCGCCTCGCCGCACGCGCCGCCGGGCGCGAGGTCCGCTATCGCAACCTGCCGGCTGAGATCACCGCGCTCGCCACGCTCGGGGAAGTCCGCGACCTGCTGGCCTGAAATGGGGACGCTTCCCTTTTTCTGTTCCGGCCACGGCCGGAACAGAAAAAGGGAAGCGTCCCCATTTTCAGGCGCTGCCTCAGTCCTCGCCAGGATCGTCCAGCGACAGATCCTCCGGCTCTACATCCCCATCCCGCACCAGGAACTCGCGCCGCTGCAGCCAGGCATCGCGTACGAACGCGTAGCGGTCGAAGGCCGCATCCAGCGCGGCATCGGCGGGCAGCAGCGCGGCGCGCTGGTCGACGACGGTGAGGCCGGCGAGCGCGAGGCGTTCCTCGAGTTCGAGATCGAGCTGGACGCGCAGGTCGGTCTGTGTATCCCCGGCGCGGCCGATGCCGTCGCGGAGCGTCGACGGACCGAGGAACGGCAGCACCAGGTACGGCCCCGGCCCGATGCCCCAGCGGCCGAGGGTCTGGCCGAAGTCCTCGTCGTTCTTCGGCACACCGGCCGAACTCGCCGGGTCGAGCAGCCCGCCGAGGCCGACGGTCGAGTTGACGAGGAAGCGGCCGAGGTCAGTGACGGTGGCCCCGAGCTTGAGCTGCAGCAGGTCGTTGACGATCGTCGTCGTCAACCCGAGGTGATCGAGCAGGTTGCCGACGCCGGTGCGCACGAAGCGCGGCACATGCCGCTCCCAGGCCTGCGCGACCGGCTTCACGACCGCGCGGTCGCCGGTATCGTTGAAACGGAATACAGCGCGATTGACCCGTTCCCACGGGTCGCCGGGCGTCGGCTGAGTTGGCGCCGCAGCGCAGCCGGTCAGCAGCAGAGTGAGGACGGTGCCGGCAAGGCGCAGCTCGAAGCCAACAGTCATGATCGCGTCCATCGGGTCGGGACCGGCGGATTTTACCCGAATGCTTCAGCCGTGCCTCCGGCTGGTGCTATCGTGCCCGCATCCGGCCATGACGTTCCCGCGCACCACCTTTCAGCACTGCACCGCGCCGCCGACATTCCGCGTGGCACTCGCGGACCGTCCGCGACTGATCGAAGCGCTGCGCGCCGCGCGGGAGCGGCGCGTGACGCTCGTGGATGCGCCGGCCGGCTACGGGAAGACCTGGCTGCTCGGCCGCTGGTATGCGGAACTCCGGTCGGCCGGTCTGCGCGTCGCCTGGCTCGGGGTCGATCAGGCCGATACTCCGCAGTTTCTGACGCTCATGGTCGCGGCGCTGGCCCGGGCCGGGATCGATACCGGCCGACTGGAATCGCTGGCTGCCCAGGGATTTGGCGATGTACCCGTGGCGGCGGTGGTTGGCTCGGTCGTGGCGGTTCTGACCGCGGCGGAAATGCCAGTCGTCGTGTTCGTCGATGACCTGCGCCAATTGTCCCGCGAGGCCCTGGCCGATGTTCTGGTCCGCCTGATCGCGCAGGCACCGCCGGAAACCCGCTTCGTCTGCAGCGGGCGCGACTGCCGGCTGCTGCCGCGCGCCAGCCTGCGGGCGCGCGGCGAGCTGTTCGAGATCGGCGCCGACCAGCTGCGGCTGGACATCGCCGAAGCGCGGGCGCTGCTGCCGCAACTGGACGCGGCCCAACTGGAGCGGCTCCTGCTCCGGACTGAGGGTTGGCCCGTAGCAGTGCAGCTTGCGCGGCTGTGGCTCGAGGCCAATCCGCAGCGATCGGCATTGCTCGATACATTCTCCGGGCGCACTGCCGAAGTCGCGGAGTATCTCACCGAGCAGGTGCTGGCGGATCTGCCACCGGACCTGCAGCAGATCCTGGCCGCCGCGGCGATACTGGATGCGCTCAATCCCGAGCTCATTGCCGCGGTGACCGGCGAGCCGGGCGCCTGGCACCGGCTGATCGGCGAAGGGCGACTCGAGCACTTCCTGGTGCCGCTCGACGAGGAACGGTACTGGAGCCGGTTGCACCACTTGCTCCTCGATTACCTGCGCGCCCGGCACAGCGGGCGCGGCGCCGACCTGCGGCCGCTGCACGCCCGCGCCATGTCCTGGTTCGAGCGCCATGGAGATCTGTACGCGGCGGTACGCCACGCGGTGCTGGCGGACGATCTGCCGTACGCCGCCGAGCTGGTCCAGCGCACGGGCGGCTGGGAGATGGTGGTTTTTGGCGGCACCGTGCGTATGCGGGCGTTGTTCGAGCTGATGCCCGCGGCGCGGCTGGATGGTTTCCCGCGCATTCAGCTCTACAATGCATTCCTGGCGGCCAAGGACGGCGACCTGGCCCGTGGCTTGCGGCTGTTCGAAGCCGTGCGGGCCGCACACCAGTACACGACCGATCCGGCGCTGGCGCGCGATCTGCTGGTCGTGGATCTGCTGGTCGGTGGTTACGCCGATCGCCCGGTCATGGCCGGCGACCTCGCCGACCTGTACCGGAAGTTCGACTCGTTGCCGCCGGCGGATGAGGCGGCACGTGCTGCGCTGCTGAATGCGGCCGTGCTGATGGCGCTCAATACCGGTGACATGCAGGCGGCCCAGGGGGCGGGCCTGCGTGCCGTGCGGGAGATGCGGCGGATCGGCTCGGTGCTCGGGCTGAACTATTGCCTGCTGCACCTTGGCATGGCGCAGCTTCAGCTCGGCGAGCGCCGCGAGGCCGAGGCGACATGGCGCGAAGCGGCCGAACTCGCCGAGGAGAACTTCGGCGCCGACAGCGGCCTGAAGGCAATTGCCGAGGTCTACCTGGCGCTGGCGCTGCATGCGCGCGGTGACATGGCCGGGGCCGGCGAGCGCTTTGATCGCTATCTGGGCCAGGTCGAGACCGGCGACGGCTGGGTTGATCTCTACGCGGGGGCGTATGAAGCCGCTGTCGCCAATGCGCTGGCCCGTGGCCGACCGAAAACGGCGTCCGAGCTCGCCGAGCGCATGGCGCACACCGCCACTGCACGGGGTCTGGCCCGTCTGGAGCGACTGGCGCTGGCCTGCGCTGCGCGACTGCGCCTGGTGGCCGGCGCGCCGCCAACGGTGCCGGGTGATCCGGCCGACGGCGCTACGGATGTCGCTGCCTGGCGCGCGGGCCAGTGGCGTGTGGTTCCGTCCTCCTGGCGGGAACAACAGGCCGCGGGACTGGTACTCGTGCTGGGCGCGCTGGCGGCGCAGCGGCCTGCAGACGCGTTGCTGGTCCTCGATGACCTCGAGGCGGCGGCGCAGACCCAGTCGCGGTTTCGTGATCAGCGTTCGCTCGACGCCCTGCGCAGCGCTGCCTTGCTCGCGCTGGCGGGGGAGGAGGAGGAGGCGCCGGTCGCGGACTTCGTCGCAAGCCTTGACCCGGCAGTGCGCGAGGACGACACGCAGTACCTGGTCGATCTCGGTCCGGTACTCCTGCCACTGCTGCGCCGGGCCTGGTCCTGGAGCCGGGCGCAGTCGTCCAGTTCGCGGATCCGCTACGTACTGACGACCGCGGTCACGACGCTGGTGCGCGCCGCGGAGCGCCGCGATACAGCGCGTGATCTCAGTGCCCAGGAGCTCGAAGTGCTGGTGGAACTGGCGAGCGGCGCGCCGAACAAGCTCATCGCGCGCCATCTGCAGATGACCGAGAACACGGTGAAGTTTCACCTCAAGAACGTGGTCCACAAGCTCGGTGTCCGGCACCGGGTCGAGGCGCTCGGCGCAGCCCGGGCGCGCGGCCTGTTGCCGTGAAGCCACGCCCGTCGAGGGGAGCGACCACCCATCCGGGTAGGGTCCGCCGGGCCGCACCTACACGCCGGCACGATTGATTCGCATCCGGCCCCTCCCGATCCTGACGGACGGGGAGAACGGAGGGGCGATGCCGGAACTGCTGCGGATCGGCGTGGACGTCGGCGGCACCAATACCGACGCCGTGCTGCTGGGCGGATGCACGGTGCTGGCGAGCCACAAGGCGCCGACCACGCCGGATGTCGGCAGCGGCATCGTGGCCGCGATCGATGATGTGCTGCGGTGCACCGCTACTCCGGCCGCCGCAGTCGGTGCTGTCATGATCGGCACGACCCACTTCACCAATGCGCTGATCGAGGCGCGGAATCTGTGCCGGGTCGGCGTCCTGGGCCTCGGCGCACCGGCCTCGCTGGCGGTTCCGCCGCTGGTGGACTGGCCGGCGGCGCTGCGCGCGGTCGTGCACGGGCACACGGCGATCGTCGCCGGTGGCTTCAATTACGATGGCCGGCCGATTGCGCCGTTGCATCCGGACGAAGTACGGCGTGCCGCGCGTGAGTTTGCCGCGCGCGGCCTCGAGGCGGTGGCCGTGTCCTCGGTATTCGCACCGGTGAACCCGGCCCAGGAGGACGAGGCGGCGCGGATCCTCCAGCAGGAGCTGCCCGGCGTCGATGTGACCCAGTCGGCCCGGATCGGCCGGATCGGACTGATCGAACGGGAAAACGCCGCGGTACTGAATGCGGCGCTGCTGCCGATGGCCGGGCGGGTGGTCGGGTCGTTTCGCCGTGCGCTGGCCAATCTCGGGTTGCGCGCGCCGTTCTTCGTCAGCCAGAACGACGGCACGCTGCTGGACCCCGACGTGGTGACCCGCTATCCGGTGCTGACCTTTGCGTCCGGTCCGACCAACAGCATGCGCGGTGCCGCGTTCCTCTCCGGCCGCCAGGACACGCTGGTGATGGACATCGGCGGCACCACGACCGACGTCGGCGTGCTGGTCCAGGGCTTTCCGCGCGAATCGTCGGTGGCGGTGAATATCGGTGGCGTGCGCACCAACTTCCGCATGCCGGACCTGCTGTCCATTGGTCTTGGCGGCGGCAGTCGGGTGGTGGTTGCGGACGGGCGCGTGCGCGTCGGTCCGGATTCGGTCGGGTTCCGGATCACCGAGGAAGCGCTCGTCTTCGGCGGCCGCACACTGACCGCGACCGACATCGCGGTGGCTGCCGGACAGGCCGAGATCGGCGACCGTGGCCGGGTGGCCGGACTCGACCGCCGGCTGGTGGCCGCGGCACTCGATGAAATCCATCGGCTGGCCGAGGAGGCGGTCGATCGTATGAAGACCAGTGCGACCGCCGTGCCGCTGGTGCTGGTGGGCGGCGGCAGCGTGCTGATCGGCCGGGAGCTGACCGGGGTTTCAGCGGTGACGGTGCCCGCTCATGCCGGGGTGGCCAATGCCATCGGTGCGGCGATCGCCCAGGTCAGCGGTGCGGTGGATCGCGTGTATTCGTATGAGGCGCTGGGCCGTGACGCTGCGCTGGCCCGGGCCCGGGAGGAAGCGCTGAGCCGGGCGGTGGCGGCCGGTGCGAGTGCCGGCTCGGTCGAGATCACCGAGGTCGAGGAACTGCCGCTGCAGTATCTGCCGGGCCAGGCGGTCCGGATCCGGGTCAAGGCAGTCGGCGATCTCGCCCTGGAGCGGGCGGCATGAGTATGCGCATCGGTCTCGAACATGTGGAGGATCTCGCGCGCGGCGCTGCGATCCTTGGCACGGGCGGCGGCGGCGATCCCTACCTCGGCGGACTCATGCTGCGTCAGGCGCTGCAGGATGGGCGCACGGTCGAGCTGATCGACGTCGAGGCGCTGGCCGTGGACGACTTCGTCGTGCCCTTCGCGATGATGGGTGCACCGACCGTGCTGCTGGAGAAGATTCCGAGCGGCGCCGAAATGCTCGCGGCGCTGCGCACGACTGAGCGCTTCGCCGGGCGCCCGGTCCGGGCGTTGCTGTGTGCCGAGATTGGCGGCGTCAACGCGCTGTTGCCGCTGGTGCTGGGTGCGCGCTGCGGCCTGCCGGTGGTGGACGGCGACGGAATGGGCCGGGCCTTCCCGCAGTTGCAGATGACGACCTATCACATCTGCGGTGTGCCGGCCGGCCCGATGGTCATGGCCGACGAACACGCGAGCACCGTGCTGATCGACACGCGCGAGGCGGCCGAGCTGGAACGCCTCGCCCGCAACATGGTGGTCGCCATGGGCGGGTCGAGCAGCGTGTGCCTGTATGCCATGGACGGCGGCGCCGCGCAGCGTTCGCTGGTGCGCGGAACGATCTCGCTGGCCCTCGGTCTCGGCCGGGTGGTGCGCGAGGCGCGCCGCGGGAGCAGCGACCCGTTCGCGGCGCTGCTCGCCTATCTGCGCGGCACTGAGTACTACCAGCACTGCCGTATCCTGTTCGCCGGCAAGGTTGCTGATCTGCTGCGCGAAACGGCCGGCGGCTGGGCGCAGGGGCGGGTGGTCGTCGAGGGGCTCGGCAGCTGGGCGGGCCGTTCCGTCACCGTGCAGTTCCAGAACGAACATCTGGTGGCGCGCGAGGGCGAGCGGGTGCTGGCCATCGTCCCGGACCTGATCGCGCTTCTCGACTCAGCCACGGCCGAACCGATCACCACGGACGGCCTGAAATACGGGCAGCGCATCACCATGCTGGGCATCAGCGCGGCGCCGATCATGCGCACGCCGGCGGCGCTCGCCGTGTTCGGCCCGGCGGCCTTCGGACTCGCCGATCCGTTCACGCCGCTGGAGCAACTCGGATGAACCACACCCGTATCGAGCTGATCACACCGATCATCACCGAGGGGCTGCGCACGCTGGACGAGGTGCGGCCGTTCGAGCGACCCGACCTGACGATCACCCATCGTCTGATCCGGCAGGGGCCGGCCTCCATCGAATCGGAGTTCGATGAGGCCCTCGCCGTGCCGGACACGATTCGCGCGGCGCTCGAGGCCGAGCGCCGCGGCGCCGATGCCATCATCATCGATTGCATGGGCGATCCGGGCCTGCAGGCCTGTCGCGAGGTGCTCAGCATCCCCGTCGTCGGTCCCGGTCAGACGGCGATGCACTTCGCCGGCATGCTCGGTCACCGCTTCAGCTTCATTACTGTGCTGGAGCGACTGCGGCCGATGGTGGGCCGGCTCATCGCCGGCTACGGTCTGGCCAGCAGCTTTGCCTCGTTCCGCGCGGTGGACATTCCGGTACTCGATATCGGCGCCGACACCGGCCGGCTGACCGCGGCCCTGTCGCGGGAGTCCATCGCCGCTGTCCAGCAGGACGGCGCCGACGTCATCGTGCTCGGCTGCACCGGATTCATGGGCTGCGCGACCGCGATGCGCGCCAGCCTGCTGGAGGCCGGCTGCGACGTCCCGGTCATCGACCCGATACCGCTGGCCCTGCACGTGGCCGACGCGCTGGTCCGGACCGGCCTGGCGCACAGCAAGCGGACCTGGCCGGCGCCCGGCCGGAAGCGGATCGCCGGCTTCCGGATTCCCGGATTCGACTCTGACTGAACCATACAGACTCAAGCGAAGGAGCATCGACATGGTCACCCGCAACCTCACCTTGACCACCGCGATCCTGACCGCGCTGAACCTGCCGATTCTCGCCAGTGCGCAATCGGCCGCGACGCAGCTCGACGAGATCATGGTCACCGCCCAGAAACGCACGCAGAGCTTCGGCGACGTCGGCATTGCGGTCAGCGTCCTGTCCGGTGAAGATGTCCGCAGCCTCGGCTTCACGCAGTTGAAGGACGTGGCGGCGCAGACACCGAACGTGCAGATCAAGGAGGTCGTCGCCAACAGCGTGCCGAACGTGACGATCCGCGGTGTCGGGTTGAACGACTATGCCGCCAACAACAATCCAGCGGCGGGCATCTACGTGGATGACGTCTACCTGGTGTCGCCGACGATGCTGAGTTTCGGCCTGTTCGATCTGGACCGCATCGAGGTGCTGAAGGGGCCGCAGGGCACGCTGTTCGGCCGCAACACGACGGCCGGGACGGTCAACTTCTACAGCCGCAAGCCCACAGCGGAACTGGAAGGCTACGTGAGCCTGGACTATGGCCGCTATGACCGCGCCATGCTCGAGGCGGCCATCGGCGGACCGCTCGGCGACCGGGTTCAGGGCAGGCTCGCGGTGCAGTCCGTGCAGCAGGGCTCGGGCTGGCAGATCAACCGGCTGAACGGCGATCGCGTCGGCGAAGTGGACCGCACGGCGGGTCGGGTGCAGTTGGCCTGGACGGTCGGCGATGCGGTCACCGTCCGGCTGGGGGTCCACGCCGGTAACGACCAGTCCGACGTGGCGCTGATCAAGATCGACAACCCGTTCACGCCCGAGGATGACGGCGAGACCAATCCCTTCCGCTCCGGTGCCTCGGTGCCGACGCGTATGGACCTTGAGGCCCGCGGGGCATACCTCGGCATCGACTGGGCAATTTCCGAGACCCTGACGCTGAACTCGGTGACCGGCTACGAGGACTTCAGCCGCATGCACGTCGAGGACCGCGACGCGGCGAGTCTTGAACAGCTCGACGGCTATTTCGCCAACGACATCGAACAGTTTTCCGAGGAACTCCGGTTGACCCGCCTTGGCGACCGACTGGTGCTGATCGGCGGCGTCTTCTACGGCACCGACTCGGTGGAGACCCGCGATCGCTTCGACAGCCGGGATCTGCTGCCGTTGTTCGGGCTGGCCGGCATGGCCTCGATCGGCAATGAGTATGACCAGGACACGACCTCGAAGGCCGTGTTCGTGCACAGTGAATGGAAACTGACACCGGACTGGAAACTCACCGCCGGCGCCCGCTACACCGACGAACAGAAGGAGTTCAGGAACGCGTTCACCTACCTGATCACGACCGGCGGAACGGAGATCCAGATCTTCCCGCCGGTCGCGCGCGACTTCGACTCGCAGGACGTGTCCGGCAGGATCGGGCTGGACTATTCCGGCTGGGCCGACACGCTGCTCTACGCCAGCGTGAGCCGCGGGTTCAAGTCGGGCGGCTTCCAGGGTCAGTTGACTTTTGACCCGAGCGGCCTGCAGCCCTTCGATGACGAGACGCTGATTGCCTGGGAGGTCGGCCTGAAGACCCGGCGTCTCGGCAATACGCTGCAGTTCAATGCCTCCGCCTTCTACTATGATTACCAGGATCTGCAGTTCTATGGGGGGCTGTTCGATTCACCGGTCGGCACACTGTTCGGGATTGCCAACGTCGGCGATGCGGAGGTCAAGGGCGCCGAGGTCGATCTGTGGTGGCGCCCGGCCGCGGGATTGGACCTGCGTCTTGGTGTCGGCCTGCTCGACACCGAAGTGACACGTTCCGTGGTACCCGGTGTGACGCGCGGCAGCGAGCTGCCGAATTCGCCCGAAATGACGCTGAACGGGCTCATCCGTTACCAGTGGCCGTTGACCGGAAACCTGACCGCAGAAATGCAGTTGGCGGCGAACTATCAGGGCGATGTGACGTTCGACACCGTGCGCAATCCGCCGGTGGCCAGCGAATCGGGGTACTGGCTGGCGGATGCGCGCATCGGCATCGGTGCGCAGGATGGCCGCTGGAATCTTGCCGCCTGGTGTCGCAATCTGGCTGACGAACGCTATCGCACGCAGGTGACGTTCTCGAGCGTCGGCTACGGCGAGTCGGTCGGGCCACCGCGTACCTACGGCGTCAACCTGACCTTCCGACTGTGAGCGGCATCATGCCCAGGTGAGTACGGAGTTCGTATCCGCAGGCAGCCTCGGCGAAGCGCTGGACTGGCTGGCATCCCTGGGCAGTGATGCCGCGGTGCTGGCCGGCGGCACGGACCTGATGCTGCAGCTGCGGCGGGATGAACAGCGGGCGGGTACGCTCCTGCACATCGAGCGTCTGCGTGAACTCGGCGAAGTACGTCGCAGTGACGCGCTGGCGATCGGTGCGCTGGTGACCCATCGTAAACTGGCGCGGGCGCCGGAGCTGCGCCCCTGCCATGGCGCGATCTGTGCGGCTGCCGCGTTGGTGGGCGGCTGGCAGACTCAGAACGTTGGTACGGTCGGCGGCAATCTCTGTAACGCGTCACCCGCGGCTGATCTCGTGCCGCCACTGCTGGTGCACGGTGCGCGAGTCGGGCTGGAGAGCAGGGCCCGGGGCCGGCGCGAGTTGGCGCTCGCGGAGTTCCTGCTGGATCGCCGTCGTACCCGGCGGGAGCCGGATGAACTGCTTACCGAAGTGCTGCTGGAGCCGGTGGCGCCGCGCACCGCTGACACCTTCATGAAAGTCGGCAGGCGCTCGGCGATGGAAGTGGCCATCGCCAGCCTGGCCCTGCGCCTGACCCTGGCGCCGGATGACGCAACCATTACCGCGGTACGCGTGGCCACGGGCGCGGTGGGACCCGTCGCCTGTCGTGCTGTGGCTACCGAGGCTCTGTTGACCGGAGCGCGGCTCGGCGACGCGATCGCTCGCGCTGCCGCCGCGCAGCTCAGCCAGGAGATCCGGCCGATTGACGACGCCCGGGGCAGTGCGAGCTACCGTCGTGCCGTGATCGGTCGCGTACTGGTGCAGGCGCTGGACGACTGCGCAGCGCGTATTCGGGCGAGGCGGCAGCGCGGGCACGGGGACGACCGATGATCGAGCTGCGGCTGCAGCTCAACGGACGCGATGAGCGTGTGGCCATCGAGCCGGCGGAGACGCTGCTCGACGTCCTGCGCGGCCGTCTGCGCCTGACCGGCACGAAGGAAAGCTGTCGTGAGGGCGAGTGCGGCGCCTGCACGGTACTCATCGACGGCCAGCCGGTGGCGTCCTGCCTGTATGCAGCGCAGGCGGCGGCGGGACGCCGGGTCGAGACCGTGGAGGGGCTGGCTGCGGGCGGTGAGCTGGCGCCGCTGCAGCGCCGGCTGATCGAGGCGGCGGCGGTGCAGTGCGGTTACTGCACGCCCGGCATGCTGATGACTTTGACGGCGTTGCTGCGGGAACAGCCGGAACCCACCGCGGCGCAGGTCCGGGAAGCACTGGCGGGCAATGTCTGTCGCTGCACCGGCTATGCGCAGATCGTCGAGGCCGTGGCCGGATCGGTGCTGCCGGCAGGGCCATGCGGGCGTGCCGCGCCGTGACATCGATCGGCAGCAGCGTGGAGCGCACCGATAGTGCAGCCAAGGTCAGGGGCGAGACTGTCTACGCGATCGACCGGATCGAGGCCGGCATGCTGCACGGACAGTTGCTGCGGTCGCCAGTGCCGGCCGGAAGCATCATCCGCCTTGAGACCGCGCGGGCCCGGGCCGTGCCGGGGGTGCGGGCGGTAATCACGGCGGCCGATGTACCGGACGTTCTGGCAGGCTGGTTCCTGCGCGACACCCCGCTGTTTGCCCGCAAGGTCGTTCGCTACGCTGGTGAGCCGGTGGCGGCCGTGGCTGCCGACACCCTCGAAGCGGCACGGGCGGCAGTACAGGCTCTCGAGCTGGTGCTCGAGGAGCACGAGGCGATCCACAGCATCGAGGATGCCCTGCGTACCGGTGCTGCGCTGGTACACCCCGAATGGCGCACGTATCAGTTCCTGC
Organism: Gammaproteobacteria bacterium; assembly: GCA_016882265.1. Classification (GTDB taxonomy): domain Bacteria; phylum Pseudomonadota; class Gammaproteobacteria; order Steroidobacterales; family Steroidobacteraceae; genus SCUD01. Next base: position 17,181 of record VGVB01000032.1, read on the forward strand.
CCGGTGGCGAGTGGCCACGCGCAGGGAACGTGGCGACCCGATCAGTCTGCGAGGTCGGTGACGTCGCCAGTGCGTTCCGGCGCGCGCACCGCGTAGTCGAGGACACCTTCAGCAGCAATCGCCAGTTCCAGGCCTTCCTCGAGGCGCGCTCGGCGATCGGCATCTGCCGTGGTGGCCGCTACGTCGTTCATACCGGGCACCAGTACCCGTTCAACGTGCGCGACCGCATCGCCCAGTTTCTCGACCTGCCGCAGTCATGGGTCCGGGTGTGTGGCCATGCTCTGGGCGGCGGATTTGGCGGCAAGCTCGACTACGGTCTCGAGCCCTACGCCGCCGTGCTGTCGCGTTTCGCGGGCGGACGGCCGGTGCGGCTGGCGCACAGCTTTGCCGAGGATCTGGCCGCGGCCGGCCCGCGCGACAACTCGATCATCACGATCCGCTCGGCGCTCGACGCCAGCGGCGCGATCATCGGCCGGGAGTTCCGTGCCGACCTCGACAACGGGGCCTACACCGGCGAGATGCTGGCCATGCCCGGCATCGCTGCCAATATCGCCGGCGCCGTCTATCGCGTGGGCGCGGCCCGCGTCGAGAGCAATCTGGTCTATACGAACACGCCGCCGACCGGAGCATTCCGCGGCGTCAGCGGAGTGGCCATGTACACGGCGCTCGAGCGTCACATGGATCACATCGCGCGCGAGCTGGGTGTGGACCGGCGGGAGTACCGGTTGCGGCATCTGTTGGCCCCGGGGGACGCCCTGCTCAGCGGGCAGGTACTGCCGGACGCCGGCATCCTCCGCGAAGCCTTCGACGCGGTCGAGCGGATTGCGCCCTGGGCCGGGCTGAGCAACCGGCGACAGCCGTGGCGGGGCGTGGGGATCGGGGCCTGTGTCTGGGTGACGAACCCGGGTCCCGCAAGCGTCACGCTCAAGCTGAACGAGGACGGTACGGTGGCAGTGCTCAGCGGTGCGATCGAGATCGGCTCCGGCTCGTTCGCGGCCGGCGTGACGCAGCTCGTCGCCGAGGAACTCGGCCTGCGGCCAACGGACGTGGTCCTGCCCGAACCCGATACCGACGTTGCTGCTTACGACAGCGGGTCACAGGGCAGCCGCACGGTCCGCATGATCGGCGGCGCGGCGCGCGCGGAAGCCCGGCAATTGCGGGCACAGATTCTCGAACGAGCTGCCCATCTGCTGCAGGCCGGCCCCGACGATCTGGAACTCGGCGGGGGCGCTGTGCGGCGGCGTGACGCCGCCGCAGGCCAGGTACCGCTCGCGCTCGTAGCTGCAGCCGATCTGTTTCAGGCCGGGCCGATTGCAGCGACGGCGCGCTATGCCGAGCCGCCGCCCGCCTTCGATCCCACCCGCAGCAGCGGTGCACTGATGCCGGCCTTCCCCGGCGTCAGCTACCACGTCCATCTGGCCGAGGTCGAAGTCGATCCCGTGACCGGCACTGTCCGCGTGCTGCGCTACGTCGTGGCCCAGGAGGTCGGGCGAGCAATCAATCCGGCGAACATCCGCGGGCAGATTCAGGGCGGCGTCGCGCAGGGCATCGGTCTCACGCTCCACGAAAGTCTGAGAATGGAACGAGGTCACTGCGTGGAGCGTTCGATGGCGACCTACCGCCTGCCGCTCAGTGTCGACGTCCCGGATGTCGAGGTCGTCCTGCTGGAGCATCCGGATCCCCAGGCGCCGCATGGAATCCGTGGTGTCGCCGAGGCGCCGATCGTCCTCGTTCCGGCGGTCATCGGTAATGCGGTGGCGGATGCCATCGGCCAGCCGGTTCATGCGACGCCGATCACTCCAGAGGAAATTCTGCGCCTGATCATGGCCGGGGAGGCGGATCCTGTTGCGGCCGGCTGACCACCATCCGACCGCACCGGTCCCCGAGCACGAGACGGTCGGCGGGGTGCAAATCGCGTTGGTGATCATCGGCGTCGCTATCTGCCTGCCGGCCTTCATCACCGCAGCGGAGATCGCGTCCGCGCTGGGGCCCCGCCGCGGGCTGATCGCGGTGTTCGGTGGCGGCCTGGTCCTCAGCGTGATGGCCTGCCTGACCGGGCTGATCGGCCAGCGGCTGCGGCTCTCGTCGTACATGATCGTGCTGCACACCTTCGGCACGCGGGCCGGGCGCTTCATCAACCTGCTGCTGTCGCTGTCCGTGCTCGGCTGGTACGGCGTCCTGACGGGCATGTTTGCCCGGGCGGTCCTGGCACTGCTGGGCGGGGCGGCGGCCGGCCCTGCGCCAGTGAGTGACGCGGGCCTGGTCATCTGGAGCCTGGCCGGTAGCGGCCTGATGGTGGCCACGACGATCTTCGGCTTCCGGGCGCTCGACAAGCTGTCGCGGCTGGCGACACCACTGATGGCGGCGCTGCTCGTGTATGTCGCGCTGCTGGTGACGCGCGATCATGCAGCGCTGCTGGCATTTTCCGGCGATGACTCGCTGTCCGTGGGCCGGGGTCTCTCGATCACGGTCGGTGGACTGAGCGTCGGGGCCGCGCTGATGCCGGACCTGGCGCGCTTCGCCCGGCGCCGGGCCGACGTACTGATCGCGGCCGTCCTCGCCTATGGGGTTGGATATCCGCTGGTCATGGCGCTCGCGGGCCTCCCGGCGATGGCGACGGGGCAGAAGGATCTGCTGCTGATGATCACCGGAGTCGGCCTCGGCGCAATCGCCATGACGATCCTGATCCTGTCCACGTGGACCACGAACGCCTTCAACCTGTACTCCTGCACGCTGGTCCTCGGCACCATGTTCCGCAGCCAGCAATCGTGGCGGCTGACACTGACCGCGGGTGTGATCGGTACCATCCTCTGTCTGGGCGGGATCGGCGACGCGGTCGTTCCGTATCTGGTGCTCATCGGCGCGGTCATACCGCCGATTGCCGCCGTCTACATCGCGGATTTCTGGATCATTCGCCGGGCAACGGGTGCGCCGGGCGCGGCCGCCGGACCCGGCGTCCGCTGGGCAGCAGTCCTGTCCTGGGCGGCCGGCCCGACCATCGCTTATTGGGCCGATTGGCAGCAGCTCTCAGTCACCCACATCATCCCGCTCGATGCGGCGATCGCGGCGTTTCTCGTCTATCTCGTCGCCGGCACGCTGCGGCGCCGCCGGACGCAGGGCGGTCGCGCCGCCCTGCCGGGCACGACGTCGGACCGTTAATCAACCGGCCTCACCGCCGCGCAGTTCCCTCCGGCTCCCGCGTCGCGGTGCCCGGTACCTCGCGTGCGCGCCGGCCCTTGGGCAGGTATTCCTGCAGCTCCCGGATCCGCGCGTCGAAGCGCTCGCGCTGTACGCTGTTGATGCCCGGCACGGCCTGGGCCATGCGCAACTGGTCGAGCGCCAGCGGCAGGTCGCCGTTCATGACGTGATATTCGGACAGGTAGTAGTAGGCGTCGGCGACGTCGCCGGCGGCGTTGGCGGCGACCGCGGTGAAGCGCGCCTGTTCCGGTGTCGGCGGCACGTTGTTGAACAGGTCGAGCAGGACGGTGTGTGCGCGCTTCGCGTCGCCGGTGCGCAGCAGTGTTTCCGCGTAGCGCATCGTCACGGGCACGCTGCGCGGAAAGAGCCGCAGCGCGCGCTCGAGCGTGGCGCGCGCGGCGGTGATGCGACCGGCCTCGAGCTGCACCTGGCCGAGAGCCGCGTGATACAGCGTCAGCTCCGGCCGCCGGTCGCGCAGCCCGGTCAGCAGTCCGATCGCCGGCTCGAAGTCGCCGGCCCGGGCGAGCGCCAGCGCGCGCCCATAGACGTCGGCGTCGCTGGCCGGCCGGTCGGCGCTGGCCGCGCCGGCATAGAGCTCGCGGAAGCGGGTCTCGGGCGGTAGCGACTGCAGGTGCAGGCGCTTACGGATCAGCCCATAGCTCGCGCTGTCGGCGCGCGGCTCAGCAGCCATACGGCTGGCGCGGTCACGGGTCTCGGCGATGCGTTCGGTAGTCACCGGGTGCGTGCGCAGCAGCTCCGGAATGTTGCGGCCGGTGCTGCCGGCGCGCTGCTGCATCGTCTGGAAGAAGTCGGGCATCGCCTGCGGGTCGAAGCCGGCCGCGGCCAGCACGCCGACCCCGACGCGATCGGCCTCGGTCTCGTTGGCGCGCGTGAAGTTGATCTGCTGCTGCGCGGCCAGACCCTGGGCCGCGCTGATCGTACCCATCATCGCATCGCCGGGCATGCCGGTGGTCGCGCCGATCAGTACCGCGGCGAGAATGGCCGCCGCCGCGGCGAGGTTGCTGCGGCCGGCCTGCTGCAGCGAGCGGGCGATGTGGCGCTGCGTCACGTGCGCGATTTCGTGGGCGAGGACGCCGGCCAGCTCGCCCTCGCTGCGCGTGGCCGTGACCAGTCCGGCGTGGACGCCGATGAAGCCGCCGGGCAGCGCGAAGGCGTTGATGGCCCCATCCTTGACCGCGAAGAACGTGAACCGGTAGCCGCCTTCGTGGGCTTCACTCGCGAGCCGCAGGCCGAGCGACTGCAGGTACTCGTTGACCTCCGGATCCTCGACGATCCGGCCGGCCTGGCGCAGTTCGCGCAGGATCGCGAGCCCGATGCGGTATTCCTCGGAGATCGACAAGGTGGTGCTCGCCGGGTTGCCGATATCGGGCAGGTCGTTGCCCGGCACCTGGGCGCCGGCCGGCGCGCCGTGCGCGGCGAGCGCCAGTGACAGGATCAGGACGGCGAGGCGCATCGGACTGGTTCTCCGCTGGATCGCCGCTTCGACCGCGTGCTGCCGGATTGGTTCGGGCGCCGGCTCACAGCGCCGTCGAAGCGAAATCGGCGAGGCGCGAGCGTTCACCGCGCGCCAGCGTGACATGCCCGGCGTGCGGCCAGCCGCGGAAGCGGTTGACCACGTAGGTGAGGCCCGAAGTCGTGGCGGTCAGGTAGGGCGTGTCGATCTGCGCGATGTTGCCGAGGCACACGAGCTTGGTGCCGGGCCCGGCGCGCGTGACCAGCGCCTTCATCTGTTTGGAAGTCAGGTTCTGCGCCTCGTCGAGGATCAGGAAGCGGTTCAGGAAGGTGCGGCCGCGCATGAAATTGAGCGAGCGGATCCGGATCCGGCTGCGCAGCAGGTCGTTGGTCGCAGCCCGGCCCCAGTTGCCGCCTTCCTGGCTCTGGGTCAGGACCTCGAGGTTGTCCATCAGCGCGCCCATCCACGGCTCCATCTTCTCCTCCTCGGTGCCGGGCAGGAAGCCGATGTCCTCGCCGAGCGGGATCGTCACCCGCGTCATCACGATCTCGCCGTAGCGGCGCTGGTCGAGCGTCTGCGTCAGGCCGGCGGCCAGCGTCAGCAGCGTCTTGCCGGTGCCGGCCGGGCCGAGAATGGTCACGAAGTCGACGTCGGGGTCGAGCAGCAGGTTGAGCGCGAGGTTCTGCTCGCGGTTGCGGGCGGTGATGCCCCAGACCGCGTGCCGCTCGCTGCGGTAGTCGCCGGTCAGCTCGAGGGTCGCGGTGTCGTCGCTGATGCCACGCACGATCGCCTCGAAGTCGTTGCCGGCCGAGGCGCAGACGAACTGGTTGACCCGCCACTCGCGCACCAGCGGCCCGCGCAGGCGATAGAAGGTGCGGGCCTGCTCCTGCCAGGACTCCGTCTGCTCGCCGTGCGTGTCCCAGAAATCCGCGGGCAGCTCGGCGAGCCCGGTGTACAGCAGATCCGCATCCTCGATCGTGCGGTCGTTGAAATAGTCCTCGGCGTGGATGCCGAGGATCGCGGCCTTGATCCGCAGGTTGATGTCCTTCGAGACCAGGGTCACCGCGACGTCGGGCAGCTCGCGCTGCAGCGCCAGCGTGTAGCCGAGCAGGGCGCGGTCGATGCCGTGACCCGGCAGTGATTCGGGCAGGCCGGAATCCAGCCGCCGGGTCTGCAGGAACAGGCGCCCGCCCGGCGCCGCCTGCTCCGTGCCGCCCGGTCGCAGGGCCGGCAGTACGAGGCCGCGGTCGATCTGCTCCTTGGTCGCGTTCGCCATCAGCTCGTCGAGGAAACGGCTGACCTGGCGCACGTTGCGCGCCGACTCGGACAGGCCCTTCTTGCCGGCGTCGAGCTCCTCGAGCACCTCCATCGGCAGGTAGATGTCGTGTTCCTCGAAGCGGAAGATCGCCGCCGGATCGTGCATCAGCACGTTGGTGTCGAGCACGAAGGCGCGCCGGCCGTGGCCCGCGCGAGGTTGCCTTACCATGTCCGGATCACGCGGCCGTGACGGCGGCCAGTACCGCTTCGGCGTGGCCCGCCACGCGGACCTTGCGCCACTCTGCCTGCAGCACGCCGCGCGCATCGATCCAGAAAGTGCTGCGCTCGATGCCCATGAAGCGCCGCCCGTACAGCGTCTTCTGCGTCCACGCGCCGAAGCAGGTCGCCAGCTCGTGCTCCGGGTCGCTGGCCAGCTCGAACGGCAGCGACAGCTTCGCGCGGAAGCGCTGGTGCGAATCGAGCGAATCGGGCGATACGCCGAGGATCACAGCGCCGGCGCGGCGGAAGCGCGGGTGCAGGTCGCGGAACGCCTCGGCCTCGCGCGTGCAGCCCGAGGTGTTGTCGCGCGGATAGAAGTACAGGACCAGGCTGCCGCCGCGCGCAGCGCGCAGCCGGAACGGGCCGCCGGTCGTTGCCACCGTGAAGTCGGGGACCTGCGCGCCGAGCCTGGGTTTCGCCATGTTGCCGCCTCCGGCGCGTGCCCGCGCCTCAGCTCTTGACCGGCTCGAGGATCGCGTCGAGGTTCATCTGGTCGCAGAAGTCCATGAACTCCTCGCGCAGTGCGCCGACGTGGATGCGTGACGGCACGTTGACGACCATGTACACGGAGAACATCGGCGCGCCGGTATGGGCCGCCGCGTAGGAGCGCGTGGACAGCTCGCCGATATCGATGCCGCGCGACGAGAAGAAACCCGACAGCGCCGCGACGATGCCCGCCTGGTCCAGGCAGACGACGTCCACCGAGTACGGCACCAGGTCCTCGCGGGCCGGGCGTTCCGCCGTACGCCGCACCTGGATCGAGATCCCGGAAGTCTCCGCCAGCCGGTTCAGCTCGGTTTCGATCCGGGCGATCGAGTGCCAGTTGCCGGACACCAGCAGCAGCATCGCGAAGTTGGCGCCGAGCGCGGTCATGCGGCTCTCGCTGATGCTGCCGCCGCAGTCGGCGACCGTGCGCGACAGGTCGTGGACCAGGCCGATCCGGTCGTCGCCGATGGCCGAAATTGCGAGGAACTGTTTCATGGAGGAGGGGGCGGGAAACTCGGGACGGCAGTTTACCGGGATCGGCTGGCGCAGGATACGACTGCTGCCGGCGCCTTGCGCCGGCCGGAGCGCGTCCGTACGATCGCGCCTCCGGTCCTGGTCCCTGGCGGAGGCACGATGTTTCGCGGCAGCATGGTCGCGCTGGTCACGCCGATGACCGCTGCCGGCGATGTGGATCCGGTCGCGTTCGGCCGCCTGCTCGACTGGCATCGCCAGCAGGGTACCGACGGCATCGTCGTTGGTGGGACGACCGGTGAGTCGCCGACGGTGACCGCGGCGGAGCTGGACGAGCTGGTGCAGATCGCAGTCCAGCGGGTGGGTGGCCAGGTGCCGCTGCTCGCCGGCACTGGCAGCAACTCGACAGCGGCGGCGGTCGAGCGCACCCGCGCGGCCTGTGAACTGGGCGTGGACGGCGTGCTGGTCGTGACGCCGTATTACAATCGCCCGACCCAGGAGGGCCTGTATCGGCATTTCAGCCTGGTGGCCGATGCGGCCAGCGTGCCGGTGATCCTGTACAACGTGCCGTCGCGGACCGGCTGCGACCTGCTGCCGGCGACGGTCGAACGGCTGGCGGGTCATCCGCAGATCGTCGGCATCAAGGAAGCGACCGGTGACATTGCCCGCGGTGCCGAGATCCTCGAACGCTGCGGCGACGATTTCCTGCTGCTCTCGGGCGACGACCCGAGCTGTCGCCGCCTCGTGGCAGCCGGGGCTCAGGGCGTGATCTCGGTGACCGCCAATGCGGCGCCGGCCCTGATGCATGAGATGATCGAAGCGGCACTGCAGGGGGACGACGCACGCGCGACGGAACTTGACGATCGCCTCGCGGCTCTGCACCGTGCGCTCTTCGTCGAGGCCAATCCGATCCCGGTCAAGTGGGCGGTGGCGCGCCTCGGCCGGATCGCGGCGGGCATCCGCCTGCCGCTGACCTGGCTCGAAGAGGAACATCAGGCGCCGGTGCTGGCGGCAATGCGCCAGGCCGGCCTGGTCGAGTGAGAGAGGATCCCATGAGTCGAATCCTGCTGCTGACGCTCCTTACTGTCTCGCTCGGCGGCTGTTTCTTGCTGCCGGACCGGCGCGCGAGCTGCTCCAGGCCGCAGCCCTACGAGTCGGCCGAGCAGCAGCCGGCGCTCAGCGTGCCGGAAGGGGCGACGGCTCCGGACCGGCGCAACGTGATGAAGATCCCCGAGCTGAAGTCACCCCCGCCGCCGAAAGACCCGACGCGGTGTCTGGACGAACCGCCGCCATTTGGCGAGACGCGCCCGAAAGGCTCCTGAAACCGGCCGCGCGGTTGCCCGCTGGCGCGTGGCCCGGTAGGCTTCGCCACCCCGGAGAGGTGGCCGAGTGGTCGAAGGCGCTGGACTGGAATTCCAGTAATACCCACAAGGTATTCGTGGGTTCGAATCCCACCCTCTCCGCCAGTAAACAGCAGAGGGCCCCTTGCGGGCCTTCTGCTGTTTACCGGAGTGGGTGGGTGGACGGACCCACTGGGTTTGACGAGCGATCGCGCAGCGATCGCGAAGGACGCCGCCGCAGTGCGGCGGCGGTCCCGAGCGCAGCGAGGGATGCGCCGGAGGCGCACAATCCCACCCTCTCCGCCAGGTCTAGCTTTTCTCCGCGGCGAGCGTCTCGTAGGCGCGCGCAAAGGCGACCAGGAACACCGCTGGCAGGCCGGCTTCGCCCGACTGGATAGTCGCCCGGAACAGTTCGCGGTAACGTGCCCACAGGCGGGCCTGGGTCTCGACCGCGGCCGTGGTCAGGCCGCCGCGGCCGAGTTGGGCCTCCAGTTCGTCCGGATCGAGCTTCTCGAACACGGCGCTGACGGCCTCGCGCAGCGCCGCGGCGACGGCCAGCTCATGGTGGCGCGCGCGCGCGAACTGGCTGCGGATCTCGTCGATGGCGCGGATGTCGCCCGGACCGCGGCCGGCCAGCAGCCGTTCCAGAAGCTGCTCGACGGCGGCGAGCTGCACCAGCGGGCTGGTCGCGTCGAGGCGCCGGGCGCCCGAAGTGATGCCGAACTCGCTGGCGAAATCCGCGCGCGTACGCGCCAGGTCGGCGAATCCGACCAGGGTTTCACGCAGAAGCTGGCCGGCCTGCTGCAGGACTGCGGCCCGGCTCGCCGCGGCCAGCGCGTGCGGATCGATGCCGGCGCCGCGGCACAGCGCCACGATTCCGGGCCACAGGTCCTGTTCGGCCGCGCGGGCGCGTGTGGCCGGCGAGGCCGCTGCCGGTGCGGGGGATTTCCCGGTCGAGGCCGTGTCCGGCGGCCGCGCCGATGCGTGCGCGGGTGCTTTCGGCCGCCGGTCGCGCAGCACTGACTTCACGTCGAACGCCGCATCGAGCTCCGTGTCACTGATCGCGAGCGGCTCGTCGGCGGGGAAGTCGTTGGTACCGGTGATCTCGACGGCAATGTCGTAGTCGCCGATCCGCAGCCGGTCGCCGTCGGCGAGTTCGCGAAGCTGGTCGGGGCCGAGCGGTTCGGTCGAGTCGTTGACGAAGGTGCCGTTGGTGCTGACGTCGCGCAGCCACCAGGCACCGCCCTTGTGCTCGATCTCGGCGTGGCGGCCGGACACGAAGCGCTCGGGGTCGCGCAGGACCCAGTCGTTGCTGTCGTGGCGGCCGATCGAGCCGCCATTGACACCGAACGTCCAGCGTGAGTGGCGGCCGGCCATGGCCGCGTTGTCGCTGATGATCCGCAGTTGCAGCGCCATTGCCTCGCCCCCGCCGGCACGCCGGCGCTCGCCAGTCCAGGAGGCCGGGCCAGTATAATAGCGCGGCCCGGAGCCACGGAGTCTGCCGCTGATCATGGCCGCCAGTCACATTTTCAAGGTCCTGTTCGTCAACCAGGGTAAGGTCTACGAGATCTACGCCCGCAAAGTGAGCCACGGCGGCCTGCTGGGCTTCGTCGAGGTCGAGGAACTCGTGTTCGGCGAGCGCGGCGGTGTCGTGGTCGATCCCGGTGAGGAGCGGATCCGGGACGAGTTCGCCGGTGTGCGGCGCAGCTTCCTGCCGTTGCACTCGGTGCTGCGGATCGACGAAGTGCGCAAGCAGGGCGTCAGCAAGATCAGCGTGCTGGAGGGCGGTAACGTCACCCAGTTCCCGGTGACCATGTATCCGGCAGGAGGCGACCCTGGCCCCAAGCGCTAGCGACCGCCTGCTGCTGGAATTCGCTGGCGGTCCCGCGCTGTCCGGATTCCGGATCGACAAGCTGCTGGCCGCGCTGCGCCGGCTGGAGCCGGCAATCCGCTCGGCCAGCGTGCGCTTCCACCATTTCGTCGACCTGCGGCGCCCGCTGCGCGCGGCCGAGCGCACGGTGCTCGAACGGCTGCTCGACTACGACCCGCGCGACTCCGGGCCGGCGGATGCCGCGCCGACGCTCGTGATCGTGCCGCGCCCCGGCACGATCTCGCCGTGGTCGTCGAAGGCCACCGACATCGCCCACGTCTGCGGGCTCGAGGCCGTGGCCCGCATCGAGCGCGGTCGGATCTGGCACCTCGTCGCCGGGCAGCCGCTGCCGCGGGAGCGACTCGCAGCGCTGGCTGCGCTGCTGCACGATCGCATGACCGAGGCCGTGCTGCCCGAACTCGCGGCGGCGCGGCGCCTGTTCGACTCGCACGCGGCCCGGCCGCTCGGGCGCATCGTGCTCGGTGCCGCGCCGGCGCTGGCGCTGGCGCGCGCCAACACCGAACTGGGGCTCGCCCTGGCGGACGAGGAGATCGCGTATCTGGCCGAACTGTACGCCGGACTGGGGCGCGATCCGACCGACGTCGAGGTGATGATGTTCGCGCAGGCCAACAGCGAGCACTGCCGGCACAAGATCTTCAATGCCGCCTGGGTCGTCGACGGTGAGCCGCAGCCGCAGTCGCTGTTCGACATGATCCGCAACACCTCGCAGCGGAGTCCGGCCGGACTGCTGTCCGCATACCGCGACAACGCCGCGGTATTCGCCGGACCGGTAGCGGGCTGGTTCCAGCCGGACCCGGCCGATGGCCGCTACCGCTGGAGCGAAGAACCGGCCGACGTCCTGATCAAGGTCGAGACGCACAATCATCCGACGGCGATCTCGCCGTTCCCGGGCGCGGCCACCGGTTCCGGCGGCGAGATCCGCGACGAGGGTGCCACCGGGCGCGGGGCGCGGCCGAAGGCCGGTCTCGTCGGCTTTTCCGTCTCGAACCTGCGCATCCCGGGCCGCGAGCGGCCCTGGGAGCAGGACTACGGTCGGCCTGCGCGCATCGCCGCGGCGTTCGAAATCATGCTGGACGGGCCGCTCGGCGCCGCGGCCTTCAACAACGAATTCGGCCGCCCGGGAATCGCCGGCTATTTCCGCACGTTCGAGCAGCGCGTTGCGCAGGATCCGCCCGGTGTGGTCCGCGGCTATCACAAGCCGATCATGATCGCCGGCGGTCTCGGCGCGATCCGCCGGATGCTGGTCGGGAAATCCGCGGTGCCGGCCGGGGCGCCGATCGTCGTACTCGGCGGTCCGGCGATGCTGATCGGACTCGGTGGCGGGGCGGCCTCGTCGCAGGGCAGCGGCGCAGGTGCCGAGGATCTCGACTTCGCCTCGGTGCAGCGCGGCAACCCGGAGATCCAGCGGCGCGCACAGGAAGTGCTGAATCACTGTCAGGCGCTCGGCGCCGACAGCCCGATCCTGCTGGTTCACGATGTCGGCGCCGGTGGCCTGTCGAACGCGGTGCCCGAGGTGCTCGCGCACAGCGGGCGCGGCGGGTGCATCGAGCTGCGCGACGTACCGAACGACGAGCCGGGCATGTCGCCGCTCGAGATCTGGTGCAACGAGGCGCAGGAGCGCTACGTGCTGGCGCTGGCGCCGGGCAGCCTCGAGCGCTTCGCCGCGCTGTGCCGCCGCGAACGCTGCCCGTATGCGCTGATCGGCGCGGCCACCGGTGATGGCGTGCTGGTGGTCACCGACCGCCTGCTGGGCGGCCGACCGGTGGATCTGCCGATCGCGGCGCTGCTCGGCCGGCCGCCACGGATGCGCCGCGACGTGACCCGCCGGCCTGCGGCCGGCGACGATTTCGGCACCGCCGGCGTCGATCCGGTCGAGGCGCTGGAGCGGCTGCTCGTGCTGCCGGCGGTGGCCGACAAGGGCTTCCTGATCACGATCGGCGATCGCAGCGTCGGCGGGCTGGTGAGCCGCGATCCGCTGGTCGGGCCGTGGCAGGTGCCGGTCAGCGACGTCGCGGTGACGCTCGCGGACCTGCGCGGCCACACAGGCGCGGCGCTGGCGCTCGGTGAACGTCCGGCCATCGCCCTGCTCGACGGGCCGGCGGCGGGGCGCATGGCGGTCGGCGAGGCGCTCACCAACATCGCCGCGGCGGATGTGCGGCAGATCAGCGAGGTGCGTCTGTCCGCGAACTGGATGGCCGCCTGCGGCCAGCCCGGCGAGGATGCCTGCCTGTTCGACACGGTGCGCGCGATCGGCGAGGAGCTGTGTCCGGCACTCGGCATCGCGATTCCGGTCGGCAAGGACTCACTGTCGATGCGCACGAACTGGCGGCAGGACGGCGAGGAGCGCAGCGTCATCGCCCCGGTCTCGCTGGTGATCTCGGCCTTTGCGCCGGTCGCCGATGTGCGCCGCACGCTGACGCCGGTGGTGGCGACCGACGCCGGCAGCACGTCGCTGCTGCTGATCGATCTCGGCCGCGGCCGCAACCGGCTCGGCGGCTCGTGTCTGGCGCAGGTGTACGGCCGGGTCGGCCGCGAGCCGCCGGATCTCGACGAGCCGGCGCTGCTGCCGCGCTTCCTGGCAGCGCTGCGCGAGCTCGCCGATGCCGGTCTGGTGCTCGCTTATCACGATCGCGCCGACGGCGGGTTGGCGGTCACGCTGCTGGAGATGGCCCTGGCCGGTCATGCCGGCCTCGACGTGGATCTCGGCAGCGTCGCCGATCCGGTCGCCGCGCTGTACAGCGAGGAGCTCGGCGCGGTCGTGCAGGTCCGCGATGCCGACCTGCGCGCCGCGCACCTGGCCGTCGAGCGTCACGGACTGGCGGACTGTGTGCGCCGGGTCGGCGCCGTGGTGACCGGTCGGCGCATCCGCATCGCCGCCGGCGAGCGCCTGTTGCTCGACGACGACCGGCTGCGGCTGCACGCCTTGTGGTCGGACACGAGCTGGCAGATGCAGCGCCTGCGCGACGACCCGGGCTGCGCCGACGAGGAGCAGGCCAGCCGCCTCGACCCGGACGATCCCGGTCTCGCCTGGCAACTCGGTTTCGATCCGGACGAGGACATCGCGGCGCCGCTGATCGCGACCGGGGCCCGCCCGCGCATCGCGATCCTGCGCGAGCAGGGCGTCAACAGCCAGGTCGAGATGGCGGCCGCGTTCGAGCGGGCCGGCTTCGCCGCCATCGACGTGCACATGACCGACCTGCTCGAAGGCCGCACCGGACTGGCGGGCTTTCAGGGGCTGGTGGCCTGTGGTGGGTTCAGCTACGGCGATGTCCTCGGCGCCGGCGCGGGCTGGGCGAAGTCGATCCTGTTCAACGAGCGGGCCCGCGCGCAGTTTGCGGCCTGGTTCGCGCGGGGCGACAACTTCTCACTGGGCGTGTGCAACGGCTGCCAGATGTTCGCCGCCCTCGCGCCGCTGATCCCGGGGACGGCGGCCTGGCCGCGCTTCGCCCGCAACCGCTCCGAGCAGTTCGAAGGTCGCCTGTCGATGGTCGAAGTAACGGCCTCGGCCTCGCCGTTGTTCGCCGGCATGGCCGGGTCGCGGCTGCCGATCGCGGTCGCCCACGGCGAGGGGCGGGCGTCGTTCGGCGACGGCGACAGCGGGCCGGCCGCGGCGCTGACGGTGCTGCGCTACGTCGACAACCGCGGGCGGGTCGCGAGCCGCTATCCGGCCAATCCGAGTGGTTCGCCGCAGGGCATCGCCGGACTGTGTTCGGCCGACGGCCGCGTCACGATCCTGATGCCGCACCCGGAGCGCGTCTTCCGCAGCGTGCAGAACTCGTGGCGGCCGCGCGGCTGCGGCGAGGACAGCGGCTGGATGCGGCTGTTCCGCAATGCGCGCGTCTGGCTGGGCTGACGCGGACTAAGAGCGGGCCGCGGGCAGCGGCGTGACCTTGCCGTCCTGGTCCTCGGCGAAATGGCGCCGCAGCATTAGCGCCTGCTGCAGCCGGCCACGCCGCACGTAGGCCTGGTACAGCAGGTCCTTCACGACCTCGAGCAGCACGCCCGCCTGATACGAATCGAGCGCCGGCAGCTCGGTCCGTCCGGGCGAATCCGGATCGAACAGGATCCAGCGCGCGATCTGAAAGGATTCGTCATCGAGTTCGGCCATGCGGCGGATGTCGGTGAGCTCGTCGTACAGCGCGAGCCGACCGCTGTCGCCGAGGTCCGCGAACGCGCACTGCGCGGTCCGCCGGCACATCGAGGCGAAGGCGTTGTAGCAGCCGGACGAGAAACAGGTCAGCGCCTCGCGGAACAGCGCTTCGACGTCTTCCGGCAGGTGGGTGAAGTTGAATTTTTCGCGCGGCCGTTCCAGCTCGACGAAGCTCGGCGCCAGTTCGACCCGGCTGCCGGCATACAGCTTGACGGCGAAGCGCAGGAAGATCGGCGCATTGCAGGCCTCGCAGCGGTAGACGACTCCGACCTGGCTCGGCTTGTACTGCTGCAGCAGGTTGAAGTCGGGCACGGAGACCGGCGTGATATGCGCCAGCACCTGGCAGTGCGGGCAGGACAGTGCGAGGCTGCCCTGCTGATCGTGCTGCAGGCGGCTCGCGGAATCGATGTACACAGCCATCGGCGTCTCCAGCATCCGGCCGATGTTTCCAGTGTAACCGAAATCAGCCGGTCGCAGTCAGGCGTGCAGCGGCTGGTAACGCAGCCGATGCGGCTGGTCGGCGGCCGCGCCGCGCCGCCGGTGGAAGTCCGCGACGTACTCCTGGTAGTTGCCCTCGAACCAGATCACCTCGCTGTTGCCCTCGAAGGCGAGGATGTGCGTGGCGATCCGGTCGAGGAACCAGCGGTCGTGGGAGATCACGACCGCGCAGCCGGGGAAACCGAGCAGCGCTTCCTCGAGCGCGCGCAGCGTCTCGACGTCGAGGTCGTTGGTCGGCTCGTCGAGCAGCAGCACGTTGGCGCCGCTCTTCAGCAGTTTCGCCAGGTGGACCCGGTTGCGCTCGCCGCCCGACAGTTCGCCGATCCGCTGCTGCTGCTGCGCGCCGCGGAAGTTGAAGCGCCCGACGTAGCCGCGCGAGGCCGTCTGGTAGTTGCCGACCTGGATCTGGTCGAGGCCGCCGGAGATTTCCTCCCAGACGGTCCGGTCGCCGGCGAGCGAGTCGCGCGACTGGTCGACCGCAGCGAGTCGCACGGTCGGGCCGACGCGGATGGATCCCGCATCCGGCGTTTCCGCGCCGGTCAGCATCCGGAACAGCGTGGTCTTGCCGGCGCCGTTCGGGCCGATGATGCCGACGATGCCGCCGGGCGGCAGCCTGAACGACAGGTCGTCGATCAGCAGACGCTCGCCGAAGCCCTTGCGCAGATGTTCGACCTCGATGACGAAGTCGCCGAGACGCGGTCCTGGCGGGATGTAGATCTCGTTGGTCTCGTTGCGCGTCTGGAACTCGACCGAGTTGAGTTCCTCGAACTGGCGCAGGCGCGCCTTGCTCTTGGCCTGCCGCGCCTTCGGATTGGCCCGCACCCATTCGAGCTCGCGGGCCAGCGTGCGGCGCAGCGATTCCTGCTGCTTCTCCTCCTGGGCCAGGCGCCGCTCTTTCTGCTCGAGCCACGACGAGTAGTTGCCCTGCCACGGGATGCCGTGCCCGCGGTCGAGCTCGAGGATCCAGCCGGCCACGTTGTCGAGGAAATAGCGGTCGTGGGTCACGCAGATGACCGTGCCCGGATACTGCTCGAGGAATTTCTCCAGCCACGCCACCGACTCGGCGTCGAGATGGTTGGTCGGTTCGTCGAGCAGCAGCATGTCCGGCTTCGACAGCAGCAGCCGGCACAGCGCGACGCGGCGGCGCTCGCCGCCGGACAGCGTCGCCACGCGGGCCTCCCACGGCGGCAGCCGCAGCGCGTCGGCGGCAATGTCGAGCTGGTGGTCGAGATTGTGGCCGTCGCTGGCCGCGAGGACGGCCTCGAGTTCGCCCTGTTCGGTCGCGAGCCGGTCGAAGTCGGCGTCGGGTTCGCTGTAGGCGGCGTAGATCCGCTCGAGCCGCGCCAGCGCGTCCTTGACCGGCTGCACGGCCTCTTCGACGATCGCGCGCACGTCGCTGGCCGGATCGAGCTGCGGCTCCTGCGGCAGATAGCCGATCCGGATGCCGGGCTGTGGCCGGGCCTCGCCCTCGATTTCGGTGTCCAGCCCGGCCATGATCCGGAGCAGCGTGGACTTGCCGGAGCCATTCAGGCCGAGCACGCCGATCTTGGCGCCGGGGAAGAAGGACAGCGAAATGTCGCGCAGAATGTGCCGCTTCGGCGGCACGACCTTGCCGACACGATTCATCGTGTAAAT
>VGVB01000033.1 GCA_016882265.1 Gammaproteobacteria bacterium
TCGATGTGCTGCTGGACGAGCCGGTAGAGCGCCGTACGCTCGGGCCGGCGGCGACGGTAGACCCGGGCGGCGGCGGAGCCGATCGCGGGACAGCAGTGCGGGCGGGCGGCCGACATCCGTGTCTGGCCATGTGGAACGAATCAACTGACGATAGCCGTCGTCGGACCAGGCGCTGCGGCGCAAATCGGGCCTGATCACCCGGAAACGGGACGATCAATCCCCACGTGGTGCCCGTGCCGTACAGTCTCCTCGAAATATGCGACCCCCGGTAGTGACACTCTCGGGCGGTCAGCATGCCGCAGCGGCGGTTCAAATCGAGACCAGCCGAAAATCGCAAAACCGCACGCTCGTTCAACCCGGTACGCTCCACCGGGTGCGTAACGTTGGGACACTACTGGGACCGCCCTCTTTTCTCGCTACAGCGCCAGCAGCCGATCGAGCATTTCCCGCGGGGTCACGGCGACGGGCGCCGGCAGCTCCGCCCGTTTCATTTCCGTCCCGTTCACCGCGTCACGATCACCGCCGAGCCGTGGCCGAACAGGCCCTGGTTGCAGGTGATGCCGGCGCGGGCAGAACTGCAGGTCCTCGATCCAGTCGAGCACGACCGCGGACTCGATGCTTGCAATCACTTCAACTCGGGTATGGGGCAGACGTCAAGGGCAGACGTCAAGGCTTGCACAGTGAAAGGATAGGAATAGAATCGGTCCCCATGAAAGAGCTCGTTTTTGAAGTCACTCAGGAAGCCGACGGCGGCTTTGTCGCCGAGTCGCTGGGCGAAGGCGTCATTACCCAAGCCGATACCTGGGATGAGCTGCGGGAAAACGTGCGTGAAGCGACCGAGGCTTATTTTTTCGATAGCACTCCGCCTGAACGTATCCGCTTGCATCTGATCCGGGATGAGATTCTGGCCGTTGGATGAAGCTACCCAGAGACCTCAGTGGGCGACATCTGGTGCAGGCCCTGTGCCGTGACTGGCGATATCGCCTCGTCCACCAGGTGGGCAGTCACATTGTCATCGAAACCGACACCCCTCAACATCAAAGGCTCAGCGTTCCAGATCACCATCCGCTACGCCTCGGAACACTCGGCGCCATCCTGCGCGCAGTAGCCGCCCACAAGAACGTCAGACGCGAAGAAATCCTGGCCTCTCTGTGAGTCTGCTCCGGCCAGCCTCGACCTTCGCCGTGTTGATCACAGCGCTGATGCCGGTGTTCACCCCGCGGCCGATGGTGCAGACCTTGCCGACCGACGCGTCGTCGCGGATCTCCGTCACCGCGGCTGCTGCGCCTCGACCACCGCGCGCAGCGCCGGCGCCAGGAAGCCCATGCCCTCGGCGCCCTGTTCCACGGTCTCACCGGGATTGGTGCCCGCGTTCGCCGCCAGGTCCTCGTGCGTGTACATGTAGCCTTCGTCGATGATGCCGACCCACACGGAACTGCAATTCGTGTGGTTCGCGGTCCACGCCTCACCTGCCTGGCTGCCGTAGGAATTGGCCGGCTGCGGGCAGGGCCACGGACCGAGCGGCACCAGGGCGGCGGGCAGCCCCTCAAGCGCCGGGTACAGGGCGTCCACGATCTTCACGTCGAACGTGCCCTCGCCGTCCTCGTTCAGGTAATACAGGCCCGCCACCCACTTCAGGCGGTCGTTGAAGGACAGCCCCGAGACCTGCAGCTCCTGGCTCAACTGGTGTTAGCTCGAGGGGCTGCGCCGCGATGAACTGGATCTGGAATTCGTGTGGCTGCCGATTCCTGAGGACGAGTTCGACGTTGGGGAACTGATGAATGAGCCGCTAGTCGCCGTATTGCCGATGGGACACCGGCTGGCCGACAAGCCCACGGTCGCCAGCAAAGACCTCTCAAGCGAGCCGCTGGTGCTCCTCTCGCGCGCGCTCGCGCCGGATTCGTTTCACCAGATCGAGGAGCTGTTCGTGCGCGCGGGCGCCGTGATGAATGTCGCGCACGAGCTCGAGAACCTCATGTCGATGATCAACTTTGTGGCGATGGGAACCGGGTGCGGTGTGGTGCCCGATCACACGCGGGCCATTCGTCGCAAGGGAGTGGTGTACCGGCCGCTACGGGCTCCGAACCTGATCCGGAGGCTGGCGATCATCAAGAAGAAGGGGCATGGAGACCTGGCGGAGCTGTTCTACCGCTTCACGATTGAAAACCTAGCCCGACTTCGCGGATTCGGGCAGTAGCGCAAGGGTAAGGCGCTGATTTTGTCAGGATGTGAGCGGCGAAGGTCTGCACTACACGGGTGTGGCTGCAGGGGCCTGGGCGGCGGTGATTTTCGGCGGTGGCTGGGCCGGCAGCGTGAGCTGGAACTCCTCCGTTACCTGCAGACCGAACAGCGATCGCTGCAGGATTTCGTCTGATCGGACCCACCCGATTTCGCGAGTTGGGGACCACCGTCGGGGCCATTCCGGGCATCAGGCCCGAGCATGGGAGTGGTCCGCCGATGTCGAGATTGGTCTGTTCGCCTTGGTTTCCGGGGATAACCGTCTGAGGTGGCGCGATCGCCGTGCCACTGTCCTGCTGCGCGGTCATGCCGTGCGACTCCGGGGTATCGACACTCCCTTTCCTGGTACCGCTGCCGCACCCTTTGTGGGTATCCACAGAGGAGCGGGCGACATGGCGGTGGATCGTGTCCCGCTACACTCATCAGCCGCCAAGCCCGAGATAGAGCGTCATGGGTTCGCCGGCAAATGCGACGAATCCGCAGTGTTCATAGAACTGCCTGGCGTTTTCATCCTTCGCATCCACAATCAGCGCGTAGGCTGCCACGTCGCTCCGCGCTTTCAGGCAACGATCCACAGCGCAGGCGAGCAGCAGTTTCCCGATGCCCTGCCCGTGCCGGTCCTTGCGTATCGCCAACCGGCCGAGGCGAAAGCATGGCACCGGGTAGCAAGGCAGCTTCTGGCGGTCCTTGTCCCGCAGCTCCGCGGCGTCCACTTGGGCCGCACTCAGGCAGTAATAGCCAAGAATCGCGGTCGGTGCGTCGGTATCCACCAGCACGAATGGTGTGCTGACGCCCTTGCGCCGGTGCTGCTCGGCAAGGCGTTTCAGGTAATCGTTGAGATCAGGAACGCCGCAATCGAAACCACTGCGGTTATGCACGCCGACGTCGAGCGCACGCTCCTCAAGCACGGCGGACTTTCCGCCGCGCCTCCTTCAGCGCCTGCGACAAGTGCGCATTCGGCACGAAAGGACCGCTGATCGCCGCCGCAAAACGCGCGAAGTCCCGCTCGCCGAGCACGACGCGGGTTTCCCGTTCGAGCAGGGCCTGCGCCTTCTCCTTGGCTGCCGCACGCACGAAGCCGGCCATCGTCGTTCCCATGAGCGCGGCCGCTCGCGCGACGATTTTCTTCTCGCCGGAATCCAGTTTGAGATCGAAACGGGCGGCTGTCGAGGTCATGGCCGTATCTCCAGGAGATACGGCATTTTACCGTATCGAAATCCTCGGAACAAACGCCTGTGCTCCGCAAGTACTCGATCAAGCCAACACGGGTGCCAGCAGATATTCGTGATGCAGGCCACCCAGCACCGATCTGGTGCGCACCCCGAGGCGCTCGCCGAGCCGATGGCGGGTCAGTGATGTCGTAGGCGGCACGACCGCCGATGGCGGGCCCGGTACACCGGGGCCCAGCGCCATGTGCGGGCGTCCGTGGTTGTAATGCGCCACCCATACCCTCAGGATCGATCGCAGGTGCGACTCCGACAGCGGTATCAACCAGTCCGGGCACTCGCGTCGAATCGTGCCGATCACCCGTTCGCAGATCGCATTGGCCTGGGGGCTGTGCGGTGGCGACTCGAGCACGGTCAGGCCGAGATTCCTGATCGATTCGTCGAGGCTCCTCGCGAAGATGCTGTCCCGGTCGTGAATCAGTTACTGGCGGGCATCGTCGAACCCGACGACCTCCCGCAGCTGCTGCAGGGTCCAGACCGCACTCGGGTGCGCCGTCACCGCGACGCGCACCAGTCGGCGGCTACTGTGGTCGATGACCACGAACACGTAGAACAGTCGAAATGTCGCCGTGACCGCCACGAAGAAGTCACAGGCGACGATGGCGCGCGCGTGATTGCGCAGGAAGGTCGACCAGCGCTGATCGCCTCGAGGACGGCCCGGCGGTCGCTTCGGCAGGTACTTGCGCACCGTCCGCGGCGAGACCTGCAAGCCGAGCTTCAGCAGCATTTCGTTGGCGATCCGCTCTTCGTCCCAGAGTGGATTCTCTGTCGCCATGCGCCGGATCAGCGTCTCGGGTCGAACCACGACCAGGGAATCGCGCCAATCGAAGAGCCGTGACAGCACAGCCAGCGACAACCGCGTCGCGGCATCGACGCGCCTCGGCTTGACGCCGCGCTCCCGGTACAGCGCCAGTTGCCGGCGGAGAAAGAGGTTCTCCGCTTCGACGGATCGCCGAGACCTGAGCGAAAGCACAAGGATGCCGGCCAGGTCGGCCCGTAGCCGAAGCGCGATTCGAACCAGAGCGATCACGCCTCGATCATGCCACAGGCCGCCGAAGGCCCTTCGGCCGGGTCAATTCGCCCCGGATGGAATACTCGCGGAGCACAGCGGCCGTGGCAGGGCCGGACGCTGATTCGTTTCGCTCCGAACATCTGCAACTCAGCCGCCGATCTCGAAGTGGCGGCCCGCGCGGCGACCGCGGCGGCCTGAAGCGCGCGACGATGATCTCAGCACTCGGCGACGTTGACCGCGAGCCCGCCCTGCGAGGTTTCCTTGTAGCTCGCGCTCATGTCGCGGCCGGTCTGGCGCATCGTCGCGATGACCTGGTCGAGTGACACCTTGTGCGAGCCGTCGCCGCGCAGCGCCAGACGCGCCGCGTTGATGGCCTTGACCGCGCCCATCGCGTTGCGTTCGATGCACGGCACCTGCACCAGGCCCGCGACCGGGTCGCAGGTCAGGCCGAGGTTGTGCTCCATGCCGATCTCGGCGGCGTTCTCGATCTGCCCGTTCGAGCCGTTGAGCGCGGCCGCGAGGCCGGCGGCGGCCATCGAACAGGCGACTCCGATCTCGCCCTGGCAGCCGACCTCGGCGCCGGAGATCGAGGCGTTGTACTTGTACAGCATGCCGATCGCCGCGGCGGTCAGCAGGAAGCGGCGCACGCCGGCCGGGTCCGCACCCGGGCAGAACCGCTGGTAGTAGTGCAGCACGGCCGGCACGATCCCGGCCGCGCCGTTGGTCGGCGCCGTGACCACGCGACCACCGGCGGCGTTGACCTCGTTGACCGCGAGTGCCCAGGCATTCACCCATTCCATCGGGTCCACCGCGACGCTGGCGGATTCGGTCTGCAGCACGCGGTACAGGTGTGGCGCGCGGCGGCGCACGCGCAGCGCGCCGGGCAGCAGCCCCTGGCTGTCGAGGCCGGCGCGGACGCAGTCCTGCATCACCTGCCAGATGCGTTCCAGCCCGGCCTCGAGCTCCGGCAGCGGCCGGCCGGCGAGTTCGTTCGCGAGCACGAGCTGATGGATCTCGAGGCCGTGCTCATCGCAGCACGAGAGCAGCGAGGCGGCAGTCGTGAAGGGGTAGGGCGGTGGCGCCCGCTCGGCGGTCGTGGCCGCCTGGCGGCTGCCGGCACACTGCACCAGCCCACCGCCGACCGAATACATCTCCTCGGCCAGCAGCACCGCACCGCCGGCGTCGCACGCGATGAACCGCATCCCGTTGGAATGTGCCGGCAGCACCTGGTCGCGATGAAACAGCAGTTGCGCCGATTCGTCGAAGGCGATCTCGTGCTGGCCGGCGAGCTGCAGGCGGCCGCTGGCCCGGATCCGGGCCAGCCGCGCGTCGCTCGTCGCGGGGTCCAGCGTCGCTGGTTCCAGCCCCTCGAGGCCGAGCAGCAACGCGCGATCCGTGCAGTGACCGCGGCCGGTCAGTGCCAGCGAGCCGAACAGATGCACTTCCACGGCGTGCGTCTGCGCCAGCAGACCGCGCCCGGTGAGCGACTCGGCGAACAGCCGCGCCGCGGTCATCGGCCCCATCGTGTGCGACGACGACGGGCCGATGCCGATCCGGAACACGTCGAAGACGGAGAGGTTCATCGCGATCCTGCCCGGGGCCGGCGGGGGCGACATTCTAGCCGGAAAAGGGGACGCTTCCCTTTTCCTTCACGCTTCTTCGCGCAGCATCCGCTCCATCCGGTCCAGCGTCAGATAGCAGGGCAGCACCTGGGCGACGCTGGAGTTCGGCTCGCGCCGCTCGCGGATCGCGGCGACGAACTCGCGGTCCTGCAGTTCGATGCCGTCCAGCGACACCGCCACCCGGGACACGTCGATCGCGTTGCCCTTGCCGTCGACCAGCTCGTCGTAGCGGGCGATGTAGGTGCCGTGGTCGCAGATGTAACGGAAGAACGTGCCGAGCGGGCCGTCGTTGTTGAACGACAGCGACAACGTGCAGATCGCGCCGCTGGCGGTCTTGAGCTGGATCGACATGTCCATCGCGATGCCGAGCTCGGGGTGGGTCGGACCCTGCAACGCGTGCGCTACCGTGATCGGCGAACCGCTCTGATACTGAAACAGGTCGACCGTGTGCGCAGCGTGGTGCCACAGCAGGTGGTCGGTCCACGAGCGCGGCTGGCCGAGGGCGTTCATGTTGCTGCGGCGGAAGAAGTAGGTCTGGACGTCGAGCTGCTGCAGCGCCAGTTCAGCGGCGGCCAGCCGGCGGTGCAGCCACTGGTGCGACGGGTTGAAGCGCCGTGTGTGCCCGACCATGCAGACCAGGCCGGTCTCACGCTGGCGCCGGGCCACGGCCTCGGCGCCGGCGCGGCTGTCGGCCAGCGGGATCTCGACCTGCACGTGCTTGCCGGCCGCGAGACACTGCAGCGCCTGCGCGGCATGCAGTGGCGTCGGCGTGCACAGGATCGCGGCCTCGACGCCGGGCAGCGCCAGCGCTTCGCCGAGCTCGGTCGTAACCCGCGCGACGCCGTACTTCTGCGCGACCGCACGCGTCGGTTCCAGCTCGCGACCGACCAGCGCGACGACCTCGACGCCGTCGATGCGCCGCAGCGCGTCGAGATGCTTCTGGCCGAAAGCACCAGCGCCGGCGAGCACGATCTTCATGGGCGGCTCACTCCGTGTTGTCGAGAATCAGATGCCCGACCGCGGTGTTCGAGGCGGGCACGTGGTAGAAGCGATGGACCTCGCGCACCCGTTCGTGCAATGCGCCGCGCATGATCAGCCACATGACCAGCTCGATGCCCTCGGAACCGGCCAGGCGCACGTAATCGATATGTGGCATCTGTGCCAGCGCCGCCGGCTCCCGAATCAGCCGGTCCAGGAAGGCGCGGTCGAAAGGCTGGTTGATCAGCCCGGCGCGTGGGCCCTGCAACTGATGGCTCATGCCGCCGGTGCCCCAGACCTGCACGTCGAGATCCTCGTCGAAGGACTCGATCGCGCGACGCAGGGCGTGGCCGAGTTCATAGCAGCGCCGGCCGGACGGCGGCGGGTACAGCACGACGTTGACCGCGAGCGGGATCACACGGCAGGGCCAGGCGGCGGGCTGCCCGAACAGCAGCGACAGCGGCACCGTGAGTCCGTGATCCACGTCCATGCGGTGGATGACGGTCAGGTCGAAGTCCTGCTGGATCACCGACTGCGCAATGTGCGCCGCCAGCTCCGGGTGTCCTTCGACGACCGGCACCGGGCGCCGACCCCAGCCCTCGTCGGCGGGCTGAAAGCGCTCCGCGCAGCCGATGGCGAAGGTCGGGACGATGTCGAGGCTGAAAGCCGTGGCGTGGTCATTGTAGACGAGCAGGATCACGTCCGGCGTGTGCCCGGCGATCCAGCGCTTCGAGAACTCGTAGCCCGCGAACAGCGGTGCCCAGTATGGCTGCGCGGTCTTGCCGAGGTCCACGGCCGCGCCGATCGCCGGCACATGCGAGGTGGTAATACCGGCGCTGATCCTAGCCACGGTCCGGCTCCGTGCAGTACAGGTTGCCTTCGGGCGAGCGGCCGCCGGACAGCATCATCTTCACGTAGTCGGCCTCGGTCATGCCGGTCATCAGCGCGGCCGCGTGCTGGAAACTCTGGCCGTCGGTGGCGAAGATCCGGGCGAGGAAATAGACATTGCCGCCGAGCGCGATCATGCGGTTGTAGTCACGGTCGAGCACCGCCTGTTTCTGCGCCTCGGTCATCGGCCACGCGTCGAGATAAGCGCGCTCGCCAGCGAGAAAACGCCGGCGGTTCTCCGGCTGCATCAGCGACATGCAGAACATGTTCAGGTGATAGCCGCGCCGCGCCTGTTCGGCGTCGAAGATCACGGTACCGGGAATGTCGGCGTACGGTTTGTCGAGAGCCATGCTCAGCGCTCCAGCTCCGGCCAGTACAGGCGCAGCGGGTTGTCCACCAGCAGCTTGCGCTGCAGCTCGGCGGTCGGCGCGATGCGCGGGATCCAGTCCACCAGTGCGCCGTCGTCGGGCATGTGCGTAGTCATGTTCGGATGCGGCCAGTCGGTGCCCCACAGTACGCGGTCGGGGAACTCAGCGACAATCGACCGTGCGAACGGCACGACATCGTCGTAGCCGGGCGGACCGCTTGCCGACAGCCGCTCCGGACAGCCGACCTTGGACCAGACCTGCGCATGCTCGCGGAGCAGGCGGCGGAACAGCGCGAAGGCCGGGCCGTCCGCTGGCTGCGTCACATCGGGCCGGCCCATGTGGTCGATGATCACGGGCACCGGCAGTCCGGCCAGCAGCTCGTAGAGTTCCGGCAGGTCCGGCGCCTCGAAGTACACGACGAGATGCCAGCCGAGCGGCCGGATGCGCGCGGCGACAGCCGGTAACGTGGCCGGCGCTGGCGTTTCGGTCAGCCGGCGCACGAAGCTGAAGCGCAGGCCGCGTACGCCGGCAGCGTGGAGCGCGCGCAGTTCCGCGTCGCCGACGTCCGCAGCGACGGTCGCGACGCCGCGCGCCCGGCCGCCGGCGTCGCGCAGTGCGTCCACCAGCGCGCGGTTGTCGCGGCCGTGACAGGTGGCCTGCACGATCACGTTGCGCTCGAAGCCGAGCCGATCACGCAGCGCCCACAGCTTCTCCTTCGGCGCATCGGCGGGCGTATAGCGGCGCTCCGGCGCGTACGGGAAACGCTCGCCGGGCCCGAACACGTGGCAGTGCGCATCCACTGCACCCGGCGGCAGCCGGAAGCGCGGCCGCGATGGCTGGGCGCAGAACGGCAGCCAGCCGGGATCCGGCGCGCAGGTGTTCATCGGCCGCGCGCCTGCAGCGCGGCGTCGAGCCGCGGGAAGACCCGCCGGGCGTTGCCCTCGAACACCTGGCGGCGCACGGCGTCGCTGAGCGGCAGCGCCTCGAGGTAGCGGCGGGTGTCGTCGAAGTGATGCCCGGTCTCGGGATCGATGCCGCGTACCGCGCCGATCATCTCCGAGCCGAACAGGATGTTGTCCGGGTCGATGACCCGCAGCAGCAGTTCGATGCCGGGCCGGTGATAGACGCAGGTGTCGAAGAATACGTTGCGCATCACATGGGTGGCGAGCGGCGGGCGTTTCAGCATGTCGGCGAGGCCGCGATAGCGCCCCCAATGGTACGGCACGGCGCCGCCGCCGTGCGGAATGATGAAGCGCAGGGTCGGAAAATCGGCGAACAGGTCGCCCTCGAGCAACTGCATGAATGCCGTGGTATCGGCGTTCAGGTAGTGCGCGCCGGTCGCATGGAAGTTCGGGTTGCAGGAGGCCGAGACGTGGATCATCGCCGGCACGTCCAGCTCGACCATCTTCTCGTACAGCGGATACCAGTAGCGGTCGGTCAGCGGCGGCGAGCGCCAGTAACCGCCGGACGGATCCGGGTTCAGGTTGCAGCCGACGAAGTCAAGCTCGCGGACGCAGCGCTCGAGCTCGCGGGCCGAGGTCCCGAGCGGCGCGCCGGGCGACTGCGGCAACTGGCACACGCCGGCGAAGTTGTCCGGGTACAGCGTGACGACGCGCCGGATCAGGTCGTTGCAGGCGCGGGTCCACGCCAGTGACATGGCCTCGTCGCCGGCGTGATGGCCCATCGCGGAAGCGCGCGGCGAGAACAGCGTCAGGTCGGCGCCGCGCTCGCGCTGCATCTGTAACTGGTTGCGCTCGATGCTGGCGCGCAGTTCGTCGTCGCTGATCGCGCCCGGGACTGGAATCCGCAGCGATGGATCGCGCTGGCGCGCGAGCTGCCGTTCCCGATAGGCCTGGTGCGCCGCCGGCGCGGTCGTGTAGTGGCCGTGACAGTCGATGATCAGCACGCGCCGTCTCCGCTCGCGGCCGCCTGGGTCGCGAGCAGCTCGTCCAGCAGTGTCGTCAGGTCCGGGATGTCGGCCAGCGCGGCGCGCTGGCCGGCCCAGTCCTGGCGCACCGCACAGGCGGCGCTCATCCACGGCTTGAGGCCGGCCCCGGTGACGGTCTGTGCGACCTCGCGCATCTCTTCGGCGCGGCGGCGCCCGTGCTGCAGCGAGCGCGTGATCATGTACTGCGCGAGCCGCTGCCAGTCGTGGCCGGGGAACAGGTCGTTCAGCGAGTCGAGCACGGCCTCCTCGACACCGTAGCCGCGTGCCGCCAGCAGCGACTCGGTGAGCAGCGCTTCCATGCCTTTGATCATCACGCTGCGGCACATCTTCGCCGCTGAAGCAGGGCCGACGGTCGCGGCGTAGGCCTGCATGCCGGTGAAGCCGAGCACCTGCGCGAGCGACAGGAACGGCAGCGCATGCGGTCCGCCGAGCAGCATCGGCGCGGTACTGCGCCGCGGCAGGATCGGGGACATCACCGCGGCCTCGATATAGCGGCCGCCGGCGGCTTCGACGACCGCCGCCGCGGCCCGCCGTGTGGCCGGCGCGACCGAGTTCAGGTCGAGGTACAGCGCGCCGGGCGGGAGTGCTGCCGCGGCCGTCTGGGCCGCAGCGAGACACTCGGCGGCGGTCACCGCCGAGATCACGAGTTCCGCACCGGCCAGCGCATCCGCTGCGTCGCTGCCGCGCCGGACGGCGCCTGCGGCGCGGCTCGGCCCGCTGTCGGGATCGGTGAACAGCAGATCCCAGGCGGTGAGTGAGGTCACGCCGGCCGCGGCCAGATCCGCGGCGAGGACCTGGCCGACCTCGCCAAAGCCGATCAGGCAGACCTGCGGCAAGGCGCTCACGCGTCGTTCCAGGCATGGCCCGGCACATACACCTCGCCGCGCATCAGTTTGCGCGCGGTACGGATCAGCGCCGGCCGGGTGATGGTGGCGCGCCCATCCTCGAGCGCGACGTCGAGTTCGACCGAGAAGAAGCCCGTCGGATGTTCGATGTCCAGCCGGCGGCGGCCGGGGGCTGGCGCGAGACCGGCAACGCGCGCGGCCACCGAATCGGGCAGCACACAGGCCGTGGCGACGCTGACCGCGCCCAGCACGCCGATCGCCTCGTGCACGCGGTGCGGAATGAACGTGCGGGTCGCGATCGTGCCGCCGTGCGTGGGTGGCGCGACCAGGCACATTTTCGGTACGGTCTGCGCCGCGACGTCGCCAAGATTCATGCGCGGGCCGAGCGCAAGACGCAGCCGTTCGAGCCTGGCCTGCAACGCGGCATTGGCCTCGAGCTCAGCGGGCGACTCGGCGCCGGTGCAGCCGAGGTCCGCCGCGCGCAGGATCACGACCGGCATGCCGTGGTCGATGCAGGTGACGTCGAGGCCCTCGCTGTGGTCGACCACGGCGCCGGTCGGCAGCAGTGCGCCGCAGCTCGAGCCGGCGACGTCCGGGAACTCGAGCGGAATCGGCGCGGCGGTGCCGGGCACGCCGTCGATGCGCGCAGTACCCTCGTATTCCACGCAGCCCGCCGGCGTCGGTACCTGCGCGATGGCGATGCCGCCGGTGTTGACCATGTGGATGCGCACCGGCGTCGGGTTGCCGTGTACCGGCACGAGGCCGTTCTCGATCGCCCACGGGCCGACGCCGGCCAGCAGGTTGCCGCAGTTCTGCGCATCACTGACGCTCGCGCGGTCGACCGCGACCTGCAGGAACAGGTAGTCCACGTCGGCATCCGGATGCGTGGGCGGGCCGATCACGGCGACCTTGCTGGTCAGCGGGTGCGCGCCGCCGACGCCGTCGATCTGCCGCGGGTCCGGCGAGCCGAGCGCCGCGAGCAGCACGCGATCGCGCCGCGTCACGCTGGCGGGCAGGTCGCGGGCGTGCAGGTACAGCCCCTTCGAGGTGCCGCCGCGCATCAGCGTGGCCGGAATCGCCCGCAGCATCGCCGCCTCAGTCGTCCGTCTGCTGGCGGCGCCAGACCAGGCCGCGCTCGCTGAGGCGCTCGCGCATGCGGTACAGGTCGAGGCCGAGCTCGCCGGCGCGCAGTCGCGCGCGCACGCCGGCCTCGCGGGCCTCGCGTTCGGCGCAGCGTCCGGCGATCGCACCGGCCTGGTCCCGGGCCACGACGCAGATGCCGTCGTCGTCGGCGACGACTACGTCGCCGGGCCGGACCAGTGCGCCGGCGCAGACGACGGGCACGTTGACGCTGCCGAGCGTCTCCTTGACCGTGCCCTGCGCGGAGATGCACTTCGACCAGACCGAGAAGCCCATCGCGATGAGATCGCGCACGTCGCGCACGCCGGCGTCGATGACGAGGCCGTGGACGCCACGTGCCGCCAGTGAGCAGGCCAGCAACTCGCCGAAGTAACCGGCCTCCGAACTGGCGGTCGGCGCGACGACGAGGACGTCGCCCTTGCGGCACTGTTCGACCGCGACGTGGATCATCCAGTTGTCGCCGGGCGGCACGCTGACGGTTACGGCCGGCCCGGCGATGCGGACTCCGGCCTGGATCGGCCGCAGGCGCGGGGCCAGCAGGCCGGTACGCCCCTGGGCCTCGTGGACGGTCGCGACCCCGGCCGCGGCGAGCGCCGCGGTCGCCACCGGGTCGGCGCGCTCGATGTCGGTGATGACGACGTGCATGGCAGAGGACCGCGGCGCTGGATGGCGGCATTGTGGGCCGGGGGCCGCGGCCGGGCCAATTGCAATTATGACCGGGGTATAAGAGATTGTTAACGGTTACTGCCACAGCGGAGCACGCCCGATGCTGCCCAACCTGCGCCATTTGCGTCTGTTCACGGCGATCAGCCGGCATGGCCGGCTGGTTGCGGCCGCGCAGGAGCTGCACCTGACCCAGCCGGCGGCGACCCAGGCCGTGCACGGCCTCGAGCGCTGGTTCGGCGCCGAGCTGCTGCGCCGCAGCAGCGGCGGCGTGGCGCTGACGCCGGCCGGGGAGCTGTGCCGCGCGCGCAGCGAACGGGCGCTGGCGCAACTGCACGAGGGCGCTGGCGAGGCGCTGCGTGCGCCGGATGCGGGTGCCCGACTCGAGCGGGCCCTGACGGCGGCGCAGTTGCAGGCGCTGGTCGAGGTCGTCGAACAGGGCGGATTCGGCCGGGCGGCGCGCCACGGCGCGCGCTCGCGGCCCGGCCTGCACCGCGCCGTGCGCAGCCTCGAGCGCAATGCCGGCCTGGTGCTGTTCGAGCCGACCAGCTACGGCCTGCAGCCGAGTCGCGAGGCCGGGCGGCTCGTGCGCCGCGCGCGACTCGCCGCGGCCGAGCTCGAGCAGGCCCGCGCGGAGGTGAGCGCGAGTGCGGGCGGAAGCAGCGGGCGGACCGTGATCGGAGCAATGCCGCTCGCGCGCACGTGGCTGGTCCCGGAGGCGGTATTGGAGTTCCTGGCGGCCGAACCCCGCCACGCGGTGTCGATTCTCGACGGGCCGTACGAGACGCTGCTCGCCGCGTTGCGCGGAGGCATGGCCGAATTCCTGGTCGGTGCGCTGCGCCAGCCCGGGCCCGGCGCCGACGTCGTGCAGGAACCGCTTTTCGACGATCCGCTGGCGATCGTCGTGCGTTCGGGCCACCCGCTGGCCGGCCGGCGCCGGCTGCGCAATCGGGATCTGCTGCGGTATCCGTGGGTCGCGCCACGGCCCGGCTCGCCGCTGCGGCGACAGTTCGAGGCCCTGTTCGCCGGGCCTCCGGCGCAGCGCTGGCCGCCGATCGAGTGCAACTCACTGGTGGCGGCCCGCGCGCTGCTGCTCGGCAGCGAGCGGATGATGCTGCTTTCGGCGCACCAGGTCCGGCACGAGCTGCGGACCGGCCTGCTGGTGGCACTGCCGCATCCGCAGGGCCGGGTCACGCGGCCGATCGGTCTGGCCCGGCGTCGCGACTGGCGACCGACCGCGGCGCAGGCACGGCTGCTCGAGTGCCTGCGGCAGCGGGCCCGCAGTCTGGCGGAGGGCTTGCCTTCCGCCACGCGCGCGGCAATCCTGTAGCGGTCACCGCCAGCGGCGGTTTGCCAGGAAGGCCGACATGCAACGGACCCAGGTCGCGATCATTGGTGCCGGGCCCGCCGGCCTGCTGCTCGGGCAGTTGCTGCACCGGCAGGGCATCGACACGGTGGTGCTGGAGAAGCACTCGCGCGGGTACGTCGAGGCGCGCATCCGCGCCGGACTGCTCGAACAGGGCACGGTCGATCTGCTGCACGAGGCCGGCGTCGCTGAACGGCTCGAGCGCGAGAAGTTGGTGCACGCGGGCCTCGAGCTCGCGTTCGCCGGCCGGTTGCTGCGGGTGGATCTGCAGGAGCTCGCCGGCGAGGTGGTCACGATCTACGGCCAGACCGAGCTGCAGAAGGATCTTGGCGATGCGCGGGCCGCGAGCGGCGCAGCGACCGTGTACGAGGCCGGGCAGGTCACGATTCACGATTTCGACAGCAGCCGCCCGCGCGTCGGCTGGACGCAGGACGGTGTCCGCCGCGAACTGGAATGTGACTTCATCGCCGGCTGCGACGGCTTCCACGGCGTCTGCCGTGCCAGCGTTCCGGCCGGCGCGATCCGCCAGCACGAGCGGGTCTATCCGTTCGGCTGGCTCGGTCTGCTCGCCGACGTGCCGCCGCTCGCCGACGAGCTGGTCTACGCGAACCACGAGCGCGGCTTCGCGCTGTGCAGCATGCGCTCGCGCTCGCGCAGCCGTTACTACCTGCAGTGCACGCCGACGGACCGCGTCGAGGAGTGGTCCGACGCGCGTTTCTGGGAGGAACTCGCACGGCGGTTGCCGCCGGAGCGGGTCCGCGGCCTGGTGACCGGGCCGTCGCTTGAGAAGAGCATCGCGCCGCTCCGGAGCTTCGTCGTCGAGCCACTGCGCTTCGGTCGCCTGTTCCTGGCCGGGGATGCCGCGCACATCGTGCCGCCGACCGGCGCCAAAGGCCTGAATCTGGCCGCCGCCGATGTGCGCCTGCTGTCACGTGCCCTGATCGAGTATTATTCTGACAATAGTGGGGCGTTGCTCGAGGAATACTCGGCGCGCGCGCTGCGCCGCGTGTGGCAGGCGACCCGTTTCTCATGGTGGTTCACGACGCTGATGCACCGTCTCGACGAGGATCCGTTCAGTCACAAGCTGCAGCTTGCCGAGCTCGACTGGCTGGCCGGCTCGCGGGCCGGCAGGGTCGCACTCGCGGAAAACTACGTGGGACTGCCGTTCGACTGAGCGTCTGCCGACGGTACGGGCTGGCCACGCCGCACCTTCGGTTGTCCACCCCAAAGAGGCGGGAAACTGCCTATTGAAGGAGATGGCCAGCCGCCTATATTCGGCGATGTCAGCGCGGTTTGCACAAGGCTTTGGTTTACGCACAAGGGGAACGGCACCATGAATACGCGGATCGCTGTCACGGGTGTGGTGATGGGGCTGATGGCGGCGCTGGGCACGACTGCCCAGGCGCAGCAGGCAGCAGAGCAGGCGCCGGCGATGACGCCGGCAGAGATCGAGACCGGTCGCAAGATCTACTTCGAGCGCTGCGCCGGCTGCCATGGCGTGCTGCGCAAGGGTGCGACCGGCAAGAACCTCGAGCCGCACTGGACCAAGAAGGCGGCCGACGGCAATGTCCAGGAAGGTGGCACGCTGAAGCTCGGCAGTTCCCGGCTTGCCAAGATCATCGCGCTGGGCACTGAGGGCGGGATGGTCAACTACGACGACATCCTGAGCGAGGCCGAGATCGACATCATGGCCCGCTACATCCAGCAGGCGCCGCAGTCGCCGCCGGAGTTCAGCCTGAAGGACATGTTGGCATCGTGGAAGCTGATCGTGCCGGTGGAACAGCGGCCGACCCGGCAGATGAGCAGCATCAATCTGAAGAATGTGTTCGCAGTGACGCTGCGCGATACCGGCAAGCTCGCGCTGATCGATGGTGACACGAAGCAGATCTGGCAGATTCTCGATACCGGCTACGCCGTGCACATCTCACGCCTGTCGGCGTCGGGCCGGTATGTGTACACGGTCGGCCGGGATGGTCTGGTCACGCTGATCGACCTGTGGTTCGAGAAGCCGCAGACCGTTGCGAGCATCAAGCTGGGCGCCGATGCCCGCTCGGTGGACACCTCCAAGTTCAAGGGCTACGAGGATAAGTACCTGATCGGTGGCAGCTACTGGCCGCCGCAGTTCTCGATCATGGAGGGTGACACGCTCAAGCCGCTCAAGGTCGTCTCGACGCGCGGCATCACGGTGGACGGTGAGTACCATCCCGAACCGCGCGTCGCCTCGATCGTATCGTCGCACATCAAGCCCGAGTGGGTGGTCAACATCAAGGAGACCGGCCAGATCCTGCTGGTCGACTACAGCGACATCCGCAACCTGAAGACCACGACGATCGAGTCGGCGAAGTTCCTGCACGACGGCGGCTGGGACGCCTCGAAGCGCTACTTCCTCGTGGCCGCCAACGCTTCGCACAAGGTCGCGGCGGTGGATACGCGGACCGGGAAACTGGCGGCGCTGGTCGATACCAAGAAGATCCCGCACCCGGGCCGGGGCGCGAACTTCGTCCACCCGCAGTTCGGACCGGTATGGGCCACCGGGCACCTGGGTGACGCGGTCGTGTCACTGATCGCCACGCCGTCGGAAAAGCGCGAGCACGCCCGCTACCGGGAGTACAACTGGAAGGTCGTGCAGGAGCTGCCGATGCCCGGCGGCGGCAACCTGTTTGTGAAGACCCATCCTAAGTCGCGGCACCTGTGGGCGGATCTGCCGATGAACCCGGAGCGGGAGAACGCCGAGGCCGTTTACGTGTTCGACCTGACGGACCTGAGCAAGCCGGCGGTCAAGGTCAACGTCGCCCGCGACGCCGGGCTGCCGGAGACCAAGGCCCTGCGGCGCGCGGTGCATCCGGAGTTCAGCGCCGACGGCAGCGAGGTCTGGATCTCGGTCTGGGGCGGCAAGACCAACCAGTCGGCGCTGGTTGTGTACGACGACCGGACGCTGCAGGTCAAGAAGGTGATCACCGATCCGCAGATGATTACGCCGACCGGCAAGTTCAACGTCTGGAACACGCAGCACGACATCTACTGATTGTGTCACAGCCTCCGGGCCGGCCGGAGCGCCGGTCCGGAGGCCAGCCGGGCGACGGACAGGGAGTACCGATTTGAGCAAGGGACCCGACGAGGAACGCGGCGGCTGGTGGCGCCGGTTGTTGAGACCCAGCCCCCGCTGGTCGTTGCTGACGCTGCTGGTGGTCGGATTCATCGCCGGCGTCCTGTTCTGGGGTGGATTTCACACAGTCATCGAGGCGACCAACACCGAACAGTTCTGCATTTCCTGCCACGAAATGCGGGATAACGTCTACGCCGAATACGCGCAGAACACGATCCACTACACCAACCGTACCGGTGTGCGCGCGGTCTGCTCCGACTGCCACGTGCCGAAGGAATGGGGACCGAAGATGCTGCGCAAGATGGCGGCGACCAAGGAGCTGTACGGCAAGATCACCGGCTCGATAGAGACACGCGAGAAGTTCCTCGCCCGGCGCCTGGAGCTGGCCCAGCGCGAGTGGCGGCGGATGAAGGCGAACGACTCGCTCGAGTGCCGCAACTGTCATACGCTGGCGAGCATGGATGTCAGCAAGCAGAAGCCGCGGGCGCGGCGATCGCACGAAATGGCTGTTCGCGATGGCGAGACCTGCATCGACTGTCACAAGGGCACTTCGCACCAGTTGCCCGAAAACATGCCTGAGGAAGAGTGAGCGATGGAGCACGACATCATGCGCATGGCGCGATTGCTGTTTCCGGTAACGATGCTGGTATGCGGTCCGGCCTCAGTGCCAGCGCTGGCCGCGGCACCGGACTGGAGCAAGGTCCCGGTCAGGTCGATCACGGTCTTCTACCCCGGCGTGTCACCGCTGGAGTGGGCGACGAAGGGTACCGAACACGGTGGTGCGCGGGCCATGCGCAAGGGCGAGACCTGCGCCGGCTGTCACGACGAGGAAGCCGCCGACATGGGGCAGAAGATGGCCAGTGGCCAGAAACTCGAACCGGTACCGATCCCGGGCAAGGCCGGCTCGATTCCGGTGGCCGTGCAGGCTGCGCACGACGGCACCAACCTGTACCTGCGCTTCGTCTGGAAGGAGCCGCCGGGCGGCGCGGCGAAGATGGACAAAGACAATGCGGTCAAGCTGGCCTTCATGCTGGATGACAACCGGGTGGCTGGCGCCAGTCTTTCCGGCTGCTGGCAGGCGTGCCATGTGGACATCCGCTCGATGCCAGGCGTTACCGATGATCGCAAGACCAAGTACGTGACCGACGGCAACCTGGCCAACGGCGTGTTCTACGATCTGGTGCAGTGGAGCAGCAAGGGCATGAAGGCTGATGGCTACGTGGCCGAGCGGCGGGTCATGGAGGGTGGTAAGGGCCTGGTCGACGCTGCCGGTACGAAGAAGGGCGACGAGTGGACCGTCGTCTTCACGCGCCGTCTCGCCGGAGGCGGTACGGGTGACGTGCAGCTCGCCGCGGGCAAGACCTACAATTTCGGTTTTGCGATCCACGACGACTACACGGCGGGGCGCTTCCACCATGTATCGCTGGGTTACACGCTTGGTCTCGATGCAACAGCCGACATCACCGCAGCAAAGCAATAGCGAGGCGGCGGGCTGTACCGCCGTCCGCAGCGCGCATCGGCGTGCGCTGCGCTGGCTGACGGCGATCGGGGCGGTCACGCTGGCCACCGCGCTGCTGGCCGATGTCGAGACCGCCGAAGTCGAAATCCGCGGCAGCCAGTTCATCCCGGCGACGCTCACCGTGGTGCCGGGAACGACCGTACGCTGGACCAACGCTGAGAAGCGCACCAGCCACTCGATCCTGTTTCCGGAAGAGGGTGGCCTGGAGTCCGAGCGGTTCTTCCCGGGCGAATCGTGGCAACGTCGCTTCGAGCGACCCGGCCGCTATCGTTATACCTGTGGCCCGCATCCGGAAATGCACGGTGAAGTGATTGTCACGGAATGACGGGCGCAGGTGAGCAGCCGCTGGCATACTTGAGTCGGGCAACGGCGGTCGGTCGCGGCCGCACCAGAGTGGGGGCAGCCATGTATCAGCACATCCTCATCCCGACCGATGGATCGCGGAACTCGCTCAAGGGCATTCGCACCGGCATCGCGCTGGCGCAGACGCTCGGCGCACGGGTCACCGGAGTATTCGTGACCGAGCCGTACCGGCCGCCGGTCTACGGCGAAGCAGCGGTGTACATGCCGGAGCTGACGCCGCAGCGTTATCTGCAGGCGGCCGTCGCCGAGGCGAAGCAGGCGCTGGCCGGCATCGAGCGACAGGCCGGGACGGCTGGGGTCGGCTGCGCGACGGTCGTCGTCAACGGGGATCAGGCCTGGCGTGGGATCGTGCGGACCGCGCGCTCGAAGAAGTGCGACCTGATCGTGATGGCCTCACACGGGCGCAGCGGCATCGCCGGCCTGCTGCTCGGCAGCCACACCGCCAAGGTGCTGACGCACACGAAGATCCCGGTGCTGGTCTGCCGCTGAGCGCGCGCCGCGGCCGGCGCTTATAGCCAGTACACGAACACGAACAGGCCGAGCCAGACCACGTCGACGAAGTGCCAGTACCAGGCGACGGCCTCGAAGGCAAAGTGCTGGCGCGGCGTGAAGTGGCCCTTGAGACAGCGCAGCCAGATCACGACCAGCATGATCGCGCCGATCAGCACGTGCAGGCCGTGGAATCCGGTCAGCAGGAAGAAGGTCGAGCCGTAGATGCCAGTGCCGGTCTGCAGGCCGAGCTCGTGCCACGCATGCCCATACTCGTACACCTGGATCGACAGGAACGAGAAGCCGAGCAGAAAGGTCAGCGCGAGGAACAGTTTCAGCAGCGCGCGCTGGCCGGACTTCAGCGCATGGTGAGCGATGGTCACGGTCAGGCCGGAACTCAGCAGCAGCATCGTGTTCACGGCGGGCAGGCCGAAGGCCTTCATCACGTCGAAACTGCCGTCCGCGCGCGGACCGAGCGCAGCCGGGCCATTGGTCGGCCAGCCGGCCTCGAACTCCGGCCACAGCAGGCCGGCGAGCCCCTTGCTGCCTTCGCCGCCGAGCCACGGCACCGCGAACTGGCGCGTGTAGAACAGCGCGCCGAAAAACGCGGCGAAGAACATGACCTCGGAGAAGATGAACCACATCATTCCCATCCGGAACGAGCGATCCACCTGATCGTTGTACAACCCGGCCTGGTTCTCGCGGATCACCTGACCGAACCAGGCAAAGAACAGACCGGCGAGCAGCACGCCGCCGAGGCCGAGAATCCAGCCGCCGGCCGCCGCGCCGTTCAGCGTCGCGGCCGCGCCGGCCATCAGCACGAACAGCGAGGCTGAACCGTAGAACGGCAGGCGGCTGCCGTGCGGGAAGTAGTAGGCGGATCCGGGGCTGGGCTCGGCGTGTGACATGGCGATCATCCTCCGCCGCCGCTGGCGGGCGCGCGCGCGGCATCGTAGAAGGTGTAGGCAAGCGTCAGGCGGTCCACCCCGGCGGGCAGCTCGCGGTCGACCAGGAAGCGCACCGGCAGCTCGCGCTGTTCGCCGGCGGCGAACGACTGCGGCGCAAAGCAGAAGCACTCGGTCTTGCGGAAATGGCGCAGCGCCCTGGCCGGCGTGACCCCCGGCACGGCCACGGCCGTGGCCGCGTGCGGCGCCAGGTTGGTCGCGATGAAGTGTGCCTCGTACAACTGGCCGGGCTGGACCTCGAGCGCCGCGACCTGCGGCTGCAGCCGCCAGGCCATGTCGCTCGGCACGGAGGCTGTGAACTCGACGGTCACCGTGCGCGCGCGGTCGGGAGCGGCGGCCGCGGCGACCGCCGGGCCGCGCAGGCGCTCGCGCGAACCGAACCCGGTGACCTCGCAGAACACGTCGTAGAGCGGCACCAGCGCGAAGCCGAAGGCGAAGCTGGCGGCTGCCATCAGCAGCAGCCGGGCCACCAGGCCGCGATGCCGGCCGTGCTGCGGCGTGTTCATGACCGGCCGCCGAGGCGCAGCGCGATGAAGCCGAAGTACAGGACCGCGGCCAGCAGGCCGAGTGCGAGCGCGAGCCGCAGGTTGCGCCGCTGCCGTGGATCAGCCGGCGTGCTCATGCGTTCAGCGCAACTCGGGCGGGGTGGCGAAGGTGTGGTACGGAGGCGGCGACGGCACGGTCCACTCGAGGCCGTGGGCGCCGTCCCAGACCTGGGCGGTGGCGCGCTCGCCGCCGCGGGCGCAACGCCAGACCAGCCAGACGAACAGCAGTTGCGCGAAGCCGAACACGAAGCTGCCGATCGTCGAGACTGCGTTCCAGTCGGCAAACGGCGTGGCGTAGTCCGGGATGCGCCGCGGCATGCCGGCGAGGCCGAGAAAGTGCTGCGGGAAGAACATCACGTTGACCGAGATCGCCGTCAGCCAGAAATGCCATTGGCCGAGCCGTACGCTGTACTGGTGGCCGGTCCACTTCGGCAGCCAGTAGTACACGCCGGCGATGATCGCGAACACCGCGCCGGGCACCAGCACGTAATGGAAGTGCGCGACGATGAAATAGGAATCGTGGTACTGCAGGTCGACCGGCGCGATCGCCATCATCAGGCCGGACAGGCCGCCGAGCGTGAACAGGAACAGGAAGGCCAGCGCGAACAGCATCGGCGGCTCGAAGCTGATCGAGCCGCGCCACAGCGTCGCGGTCCAGTTGAACACCTTTACGCCGGTCGGTACGGCGATCAGCATCGTGGCCATCATGAAGAACAACTGGCCGGCCACCGGCATGCCGACCGTGAACATGTGATGCGCCCAGACGATGAATGACAGGAACGCGATCGAGGCAATCGCGTATACCATCGAATCGTAGCCGAAGATCGGTTTGCGCGCGAAAGTCGGGATGATCTCGGAGACGATGCCGAAGGCCGGCAGGATCATGATGTAGACCTCGGGGTGGCCGAAGAACCAGAACACGTGCTGGTACAGCACCGGATCACCGCCGCCGGCCGGATTGAAGAAGCTGGTGGCGAGGAAGTAGTCGGTCAGCAGCATGGTCACGCTGCCGGCGAACACCGGCATCACCGCGATCAGCAGGTAGGCGGTGATCAGCCAGGCCCAGCAGAACAGCGGCATCTTCAGCAGAGTCATGCCTGGCGTGCGCATGTTGAGCACGGTGACGATCACATTGATCGCGCCCATGATCGACGAGGCGCCCATCAGGTGGATCGAGAAGATCGCGACCGGGAACGCGCTGCCCGACTGCAGCACCAGCGGCGGGTACAGGGTCCAGCCGGCGGCCGGCGCGCCGCCCGGCAGGAACAGCGTCGAGGTCAGCAGCACGGAGGCGAAAAACAGCAGCCAGAAGCTGAACAGATTGAGGCGCGGCAGGGCCATGTCGGCGGCCCCGATCTGCAGCGGGATCATCCAGTTGGCGAGTCCCACTGTTGCCGGCATCACCGCGCCGAACACCATCAGCAGCGCGTGCACGGTCAGGATCTGGTTGTAGAAGCCGGGATTGACGAGCTGCAGGCCCGGCGCGTGCAGCTCGGCCCGGATCAGGAGCGCCATCGCGCCGCCGACCAGGAACATCACCAGCGCGAACACCAGGTACAGCGTGCCGATGTCCTTGTGGTTGGTCGACGTCAGCCAGCGGGTGAGTCCGCGCGCCGGCGCCGCGTGCCCGGCGTGATCCATTGCCACTGCTGCCTCGACCATGTTTGTTACTCCGGGCGGGCGAGGGTCGCCCGCTGCTGCTCGAGCCATGCCACGAAT
This sequence comes from Gammaproteobacteria bacterium, assembly GCA_016882265.1. Lineage (GTDB taxonomy): Bacteria > Pseudomonadota > Gammaproteobacteria > Steroidobacterales > Steroidobacteraceae > SCUD01. The sequence continues at coordinate 23,001 of VGVB01000033.1, forward strand.
TCGGCCGGCGATTTCGCGACGACGACGATCGGCATGAAGCCGTGGTCGGCACCGCACAGTTCGGCACACTGGCCGCGGTAGGTACCGGGCCGGTCGGCGTCGATGCGGAACCACATCTCGTTGATGAAGCCGGGAATCGCGTCGCGCTTCATGCCGAACTGCGGCACCCACCAGGCGTGGATCACATCGTTCGCGGTCAGCAGCAGCCGTACCTTGGTGCCGGTCGGGACGACCAGCGGGCGGTCCACGTCGAGCAGGTAGTTCTCGACCGTGGCCGGGTCGATGCCCGAGCCGGGCTGGCGCGCGAAGTCGCTGCTGCGTGCGAGCCGGCTGAAGAAGGCGACGTCGCGGCCCAGGTACTCGTAATGCCACTGCCACTGGTAGCCGGTGACCTTGATGGTCAGCTCGGAGCCGCTCATGTCCTCGATGTGCAGGATGCGCGCGACGGCCGGCACCGCCATGCCGACCAGGATCAGCACCGGGATCACCGTCCACACCAGTTCGAGGCGCGAGTCGTGCACGAGGCTGGTATCGGCGACTGCGCCCTGCGACTTGCGGAAGCGCAGCAGGGCGACGGTCATCGCACCGAACGTGACCACGGCGATGGTCGTGCAGATCGACAGCATCAGCATGTGCAGGCCGTAGATCTCTCGCGACAACTCGCTGACGCCGCGGGGCAGGTTGAGCAGTGACCAGTCCGCCGCGGCCGGGGTCGCGGCGAGGGCCGCCACGAGTGCCGCGATTGCGAACCGCGCGAGGTTTCGCCTGAGCATGGTACCGACGCTCCTGCAGCCCGGGATCCGGCACTGCGTGGAATTGGTCTAAGAACATCCTAAGTGATTCGGCCCGGATGCCGCAACACCGGCGCTAGCCGTCAGTGAGCGCCGCGGCGCCGGTCAGTGCGGCTGCGGTCGCGCTGATCGACGGCGCCGCCTGCCACGGCACGATTCCGAGGCACGGCGCTGGCAGCAGCGCCCGCAAGGTTGCAATGTTCTCCTCGCAATACGCGAACTGCGGGTCGATCCGGTTGCCGACCCAGCCGGCGAGTGCAAGACCGCGTGCGCGAGCAGCCTCCGCAGTCAGCAGCGCGTGGTTCAGGCAGCCGAGCCGCAGGCCGACGACGAGAATCACCTCGAGGCCGAGCAGGCGCGGCAGTTCAGCCAGCGAGCGCTGTTCATCGAGCGGTACCAGCAGGCCACCGGCGCCCTCGACCAGAACGACATCGGCGGCGGCGCGCAGCCGCGCGAGTGCTGCGGCGATGCGCGCGAAGTCAATGCGGACAGCGGCCGCGGCAGCAGCCAGATGCGGCGCGATCGGTGGCTCGAACAGATACGGGTTGACGACCGCGTATGGATGGCGGGCGCTGGACTCGGCCTGCAGCAGCAGCGCGTCGTCGTTGACCGGGCCAGCCGGGCCGCGGCTCGCCCCGGCCGCGACCGGCTTCATGCCGGCGACCGTGTGTCCCGCTTCGCGCAGCCGCCGCAGCACGGCCGCCGTGACCAGCGTCTTGCCGACGCCGGTGTCGGTGCCGGTGACGAAAAAATCGCGGCGCACCGTTCAATCGTCCGCGCCGGCACGCAGCGCCACGCGCGCACCGTCTTCGAGTTCACGGTCCGGATGCAGGACGAGACGATCGCCTTCTTGCAGCCCGGCCTCGATCTCGATCCAGCCGTTACCCTGCAGGCCGCTGTGCACCGGCACCAGCCGCGCCCGCCGGCCGTCGATGCGGAGCACGGCCATGCCGCCGTCGTTGCGGAATGCCGCACTGGCCGGGGCGCGCAGCACGGACTGCTTTTCGCGCAATACGAAGCGTGCATTGACGCGATAGGCCTCGCCGAGCGCCGACCATTCCGCGCGCGGGCTGGTGACTTCCACCAGCACCCAGACCCGCTGCTCCTCGACGCCGAGAGCGGAGAACTTGGTGAAGCCGCCGGGCTCGATGCGACGCACGCGACCGGCGAGCGGCTGTGCCTCGCCCCAGCGCAGCAGCTCGACGCGCATGCCCTCGCGCAGGCGCACGGCATCGGCCGACAGCACGTCCACCTCGACCTCGAGGCCGGCCGGGTCGCCGATTTCGATCAGCGGCTCGCCGGCCTGCACCGGCCGTGCGCTTTCGAAATGCCGGCGCAGCACGACGCCGGCCACCGGCGCCGTCAGCTCGAGAGCCGCGCGCACGGTCGGGTCGCCGCTGCCGCGCTCGAGGACAGCCGCCGCGGCCGCGACCGCGTGTTGCGCAGTCGCCTCGCGAAAGCGTGCACTCGCTGCTTCGCGCGCGGCGCGCTCCGCCTCCGTGCCCATGCGCTCGGCGGCCTCGGCGGCAACGAGGCCGCGCTGGCGCAGCGTCTGCTGCCGCGCCGCTTCGGTGGCTGTCTGCGTGGCGCGTGCCTCGGCTGCCTGGCGGTCCTCACCTGCGGCGGCGAGCTGGGCCCGCGCCCCGGCGAGGCGCGCCTCGGCCTCGGCGCGGCTGCGCGAATCGAGTGTCGGTGCCGCGACCGGATCGAGTACGACCAGCACCTGGCCGGCCTCGACCCGATCGCCGGGCTCCAGTTCGAGGCGCCGGGCCAGGGCCGTGACCGGCGCGGCGACGACGAAGCGATCGCGCAGCCGCGTGCGCCCCTCGGCCTCGGTGGTCTCCTGCACCGGTCCGCGCCCGACCGTGCCGCTGTCCACGGGGAGAGCCGCCGGCCACAGCGCGATCGCGACCAGCGCCAGGACCACCAGCCCGGCGACCAGATAGCGCAGACGCCGCGGATCAGGATGCATGCGCGTTCTCCATGGCGAGCTCACTCCCGGATCTTCAGCACGGCCACCAGGTCCAGTCGATCGAGTCGGCGCCGCACCAGCAGCCCCGACACGGCGGTTGCCGCCAGCACGACCAGCCCGGCCAGCGCAAAGCTCGCTGGCGGCAGCACCAGCGGTACACGATACAGGTCCGAGACGAATCCCTGCACCAGCAGCCAGCACATCGCGGTGCCGAGCAGGAAGCCGGGCAGCAAGGCGAGGAAGGTGAGCGTGAACAGCTCGCCGATCAGCAGCGCGCGCACTTCGTGGCGCGTGTAGCCGAGTACGCGCAGGCTGGCCAGCTCGCGGCCGCGCTCGGCCAGCGTGATGCGCGAGGCGTTGTACACGACGCCGATGGCGATGCTGGCCGCCATCAGCGCCGAGATCAGCGTGAAGGTCAGGATGCTCTCGGCCATCGTGTCGCGGAAGCTCTGCACCATCGCCGCGCGGTCGGTGACCGCCGCGACCCGCGGGCGCTCGCGCAAAGCAGCGACCACGCCGGGGCGCGCGCCGGACTCGAGCGCCAGCCACGCGCCGGACAGCGCCGCGCCTTCGCCCAGCAGGCGGTTGACGTAATCACGGCGGGCGTAGGCGCTGACGCCGAGGTACTCGTGCACCGTGCCGGCGAGCGGTACGGCCAGCGTACGGCGGTGACCCTCGAGGAATTCGACTTCGAGCAGATCGCCGGGGCGGGCCGCAAGCAGTTCAGCCAGGTAGTCGGTCAGCAGCAGGCCAGCCGCCGGCAGCGCCGCCGGCTGCAGGCGGGTGTCGAGCACGCGCTTGAGATCGCCATCCTCGGGCAGTCCCTGCAGCGCGGTGCGATAACTGCGGTGGCCGTGCCGCAGGCGCACCGCCGCGCTGCGGAACGGTTCGACGCGGCGCACGCCGGGCAGCGCGGCCAGTTCCTGCGCCGCCCGCGACGAGGTCGGCTCGGCGAAGGTGACCGCGAAGTCATCGCGCTGCGCGAAGCTGAACTGCACGTCGATCATTTCCTCGATCGCCCCGTGCTGGAAGCCGGACATCACCAGGATGCCGATGCCGAGACCGATGCCGAGCACCGACAGCGCCGAGCGCAGCGGCCGCCGCTCGATGTTGCGCAGGACCATGCGCGCGGTCGGGTCGAGCAGCGCGCCGAGGCCGAAACGTTCGGTCAAGGTGTGGTGGAACACAGGCGGTGCCTCGGGACGCATGGCCTGCGCAGGCGGCATCGCGAAGGCCCGGCGCAGGGCGCCCACCGTGCCGAGCACGGCGGCCGCGAGGGCGAAGCCGAAGGCGAGCAGCACGACTTCCGGGCGCAACGACCAGTCGAGGAACGGAAAGCGGTAGAAATCCATGTACATCCGGGCCATGCCCCGCCCGAGCCACGCGCCGAGCGCGAGTCCCGGCAGCACGCCGCTGCTGACCATCAGCAGCACGAGCTGACCGTAGTGCAGTCCGACCTCCCAGCGGCTGTAGCCGAAGGCCTTGAGCACGGCGATCTGTTCACGCTGGGTGCTGATCAGGCGGCCGACGACGACGTTGAGCAGGAACGCGACGACGGTGAGATACACCGCCGTGAACAGCACGGTCATGACCCGGAGCTGCTTCAGCTCGGTGTCGAGGAAACGGTGCGACATCTGCAGGTCGCGCCCGTGCGCGCCGGTGGCGCCGTACGGCGCGAGCAGCACATCCAGTGCATCGATCACGTCGGCGGTGCGGGCCTCGCGGGTCAGCGTCAGCACCAGGTCGTTGAACGCGCCATCCATGTCGAAGGCGGTCGCCACCGGCTCGCGCCGCATCCACAGCACACTGAAGCGGGCGAAGTCCGGGAACACGTCGCCGGGGCGGATCTGGTACACGAACTCCGGCGACAGGCCGATGCCGCTGACGCGCAGCCGCTGGCGCCGGCCATTCAGGATCGCGGTCAGCACGTCACCCGGGCGCAGTTCGTGGACCTCGGCGAAGGCCTCACCGACGACCACCTCATCGTCCGCGTCCGGCAGCGCCCCGGCGCGCAGGAACAGCCGGTTCAGTTCCGGCTCACCGGGAGCCGGCAGTGACACGATCTGACCGGTGATCGGCTCGTGGTAGCCGCCGAGCTCGAGGTTGACGAAGCCACTGACGCGTGGTGCGACCTCGCGCACGCCCGCAATCGCGCGCACCGCCTCGGTGAGCGGCAGCGGCGCGCGCTTGACCCGGGCGAAGACCTCGGCGAAGCGGTGTTCTGCGTAGTAGCGCGTGCGGGTGTCCGCCAGGCCGTCGTAGTTCGACAGCGCCATCACCAGCATGCCGATGCCGCCGACCATCACCAGCCCGATCGCCAGCACCTGGCCGCGCAACTGGCGCAGTTCGCGCAGCAGTTTGCGCTGCAGCACGCTCACCAGTGCAGCTCCGCCGGCGCGGCGCGGACCGGATTGCGTTCCTCACCGGCAATGCGGCCGTCGCTCAGGTGGATCACGCGATCGGCCATGCGCGCAATGACCGCGTTGTGCGTGATGACGACGGTCAGCGCGCCGGTTTCGAGGTTGATCCGCTCGAGCGCCTCGAGCACCAGCACGCCGGTGGCCGAATCGAGCGCGCCGGTGGGCTCGTCGCAGAGCAGCACGTCGGGACGTTTGGCGATGGCGCGCGCGATCGCGACGCGTTGCTGCTCGCCGCCGGAGAGCTGCGCCCGGAAGTGATTCATGCGCCCGGTGAGATCGACGAGCGCGAGGGCCGCCTCGGGTGCCATCGGCTGCGGCGCGATTTCCGTGACCAGCGCGACGTTCTCGCGCGCGGTCAGACTCGGGATCAGGTTGTAGAACTGGAACACGAAGCCGACGTGCTCACGGCGGAAGCGGGTCAGCTCGTCATCGCCGGCGCCGGTCAGCGGATGGCCACGGCACTCGACCCGACCGTCCGTCGGCGCGTCCAGCCCGCCGAGAATGTTGAGCAGCGTGGACTTGCCGCTGCCCGAGGCCCCGAGCAGCACGACGAACTCGCCCGCGTACAGCTCGAGATCCACGCCGCGCAGCGCGTGGACCTCGACGTCGCCCATCCGGTAGACCTTGGTCAGTCCGGCGGCGCGGAAGACGAGCTCACGGGAGCCGGAAGCGGTGTGGGCCGGTGCGTGCATCCGCAAAGTCTACACGCCGGCCGCCGCCGGCGCTGGGCGCCCAGGCCTGGCCGAACACGACTTCGTAGCTGGCGGGCAGTAGTCCGTCGCGGCGGTACTGCTCGTAGGCGATTTCGACGGCGCGCAGGCGGCGCCGGCCGGTCAGACCACGCGGCCGGGCAGCGGTCGCGTTCTGGGCGCCGATCGCCTTCAGGTCGCGCATCAGTCCGCGCAGATCGGCGTAGGTCAGCGAGCAGCGCTCGACATCGAGCACCGGGTCGGCAAAGTCGCGGCGCAGCAGTTCATCGCCAAGCTCGTGCAGGTCCACGAAGGCGGAGACGTGCGCGTAGTCGTCGGCCGCACGCCAGGCCTCGCGCAGTTCGGTGAGTGTGCCGGGACCGAAGGTCGTGAACATCAGCAGCCCGCCCGGGCGCAGCACGCGCAGGCACTCCGCGAACACGGTGCCGGGTTCGTCGCACCACTGCAGCATCAGGTTCGAGAAGATCAGGTCGACGCTGGCGGTCGGCAGCGGTAGCGACCGGGCATCGGCCTGCAGCAGCTCGCAGCCGGGCGCAGCGCCGCCGAGCCGGGCGGCCTCGCGCAGCATGCCGGGGGCACTGTCCACGGCGAGCACGCGCGCGGCCGGCCAGCGCGCGGCGAGGGCGCGCGCGGCGTGACCGGTGCCGCAGCCGAGGTCGGCGATCACCTGCGGAGTCAGACGGATCCAGTCGAGGCGAGCGAGCAGAAGCTCCCGCACCTGGCGCTGCAGCACGGCAGCTTCGTCGTAGCTGGTGCTGGCGCGGTCGAAGTCGCGGCGCACGGCGGCGGTGTCGAGATGAGCCGGGGCATGAGTCATGGCGTCCTGCCGGCGCCGTACCGGCGTCGTCCTTCGCGACCGGCCCCCGCCGGCGAGCGAATAGAGTTCTTCCTGAGCGAGCGGCGGGGGCCGGTCGCGAAGGACGACGCCAACTGGATCCGCCTCGTGTCGCCGCTCATGTCATCGGCTGCGGACCGCAGTCGGCGAGCGCCATGACCAGCGCATCGACATCGGCCTCGCGGTGCAGCGCGGAGAGCGTCACGCGCAGGCGCGAGGTGCCGGCCGGCACGGTCGGCGGGCGGATCGCGGCGACGAAGAAGCCACGCTCGAGCAGCGCCGCGCTGGCGTTGACCGCGGCGTCCGGCGCGCCGATCAGCACCGGCTGGATCGGAGTCGCCGATCCGACCAGACGCAGCCCGGCAGCCTGCGCCCGGGCGCGGAAGCGCTGCGCAAGGGCCAGCGCGCGTTCGCGCCGCCACGGCTCGGCGGCGGCCAGCGCGAGGGCGGTGCGGGTTGCGGCGACGATCGGCGGTGGCAGTGCGGTCGTATAGACATAGCTGCGCGCGCGCTGCACCAGCGATTCGATCAGCGGCGCCGGTCCGGCGACGAACGCGCCGAAGGTGCCGAAGGCCTTGCCGAAAGTGCCGACCAGCGCCGGCACTTCGGTCTGGCCGAGGGCGAAGTGCTCCAAGGTGCCGCGACCGCTGGCGCCGAGCACACCGAGACCGTGCGCATCGTCGACCGCCAGCAGTGCCCCGTGGCGAGCGCAGGCCGCGGCCAGCGCCGGCAGCGGCGCGACGTCGCCATCCATGCTGAACACGCCGTCGGTCAGCACCAGTGCCGCAGTGCCGGCGCGGGCGGCGAGGTGACGCTCGAGGGCCACCGCATCGGCATGGGCGTAGCGCTGCAGGCGCGCGCCGGCGAGCAACGCCGCGTCGATCAGCGAGGCGTGATTGAGCCGGTCCTCGTGCACGCGCGTCCCGCGCCCGGCCAGTGCCGTCACCAGCCCGAGGTTGGCCTGATAGCCGGTCGAGAACACGAGCGTCCGTTCGCGGCCGGTCCACGCGGCGAGCTCGGCTTCGAGCGCGGCGTGCTCCGGCTGGTGCCCGCAGACCAGGTGCGAGGCGCGCGCGCCGACGCCGCTCGCGTTGGCCGCACGGCCGGCAGCCTCCGCGAGGCGCGGATCGCCGGCGAGGCCGAGGTAGTCGTTGCCGCAGAAGTCGAGACAGTCGCGCCCATCGACGCGGATCGCGGCCGAGTCCGGCGCGATGCGCTCGACCGTGCGACGCCGGCGCCGCAGGCCCGCGTCGTCGAGTGCCGCCAGCGCGGCGCTGAGCGCCGGCATGGTCAGCGCGCCGGCCGCCGGAGACACGCGCGTCAGCCGGCGCTCGGGGCCGCCGCCTCGGGCCGCAGGCCGAGCCGCGCGAACAGCGCCGTGTCGCGCGCGGTGTCGGGATTGCCGGTGGTCAGCAGCCGGTCGCCGTAGAAGATCGAATTGGCGCCGGCGAGGAAGCACAGCGCCTGCAGTTCCTCGCTCATCGCGGCGCGGCCGGCCGAGAGCCGCACGTGCGAACGCGGCATCAGGATGCGCGCCAGCGCGATCACGCGCACGAAGTCGAGCGCGGCGGGCGGCGGCGCGCCGGCCAGCGGTGTGCCGGCGACGGGCACGAGCTGGTTGATCGGCACGCTCTCCGGATGCGGATCGAAGGTGGCCAGCCGGTGCAGCATCGCGATGCGGTCGGATGCGTTCTCGCCGAGGCCGAGAATGCCGCCGCAGCAGATCCGCAGGCCGGCCGCGCGCACCGCGGCGAGGGTATTCAACCGGTCCCGGTAGCTGTGGGTCGTGACCACCGCGCTGTAATACGATTCGGACGTGTCGAGGTTGTGGTTGTAGTAGTCGAGACCGGCCGCGGCAAGCTGCCGGGCCTGGTCCTCGCTCAGCGTGCCGAGCGTCACGCAGGTCTCGAGGCCGAGTTCGCGCACACCGCGGATCATCGCCAGCACCGGCTCGAGGTCGCGCTCCTTCGGGCCGCGCCAGGCGGCGCCCATGCAGAAGCGCGTGGCGCCGGCGTCGCGGGCGGCGCGCGCCTTGTCGAGCACTGTCTCGACGTCGAGCAGCGCCTCGCGGCCGACCTCGGTCTTGTAGCGCGCGCTCTGCGAGCAGTAGCCGCAGTCCTCCGAGCAGGCGCCGGTCTTGATCGACAGCAGCGTCGAGCGCTGTACCGCGTTCGGGTCGAAATGCCGCCGGTGCACCGACTGCGCATGCCACAGCAGGTCGAGCAAGGGCAGCGCGTACAGCGCCGCGACCTCCGCGGTGGTCCAGTCGCTGCGGGTCGCACCGAGGCGGCTCAGGTCCATGGACATCGTCGGGTTCCTTGCGGGAGGCGGCGAGTATTCTGGGGTACCGGACCACTGTCAACCTGTTTGTGGAACCGAGGTTTACGTGGCACGGTGGCGCCGGCCCCCGGCCGGTCACTGACTTCCCAATCCTCGGGGCCAGTCGTAGACTGCTTTGCGCTCGATACCAGTCACAGGGGGAAGGTCATGAATCTGGTAGCCGCTTACCGCCGACTTCCCGGTGGACTCTGGCCCCGCATCGCCGTCCCGGCCGCCGGAGCGACGCATGGCCTGGCAGTCCGGTGGCTGTTGCTGGCGGGATTCGCCGGGGGACTCGCGGAGGTCGCGTGGATCGGTGTGTTCACCGCGCTGACGCCGCTGACCGCTGGCAATGTGCTGCGCGAGATCACGGCGACCGTCGCTCCGGCACTCGCGGGGACGGCTTTCGCGCCGCTGCTCGGGCTCGCCATTCACTTCGGACTGTCCGCGCTGCTCGGCCTCGCGTTCGGCTATGCGCTCTCGTCACCGGCGCTGCGCGCTGTCGGTCGTCCGGCCACCTATCCGGTCGCGGTCGTGCTGCTGATCGGCACCTGGGCCGTGAACTTCCTCGTGCTGCTGCCGGCACTGAATCCGGTCTTCGTCGGATTGATGCCGATGCCGGTCACACTGGCCTCCAAAGCGCTGTTCGGGGTCGCGATGGCCGCGACCCTGCAGTACAGCGGAGCCCGGCTGCGGCGCTGAGTCTGCGCGCGGGCCAGACGGTCGCGCGCGCGGTGTTCAGCCGATCGGTTCCGCAGTGAACTGGTCGTAGAGGTGCTCCAGCCGGTTCCGGCCGATGCGGAACTGGCTGCGCGCTTTGACCCGGGGCCGCGATGTGCCGACCGCCATGACCTTTGAGCCGGGGTCGTAGATCACGAATCCGGCGGCCAGTGCGCGAAGAAATCTGGCGAAGCTGGTTCCCTCACCGAGATGGACCGGGCTCGTGAACCGGTACTCCGGCGGATGACCGGAGCGGGTTTGGTATGGGACGTAAGCGGCCGACGAATGCTTACGCCCCCAATGCTCGAGCAGGCGGCTGAACGACCAGCCGGCGCTGTCCTCACCGCCGGCAGCGACCAGATAGACTCCACCACTGACGTCGTCGATCCGGTCCGCGGCGGGATCGAAGCCGCGTAGCACCAGTCGCTGGCCCGTACCCGCAGACTGCACTCCGATGCGGTGAATCCCGGTGAAATAGAGTGTGTCGGCGCTGGCTGCATGGCCGTAGCGCCGGACGAAGGCTCCGACCCCACGACTGGCGTAATAAAATGAGTTGCGCGCTCTATTGAGCCTTGCATAAATGCCTTGCAACTTTTCCGTATGCCGTGAGTCCAATCCGATGTACATTCCCGGACGGAGCGAGCATGCGGAAGTCAGAGAAGGTTGGTCGGGAGCTGCAGCGCCGTCGC
>VGVB01000034.1 GCA_016882265.1 Gammaproteobacteria bacterium
TGCCAGCACCTTCGCTGACCTCAAAACCACTGCGCGCAATCGGCTGTGCTCCATGCAACGCCGCCCGAGCCTGATCCGCGCCTTCTGGCAACAGGCTGAACTGCCATTGTGAAACTGTCAGGCATTTATGCAAGGCTCAATAAGATCGCACTGCACCGCGCTCGCCGGAGTCAGGGGTTGCAATGACCGCTCGCAGTGGCAAGAAACTGTCCGTGCGCAAGGCGCCGACCCAGGCGCGCTCCCAGCAGATGGTGCGGGGGATACTCGAGGCGACGAAGCGCCTGCTGAAGCGCTCAACCAGCGACAGCTCGGCGCGGCTGACGACCAACCACATCGCGCACGAGGCCGGCATCTCGGTCGGCTCGCTGTATCAGTACTTCCCCAACGTCGAGGCGATCCTGCTCGCGCTGCACCAGTCCAACATGGATCGCGTGCAGGCGGTGCTCGACGCCTGGAACACGCCGGCGCACCTGGCCCTGCCGCGCTGGGAATTCCTCGAGCGCCTGAATGCGGCGATCCTGCACGCGGAAGCGGAGTCCGAGGTGGTGTTCGCGCTGCACCGCGCCATGAAGACCGACCCGGCGCTCGCCGCGGCGGATCGCCGGCACGCGGAGGCGGTCGCGCAGAAGCTCGGCGCGTTCCTGAAACATCACGGCTCCACGTGGGCGCCGCGCAAACTGCAGCGCCTCGTGCTCTATGTCTACTACGTCAATTTCGGCACGTGGCTGTATCGTGACCACGTCCGACCCGGCAAGAAGGAATCCCAGGACTGGGAAGTGGCGACGATCCGGTCGCTGTACGAGAGGTGCTTCGAGTGAGCCCACGCCCATGCTGCCGGCGCGGTTCTCCGCGCTTCGCTTTACTGTGCCTCGCGCTGCTGGCGACGTTCCCTGCCGGTGCCAGCTCCGCGGCGTCCGCCGATACCGTCTTGCTGAACGGCCGGGTCTACGTGCCGCACACGGCGCAGCGTTGGGCCCAGGCACTGGCCATCCGTGACGGGCGGATCGTCGCCGTCGGCGACACCGCCGCGGTGCGGCGCGAGGCCGGCGGCCAGACCCGGATCGTGGACCTCGGCGGAGCGACCGTTCTCCCGGGCCTGCACGACATGCACGTGCATCCGTTGTTCGGCGGTACGCTGTACGCGGGCGCCGACCCCGCCAGTTGCACGATCGAACAGGGATCGCGCGTTGACGCGCTGCTCGCCGCCCTGGCGCGCTGTGTGGCGCGCGTGCCGAAGGGGCAGTGGCTGACGGGCGGCCAGTGGGACGCCTCCGTGCTGGGCGACGCCCTGCACCACCGCACGCTCGATGCGGTCTCTCCCGACCACCCGGTCATTCTGAACGATACCAGCGGTCACAGCGCCTGGGCGAACGCGCTGGCGCTGGAACTGGGCGGCGTCGATCGGAGCACGCCCGACCCGAAGGACGGCATCATCGAGCGCGACGCCCGCGGCAACCCGACCGGCATTCTGCGCGAGCAGGCCATCGGGCTCGTACGCGGCCAGGTACCGCCACCGAACGACGAGGTACTGCGCGCGGCGCTCGAGTGGTCCCTGCGCAGGATGCTGTCCTACGGCATCACCTCCTTCGTGGAGGCGTCGAACGGATTCGTCGCCGGCTCCGGTCGCGAAGCCGGGCTGTACGCCCGTCTCGCGGACGCCGGCGTCCTGAAGCAGCGCGTCCAGTTGTGCCTGAACTGGCTCCCCGACAACTGGGCGCCTGGTGACGACACCGCTCGGGTCCTCGCCGATCGCGAGCACTACGAACGCGAACGCCTGCGCACGGACTGCGTCAAGATCTTCCTCGACGGCGTCCCGACCGACAGTCACACGGCGGCCATGCTCGAACCGTACGCCGGACGCGTGGCCGGGCGCGACGATCGCGCGAGCCGTTACGGGATGCTGCTGGTCGAACAGGACACCCTGAACCGCGCGGTGACCGATTTCGATCAACGCGGACTCACCGTCAAGTTCCACGCCGCCGGCGACGCCGCGGTACACGCCGCGCTCGATGCGATCGAGGCCGCCCGCCGCGCCAACGGCATGAGCGGCATCCGCCACAATCCGGGCCACTGCACGTTCATTGCGCACTCCGATCTGTCACGCGCGGCTGCGCTGGGCGCCACCCTCGAGCTGTCGCCGTACCTGTGGTCACCGAGCCCGATCAACGACGACATCACCCACGCGATCGGCGAGCCGCGGATCGGCCGCGCCTGGCCGTTCCGGGAAGCGCTGGACGCCGGCGCGCTGGTGGTCCCCGGCTCGGACTGGGCAGTGGTCCCGTCGGTGAACCCGTGGACCGCGATCGAAGCGCTGTTGACACGTGAGCGCCCGGGCGGCAGTCCGGACAGTTTCGGCAAACGTGAAGCGATCACGCTCGCCGAGGCCATTGACCTGTTCACGATAAACTCAGCGCGTCAGCTCGGCAGGGAAGACCGCCTCGGCAGCCTGCGCCAGGGCTATCTCGCCGACCTCGTGGTGCTCGACCGCAATCCTTTCGACGTGCCGCCGCGCGAGCTGCACACGATCGCCACCCGGATGACGATGATCGGCGGCGAGATCGTCTACCGGCAGGAAGACACCGTGCTGCGCTCGGCGAGCGGCCTCGAGGTCACGCTGTTCCGCGGCGAGTTCGCCAGCGTCAACTCGTTCATCGTCTCGAACGGCAGGTCGCAGGTCCTGATCGACGTACAGCGCAAGACCGCCGAAGCGCGAAAACTGCTCGACGTCGTGCGGTCGAAGGGCCTGCCTCTCACCCACATCCTGATCACGCACGGCCACACCGACCACTTCACCGGCATGCCGGTATTCCGCGCGGCATATCCGGACGCCCAGATCGTGGTGGCGAACGAGGACATCAAGCGCGACATCAAGGCCTATGCCATCTACATGAACAGCGGCGGCGAGACCGGCGCCGAGCCGGCGCTGGAGCGGCCGTTGGTGCCACAGTCCGCGCAGAATCCGGCTGGCTTCGATTATGAGAGCAATATCCACGTGCTGGCTGGTAACCGGCTCGAACTCGACGGTGGCGGCACGCTCGAGCTGACCACGGACTACAAGCCGGCGGAGGCCGACCACATCGCGACCGTCTACATCCCCGAACTCAATGCACTGTTCCTCTCCGACCTGGCCTACAACGGTGTCCACCTGTGGATGGGCGACGACATCAGCTGGCAGGACATTGCCAACTGGCAGGAGGAATTGCGGAACATCAAGCAGCGTTACGCAGCGCGCTCGCCCACCGTATTCCCCGGGCACGGCGAGCCCGCGGATCTGGCGCTGCTCGACACGATCGACCGCTACATCGACGACTACCGCAGCAGCGTACGCTCCTCAGGCTCGCGCGCGGCGGCGCAGGAGCAGATGACCCGTCTCTATCCGGGCTGGCGCGAGGCGGACTTCTTTCTGCGCTACAGCCTCGAGAATCACATGAAGTGAACCGGGCGGTGCCGCAGGTCGTGGCCGCGCCGTCCGCGGCGCGGCGCGCGCCGATCCGCCGCTACGGCAACGCCCGCGCCACGAGCTGGGTGCGACTCGAGACCTGCGCCTTGGCAAAGATCGAGCGCAGGTGGTTCTCGACCGTGCGCAGCGCGATGCCGAGGAGCCGGCCGATCTCCGGGTTGCTGTGGCCGGCGCAGACCAGACGCGCGACTTCGATTTCACGGCTGGTCAGACCCAGCCGCGCCAGTGCCGCCGCGAGGTCGCGCGCGCGGCCGCTGATTGACGTCGTGGCGATGTGCTGCCGCCCGCTCGCGGTGGCAACGGTCTCGACCTCGACGCGCACCGGCGCCGTACCGGCCCCGCGCACCAGCGAAAGCTGCAGCGGCGGCGTGCCCGGCTGCGGGCCGATCGACAGCAGGCACTGGCGCAGTTCACCGAGCAGCGAGCTGTATCCATCGGCCACGCCCGGCGCGCCGGCCGCTCCGCCGAGGCCGAGGTCAGCCGTCGCGCTGCCGCCGGCGTGCAGCAGCATCAGATCTTGGTCGAAAACCAGATAGCCTGAGCCGGCCCGGGCGGTGCGTTCCAGCACGGCGCCCGTGACCGAGGCCGCCTCGCGCGCGGCGATCCCGGAGAGCATCGTGCCGATCACGGCGGCGAATTGCCGCAGCAGGCCGATGGCCGCGGCCCCGAATGGCCGGTCCGCCTGCGGGCGATGAAATCCGAGACAAAGAAACTGCCGGCCCAGCACCGAACGATAGGGCACGAGGATGCCGAGCACATGGGCAATACTGCAGCGGCGCAGGAAGTGCCGGCCGTACTCGCCGTCACGCCAGGAACCGGCGGCCGGCAGCGTCGTCACGCAGGCCGAGGTCCCGTCCGCCTGGTTCCAGTTCAGCGCGAGGCTCGGCTCGATCAGCGGATCGATGCGGAAATAGCGCTCCGTGTACAGGTCGAGCGACCACGGCCGCTCGCCCACGTAGCTGCGCCGGCCGACGGTTGCGCCCTGGCCGGGCCGGTCGGCGAATTCGACGAAGACCGAGCTCGAGGCCTCGACCGCCTCGGCGAGGGGACCCAGCACCCGGTCCGGCAGCTCGGCGAGGCTGGCACAGGAAGCCAGGCGGTCAATGAGCCGCAGCCGGTGCTCCGCCGACAAGGAACCCACCATAGCCACCCCCTGGCGGCTACCGGCAGATCACTCCGTGTCACTGCTTCGACGAGCCGCGGCCCAAGCCTAGCCGTGGCCGCCGCAGGAATCCAGCGGCCTGACCTCAGCCCGGCCGGCGAACCGGGTCGCGGCCGTCCCAGCCGACGCTCGCCTGATAGATCATGTTGAACAGCCCCTCGACCACCGGGGTCAGTTCGATGACCTCGATGAACCCGCCCAGAGTGTCGAAGGTGTCGAGATAGGCCGCCTTGCCGCCGACCCCGACGATGGCGTCCATCGCGAGCCCATAGCCGCGGGCCCGGTATTTCGCTACGACCTCGTCGTAGCGCGCAGGCTCCGCCGCGACCGCCCAGTGGTGGAACCCATGACCGCGGCGGGCGGCCACGTCGCGATAGACGCTCGGCCGGTCGTCGTTCTGCTGGATCAGCTCGAACTGCGTGTGACCGGAACAGCCGAGCGCCAGCGTGATGTCGAGAGCCGCGGGCTTGCCCCAGCACTCGAGCTTGACGAACGGGAAGTGCTCGATCAGGAACCAGGGCCCGATCCCCAGTTCCCGGGTCATCCGGGCCATGGATTCGTGGATGTCCTCGCAGGTGCAGGCGACCTGGACCACACCGTCGAGCGGCTGACCGAAGTTCCATACGGGCATGTGGCGGCACTCCTGTTGGCTGGCGTGGCAGAGCATCCGCCAGCACGGCGGCATCGGCAATAGCGGGGACCACTCAGCGACCGTTCTGGGGGGTCTCCGCTATGGGCAGGCCGGGCGCGGCCGGCCGAGAATGAGCCCTTCCCATCGCCGAGGATCCCCGCATGAACCCGCCACGCGCAACGACTTCCCGGACCCTGACCGCGGCCATCGGTTTCGCGCTGGCGCTGCCCGCGCTGGCCCAGTCGCCCGCCGCCACGGACGGCAACCGGCTCGACGAAATCACCGTCACCGCCACGCGGCGCGAGCAGAACCTGCAGTCGGTCGGCATCGCCGTCTCGACCTTCAGCGGCGACGACCTGCGCGACCTCGGGGTCACCAGCAGCAACGAGCTGATGAACGTGACCCCGGGCCTGCGCCTGCAGGAGGGTGGCGGTGGCCCGATCATCGGCCTGCTGTCGATCCGCGGCGTGGCCCAGAACGATTTCGCCGGCCATATCGAGGCGCCGAACGCGCTGTATTTCGATGACGTCTATCAGCCAGGCATCTCCTCGAGCATCCAGCAGTTCTTCGATGTCGACCGGGTCGAAGTGCTGAAGGGGCCGCAGGGCACGCTGTTCGGGCGTAACGCAACCGGCGGCCTGATCCATATCATCACGCGCCGGCCGACCGACGAGTTCGAGGGCCACCTCAGCGTCGGCTACGGCAGCCATGAGCAGAAGCGCGCCACCGGCGTGCTCAGCGGCCCGCTCGGCGACGGTATCAGCGCGCGGCTGTCATTCCTGTGGAATCAGGCCGACGGCTACATCAGCAACTCGGCCGGCGAGGATCTGAACGAGGACGACACCAGCGCGGTGCGCCTGCAGCTTCGGCTCGCGCCGGGGGATGCGTTCGAGGCACTGCTGTCGGCGAGCACCTATCGTATCGACTCGATCAATACCGGCGGCGCCTACGCAACGGCCGGCGTTGCCGACGAGAACGGCCTCGGCGTGGCGCTGCCGCCGGGCTCGCCGACGATGTTCGGCTACGTGGATGCCGACGGCGACCCGTTCACCGGCGCCTTCGACTACCCGGGCTTCCTCGACCGGCAGCAGGACGACATCTCCGCGCGCCTGTCGTATCGCTTCGCCAACGGTATCACGCTGCGCTCGGTCACCAGCTTCTCACAGCTCGACTCGGTCTATGGCGAAGACAACGACCTGTCGCCGGTGCCGTTCACGGTGTTCCGGCAGAACGCCGAAGCCGATTACTTCACGCAGGAGCTGCGCCTCGAGGGCGAGAGCGAGGAGACCCGCTGGACTGCCGGCGTCTTCTTCCTCGACATCGATGGCACCTACCTGCAGGGTTTCGACATTCTGGCGCTCGGCACCACGCTGCAGGCCGACTACTCGCTGGACACGCGCTCCTGGTCGGCGTTCGTGCAGGCGGAACACGACCTGTTCGACGTGCTGACCGTCACCGGCGGTGTGCGCTACACCAGAGATGAGAAGGACTACGATTACACCCAGCACTGCACCGGCGGTTTCTGCTTCCTGTTCGTCGCGCCCGGCACGCTGGCCGCGGCCGGCCATGTCACCGACAGCCACAGCGAGGGCGACTGGTCGGCCCGCCTGCAGCTCGACTGGAAGCCGAACCCGGACACGCTGCTGTATGCGAGCGTCAACCGCGGTTACAAGGCCTTCAACTACAACGCCGGCTTCGCCGGCCTCGCACCGCTCGCCGGCGTGCGCTTCGACGGCGAGACGCTGCTGGCCTTCGAGGTCGGCAGCAAGGTCGACTTCTGGGACAACCGGGCGCGCCTGAACGCCGCCGCCTTCTACTACGACTACTCGGACTACCAGGCCTTCGACCAGCGCGGCCTGAATTTCACGCTGTTCAACGCCGACGCGACGGTGTACGGCGCCGACTTCGAACTTTCGCTGCGCCCCGGGCGCGGGGTCACGCTCCAGCTCGGCACGGCCTTGCTGCACACCGAGGTCAAGGACGTGCCGATCGGCGCGAGCCGCCTCGAGCGCGAGGCCCCGCAGTCGCCGGCGGCAACGGTGATGGCCGCGGTGGCGAAGGACTTCGAGCTCGGCTTCGGCACGCTGTCCATCTCCGCCAACGGCGCCTGGACCAGCAGCAACTATTCGCAGCTCACCAATGCGCCGGTGACGAAGATCCGGGCGGACCGGGTCGTCAACGCCCGGGTCGGCTTCACCGATCCGGAGCGGCGTTGGGAGCTGGCCCTCGCTGTCCGCAACCTGTTCGACCGGGAGCGGATCATCTATGCTTTCGACATCACCGGGCCGCCGCTCGGACTGATCGAGAACACACTGGCCCCGCCGCGCTGGATCACGTTCGAGGCCCGCGTCAACTTCTGATGGAAACCGCCATGACCGACCGACTGCTGTGTTCCCTGCCGCTGGCCCTGCTGGCGATCGTCGCGACCGGAGCAGCGGCCGGGACCTTGACCGGCACCGTGCAGAGCGAGTCGGGCGAGCCGGTCGCCGGCGCACTGGTGACGCTGACCGATCCCGCGAGCGGCATCGGCGAGTCGGTCTACACCGGGGCCGCGGGGCGTTACTCGCTGCGGACCCGCTACGTCAGCGGCACGCTGAAACTGCGGGTGCGGCAGCCGTATTTCCGCGACGCGCAGGCCGACGTGGAACTCGGCCCGCGGCAGCGCCGGCGACACGACGTCCACATGGTCGCGATGACCAGCCCCGCCGAGATCTCGGACAGCCTGCCGGCGGCGTATCACTTCGGCCGCATCGCGTTCCGCGAAGGGACGCCGTTCGCCCGCGACCACTTCCAGCGCGACTGCCTGACCTGCCACCAGGTCGGCAACGAATTGACGCGGATCGTTCGCGACGCGGCCGCGTGGGAGAACACGATCGAGCGCATGCACCGCTATCTCGGCAACTTCGATGGCGGGCTGCGCAGCGAGCGCTCGCGGTTGCTGGCGGCTGCCTTCGACGGCAGCCCGATCAACGTGCGACCGGCGTTCCCGTTCGATCCGCTCGCGGCGCGGGCGCGGATCACGCAGTACCGGCTCGACACCGCGGTGCTGCCGCACGATGCAGAGATCAGCGCCACGGACGGGCTGGTCTACATTGCCGACCAGTTCGGCGACCAGTTGATCGTCACCGACCGCGCGACCGGGAAGTCGCGCTACTTCCCGGCGCCGGCGGAAGGCCGCTACCGCGGCGGCAAGTACGCGCGCCTCGGCCTGCCGTCGCTCGGCGCCGCCGCGGAAGCGTTGTTCCGCGGGCCGCATTCGCTGGCGCAAGGACCGGATGGCCGCTGGTACACGACCGACACGTTTGCGACCGAGATCGGCGTGTTCAATCCACGGAGCTGGCGCTGGGAGCAGTCCTATGAGATCCCGGACGGCCAGCGCCTGCCGAGCCTGTACCCGCACACGATCCGCTTCGATCGGCAGGGCCGGATCTGGTTCACGCTGGCCTTCTCCGAGCAGGTCGGCCGGCTCGATCCGGTGTCGCGCAAGGTGGACGTCATCGACCTGCCGCCCAGGCAGTCGCTGGGTGTGGCCGGCGGCACGGTCCCGTACGGCATCGATGTCGATCCGCAGGATGGCAGCATCTGGTACGCGCGCCTGTGGGCCGACCGGATCGGCCGCATCGACCCGGAGACACTCGCGGTCACCGAGTTCGATTCGCCCGTCAAGGGCCCGCGCCGGCTGCGCTTTGACCGCCACGGTACGCTGTGGTTGACGGGTTACTCCGACGGCGTGATCGCCGCAGTACAGACAC
The DNA here is from genome assembly GCA_016882265.1 of Gammaproteobacteria bacterium. Classification (GTDB taxonomy): domain Bacteria; phylum Pseudomonadota; class Gammaproteobacteria; order Steroidobacterales; family Steroidobacteraceae; genus SCUD01. Next base: position 9,006 of record VGVB01000034.1, read on the forward strand.
CCGGGATCGAGAGCCGGGTCTATCCGCTGCCGGAGTTCGCGCCCGGCTACCGGCCGGCCGCCTACGCCCTCGCCGTAGACCCGAAAACTTCGCAGGTCTGGGTCAACGAGACGATGACCGACCGGCTGTACCGCTTCGACCCGCGGCGCGAGCGCTGGACCGTGTATCCGCTGCCGCTGCGCGGCACCTACACGCGCGAAATCAGCTTCACCGCGGATGGCGAAGCCTGCACCTCGAACAACCCGTTCCAGGTCACCGCGCTCGAGGGCAGCGTCGCCGAGCTGATCTGCATCGACCCGCAGTAGCCGAAAAGGGGACGCTTCCCTTTTCGGGACCGGCGTCACAGGTTCATTAGCTCGGCCGTGACGCTGGCGGTCCGCACCTGCTGCCGGCGCTCCGCAGCGTGCAGTCCATGGCTATACCTCCGAGAACTCCCGCGCGTATTGCAGTTCACCGCCACCCGACAGGGCCCCCGGTTGTAACTCGATGGCCATGAACACCTCGTCCGGGACGTCGAACTGGCACCACAGCCCGAAGTTGCTGCCGCGCTGAAACCCAAAGCGCGGGTAGTACTCCGCATGACCGACGACCACGACCGCCTGGTATCCGGCGCGACGGCACTCCTCCAGCCCGCGCAGCACCAGCGCCGAACCGATGCCGCTGCGCTGCCTGGACGGGCTTACCGCCATGGGTCCCAACCCCGCCACCCGTACCGGGTTCCCTTCGACGCGTGCGGGCGTAAAGAGTATGTGGCCGGCCATGCCGTTGGCCTCGGTAGCCACCAGCGAAATGCTTCCCGGAGAGCCTCGCAACCGATCGACCAGATCGGCCTCGGTGTATCCCCCAAAGGCCCGGACGTGAACTTGACGCACCGCCCCGTAGTCCGACTCGATCTCTGATCGCAGCTTGCTCATTCAACAGCGCCCTCGGTCACCGACAGTTGCTTGAACGCCACATACAAACAAATTCTAGCAATTGTGCGACTTTTTTCCCCAACACCTTGGGAACTGGCGATCGGAGGCCGGGTCGGATGGTCACCGTATTCCGCGGTGAGGAGACCAGCATGTTGCGTCCGCTTGCCCTGGCCACACTGGCCCTGACCCCGTTTCTGGCGCAAGCCGCTGAGCATCCGATCTTCGTCGGCGCCGGAATTTCAGCCAGCGATTACCGGCTGTCCAATCCGGATGGGGCCAGCCCATTCGACGATGACGACACCGGCTTCAAGCTGCTCGCCGGCTGGCGGCCGTACCGTCATCTCGGGATCGAGGCAAGCTATGTCGACCACGGTGATGCCGTGTTGCCGAGCGGCATCTACTGCGTCCAGTTATTCGATGCCCCGTGTCCCGATGCCGCCCGCGTCGAGGGCAGCAGCCTGTCTGTCTTCCCAACCGGATACCTCACGCTGCCGGGCGTCGAGCTGTTCGCCAAGATCGGCCTCACATACTGGGAGATCGACGGCCACAGCCCGCTGGTCCCTGCCTTCCAGGTCAACAGCAGCGGGGCGGATTTCGCCTGGGGCGTTGGTGCACAGACCCGGTACAAGCAGCTCGCGCTGCGCGCCGAATACGAGCGTTTCCAGGTAGTCAGTGACCAGGAGATCGGCACCCTGTCGCTGAGCGCGATCTGGATGTTCCAGTAGCCAGGCAACGGACGGGCGGACGCCCGCGGTCCGCCCGTCAAACGAACGTCCGGCACTTTCCAAACGAACGTCCGGCACTCAGTAAGCGAGGGCTGCGCCCGGGCCGGTTGGCAGGCCGAGGACCAGCCACAGCGCAAACAGCGCCGACCAGCCGAGCAGGAACACCACCGAGTACGGCAGCATCACCGCGACCAGCGTGCCGATGCCGGCCTGCGGCTCGTAGCGCTGGAAGAAGGCGATAATCAGCGCGAAATAGCTCATCATCGGCGAGATGATGTTGGTGACGCTGTCGCCGACCCGGTAGGCGGCCTGGATCAGTTCGGGTGAGTAGCCAAGCAGCATGAACATCGGCACGAACACCGGCGCCATCAGCGCCCATTTCGCCGAGGCCGAACCCATGAACAGGTTGACGAACGCAGTCAACAGAATGAATGACAGGAACAAGGGAACGGCCGGCAGACCGAGCGCTTTCAGGCCGGCGGCGCCCTTGACCGCCAGCACCAGGCCGAGCTGCGTCTGGTTGAAGAAGGCGACGAACTGCGCGGCGAAGAACACCAGCACCAGATAGCCACCGAGCGTCGCCATGCTGGCGCTCATGCCCTTGATGACGTCGGCGTCGCTTCTGATTGTGCCGGCGGCAACGCCGTAGGCGAAGCCGGCGATGACCCCATAGGCGAAGATGATCGCAACAACTCCGGAGAGCACGGGCGCCAGCGCCCGCAGCGTATCGGCCTCCGCCGCGAGACGCAGGAATCCGGTGCCGGGCAGCGCCCCGGCCGGCAGCATGCCCCAGGCAAGCAGCAGCGTAAACGCGAGCGTCGCCAGACCCGCGCGGCGCAGACCGCGCCGCTCCGACTCGTTGAGCTGCTGCTGTTGTGGATCCGCGTCGGCCGCCTGCGGCGGTGCATCCGGGAATCGCGGCGCAACGATCCGCTCGGTCACCCACCAGCCGAGCAGCGTGATCAGCGGCGTCGACAGGACCATGAAATACCAGTTGGCCAGCGGGGTGACCACGTAGTCCGGGGCGACGATCCGGGCCGCTTCCTGCGACAGACCCGACAGCAGCGGATCGATCGTGCCGATCAGCAGATTGGCCGAATAGCCTCCCGACACGCCGGCGAAGGCGGCCGCCATGCCAAGCAGCGGGTGTCGTCCGGCTGCGGAAAAGATCAGCGCGCCGAGCGGCACCAGCAGCACGTAGCCGATCTCGCTCGCCATGTTCGACATCACCCCGGCGAAGACCAGAATCGGCGTCAGCAGGTGGCGCGGTGCGGCCAGCACGAGGCGGCGCAGTGCGGCGCCGAGCAGCCCGCTGTGCTCGGCGACCCCGATGCCGATCAACGCCACCAGCACCGTGCCGAGCGGCGCGAAGCTGGTGAAGTTCGTCACCAGACCGGTCATGATCCGGTGCAGGCCGTCGATGCTCAGCAGATTGAACACGGTCACCGTGGCACCGGTGCGCGGGTGCTGCACCTCGACGCCGAGCTGCGCCCCGATCCACGAGGCGACGATCACCAGCAGCGCGAGGATCGCGAACAGGGTCGCCGGGTGCGGCAGCGCGTTGCCGCCGCGCTCAATGGCGCCGAGGACCCGGTCGATCAGCGGCCGGCGGGTAGTCGTTGAACGCGGCATGGGGACGCTCCCCGAAAAATGGGAAGCGTCCCCGATTCGCCGCGGAAAGGGAAGCGTCCCCTTTTACAGGCGCAGGCGCAGCGTGAGGCCCCACTCACGCGGCGGCGCGAAAGTCGCCGAGGCCGAGCCGAAGCTGGTCAGGGCGTTGAAGCCGTGGACCATGTAACGCTCGTCGCCGAGGTTGGTACCGAAAGCGGTCACCTCCCAGCGCCCGCTGGCTGCCTGGAAGCGCAGGAACGCGCCGGCGACCGTCACGTCCTTCTGCGCCAGTATCTCGAGGTTGGTGGTCTCGTTGTAGTACTTGCTGCGGTACGACAGGTCGGCACCGATCGTCAGCGTGCCGGCATCGCCAGCGGCGAACGAATACTGCGCGGCCGCATTGGCGCTCCACTCCGGCGTCTTGACGAAGGCGGTATCGAGCGTGACCGTCGCCAGCGGATTGAGCGACGTATACTCGGCGTCGATGTAACCGACGCCGCCGCGCAGCAGAAAACCGTCGGCCGGCTGGGCGACGAACTCCAGCTCGAAGCCCTGGACCTCCGCTTTGCCCGCGTTCTCGGTGACGACCGCGAGGATACCGGCCGCCGGGCGCAGGCTGGTAAGCTGGATATCCTTGTAGCGGTTGTGGAAAGCCGCCAGGTTGACGACCAGCCGCCGATCGAGCCACTCCGACTTGAGGCCCGCCTCGTAGGACCACAGGTACTCCGGATCGAAGGCGTCGATCTCGAGCGGTGACTGTGCGCGGCCATTGAAGCCGCCGCTCTTGAAACCGCGGGCCGCGGTCACATAGGTCATCAGCTTCGGTGTCCACTGGAACTCGAGCCCCAGCTTCGGCGTGAACGCATCCCAGGAGCGCGAGACAGTAGTCGGCGGGACCGAGATGACGCCCGATGCGTTGCGCACCAGGCTACTGGTGAAGTCCTTCTCCTCCTGCGTGTACCGCCCGCCGACGGTCAGGCCGAGACGATCGGTCAGGTCGTAGGTGCCCTGGGCGTAGACGGCGTAGCTGTCGATGCGGATGTCGGAAAACAGCGTCGCGTCGAAGTCCAGCATCACGTTGACCGGATTGCCCGCACCGCCGGCACACGGGCAGATCGGATTGCCTGCGCCATCTGTCAGGAGCGGAATCATCGGAAAGGGCAGCATCTCCAGCGCCGCCCACAGGCCCGGCGCCAGATCGTTGTCGAACACGTCGGTGCCGTTCTCGCGCATGTAGAACAGGCCCGCGACCCAGTTGAGGCGACCGTCCATGCTGGTGCCGTTCAACTGCAGCTCCTGGCTGAACTGGTCGTGCTCGTTGTCGTTCGAGGTCTCGGTGAACAGCAGCGGCGAATGGTCGGCGTCGGCAGCAAACTGTGAGTCCTGTTCCCGGTACGCGGTCACGGACTTGAAACGGTAGTTGCCGCCGAACGGCCGCGCGGCGACCAGCGACACGCCCCGGCTCTCGAAGTCACTGTAATTGAGACCGGTGGACTCGTTGGTCCACGGCGCCGACAGGTTCGATGAATCCGCGGCCAATCCGCCGCCGAGGAACGGCGCAACCAGCATATTCCACAGCAGTGCCCCGGGCGCCATCGGGTTGACCGCGATCAGCTCGGTCGCGATCGACTCCTCGTCGCGCCGCGAGTAGTCCGCGGTCAGCATCACGTCCCAGTCGCCGGGCAGCCAGTTGAGCTGCAAGCGCGCCGCCTCGCGGCCGACGTCACCCTGGCGCGCTCCGGACTGCAGCACCCGGCGCACGTAGCCGTCCTGGTCGCGCGCCGAGATCGTGAAACGCGCATGCAGCGTGCCCGGGATGAGCGGCAGGTCGATGCTGCCGCGCCCGTCGAACCGGCTGCGGCTGCCGCCAGTCACCTCGAGCAGCGCGCCGAAATCCTTGCCGGGTCGCTGCGACACGATGTTGATCGCGCCGCCGACCGTGTTCTTGCCGAACAGCGTGCCCTGCGGGCCGCGCAGCACTTCGACGCGCTCCAGATCGACGAGGTCGAGCACGGCCCCGGTCGAGCGCGGGTAGAACACGTCGTCCACGTAGATGCCGACGCCGGGATCGCTGCTGAACAGGAAGTCGGTCTGACCGACGCCGCGGATGAACACCTGCGCGTTGGCGGAACCGCCGGTGCTGCCGGTACCGGTCATGAAGGTCAGGTTTGGCGCGAAGCGCGACACGTCGGTCAGATCCTCGAACGCCGGCAGCTCGAGCTGCGCCGACGTGAAGGCCGTGATCGAGATCGGCGTCTGCTGCAGCTTCTCCTCGCGTTTGCGCGCGGTGACGACCACTTCCTCGAGCTGCGCGCGGGCCGGCAGCGGCAGCGCCAGCAGCAATCCGATGCAGCAGGCCCAGCCGGCCCGGAGTGGTACACGGAATAACGTATTCATGTTCCCCTTCCTCGGGTCGTGTCGACCCCTGTCAGACCCTCAACCTCGAGCCGGCCAGCGCAGTTCGATCTCAACATCGACCGGGCCGCGCAGCAGCCCGTCGCTGAGCGCGGTCGCGCCCGCCTGTACCAGCCGGTCCTGCAGCGCCGCCGGATCGGCGGCAAATGTGATTCGGCGGATGCCTACCATGCGGGCCGAATCCGTGGTCACGCCCGTCGTGTTGCTGAACGCGGTGAGCAGCAGCCGCGTCGGCGCGAGATCGCTGCCGGCAAGGCAGGCCATGCGCATGGTAGTGCCATGCGGCAGGCCGATCAGATCGCAGGCCCAGTCCTCCCGGGTCTCCTGGTCCATGACCACCGTCATGCCGCCGGCCCCGGCAAAGAACTCGAGGGCCGGCCCCACATCGGGCAGCGTGATCGCGACGTAGTGCAGCTCGCTGTGCAGGCGCCCGGCGTCGGCAGCGAAGGCCGGGCTCGGCAACGGGTGTGCCGGGCACGGATAGAACCAGATGAGGTCATCTGGCCCGCGCACCGAACCCTCGGTGTAGCCGCCGACCGACGGAATCTCGAAGCGCATGAACGGCCGCGTGGTACCGCCCGCCGCCGCCGCGAGCTGCTCGCTGCGCGGCACGTCGCGCGAGTAGATGCCGAGCACGCGCAGGCCGGTCTCCCACACCGCGGGGGCCGGCAGGCCCGGATCGGAGGCGGCCGTGACGAGACGCAGGCGGCCGCCGGCGCTGCCCGGCACGCCGAGCACCACGGCCCCGGGCTCACGCGCGAGTGGTTCGAGCTGAAACGCCTCGCGGCAGAAACGGAGCTCGCGTTCGACGTCGCGGCTCGCGACGGTCACCTCGATCACGGAACCCAGGCCGCTCATCACGCACCTCCGGTGAACGCATGCGGATAATGGCGGCGCGCCGCCGCCTCGCTGACGTAGCCCTCGCGCAGGTCGGCGTGCACGCGCGCCGGGTCGCGCTCGGACGGTGGCCCGTAACCGCCGCCGCCGCCGGACGTGCCGCGCACAATCGTGCCGGGCGGCATCAGTACCGCGGTCGCCTTGACGTACTGGCGCGTCGTGCCGTCCGGCAGCGTGACGCTGAGGTCGGCCGGGCGGCCCTCGCCGCCGCCGTCCATGGCCCACGGCGGGGTGCTGGTGCGCTCGAACACCGGCGTGAAGAACGTGGGCTCGAGAAACTCGATCACGTATTCGACGCCGAGGCTGCCGCTGTGCCGGCCGACGCCGCCCGAGTCCTGGATCATCGCCCGGCGATGCTCGAGCAGCGGCGCGCGCAGTTCCAGCGTTTCGGCCGGGAAATTGCGGCTGCCCGAGCCGACGATGTGCGAGGCACAGGTCTCGCCGTCGTGATTGCGCGTCGCGCCCTGCCCCGCCATCCAGACCTGGCCCGAGGTCCACAGGCCACGCTGCGGCGAGAAGCCCCACAGTACCAGCGCCTGGATACCGCCGCCGCAACCCGCCGGCAGCTCGTCGGCGAGCGGCTGCGCCAGAGCTTTCTGCACCGCGTCGACCAGCTCGGTCAGCGACCAGCCATACGTGTACACCGGTGCGGGCGGCAGCGGATGGAACAGTGTGCCGGGCCGGCTCAGCACGCGGATCGGCCGCAGGTAGCCTTCGTTGACCATCAGCCCCTCGACCTGGCTGCCGAGCACCGAGACGATCGCGAGGCGCACGCAGGACACCGTCGACGGCAGCGGGCAGTTGATCGGCCCGCGCGTCGCCGGCGGCGCCATGGTCACGTCCACGGTGATGTCGGAGCCGGCGACCTCGACCACGCACTCGAACGGAATGCGCACGTCGACGACGCCGTCGCCATCGCAGGCGCTGTCGCCGACATAGCGCCCGTCCGGAATGCGCTCGAGGAAACGCCGCATCATCGCTTCGGAATGATCGAAGATGCGTTCGATCGCGGCCTCGAACTGCTCGTGGCCATAGCGCTCGACCAGACGGACCAGCACGCCGACGCCGGTCTGCGCGGCCGTCATCTGCGCGTGCAGATCGCCGGCGGCGTAGTCGGGCATGCGCGAGTTGGCGATGAACGTGCGATAGATGTCAGTGACGATCTCGCCGCGCCGGCACAGGCGCACGCCCGGGAAGATCGTGCCTTCCTGGAAGTTGTCGGTCGTGTCCGTGCAGTAAGGTTCCTTGGCGCCGAGGTCGACATGATGGGCCTTGACCGCGGCGTAGCCGACCAGGCGCCCGCCGGCGAAGGCCGGCTGGATCATGGTCACGTCCTGGCAGTGCGAACCGGTGTGGAACGCGTAGGTGTTGATCAGCACGTCGCCGGGCTCGAGCACCGCCTCACCGCCGATCGCCGCGAGCGTGGATTCGATGACGAAGCCGAGCGTGCCGAGGAACAGCGGCAGGCCGCGCGACTGGGCCAGCAGCCGGACCTGCCGGTCGTACAAGCCGCAGGCCAGATCGAAGACCTCGTAGATGTTGTTGCTGTAGGCGGTCCGGCACAGCGCCACCTGCATCTGCTCGGCGCCCGAGTGCAGCGCATGGCGGATGACCTCGGCGGTGATCGGATCCGCCGGCGCGCCGGTCCAGGGCTGGGCGCGCTTCGCGCCGCTGCAGACGACATCCGTGGTGACGGTATCCATGTCAGGCCTCCTGGTCCGCGAGGAACAGCGTTCCGTCCTCATGCACGCGCGCCTCGAAGCCGGCGTCCACGTAGGTCGTCGTGGTCGCCTCGAGCAGCAGCGCCGGGCCGGCGAGCTTCGTGCCGCGGGCAAGGCCGTCGCGCCCCCGTACCGTGAATTCGCGCCGGCGCCCGCCAGTAAACGAAAACGCCTCGAGCGTCCGCGCTGCGGCAGCGCCGCTGGCCGATCCGACATGCCGTGCCGTCCGGCGCGGCAGCGGCGAACGCAGGATCGCGCGCACCGACAGGATCTGCACCGGACTCATGACCGAGTGGCCGAAGGCCCGCTCGTAGTCGCGCCGGAACAGGGCCGCAACTTCGGCCGGCGACGCGGCAACGCGGTCGCCGGCTACCGGCACCGCGACCGTCAGCGTGTACTCCTGCCCGAGATAACGCAGGTCGAGCGCGGCCTCGGCCTGTGCGCCATCGGCCGCCGCGCGGCTGCGCCGGCGCAGTCCGGTGAGCAGCTCGCTGAGCACGTCGCTGGCCCGGGCCAGGCCGGAGTCGTCCAGCATCGCCAGCGAGGTGCGGGCCGCCGACTGGGTGACGTCCTGCATCAGCAGCCCGAACGCCGAGAAATTGCCGGCATGCACCGGCACGACGATCTCGCGGATCGCCAGCTCGCGCGCCAGCAGCGTCGCAAACAGCGGCCCGGCGCCGCCGAAGGCCACCAGCGCGCAGTCGCGCGGATCCTGGCCGGTCTGCACGGTGACGGTGCGGATCGCGTTGGCCATGTTGGCGGCGACGATGCGCAGGATGCCCTGCGCGCTGCCATCGGCATCGAGCCCGAGCTCCCGGCCGAGCGGCATCAGCGCATTCCGCGCGGCGGCAAAGTCGAGGCGCAGTCCGCCGGCCAGTTCGCCGTAGGCCAGCATGCCGAGCGTGGCGGCGGCATCGGTCACGGTCGGCCGCGTACCGCCGCGTCCATAACAGGCCGGGCCCGGCGCCGCGCCGGCACTCTCCGGCCCGACCTGCAGCAGGCCGGCGTCGACGCGCGCCAGCGAGCCGCCGCCGGCGCCGATCGAACGGACATCGATCCACGGGGTCTGCAGCGGCAGGCCCATGACCCGGCCCTCGTACTTGAGCGCCGGTCGGCCCTGCTGGATCAGGCAGGTGTCGAAACTGGTGCCGCCGACGTCGGCGGTCACGGCGTTCGCGATGCCGAGCTGGCGGCACAGGTCACCGGCGCCGATCGCCCCGGCGACCGGCCCGGAGATGATCGCCTCGAACGGCCGCTCCTCGGCCTCGGCGAAGCTCATCGCGCCGCCGCCGGAGCGGGTAACCAGGCAGTTGCCGTTGACACCGAGCCCGCGCAGCCGTTCCTCGAGCCGGCGCAGGTAAGCCGACATGCGCGGGCGCACGTAGGCATCCACGACCGTCGTCGAGGTGCGCTCGTACTCGCGGTATTCGCCGGACACGCGATGCGACAGCGAGACTTCGCCGGTGAAGCCGAGCCGGCGCAGCGCCTGCTCGGTGGCCAGCTCGTGCGCCGGGTTGGCATAGGAGTGCAGGTACACGACCGCGATGCATTCGACGCCCTCGGCGCGGAACGCGGCCAGCGCGGTGGCGATGTCCGCCTCGTCGAGCGGCGTGCGCACGCGGCCGTCGCCCAGCACGCGCTCGCGCACGCCACGGCGCAGCCGCCGCGGCACCAGCGGCGGCGGCGGACGGAACACGAGCTGGTAGGTCGTCTCGCGGTCACCGCGGCGCAGCTCCAGCACGTCCTCGAATCCGGCGGTGGTCAGCAGCCCGATGGTCGCGCCCTTGCGCTCGAGCAGCGCATTCAGCGCCACGGTCGAACCATGCAGGAAGTAGCCGACCGCGGCCCGCTCGGCCTCCGGCACTGCCGCCGCGACGATCGCCGCGACACCCTCGTCCTGCGCCGCCGGCGTCGTCAGTCCCTTGCCGACCCGCACGCCGCCGCTCGCATCGTCGTAGACCACGAGGTCCGAGAACGTCCCGCCGACGTCCACGCCCAGCCACATCGTCATGCGTTGGTCACTCCTTCGCGCAAGGGTTGGCGCAGCCGCGGGAACACCTCCCGGGCGGTGAGTTCGAGCTGCGCCGCGTACTGGTCCGCCGGCTGCGGCGCGATGATGACGCTGGTCGCGCCGGCCGCGAGGTAGCGATCGATGCGCTCGGCGCATTCATCCGGCGCGCCGGCCACCGCGAAATCGTCGAGCCAGGCCTCGGGCATCTCCTGTGCGACCGCCGCCGGCCCGCCGCGCGCGACGATCCGCTCGAGCTCGTCGGCGCAACCGTAGTGCTCGGTATAGGCATTGCGCGGGAACACCGACAGCAGGAACGCCAGCGTGCCACGGATGGCAGCCCTGGCCGCGGTCCGGTCGGGCGCCACCGCGTACAGCACGAACACCGGGCAGGCGTGTGTGAACGGCCGGCCGGCGCGGCGCGCACCCACGGCGATCTGCTCGCGCGACCAGCGCACGATATCGGGCGTTGCCGAGACACCAATGATATTGCCGTCGGCGATCTCGCCGCAGAGCTGCAGCATCTTCGGCCCCATCGCGCCGGTGTAGATCGGGATCGGGCCCGGCAGCGGATGCACCAGGCGAACCCGGTCGAGCTGGAACGACCGGCCCTGCAGGCTGACCTCCTCGCCGGCCAGCAGGCGCCGCACGACCGTCACGCATTCACGCACCGTCGCCAGCGGTGAGGGCGGTTCGAGACCCATCTGCCGCAGGCAGATGGGCGTGCCCAGCCCGATGCCCGGCAGCAGGCGGCCCGGAAACGCTCCGGCCAGCGTCGCCAGCTCCATCGCCAGCACGGCCGGATGACGGACGACCGCCGAGGTGATGCCGATGCCGACCGGGATCCGCGCGGTCGCGCCGAGACCGATCGCGGCGGTCGAGATGCCGGCGTTGAAGTAGTAGTCTTCCGGCACCCACAGTTCGCCGAAGCCGAGCTGTTCGGCCAGCCGCGCGAACGGCGCGATCTGCGCCGGCGGCAGCGGATCCATGACCAGCGCGCCGATCGGATTCGGCGCGGCAGCGGATCCGCGGGCTGTACCGATGTCCCCCATTGTGACCCCCGATTCTGAGTTTCAGCCAGTGTAAAATATATTTTACAGCGTGTAAAATCTATTTTCGATGCGGGCGGCGGCTTGCGGGCCGCCGCCAGTGGTTTACAGTGCACACCATGAAAGATGCCCTCGCCGTGAACCTGCGCCGCGTACGCACCGACCAGGGGCTCAGTGTGCTGGAGCTGGCGCGCAAGGCCGGGGTCACGCGCCAGACGCTGATCGCGCTCGAGGCCGGCACCGCCAACCCGACGCTGGAAACGCTGATGAGCATCGCCGAGGCGCTCGGCGTGCAGTCGGCTGTGCTGCTGACTGCAGGGTCGCCGCCGTCGCGACTGGTGCGCTCCTCCGAGGACGGCGTGCTGCGCGAGAACTACGGCGTCGTGCGCATCCTCGACCAGATGTCCGAGATCGCCGTGCTCGGCATCCTGGAGGCACAGATCTACGCCGGGCGCGATTTCCCGCGGGCCGCGCGCGGTGACCAGCCGGGCACGTTCACGTTCATCTACGTACTGAGTGGCCGTATCCTGATCGGGCCCGTCGCCAATCCGGTGGAACTGGGGGCCGGGGACTATTTCCGCCTGCGGCTCGACGAACCCTATGTGCTGCGCGCCCTCGACGGCGAAGCACGCTTCTTCTCCGGCCTGTGCTCGACCCGCCCGGACGGGCTCAACGCCGTGCTCGGTCGCCGCCGGCGTCCGCGGAAGACCAGCGCAGCGAGGTCCGGTCGGAGGCGATGAGCTGCTGGGCGCTGGTACCGGTCAAGCGGCGCGGAGAAGGCAAGCGCCGGCTCGCCGGGCATCTGTCTGCGCCGGAACGCCTGCAGCTCATCCGGCACATGCTCGCGCAGACGATTGCGGCGCTGCGCCAGACGCAAGGCCTCGACGGGATCGCCTTCGTCAGCGCCGAACGCGACACGATCCCGCGTGAATTCCTCGTACTCGACGATCCGGGCGGCGGGCCGAACGCTGCGCTGGCCGCGGCGCGTGCGGACCTCGCCGCCCGCGGCGCCACCGCGCTGGTCGTCGTCGCCGCCGACCTGCCGCGCCTCACCGGCCCGGACCTCGATGCGCTGATTACGGCCGGGCGGCGTACCGGTTTCGCGCTCGCGCCGGATGCCGCCGGCACCGGCACCAATGCGCTGTACCTGCCGGCGCAGCCGGCGTTCGAGTTCCACTTCGGGCCGGGCAGCCGCACGCTGCACCTCGCGGAGGCCCAGCGCCTGGGACTCGAGGCGACGCTCGTCGAGCGCCCCGGACTGGCCTTCGACCTCGACGACCCGGAGGACCTCGACCGGATGCGGGTCCATAACGAATGCCGCTACACTCCGCAGCCCCCGGGTCCGGAAACACCCGCCGCGTGAAGACACCGACTGCGACGCTGCGCCTGATCGACGATGCCGTGCGCGGGCTGCGTCCCGACGCCGCCGCGGCTTCCTGCCTGGCCGATGCGCCGCTGCCACTGCTGCTGGAGGCCGCCGAAGCGCTGACGCTGGCCGGCTTCGGGCGCTCGGTCACGTACTCGCGCAAGGTGTTCATCCCGCTGACCGAGCTGTGCCGCAACGTCTGCCATTACTGCACGTTCGCGAAGGCGCCGCGCCGGATTCGCAGCCCCTATCTGGCGCCGGAACAGGTGCTCGGGATCGCCCGTGCGGGCGAGGCGGCCGGTTGCCGGGAGGCGCTGTTCACGCTCGGCGATCAGCCGGAGCTGCGCTACGCCGCGGCCCGCGCCGCACTCGGCACGCGTGGCGCCGCCACGACGCTGGACTACCTGCGGCAGATGGCGGAGCTGGTGCTCGGCGAAACCACGCTGCTGCCGCACCTGAACGCCGGCAGCATGAGCCGCGACGACTTCCTGCGCCTGCGGCCGGTGGCGGTGTCGATGGGCCTGATGCTGGAAACCAGTTCGGCGCGCCTCGCCGCCCGCGGCGGCCCGCACTGGGGCTCGCCGGACAAGCGGCCGGAGCGACGCCTGGCCACGCTGCGGGCGGCCGGCGAAGCGGCCGTGCCGATGACCAGCGGCCTGCTGATCGGCATCGGTGAGACGCGCGCGGAGCGGATCGACTCGCTGCTCGCGCTGCGCGCGCTGCACGACGAGTTCGGGCATCTGCAGGAACTGATCCTGCAGAACTTCCGCGCCAAGCCGGGCACCGGCATGGCGTTCGCGCCGGAACCGCCGCTCGAGGAACAGCTCTGGACGATAGCCGTGGCCCGACTGCTGTTCGGTCCGGCGATGTCGCTGCAGGCGCCGCCGAATCTGCGGCCCGGCGAGCTCAGCGCGCTGATCCGCGCCGGCGTCAACGACTGGGGCGGCGTGTCGCCGGTCACGCCGGACCACGTCAACCCGGAAGCGCCCTGGCCCGTGCTCGCCCGGCTCGCCGCAGAGACCGCGGCTGCGGATCGCGAACTGGACGAGCGCCTGGCGCTCGCGCCGGCTCAGGCACGCGCCGCGGAACGCTGGCTGGACCCGGCGCTGCTGGCGCGCGTGCTGCGCCAGACCGACAGCCGCGGACTGGTGCGCAGCGACGACTGGCACCCGGGCGCGCTGGATGCGATCACGGCCGCGCAGCGCGCGTGGGTGGCCCGCGCGCCGCGCCGGCCCGAGGCGTCGCGCGCCGTCGCGCGGATCCTCAGCGCCGCCGAAAACGGCATGACCTTGAGCGAGAGCGAGGTCACCGCGCTGTTCAACGCCGACCGCCGCGACTTCCGCGCGGTCATCGCCGCCGCCGACCGGTTGCGTGCCGCGGCGGTTGGCGACACGGTGACCTACGTCGTCAACCGCAACATCAACTACACCAACATCTGCGCCTTCCACTGCAGCTTCTGCGCCTTCTCCAGGGGCCGCAGCGCGCGCAGCCTGCGCGGGCCGGCCTACGATCTCGACTTCGACGAGATCGCGCGGCGCACGGTCGAGGCCGCGGCGGCTGGCGCGACTGAAGTCTGCCTGCAGGGCGGCATCCATCCGCGCTACACCGGCGCGACCTATCTCGGCATCGTCCGCGCGGTGAAGGCGGCGGTACCGTCGATGCACGTACACGCGTTCTCGCCGCTCGAGATCCGGCACGGTGCCGGCACGCTCGGCCTCGGCCTCGAGGAGTACCTGCGGCGGCTGCGCGAGGCGGGTCTCGGCACGCTGCCGGGCACCGCAGCCGAGATTCTCGACGATGAGGTGCGCGCGGTCTTGTGCCCGGACAAGCTCAGCACCGCCGAGTGGTTCGAGGTGATGCGCGCCGCGCACGCAGTCGGCCTGCGCTCGACCGCGACGATCATGTTCGGGCACATCGACCGGCCGTGGCACCAGGCCCGGCATCTGCTGCGACTGCGGGCGCTGCAGGCGGAAACCGGCGGCTTCACCGAGCTGGTGCCGCTGCCGTACGTGCACATGGAAGCGCCGCTGTGGCGCCGGGGCCGCTCGCGCTCGGGCCCGACGCTGCGCGAGTCGCTGCTGGTCCATGCCGTCGGCCGGCTCGCGCTGCATCCGCTCGTGCCCAACATCCAGACCTCGTGGGTCAAGATGGGCCGCGACGGCGTCGTGCTGTGCCTCGCCGCCGGGGCCAACGACCTCGGCGGTACGTTAATGGAGGAATCGATCACGCGCGCGGCCGGCGGCGGCCACGGCACGCGGCTCGAGGCGGCGGAACTCATCGCGCTCGCGCACGGCGCCGGCCGCCCGGCCGCGCAGCGCACGACGCGTTACGAACGGATTCAACCCGGCCGACCGGAGCAGCCGCGGCCCGGCGACGACCAGGAGGTGCGTGTTGCTTAGACTCGGTTACAAGGCATCGGCGGAGCAGTTCGGCCCGCAGGAGCTGCTGCGCTACGGCGTGCTGGCGGAACAGTGCGGCTTCGACTCGGTATTCATCAGCGATCACTTCCAGCCGTGGCGCCACACCCACGGTCACGCACCGTTCGCGTTCGCGTGGATGGGCGCGCTTGGCGCCAGCACCACGCGGGTGCAGATCGGCACCAGCGTGCTGACGCCGACCTTCCGTTACCACCCGTCGATCGTCGCGCAGGCCTTCGGCACGCTCGGCTGCCTGTTTCCGGGTCGCATCATTCTCGGCATCGGCACCGGCGAGTCGCTGAACGAGGTCCCGGCGACCGGCCTGCACTGGCCCGAGCAGCGCGAGCGCTTCGCGCGGCTGCGCGAGTCGGTGCGGCTGATCCGCCAGCTCTGGACCGAGGACCGCGTGACTTTCACCGGCGAGTTCTATCGGACCGAGAAAGCGACCATCTACGACCGGCCCGCGCAACCCGTACCGGTCTACATCGCCGGCGCCGGCCCCCTGATTGCGAAGTTCGCCGGCCAGCAGGCCGACGGTTTCATCTGCACCAGCGGCAAGGCGCCCGAGCTGTACCGCGAGACGCTGCTGCCGAACGTCGCCACCGGCCTGCAGGCCGCGGGCCGCGCGCCTGAGGCGCTCGACCGCATGATCGAGATGAAGGTGTCGTTCGATACCGATCGCGCCCGCGCGCTCGAGGACACGCGCCACTGGGCCGCGCTGTCACTGACCCCCGAGGAGAAGGTCTCGGTCGAGGATCCGCTGGAGATGGAACGGCTCGCTGACCAGGTGCCGGCCGAGCGCACCGCGAAGCGCTGGATCGTCTCGACCGACCCGGACGAGCACGTCGGGCGGATTGGTTTCTACGTGGACATGGGCTTCCGCCACCTGGTGTTTCATGCGCCGGGGCCGGACCAGGAGCGGTTCCTGCGCCTGTACTCGGCCCAGGTATTGCCGCGCCTGCGCGCCCGCTTCGGCTGACCGGCAGGATACAGCGATGCACAACGCCAGCGCCGACATCGGCCTGATCGGCCTCGCCGTGATGGGCGAGAATCTCGCGCTCAACATCGAGAGCCGCGGCTTCACCGTGGCGGTGTACAACCGCACGCCGGCGAAGGTCGAAGCCTTCGGGCAGGGCCGCGGCGCGGGGCGGCGCTTCGTCGGCGCGACCGACCTCGCCGGTTTCGTCGCCGCGCTGCAGCGGCCGCGCCGGATCATCATGCTGGTCAAGGCCGGTGCGCCGGTCGATGAGCTGATCGGTCAGCTCGCCCCGCTGCTCGAGCCGGGTGACATCCTGATCGACGGCGGCAACAGCCTGTACACCGACACCATCCGGCGCGCGCGGGACGCCGAGGCCCGCGGCCTGCTGTACGTCGGCTCCGGCGTGTCGGGCGGCGAGGAAGGCGCGCTGCGCGGGCCCTCGCTGATGCCCGGCGGCAGTCCGGCGGCGTGGCCGCATATCCGTCCGATCTTTCAGGCGATCTGCGCGCGCACGCCCGAGGGCGAACCGTGCTGCGACTGGATGGGCGAGGACGGCGCCGGGCACTTCGTCAAGATGGTGCACAACGGCATCGAGTACGGCGACATGCAGCTCATCGGCGAGACCTACGACCTGATGAAGCGCGGTCTCGGCCTGGATCACGCGGCGATGCACGCCGTGTTCGCCGAGTGGAACCGCAGCGAGCTCGACAGCTTCCTGATCGAGATCACGCGGGACATTCTCGGCTACCGCGATGCCGCCGGCGAAGACGTACTGGAGTTGATCCTCGACGCGGCCGGCCAGAAGGGCACCGGCAAGTGGACGGTCAGCGAGGCGCTCGAGGCCGGCGTGCCGCTGACGCTGATCGGCGAGGCCGTGTTTGCGCGCAACCTGTCGGCGGCGAAGGACGAGCGCGTCGCCGCCGCGCGGGTGCTCGGCGGCGAGGTGGCGCGTTTCGCCGGCGATCAGCGCAGCTTCATCGATGATCTGCGCCAGGCGCTGTACGCAGCCAAGATCGTCAGCTATGCGCAGGGTTACCAGTTGCTGCGCGCCGCGGCCGCCAGCCACCACTGGAACCTGAACTACGGCGGCATTGCGCTGGTCTGGCGTGGCGGCTGCATCATCCGCTCGGTCTTCCTCGGCGAGATCAAGCAGGCTTACGACCGCGATCCGGGCCTGGCCAATCTGCTGCTCGATCCGTTCTTCCGCGACGCGGTGCTGGCCCGGCAGGCCGCCTGGCGGCGCGTCGTCGGCACGGCGGTGCAGCTCGGCATCCCGGCACCCTGCCTCGGCGCGGCGCTGGCCTGGTTCGACGGCTATCGCTCGGCGCGACTGCCGGCCAACCTGCTGCAGGCACAACGCGACTACTTCGGCGCGCATACCTACGAGCGCGTAGACCGGCCGCGCGGCGAGTTCCATCACACCAACTGGACCGGCCGCGGCGGCGCGACGACCTCGCAGACCTACGTGGCCTGAGCGCACCAGCCGACGGGGAACCACCGTGCCCGCGCCGTCTGCCCGCCTCGAACTGATTGCGGTCCCCGGTCTGCCGCTGGTGCAGGCCGGCGATGACCTCGCGACGCTGGTGCTTGCGGCGCTGCCGGCGGCCGGTCTCGTGCTGCAGGATGGCGACACGCTGGCCTTCGCGCAGAAGATCGTCTCCAAGGCCGAGGGGCGCATGGTCGACCTCGCGACGGTCGTGCCGTCGCCGCAGGCCGCCGACCTTGCGCGCCTCGTGCGCAAGGATCCGCGTCTGGTCGAACTGATTCTGCGCGAGTCGCGCCGCGTCGTGCGCTGCGCGCCGGACGTGCTGATCGTCGAGCAGCGGCTCGGCTTCATCATGGCGAATGCTGGCGTGGATCAGTCGAACGTCGCCGGCGGCGGCGAGTTCGCGCTGCTGCTGCCCGAGGATCCGGATGCGAGCGCGGCGCGGCTGCGCGAGGCGTTCGGCGCGCGCGCCGGCTGCGATCTCGCCGTGCTGATCACCGACAGTTTCGGCCGCCCGTGGCGCCAGGGCACCGCCGGCGTCGCCATCGGCTGTGCCGGGCTGCCGGCGCTCGTCGACCTGCGTGGCGAGCCGGACCTGTTCGGGCGGCGCCTGCGCGTCACGACCGTCGGGCACGCCGACGAAGTTGCCGCCGCCGCTTCGCTGCTGATGGGTCAGTCCGCCGAGGGGCAGCCGGTCGTGCTGATCCGCGGCCTGCACTGCGACCGGCCCGCGGCGCCGGCCGCCGCGCTGCTGCGCCCGGCGGACGAGGACCTGTTCCGGTGAACGGACCGGTGGTCGCGCTGTCCGGCGGCATCGGCGGCGCCAAGCTCGCGCTCGGTCTCGCGCGTGTGCTGCCGCCTGGCGCGCTGACCGTCATCGCCAACACCGGCGACGATTTCGAGCACCTCGGCCTCGCGATCTCGCCCGACCTCGACACGCTGCTGTACACGCTGGCGGAACTGGCCGACCCGCTGCAGGGCTGGGGCCGCCGCGACGAGACCTGGAACTTCATGGAGACACTCCGGCAACTCGGCGGCGAAACCTGGTTTGCGCTCGGCGACCGTGATCTGGCGCTGCACGTCGAGCGCACGCGGCGGCTGGCTGCCGGGGCGACGCTCGCCGAGGTTACGGAGCACTTCCGCGCGCACTTCGGCATCGCCGCGCGCATCCTGCCGATGAGCGACGCGCCGGTGCGCACGCGCCTGCGCACCGCTGCCGGCTGGCTCGACTTCCAGGACTACTTCGTGCGCCGGCGCTGCGCACCCGCAGTGGGCGAGATCCAATACGCCGGCGCCGCGACCGCGGCTGCGCTGCCGGCGGCACTCGCGGCCCTGGCCGATCCCGCGTTGCGCGCGATCGTGATCTGCCCGTCGAATCCGCTGCTGAGCGTCGGGCCGATGCTGGCGATTCCGGCGCTGCGCAGCGCGCTGCAGCAGGCCCGCGCCCCGGTTATCGCCGTATCGCCGCTGATCGGCGGACGCGCCATCAAGGGGCCGACCGCCAAGCTGATGCAGGAACTCGGCCTCGCGGTCGATGCCGCCGAGGTGGCGCGTGGCTATGCCGAGCTGATCGACGTATTCGTCGCCGACGAGGCCGACGCCGGCATGACCGTGCCCGACGGCGTCCGCCTGGTCACGGCGCCGACCCTGATGACCACGCTCGCCGACCGCGAGCGGCTGGCCCGCGCGGTTCTGCAGAGCTGAAATGGGGACGCTTCCCTTTTTCGGCCATAGCCGAAAAAGGGAAGCGTCCCCATTTCAGCCGGCAGCAGCGTCGGCGATCACGAGCGCCCGTTCGCGCGCGACGCGGCCGGCGGGGATCGTCGAATCGCCAGCGAGCAGCCGGCGCAGCATCGGCGCCTTCGCTGCGCCGGTCACGAGCCAGAGGATGTGCCGGGCGCGGTTCAGCACGGGAAATGTCAGCGACAGCCGCAGGGTGCCCTGGTAGGCCTGGCTGAGGCCAACGTCAGAATCAGTCACCTCGAGCAGCGGGTCCCCGGGCACCAGCGAGGCCGTGTGGCCGTCGGGCCCGAGACCGAGCTGCACAATGTCGAGTACCGGCGGCGTACCGCAGCGGGCCGCCAGCGCGCCGGCATAGGCCCGCGCGGCCAGTGCCGGGTCCGGGTCTTCAACCGGCATCCGACAGAACTGACGGTCGTTCAATGCGCCCGGCCGCACCAGCAGCGCCTGGATGCGCCGCGCGTTGCGCCGCTCGTCGTCGAACGGCACGACGCGCTCGTCCACCTGGAAGACATACACCTGCGGCCACGGCAGCTCGAACTCCCGCAGCGCCTCGAGCATCTGCCATGGCGTCTGCCCGCCGCTGAGGGCGATGGTGCACTGACCACGCGCCGCGACGGCGTCGCGCATCCATCCGGCCAGTGTCGCGGCAGCCGTTGCCGCGGCCGCCGCGGGAGCCGCGGCGACCGTCACGGGTAGTCTCACCTCAGCGCTCCGGCCGCCCGCCGGATCCGAGCTGCGCCAGTAACACTCCGCGCCGCGCCGCCGGGTCGAGCAGGCGTTCGGCGCGATACCGGGCGACCTCCGCCGCCGTGTACGGCCGGAAATCCGCCGGCAGGTCGTGGCGCGCGTAGGTCACCAGCATCCAGTTCAGCAGCGTGGCGACCTCGGCGTTGTCGAGCGGCGAATTCGCGGTGCCCGGCACCTGCACGAGATAAGCGCGACCGCCATCGACGTGCAGGAAGCGGCCCATGTCCGCGACCAGCGACGGCACTTCAGGCGGGATGCCGCTGCCATCCGGCACATGGCAGCCCTGGCAGTGCACCTGGTAATTGATATCCGGCGGCTGGCCGGCCTGGCTGCCACCCGCGATCGCGAGCAGCAGACCCGCCACCGGCAGCAGTACACGCATGCGCGACATGGCTCTAATCCTCCACCGCCTGGCCGATGACCGCGGTGATCGTGCAGTGATAGATGTTGCTCTTCGTGCCCTGGCACCAGTTGATGTCGTTGCTCTTCGCCGGCATATAGACCGGCCGGTCGCCCTCGTTGCGATTGCACTGGCAGCGGCCGCAGGGGCTCTTGCCGCAGCAGTCGTTGTACGAGATCACGTAGTCGCGGCCATCCACCGGATGCCGGCAGGTGCCGATCCAGGTGATGCGCGACAGCTCCGAGCCCGGCGGGCACTGTGTCGGCGAGCCGCCGCAGCAGGCGCAGGCATAGCCGTCGATCGCGCAGTTGCGCCAGTACTCGCACTTGGTCGGGTCGCCGGCATCACCCTCGACGTCCGCGTCGAGCGGCAGCGGCGCCCGGTTTGCACCCTCGCCGCGCGCGACCGGCAGCAGCGGCAGCGCCGCAGCGCTGCCCGCCAGCAGGCCACCGAGCCGCGCCAGCAGGTGCCGCCGCGAGGTCCGTCGCGCCATGCCGCGGGCCGAGTTCTCGATCCATCGGTCGAATGTCTTCATTGCTTCCTCACCCGGCCATCAGGCCGCATGGTTCTCCCCGCGCTGCTGGCGCAGGTAATCCTGCATCGTCGGCGCCTGCAGCCGCTGCGCCTCGAACAGACTCTCCAGATGCTCGCGCGTGTTCACGAGACCGCGGGCCTGCAGCACGCCCTGCGCGTCCAGCAGCACCGCATACGGCAGTCGCGGCACACGGAAGCGCAGGCCGAGCTCGGTCGAGACGACGTACGCGGCCTCGTCGAGTCCCTGCGCCTGCGCGAACGCCCGCTGTGCGCCGAGGTCGCCGTCGCTGGCGAAAACCACGTCGAGCCAGCCGCGCTCGCTGCGCCGCACCGACAATACCGCCGGCAGCAGTTCCTTGCACACCGGGCAGGTCGGCGACAGGAAGAACACGAGCGTGCTGTGCCCGCGCGCACTGGTGCCGCCGATCACGAACGAACTGCCGTCCAGCCGCACCAGCGACAGCGGCTCGACGCGCTCGCCCGGCTCCGGCCCCTTGCCGAGCGTCAGTGCTCCGGCCGGCGCGATGCGCTCGTGCAGCACGCCGATCTGCCGCGCCAGCGCGGCAACGATCGCGCAGAGCACGAGCACCACGCCCCACAGCAGCCACTGCGAGACCAGCATCGCGTCCATCAGGCCGAATCCCGCAATGCGCGGTGCCGCGGCAGGTTGGCCAGAAGCTGATGCGCCGCTGCGTACAGCAGCGCGAGGCCAGTGAGCGCCGCGATCGTGACCACGGCATCGATCAGCGCCAGTGCCCGCGGCAGTACCGGCGCGAATCCACCGGCCACGACGGCCGCGGCCAGCAGCCCATTGCGGCCGACCAGCCACCAGGACAGCGGCTGCGCTGCGCCGCCGCAACCGCAGTCGATCTCGCGGCGCCCGCGGCCGAGGTTGATCGCCATCGCCGCCGCGTAGCCCAGCAGCAGCAGTGCCGCCGCCGGCCACGCCGCGGTCCATCCGGCCAGCAGTCCGGTCGCGAGCACGGCCTCGACCCAGGGCAGCAACCGCGCCACGCCCGGTACCGCCCACGGCGGCAGCAGCCGGTAGGCCAGCAGGATGCCGTGAAAGTCCCGCGGCTGGCGCCACTTGGCGAGCGCGGCCAGCGCGAACAGCAGCGCGAGCGCGCCGCGCAGCAGCAGGTGCAGGACCGGATCCATGCTCAATAGTTCTGCAGCAAGGCGACCGTGTGCCCGATCTCGCCGATCGTGCGCTGGTGCTGGCCGGTCGTGGCCGAATACACCTCGACGTTCGGCACGCCGATCAGCACCGCGACCAGCAGCGGCTCATCGGCCTGCGTGATCAGGATCGAGGTTGCCGGATCACGCAAGGCGATGCGCTGCAGGCGCTGGCGCGTGCCGAGATCGTAGACCCAGACCTCGCTGCCCGGATCCTTGTGTGTATCCGGTCCGCCCTGGTGCATCAGCGCGTACAGGCGCCGGGTCTTCGCGTGCACGCCGAGCAGCTCGATGCCGCCGATGCGCCAGCCGTCGGCCCGATCGGCATCGCTCAGCAACGACCAGGAGGGCGGCAGGCGGGGCAGCTCGCCGGCCAGGTCCATCGGCTGAACCATGCCCTCGAAGGACACGAACCACCAGTCGTCGCCGATGCGGACCGGCTTCTCGGTCAGCGGGTCACGCTGCGGGTCGAAGAAGCGCGGGCTGCGTGCGCGGCGCGCCTCCTTGCCGGCGGCGTCCAGCTCCACGCTGAGCAGCGAACCGTCCGCGCACAGCATGCGGAAGCGCCGCTCGCCCGGCAGCGTCATCCCGCAGCCCGGCGTGATGACCTCGCCGACGAAGCGCCGCTCCGCCAGGTCGATGACCGACACGGACTGTGCCGGGGTCATGTTGTACACGAGCAGGAACCGCTGGTCGTTGGTGATGCCCGAATTGATCAGTGTCGGGATGCTGGTCAGGCGCTTGGCCGGGATTGGAATCTCGCCGACGAAGTCCAGCGTTTGCGGATCGAAGATGTTGATGACGTCGGTGCGCTTGCCGCGCACGACGCGCTCGTAATAGGTCGCCGCGTTATAGACCAGCTTGCGGTCCGCGGGAATGTCGAGCTTCAGGAACATGCTGCCGGTGCTCAGCATGCCGAGGAACTCGCCGGTGCCGACGTCCAGCAGGTAGGTGCGGCCATCGGCCATGAAGCCGAACGTGAAGTCGTTGGCCCAGACCCAGTTCGGACCCGGTGCCCGGTCGAGCGTCGCCACGCCCATCGTCTCCGGGCGGAAATCTGCCGCGCCGGCGC
Organism: Gammaproteobacteria bacterium; assembly: GCA_016882265.1. Classification (GTDB taxonomy): domain Bacteria; phylum Pseudomonadota; class Gammaproteobacteria; order Steroidobacterales; family Steroidobacteraceae; genus SCUD01. Next base: position 32,266 of record VGVB01000034.1, read on the forward strand.
CACCGGCCAGGCCGATCAGGAGCACTGCCAGCATCGTTTGTTTCGACATGAATTCAGACGCCTCTGCGGCTACGCCCGTGAAGACCCAAGCATAACCCATGCACGGTGCCGGTGTTACGGTTTCGGTACCACCGGCACCGGCCAGACCGTAGAATCGGCTGGGGCGCCGGGTGTTCCTGCGTCGTGGAGGGGGTAGGATCGATGGCGACCGCCGCAAGGGCGG
>VGVB01000035.1 GCA_016882265.1 Gammaproteobacteria bacterium
CGCCGGGGTCCGGGCGACGTGCGGGTGGTCGGCGGCCGGCCGCGGCCGGCCGCGCCGGACTACAGCCACCTCGACCGTCCGGCCATCCAGCGGCAGACCCAGCGCGCGGTGGGTGACGGCCTGAGCGCTGATTTCACGGGTGAGGATGTGCTCGATATCCCGGCCTTCCTGCGCCGGCAGGCGGACTGAGCGGTGCTGGCGAGGCGGCCGGGCCGGGCGCAGGACGCCCTGTGGCGGGCGCGCCTGCGCCTGCGGGCCCGGCGCAGCGCCGCCGGGCGGCGTGCGGAGCGGGCCCGGTCCGCGCTGCAAACCGTGCCGGGTGGCGGGTGAGCCGGCGCGGCGTTGTGCTAGATTACGCGGCCGAAACGGCACCGGGACCGGCATGACCCAGCAGCGGACGCTCAGGAATCCGATACGCGCCAGCGGTGTGGGCCTGCATTCCGGGCGTAAGGCCCTGATGGTCCTGCGCCCGGCCGCGGGCAACACCGGCATCGTCTTCCGCCGGGTTGACCTCGACCCGCCAGTCGATATCCCGGCCCGCGCGACCTGCGTCACCGAGACCACGCTCGGTACGACGCTGTCGGCGGGTGGGGCCGATGCCGGTACCGTCGAGCACCTGCTGTCGGCGCTGGCCGGGCTCGGCATCGACAACGCCATCGTTGAACTGACCGCCCCCGAAGTACCGATCATGGACGGCAGCGCCGGCCCGTTCGTATTCCTGCTGCAGTCGGCCGGCATCGAGGAGCAGGTCGCCGCCAAGCGCTTCATCCGCGTGCGCCGGACGGTCGAGGTCCGCGATGGCGACAAGTGGGCCCGGCTCGATCCGCACGAGGGTTTCCGGGTCAACCTCGAGATCGAGTTCGACCACCCGGTGTTCCGCCGGCACGGCCAGCGCGCGACGATGGACTTCTCGTCCGGCGCGTTCCTGCGCGAGGTGAGCCGGGCGCGGACTTTCGGTTTCATGCGCGATCTCGAGGCGCTGCGGGCCCGCAACCTCGCTCTCGGCGGCACGCTGGACAACGCCATCGTGCTGGACGATTACCGGATCCTGAACGAGGATGGGCTGCGCTACGAGGACGAGTTCGTACGCCACAAGATCCTCGACGCGATCGGCGACCTGTACCTGCTCGGGCACTCGCTGATCGGCGAGTTCACCGGATTCAAGTCCGGCCACGCGCTCAACAACCGGCTGCTGCGCGCCCTGCTGGCCGATGCCACCGCCTGGGAGGAGGTCACTTTCCGGGACGGCAGCCGGGCCCCGATCTCGTATACCGGTACGGCCAGCGCCTGGGCCTGAGCAGGCCGGTCAGATTGAGGGCCGGACCCGCACGATGACCCGTTCGATCGGCGCGCCGAGTTCACGCGCCAGCCCTTCCATGAAAGCCGGCGCCTGGTAACGCAGGCGCGTACCCCAGGCCGCGGATCCGGTCAGCAGCGTCAGCGTGCCGTCGCGGAGCGAGGCACCCCAGACGCGGGTGGCGAGCTCCGCGGGAAGCTGGCGCCGCAGCGCTGCCAGGGTCCGATCCGCCGCGCCTGCGCCTTCACGCAGCTCCTGCAGCAGCCCCGCACGTTGTGCCAGCAAGTCACTGACCGCGATCGGTTTTCCCGTCTGTCGGCTCACGTGGCTGATTCCCGGCCTGTCGAAAGTGCTTGAGTCACCTGGTTTCTTTTGGCATGTTGCCGCGGTCCTGCACGACCCCGAAGGGCTCGTGCGCCGGCCAGAACGCATCCGCCCGCAGGGTACGGGTGCTGGTCATGACAAGGCAAGGGCCGGTGGGGGTGGGGGTTGAGAGGAGCATCCGGGGCAGTCAATGGCTTCCAGAATGCCAGGTGACGTGCGATTCAGTGGCTTGCGGGCCGCGCTGAGGCATCCGAAGACGGCGGCGATTGCGGCCGGTGCCGGCGTTCTGGCGCTGATGGGCGCGGCGTTCGCGATGGGCGGCGTGTGGGCGCAGCATCGCCAGCCGGGCAACTCGGTGGTGGCGCGCTGGACCAGTGAACTCGAAGGGCAACGGACCGCGCTGACCGGCGCCCGGCGTCAGCTCGATGCGCAGATCGCCGCGCTCGCGACTCGGGTCGGACGAATGCAGGCGCAGATGATGCGTCTCGACGCGCTCGGCCGGCAGCTTACCGAGCTCGCCCGTCTCGACCGCGGTGAATTCGACTTCGAGACGCCGCCAGCGATCGGTGGGCCGGAGGTTCCGGCCGCCGGCAGCGGACCGGCTGTGCCGGCGCTGCAGGACCTGCTCGATTCGGTCGGTGCGGCGATCGACGACCGGCAGCGGCAATTACTCGCGTTGCAGAGCCTGATCCTGACCCGTGAGCTGGCCCGTCAGATCGTGCCGGGCGGCCGGCCGGTCGAGGCCGGCTACCTGTCCTCGACCTACGGCCAGCGCCCCGACCCGTTCCATGGACAGAATGCCTTCCACAGCGGCGTCGACTTCGCCGGCGCACCAGGCACGAAGGTCCTCGCCGTGGCCGACGGCATCGTCAGCCAGACGGGTCGCGACGGCGGCTACGGGCAGATCGTCGAGATCACGCACGGCAACGGCTACGTGACGCGCTACGCGCACAATGCGAGCGTGCTGGTCGCGACCGGGCAGACAATCCGGCGCGGCGAGCCGGTCGCGCTGATGGGTTCGAGCGGGCGCGCCACCGGTACCCACCTGCACTTCGAGGTCCTGCGTGACGGGCGACCCGTCAACCCGCTGACCTTCGTTCGCCGCTGAACAGCGGCTACCGGCCCGCCCGGCGGGCGCTACAATTATCAGCTTACGGCGGCCGGCGGAGCCCGAGTGCCCCACCGGCCGCCGTCCCATGTCTACCCGCCTGAGGACCCCGGCGTGTGATCAACATCCTGACGCGGATCTTCGGCAGCCGGAACCAGCGGCTGCTCCGCCAGTACCAGCGCCACGTCGTGGCGGCCAGCGCCCATGCGGCACGGCTCGGCACGCTGAGCGATGACGAGTTGCGGGCCCAGACCGGGCGGCTGCGCGAACGCCTCACGGCCGGGGCGCCGCTGGAGGAACTGCTGCCGGAGGCGTTCGCGACCGTACGCGAGGCGGCCACGCGCGCCATCGGGCTGCGCCATTTCGACGTGCAGTTGATCGGCGGCATCGTCCTGCACGAGGGCAAGATCTCCGAGATGCGCACCGGCGAGGGCAAGACGCTGGTCGCGACGCTGCCGGTGTACCTGAACGCGCTGTCCGGCCAGGGCGTGCACCTGGTCACCGTCAACGAGTACCTCGCGCAGCGCGACGCGGAATGGATGGGGCCGGTGTACCACGCGCTCGGGCTGTCAGTCGGCGTCATCACCAGCGGCCAGGCGCCGGCGGACAAGCGCGCCGCCTATGCCTGCGACGTGACCTACGGCACCAACAACGAGTTCGGCTTCGACTATCTGCGCGACAACCTGGCGTTCCGGCTCGAGGACCGCGTGCAGCGCGGCCAGCACTACGCGATCGTCGACGAGGTCGACTCGATCCTGATCGACGAGGCGCGCACGCCGCTGATCATCTCGGGCCCGGCCGAGGAGAGCACCGAGCTGTACCAGAAGATCAACGAACTGGTGCCGCAGTTCGCCCGCCAGCAGGCCGAGGACGGCGCCGGCGACTACTTCGCGGACGAGAAGACCCGCCAGGTGCATCTGGCCGAGAGCGGCTTCGAGAAGGCCGAAGAGCTGATGCTGGGGGCCGGCCTGCTGCGCCCGGGCGAGAGCCTGTACGACGCCGCCAGCATCCGGCTGATGCACCACCTGAACGCGGCGCTGCGGGCGCACGCGCTGTACCGGCGCGACGTCGAGTACATCGTGCGCAACGGCGAGGTCATCATCGTCGACGAGTTCACCGGCCGGACGATGCCCGGGCGGCGCTGGTCGGACGGCCTGCACCAGGCGATCGAGGCCAAGGAGGGCGTGCGCATCCGCGAGGAGAACCAGACGATCGCCTCGATCACGTTCCAGAACTACTTCCGCCTGTACGGCAAGCTCGCCGGCATGACCGGCACCGCGGACACCGAGGCCTTCGAGTTCCAGCAGATCTACGGGCTCGAGGTGGTCGTCGTGCCGACCCATCGGCCGATGATCCGCAAGGACCAGCCGGACCTGGTCTACCTGAACCAGCAGGACAAGTTCACGGCGATCATCGAGGACATCCGCGACTGCGTGCAGCGCGGCCAGCCGGTGCTGGTCGGCACGACCTCGATCGAGACCTCGGAGAAGCTCGCCGGGCTGCTGCGCGACTCCGGCATCATCCACCAGGTGCTGAACGCCAAGCAGCACGAGCGCGAGGCGCTGATCATCGCCCAGGCCGGGCGGCCGGGCACGGTCACGATCGCAACCAACATGGCCGGCCGCGGTACCGACATCGTGCTCGGCGGCAACGTGCAGAAGCAGGTCGAGCAGCTGCGCCGCGACGGCGTGCTGGCGCCGGAGGCGGTCGCCGCGCGTGCGGCCGAACTGCAGGCAGAATGGCAGCGGCTGCACGACCAGGTCATTGCGGCGGGCGGACTGCACATCATCGGCACCGAGCGGCACGAGTCGCGGCGCATCGACAACCAGTTGCGCGGCCGTTCCGGCCGGCAGGGCGACCCGGGCTCGAGCCGGTTCTACCTGTCGCTCGAAGACAACCTGATGCGCATCTTCGGTGACCCGAACCGCACCAAGTCGCTGCTGCGCACGGTCGGCATGCGCGAGGGCGAGGCGATCGAGAGCCGCATGCTGACCCGGCAGATCGAGCGCGCCCAGCGCAAGGTCGAGTCGCACAACTTCGACGCGCGCAAGAATCTGCTCGAATACGACGACGTCGCCAACGACCAGCGCAAGGTCGTCTACGGGCAGCGCACCGAGATCATGTCCGCGGAAGACATCGCCGAGGTCATCCGCGGTGTGCGCGCCGAGGTCGTCGAGGGCCTGGTGCAGCAGTTCCTGCCGCCGGGCAGCGTAGAGGAACAGTGGGACGTGGCCGGCCTCGAACAGGCGGTCACGCGCGATTTCGGCGTGAGCCCCGGGCTGGCCGACTGGCTGGCCGCGGACCCGGCGCGCGGTCCGGCCGAGGCGACGAGCCGCGAGCTCGAGGCGATCGAGGCGGCCTACGAGCTGAAGGTGCAGCAGGTCGGCGCGCCGGTGATGCGGCACCTCGAGCGTGCCGTGATGCTGCAGCAGCTCGACGGTCACTGGCGCGAGCACCTCGCGGCGATGGACTACCTGCGCCAGGGCATCAACCTGCGCGCCTATGCGCAGAAGAACCCGAAGCAGGAGTACAAGCGCGAGGCCTTCGCGCTGTTCACGGCGCTGCTCGATCGCATCCGCGCCGACACGGTGATGCTGCTGCAGCGGCTGCAGGTGCGCACCGAGGAGGAAATCGAGCGCGAGGAGGCCGAACGGCAGCGGCGCCTGCAGCAGCAGATGCAGATGCAGCATGCGGCGCCGCCGGCACTGGCCGCCGCGACCGGGCCGGCCGGTGACGCGCTCCCGGCCGAGCCGGCGGCGGCGCCCGCGGCGACGCCGTTCGTGCGCGGCGAGCGCAAGGTCGGCCGCAACGAGCCCTGCCCCTGCGGCTCGGGCCGCAAGTACAAGCACTGTCATGGGGCCTTGCAGCACGGCGGCGGCTGAGATCCACGTCGTCGCCGGTGTGCTCAGCGATGCGCAGGGCCGCGTGCTGATCGCGCAGCGGCCCCCCGGGCGACACATGGCCGGCCGCTGGGAATTTCCCGGCGGCAAGCTCGAGGCCGGTGAGGAGCCACTGGCCGGGCTGGGCCGCGAACTCGGCGAGGAACTCGGCATCGAGCTGCGCTCGGCCGAGCCGCTGCTGCGGCTGTCGCACCGTTACCCGGACCGGCAGGTGCATCTCGAGGTCTGGCGCATCCTGCGCTACGACGGCGAGCCGCGCTGCTGCGATGGCCAGGCGCTGGCGTGGGTCACACCGGGCGAGCTGCCCGCCTGGGACCTGCTCGAGGCCGATCGCCCGATCGTGACCGCGCTGCGGACGGCCCTCAGTCCTGCGGTTGACGTTGTGCGCCGGCCGGAGCCGCCATAGCGGTGCTGTGACTGCCGCGCAGGTGCCGGTCGAAGAAGTCGAGGATCGTGTTCCAGCCGTGGATGCCGGTGTCGCGGAAGGTGAGCGCGGCATGGCGGCTGCCCGGATACGGCAGCACCTCGAACGGCCGCCCCGCCGCGACCAGCAGCGGCAGCAACCGGGTCGTGTGCGTGAACAGCACGTTGTCGTCGGCCATGCCGTGCATGATCAGCAGGCGGTCGCGAATCGCGCCGGCGTGGCTCAGTACGCTGGCCCGCTGGTAGGCCGCTGCCTCGGTCTGCGGCAGGCCGAGATAGCGTTCGGTGTAGTGCGTGTCGTACAGGCTCCAGTCCGTGACCGGGGCTCCGGCCGCGCCGGCAGCGAAAGTGCCTGGTGCATGCGCCAGCAGCAGCAGGGTCATGTAGCCGCCATAACTCCAGCCATGGACACCGATGCGCGCCGGGTCGATCCACGGCTGGCCTGCGAGCCAGGCGACGCCCGCAAGCTGATCCTCGACCTCAACCGTGCCGAGTGCGTGATGCAGCGCACTGGCGAATGCCAGGCCACGCCCGCTCGACCCGCGGTTGTCGAGCTGGAACACGACGTAGCCGCGCTGCGCGAGAAGCTGCGCGATGAGACTGCGCCGCTCGTTCCAACGCCGCTGTACAAACTGCATGGTCGGCCCGCCATACACGAGCAGGATGGCCGGATATCGGCGGTTCGGATCGAAGCCAGCGGGCCGATGGAGCTGCCAGTAGAGCGGCGTGCCATCGGCGGCGGGCAGCGTGCCGAATTCCGGTTCGACCCAATGCTCGCGGTACGGCGCGAGCGGATGTCCGTCGTCCACGCGGTTCTCGCTGAGCCAGGCCAGCCGCCGGCCACTGGCGTCGTGCAGCGAGAATTGCGGCGGTTGCGCCGGGCTGCTGTACTGGAACAGGAAGTGCCTGCCATCCGGGCTCATCGTCACTGAATGCCAGCCCGCCTGCGTGGTCAGCGCGCGCGGCGCAGCCATGCTGCCGGCCGCGAGGTCGGCGACATACAGATGGCGTTCGAGCGGTGAGCCGAGCGTGGCCATGAAATACACGCGCCGCCCGCGCGGGTCGATGCCGCGCACGGCCGCCTGCTGTGCGTCGCCGGCCACGTCCCAGTCGCCTGCGGTAACCGCGCCGAGCAGCCGGCCGTCGTAGTCGTAGCGGTACAGGTGGTTGTGGCCGCTGCGCCCGGAGGCCCACAGGAACTCCTGCCGTTCCGGCACGAAATGCAGGTCGTCGTGCAGGTCGATCCAGCTCGCGCTGGTCTCCGTCAGCAGGACGCGGCCGGCGCCGCCGCCGGCCGGGAGGTCGATCAGATCCAGACGCTGCTGGTCGCGTGACTGGCGCTGCACCAGCAGGTGTCCACCCTCGGGGAACCAGTGCACCCGCGCGAGGTAGTAGTCCTGAGTGCCGAGCTCGGCCCAGGCGACGGCGCCGTCAACCAGGGTCTGAATGGCGAGGCGCACGCTGGCATTCGCCGCGCCGGCCGCCGGATAGCGCTGCCGGTGGACGCGGATCCCGTCGGCATGCACCTCGAAGCGCTCGAGTTCGGCCACCCGCGTCTCATCGACCCGGGTCCACGCGATCTGCCGCTCATCCGGTGACCACCAGTAGCCGGTGTCCCGGCTCATTTCCTCCTGCGCGATGAACTCGGCGACGCCGTGGCTGATCGGCCCACCGCCGCCGGTGGTCAGGCGGCGCTCGCTGCCGGTCGCGAGTTCGACCAGATACAGATCCTGCTCGCGCACGAAGCTGACGAAGCGGCCGCGCGGTGAATAGCGCGCATCGGTCTCACCCGCTGCGGTTGCGGTCAGGCGGCGGAGGGCTCGCGCCGGCGGCTGCGCCAGCTCGTAGTGGTACAGGTCGCCGCCGAGCGGGAACAGCAGGCCGCGTGAATCGGGTGCCCACTGGTACTCGACGATGCCGCGCAGCGCGGCGGTACGCTGGCGCTCGCGGCGGGCCTCTTCCTCGGCCGAAAGCTCTTCGTCCTGCGGCAGCAGGGCGCTCGCATCGATCAGCCGGCGCTGGCCGCCCGTGGTCAGGTCGAAGGCCCACAGATCGAAGACCGTCGGGTCGTCGTGGCGGGCGCGCAGGAAGCTGAGCAGCCGGCCGTCGGGCGAGAAGCGCGCCTGGCGCAGGGTCGGCCCCTGCAGATCCGGTGCGTCGAACAGGCGCTCGACGGTGAGCTCCGCGGGCGCGGCGGGGCCGGCAGCGAGCAGGAAGGTCAGCACGGCGGTGATCGGCAATCGCATCGTCGCTCCGGGAGATGGCGGGCCGCAGTGGCCCGCAAGGGCTTTGCTAGACTGCGAAAGTCAGGTTGCCGCGGAGTGTAAGCATGGTGCGCGCGCGTGTCATATCCGGTCTGACGATGATCCTGCTGGCGGCCGCCGCGACGCCGGCGACACCGGATCGTCCGCTGCTGGCGGTCGAATCGCCGCGCTATCCGCCCACCGAGCGCGGTCTGACGGCTGACGACTGGCATGGCACGCGGGTCGCCGATCCGTACCGCTGGCTGGAAACGCCGGGGCCGGCGGTCAGCGGCTGGGTCCAAGCCCAGAACGCGCTGTCCCAGCCGTGGCTCGAGAACATTCCGGCGCGCCAGCCGATCCTCAACCGGCTGACCGAACTGTGGGACTACGACCAGTACGGCTACCCATGGATGGACGCGAAGCTGCGCGTGCCCCTGCGCCGCGGCGGGCGCTATTTCTTCGTGGTCAAGGCCGGGCGCCAGAACCAGGGCGTGCTGTACTGGACCACCGATCCCGATGCCAGCCCACGCGTGCTGGTCGATCCGAACGCGTTGTCGGCGGACGGGACCGTCTCGCTGGCCGACTTCTCGGTCAGTCCGGACGGGCGCTACGTCGCCTGGGCGGTATCCGATGGCGGGACCGACTGGGACCGCTGGCAGATCCGCGAGGTCGACACCGGCCGCGACCTGCCCGACACGATCGTCGACACGAAGTTCACCGGCGTCGCGTGGGAGCCCGATGGCCGCGCGTTCTACTACTCGCGCTATCCGCAGGGTGCCGGCGGCAAGGGTGACGATCAGCAGCAGGTGCGCGTGTACCGGCACGTCGTCGGTACGCCGCAGGCGGACGATGCGCTCGTCTACGCGATCACCGGGCACCCGCGCCACAACCCGTATGCGCAGGTCTCGGAGGACGGGCGCTGGCTCGTGTTCCAGGTCTCCTACGGATTCTCGTCGAACGCGATTCACCTGCGCGACCTGCGGCAACCGGCCGCGCCGGTGCAGCGCGTGTTCGATGCCTGGGACGGCCTGTACGAGTTCCTCGGCGCGCTCGACGGGCGGCTGTACTTCAAGACGACGCAGGGGGCGGCGCGCGGCCGGGTCATCGCCATCCGGCCCGGTGCCGGCGAGGTGCCGCCAGCCAGTGAGGTGATCCCCGAACAGCCGGCGACGCTGGTGCAGGCGAGCCTGGTCGGCGGGCACGTGATTGCGAGTTACCTCGAGGATGCGCGCGCGCGGCTGCGGGTGTACCGGCTCGATGGCAGCCTGCGCGGCGAGATCGCACTGCCCGGCGCGGGCACCGTGACCGGCTTCCCCGACGCGCCGGACGGCACCGAGACCTTCTTCGCCTACACGGACTATCTGACGCCCGCGGCGCTGTACCGGTACGACATCGCGCGGGACGAGCTGCGGCTCTTCCGGCAGCCGCGGATTCCGTTCGATGCCGCGCCGTTCACGACCGTGCAGGTCTTCTACACCAGTCGTGATGGCACGCGGGTGCCGATGTTCATTACCCATCGGCGCGGTATCGCGCTGGACGGCAGCCATCCGCTGCTGCTGTATGGCTACGGCGGCTTCGACGTCGCGCTGACGCCGGAGTACACGCCGGCGGTCGCCGCCTGGCTCGAGCGCGGCGGTATCTATGCCGTGGCCAATCTGCGCGGCGGCGGGGAATACGGTGCCGAATGGCACGAAGCCGGGACGACGACGCGTAAGCAGAACGTGTTCGACGACTTCATCGCCGCCGCCGCGTGGCTCGTGGCCAACCACTACACGGTGCCGCAGAAGCTGGCGATCCACGGGCGCAGCAACGGCGGCCTGCTGGTCGGCGCGGTGCTGACGCAGCGTCCGGAACTGTTCGGTGCGGCGCTGCCCGCGGTCGGTGTCCTCGACCTGCTGCGCTATCACACCGCGAGCGCCAACGCCTATGCGTGGTCCAGCGACTACGGCACGGCCGAGGACGCGGCGCAGTTCGGCGCGCTCTACGCGTACTCGCCGGTGCACAACGCCCGGCCCGGACGCTGCTATCCGCCGACGCTGATCACGACCGCCGACCACGACGACCGCGTCGTGCCCTGGCACAGCTTCAAGTTCGCCGCGGCGCTGCAGTACGCGCAGGCCTGCCCGCATCCGGTGCTGCTGCGGGTCGAAACCCGCGCCGGTCACGGCGCCGGCAAGCCGACCCGGATGCAGATTGAGGACGTCGCCAACCGTTGGGCGTTCCTCGTCCGCGCGCTGGGGATGCCGGGCGGCCGCTGAGCGCCGTTCAGTGGCGCGGCGGTTCTTCGTCCGCGGCGGCGCCGGCGGCTTCGCTGCCGATCACGTAGCGCTCCTGCAGCCAGGCGCCGAGGTCGAGCAGGCGGCAGCGCTCGCTGCAGAATGGCCGCCATGGACTGGCGCGATCCCATTCGTGCTGGCGGCGGCACTGCGGGCAGGTCACGAGCATCGGCTGCGCGTCGGTCAGTAGCAGACGGTCAGCAGGAAGCGCACGTCCTCGTCGGCCTGTACCGGCCGGTGGTTCACGCCGATCCAGCGCAGGAAGCGCAGGCTGCAGCGGTGATGGCTGCCGCTGACCTCCGGGTACAGTCCGCAGCCGCCCGGCAGGGTCACGCGCACGAGCTGTACCGGCCGGTCGCGCTCGAAGGCGATCTGGTACACGCCGCCCGGCGCGATCTCCTCGCGCGGGCGCACGTTCTCGCGCGTGATCCACAGCAGCTCGGACACGCTCTCGCACAGCGGCCGGATCGTCGCCAGCCACTCGCCGAGGTCCGCCTCACGCAGCACCGGGTCGAGGTTGAGCCAGTGGCAGTAGTCCGGCAGGTCGAATTCGCAGGTGCCGCCGGGGATCGCGCTGCGGTGCTTGATCGCGTTCAGGAACTCGGACTCGCGCAGCCGCTGCAGGAAATTCGCGCCGGCCGCGTTCAGCTCATCGCGGCGCTGTTCGAGAACCTTGATGACCGAACGCAGGCGGCTGCCATCGACACCCGGCCGGTTCTGGTAGTCACGCAACAGCGCCATCTGCCGCTCGAGCTCCTTGAGCGCATCGCTACGCGGGTCGCCGCGCGAGGTGATGGCGAGGATCTCGAGCAGGCCCGCCACCGCGGCGCGGCTGCCCCAGCCGTGGCTCGCCGCGGCATGGTGGCTGACGAGCTGCCACAGGAACTCGAGGCGCAGGAACATGCGCATGCGCTCGTTGAGCGGCTGCTCGTACGTGAGCGGTGCCGGCTCGACCTGTGGCTCCGGAGCAGGCTCGAACATCCGGCTATTTTGCGGCAGCGCTTCCGGCGCCGTAAACAGCAGATCCTGCTGCGGCTCACCGTGCGCCACGATCGCCTCCTGCCCGGGCGGCCGCCAGCTCGCGGTAGCGGTGGTCCAGTTCCCGGACCCGGGTCTCGAGTCCGGTCACGGCACCGCTGTTGTCGATGACGTCGTCGGCGATCGCGAGGCGCATGCTGCGGGTCGCCTGGGCGGCCAGCGCGCGGCCGGCGGATTCCCGGGTCTCGCCATCACGCCGCATGAGGCGTCCGATCTGCTGCTCCTCGGGGCAGTCGACGACCAGCACGCGGTCGACCAGTGCCGGGCGCCGGCCCCCCTCGGCGAGCAGCGGGATGACCAGCACCTGGTACGGGCCCCCGGCGGTCCCGGTCCGCCGCCGCAGTTCGACGCCGATGGCCGGATGCACGATGCTCTCGACGAGGCGGCGGGTCGCCTCGTCCGCGAAGATGCGTTGCCGCAGCCGGCGGCGATCGAGGCGGCCCGTCGTATCCAGAATCTCCGCACCCAGCGCTCCGACCAATGCGGCCAGCGCCGGCTGTCCGGGTTCGACGACCTCTCGGGCGATCTGATCGCTGTCGATCACCGCAGCTCCCAGCGTGGCAAAACAGTCCGCGACGGTGCTCTTGCCGCTGGCAATGCCCCCGGTCAGGCCGATGCGCAGGGGGCGCGAGGTCACTTCAGCGCAACCCGGCGAGGCTGAGATAGCGCTCGACGATGGCCGGACCCCAGAGGGCCGCAATCCAAATGGCTCCGGCCAGGAACGGCCCGAACGGGATCGGCACACCGCGCCCATGGCGTTGCGTCACGATCAACGCGAGGCCGGTCACGGCGCCGGCGACCGCGGCCAGCAGCAGCACCAGTGGCAGCATCTGCCAGCCGAGCCAGGCGCCGGCCGCGGCAAACAGCTTGAGGTCCCCGAAACCCATGCCTTCCTTGCCGGTCAGCAGCCGGAAGAGCTGGAACACCAGCCACAGGAACCCATAGCCGCATGCGGCCCCGAGGATCGCGTCCCGCGGGCTGACCGGCAGGCCGCCGGCCCCATCGTGGAACAGACTCGCCAGCAGCGCGAGCCACAGCAGCGGCAGCGTCAGCACGTCCGGCAGCAACTGGTGCTCGAGATCGATGCCGGCCAGCGCGATCAGCACCCAGGTCAGCACCAGCACGAGCCCGGCCTCCGGCACAAACCCGAAGCGCCAGGCCACCAGCGCCGACAGCAGGCCGGTCCCCGCTTCCACCAGCGGGTAGCGCGGCGAGATCGGCGCCCGGCAGGTGGCGCAGCGCCCGCGCAGCAGCAGCCAGCTCAGGACCGGAATGTTGTGCCATGCGCGGATCGGCGCCCGGCACGCCGGGCAGCGCGACCGCGGGCGCACCAGACCGGGCGGTTCTTCCGCGGCAGCCGGCACGGAACTGCCGAGTATCGTGGCGCATTCCCGCTGCCAGCGCCGCTCGAGTAACGGCGGCAGCCGCAGGATGACGACGTTCAGGAAACTGCCGACCAGCAACCCGAGGATGCCGGCCAGGGCCAGCCACGGGGCCGGGCTCGTCGCCAGCAGCATGCCGGGGCAGCCGCCGTCAGATCACGGCGCCGAGCTTGAAGATCGGCAGGTACATCGCGATGACCAGACCGCCGACCAGGATGCCGAGGATCGCCATGATCAGCGGCTCGAGCAGACTGGCCAGCCCGTCCACGGCCGTGTCGACCTCGAGCTCGTAGAAGTCCGCGACCTTGCCGGCCATTTCGTCCAGCGAGCCGGATTCCTCACCGACCGCGATCATCTGCACGACCATGTTCGGAAACAGCCCGGTGTTCTCCATCGCGCGCTGCAGCCGCTGGCCGGTCGCGACCTCGTCGCGCATGCGCAGTACGGCCGTCTCGTAGACGATATTGCCGGTCGCGCCAGCGACGGATTCCATCGCCTCGACCAGCGGCACGCCCGCCGAGAACATCGTCGCCAGCGTGCGCGCGTAGCGCGCGATCGCCGCCTTGACCAGGATCGGGCCGACGACCGGCAGCTTCAGCGACATCCGGTCGAGGAACTGCCGCAGCGGCCGCGAACGCTTCTTGAACCAGATGAATGTCGCCGCGCCGATGCCGACGATCAGGCCCAGCAGCCAGCCCTTGTCCTGCACGAACTGCGACAGGCTGATGACCAGGCGGGTGAACGCGGGCAGGTCGGCGCCGAAGCCCTTGAACAGCGCCTCGAACTGCGGGATCACGAAGATCAGCAGGATCAGCGTGACGATGACCGCGACCGCCAGCACGGCTGCCGGGTAGAACAGCGCCTTCTTGATCTTCTTCTTCAGCGCCTCGGTCTTTTCCTTGTAGGTCGCGACCTTGTCGAGCAGGCTCTCGAGGGCGCCGGCCTGTTCGCCGGCCTCGACCAGGTTGATGTACAGGTCATCGAAATACAGCGGATGCTTGGCCAGCGACTCGTGCAGCGAGCTGCCGCCCTCGATGCTGAGCTTGATGTCGAGGATCAGCTTCTGCATCGCCGGCTTCTCGTGACCGACGCCGACGATCTCGAAGGCCTGGACCAGCGGGATGCCCGCGGTCAGCATCGTCGCGAGCTGCCGGCTGAAGATCGCGATGTCGCCGGGCGTGATCTTGCCGCCGCTGCTGAACAGCGCGCGCTGCTTGCGGACCTTGATCGGGACGATGTTCTGGCGGCGCAGTTCGGCGCGGACGTCCTTCTCGTTGTTGGCGAGCGAGCGACCGCGCACGCGGTTGCCCTTGCGGTCCCGGCCTTCCCAGATGAACGGCGTGTCCCTGGCGAGAGCGGCGCTGGGTGGCATGGCGGCGGTCGTCCTTCAGTCCGAAGTGCGTAGGATAGCGTCCGGCCGGCTCAATCGACCGTGACGCGGTTGACTTCCTCGAGGCTGGTGACGCCGTCCAGCACCTTCTTCAGCGCGGCGGCGCGCAGGTCCCAGCCGCCTTCCTTGCGGGCCTGGTCGCGGATATGCGGCGCACTGCCGCCCTCGAGGATGATCCGGCCGATCGCCTCGGTGACCGGCAGGACCTCGTAGATGCCGACCCGGCCCTTGAAGCCGTCCGTGCACTGGCTGCAGCCGACGGCGCGGTACACGCGGAAGTCGGGCCGCTCGACCTGTTCGCGCGCGAAGCCCTCGCGCAGCGCCGCCTCGGCCGGCAGATCCATCGGCGCCTTGCAGTGGCCGCACAGGCGCCGCGCCAGTCGCTGCGCGATGATCAGGCTGACCGAAGTCGCGATCGCGTAGGGCTTGACCCCCATGTCCACGAGGCGGGTCAACGTCTGCGGGGCATCGTTCGTATGCAGCGTGGACAGCACCAGGTGGCCGGTCTGCGCCGCCTTGATTGCGATCTCGGCGGTCTCGAGGTCGCGGACCTCGCCGACCATGATCACGTCCGGATCCTGGCGCAGGAAGGCGCGCAGCGCGGAGGCGAAGGTCAGGCCCACCTTGGGGTTGACGTTGACCTGGTTGACACCGGGCAGGACGATTTCGGCCGGATCCTCGGCGGTCGAGATATTGGTGTCCTCGACGTTCAGGATCGCCAGCCCGGTGTACAGCGACACGGTCTTGCCGCTGCCGGTCGGCCCGGTCACCAGGATCATGCCCTGCGGCCGCGCCAGGTTCTTCAGGTAGAGCTCTTTCTGGAACGGCTCATAGCCGAGCGCGTCGATGCCCATCATCGCGGTGCTGGCGTCGAGGATGCGCAGCACGATCTTCTCGCCGAACAGCGTCGGGCAGCTACTGACGCGGAAGTCGATCGAGCGGTTCTTCGACAGGCGCATCTTGATGCGGCCGTCCTGCGGCACGCGCCGCTCGGCGATGTCGAGCCGCGACATGACCTTCAGGCGCGCGGCCAGCTTGGTCGCGAGCTGCACCGGGGGCTGGGCGATCTCACGCAGTACCCCGTCGATGCGCAGCCGGATCCGGTAGTACTTCTCGTACGGCTCGAAATGGATGTCGGACGCGTTGCGGCGGATCGCGTCCAGCATGATCTTGTTGACGAAGCGGACGATCGGCGCATCCTCGACGTCGTCGCGCGTGACGTCGGCCTCCGTTTCCTCGTCGCTGGTGATCTCGAGGTTGTCGAGTGCGAAGTCGTCCTCGCCGAGCGCGGGCATCGACGTATCGACCTGCTCGATGGCTTTCTGCACCGCGCGCTGCAGCTTGTCGTCCTCGACGACGACCGCCTCGATCGACAGGCCGGTCTGGAACTTGATCTCGTCGACGGCATGCAGGTTGGTCGGGTCCGAGACCGCCACGTGCAGCCGCTTGCCGCGCTTGACCAGCGGCAGGACCCGGTGCTTGGCCAGCAGCTTCTCGTTGACCAGCCGGACAGTGTCGAGGTCGATGTTGACCGCGTCGAGGTCGAGCAGCGGGACGCCGAACTCCTGCGCGGCCGCGAGCGCGATATCGCGGGCGGCCGCCATTTCGCGCGAAACCAGCCAGCTCACCAGGTGGGTCTTGCGCTCGCGCGCACCGGCGATGGCGTCCAGCATGGCCGCTTCGTCGACCAGGCCGTCCTGGACGAGCCGCTGCGGCAGTCCGGAGAGGACGGCCCGCACCGGGCTGGCCATGGCGCTCGCGTTTTCGTTCATTGGCTCGCGGAGTCCCGAACGTCCGTTGTTCTGTCTGGCGGATAATGAACCCCAACGGGGGCCGGCGGCAATTGTCAAATCAGCGAGGATGCTCCCACAACCGGGCGGGGCTCCGGGTGACGCCGGTCACAGATGCGCGGTCGGGGCCGGCGGCGGGAGTCCCCCCCCCCGAACCGTTCGTGCAGCGCATCCCAGAGCCTTGCCGCCTCCGGTTCGGCGGCCGGATCCGGCCGCCCGGCGAGCCGCCGTGGCAGCGGCGCGCGGCGATCCGTAAACAGGTAAGAGACCGAGTGGCTGTCCGCGGAAGGCACCGCGGCCAGCAACGAGTTGCGCGACACCGCGGCGCGTTCCTTGCGGAACATGAGTTCGGGCAGGCGCCCGGTCTTCAGTTGCATCCAGCCGGTCGCCGGCACGATCTCGTAATAGGCCGCCCCCTCGTGGACCAGTCCGGACTCGTTGTACTTGCCGGTGAGCACCATCGGGGTGTTGAAGTCCGTTTCGGTGTAGCGGATCCTGGCGCTGAGTTCGTCCGGCGGCCGGCGGCCGTCGAGCAGCGGCAGCAGCGAAATACCCGTGCTGTCTTCCGGCGCGGTGCCCGTCGCCGCCTCCTGCAGCGTTGGTCGTACGTCTTCGAGCGACACCGGCCAGTCGTGGTGGCCGGGTGTCCCGGGCAGTGCGGCGCGCCCGAAACCGCGCAGGGCGAGGAACACGCTGTACTGGTGCGGGCTCAGCACGCTGGTGCCGTGGCCCCAGAGCGTGTTCCAGATCTCCTGCGGCTGGCCGGTCCTGCGCAGCATGCTGTCCCCCGGCCAGCCGAGCGCCTCGCCGTGATCCGAGAGCACCACAACGATTGCGTTGTCGAGGACGCCTTGCGCGGCCAGCAGGCGCAGCACCGCATCGAACTGCCGGTCGACTTCCCGGATCGCCTGCTGATAAGCCGGCCGGTATTCCTGCGGTGTAGTCGGTTGGCGGTGGCCGGCCCAGTTGTACGGCCAGTGGGCCAGCGTCAGGTGAATCATCAGGAAGCCAGGCCGGTCCACCCGTATTTCGCGCCGTAGCCGAGCAGTGAAGTCATCGGGCCGGTAGGTCACGTGGGCGGCGCGGTTGGCGTGGTTGGTCGGGAACAGCCACGCCCCCAACCGGGTCGCCGACAGCAGGTTCACCAGCGGCAGGTCGCCCGCCTTGCCGAGCAGGAAGTCGGAGGCCCCGACCGGCGGGGTAATGAGCTGGTCGAAGCCGAACGACGGGTCCAGATTGGCGAAGCGCACCTCGTCGGTAGCGTAGACGCTGTGGTAACCGGCAGCGCGCAGCGCATCGCCCAGTGTCTCGCCCTCGCTGACCAGGGCCCGTGGCATCAGGTTGAAGCGGGCGTTGGTCACCACCGGATGCCGGCCGGTCAGGATCGAGACCAGCGCCGGGTAGGTCCGGGCCAGCGGGCTGATCGTGTCGGTGAAGCGATGGGCTCCCTGAACGAAGCCATCGACGTGCGGCGTCAGGCGGTCCTCCGACTGGCCTTCGCCGAGGTCGTCGCGCAGGGAATCCAACCCGAGGATGACGACATGCGGCCGGTCGAACGCCGCCGCGGGCCGCGCTGAACCGGTGTCATACCAGATCGTCAGTCCCGCGAGTCCCGGCACGATCAATGCGACCGGCAGCAGTGCCGCAATCCGGCGATTCCTGCCAGAGGTCGTGATCGTCCGGACCAGCAGCAGGCCGCTGCCGCCGCACACCAGAACGAGTGCCAGGTGCGCCCAGCGCCAGCCGTACCAGTCGGCGGACAGCCACGACAGCTCTGGTGCAAATCGGGAGCCCGGATACCAGCTTGCGTTGCAAACCCAGACGAGCGCAGCCAGGACCGCGAACCATGCGATGACCAGCCAGCGTGGCCCGAGGCGCGCGGACCGCGGTACGGTGGCGAGGGTGAGGCGGGCGAGGGTCCAGGCGATCAGTCCGGCCGCAAGGTGAAGAGCCACGAGGGCCAGGGCGAATTCGAGCAGGCGCTGCGTGACCACCGGGCCCAGCACCTGTCCATGAATCAGCGAGGCCGTCACCTTGTTGTTGGCGAGCGCGATGGCCAGGTCGCGCAGCGTCCACCAGACCGCAAGTGCGAGCGAGCCAATACCGAGCAGCAGGCCGAGCAGCAGGCCTTGCGATCGGTGAGTGGCATCAGGGAGCAGGGGTGACATCGCGCGGATGTTCAGTGCAGCGGGCCGCAAAAGGCAAGGCCCCCGTCACCAGGGGCCTTGCCGGTTACCGGCCGTGTCCGCATGGACACGTCCTGTTCAGGCGTTGCGCCCGCTGTTACGGCGTCGCGCGACAGGACGTCGGCATGTACTTGCCCAGGACCGTAGTGGCGCCCGCGTCGGAAGGTATCGTGCCACCGTCCGGCGTGTCGCTCGAGTCATCCGGCTGATCGGCGTCACCGCAGGCCCAGACGATGTCCTGGTTGACATTGACGAACGGCCGCAGCGACAGCGTGAAGGTCTGGATGTTCGAATGTGCGTCGTTACCATAGGTGATCGTGATCGTGCCGTTCGACACGTCGATCTGGTCGACGTAGCGGCCCGTCTTGTTGGCCGCGCCGCCGGAGCCGAGGCCAAGCTCAGCCATGCCTGCCGGCCATTCGCCGACCTGCGCGACGTACTCGGCGATCGACGCCTTGAGGTCGCCGGCCAGGGTCAGGCCTTCCGTCACCTGCGAACGAATCGTGTAGTCCTGATAGGCCGGGATCGCGATCGCGGCCAGGATGCCGATGATGGCCACCACGATCATCAGTTCGATGAGCGTGAAGCCCTTCTGAATTGCCTTCATTGCGAGTTGCTCCTGAGGTTTGACTGGGACGCGCGGCGCCCGCGCGCCGTTGCCACCGGCAGAAAGCAAGTCCCGTGCCAGAACCAGCTCCGGCCCGCAACTCATTGAAATACAACGTGCTTATGACCGCTTTCCGAACGACCGGCACCGGACAGGCTGCGGCGCATCAGTCAGTTCGCGTCACAAAGTGACGCCCAGCGTCACTCCAGACCCAGTTTGCGGATCCGGTAGCGCAGGGCCCGGAAGCTGATGCCGAGCGCCTTCGCTGCGGCGGTCTTGTTGAACCGCGCCTGCTCAAGGGCCCGCTGGATCGCCAGTCGCTCGATACTCTCCAGCCGCTCGTGCAGCGCCGTCGCCGCCTGCGGGTCGCCACCAGTCTCGCCGGGGGGGCGCCGCGCCCGTGCGCAGCTCGATGTCATCCGCTTCGATGCGGTTGCCGTCGCACAGCGTCAGTGAGCGCTCGAGGACGTTTTCGAGCTCACGCACGTTGCCCGGGTAGCGATAGGAGCTCAGCAGCCGCAAGGCTTCGGCGCCGAGTGCCGGCAGCGTGATGTTCATGCGCGCCGCCAGCCGGGCGATGATCGCGTGGGCCAGCAGCGGAATGTCCTCGAGCCGGTGGCGCAGCGCCGGAACCTTCAGCTCGATGACGTTGATGCGGTAATAGAGATCCTCGCGAAAGCGCCCCTCCGCCACCAGCTCGCCGAGGTCGCGATGGGTCGCGCTCAGGATGCGCAGGTCCACCGGCTGTTCCCGCTGCTCGCCGATCGGCCGGACCGTGCGATCCTGGATCAGGCGCAACAGCTTGACCTGCATCGTGAACGGCAGGTCGGCGACCTCGTCGAAGAACAGCGTACCGCCCTCGGCCGCCTGCACGAGGCCGGGCTTGTCGGCGACGGCACCGGTGAAACTGCCCTTACGGTGGCCGAACAGTTCGCTCTCGAACAGCTCCGTCGGGATCGCCCCGCAGTTGACCGGCACGAACGGCGCATCCTTGCGCGGGCCGGACTCATGGATCAGCCGGGCCACCAGTTCCTTGCCGGTACCGGACTCGCCGCAGATGTGCACCGGCGCCTGGCTGCGCGCCACACGGGCGATCATGGCCCGCAGCTCCTGCATCGGCGCCGACTCGCCGAGCAGGCGCTGGCCCGGATCGGCGGCCTGGCGCGCGCCGGTGAGCCGCAGCGCCTGGCCTACGAGCCGCCGCAGCACCGGCACGTCCAGCGGCTTGGACACGAAGTCAAAGGCGCCGAGCTGCAGCGCGCGCACCGCGGCCTCGACGTGCCCGTGCGCGGTGATCACGGCGACCGGCAGCTCAGGCGCGTGCCGCTGGATCCACTCGAGCAGCTCCAGTCCGTCGCCGTCCGGCAGCCGCAGGTCGGTCAGGCACAGGTCGTAACGCCGCGGTTCCTGCAGCTCACGCCGCGCCGCGGCCAGATCGTGCACGGCCCGCGAGTCCACGTCCATACGCGCGAGCGTCAGCGACAACAGCTCGCACAGGTCGGGTTCATCGTCGACGATCAGCGCGCGCGGATTCGCCATGCTCGTCCCGCCGCCCTCAGTACTGTTCCCAGCGCTGCGGGTCCGCGAACACGATGCGGAACACGCTGCCGCCACCGCGCCGCGCCTCGTATACCAGCAGCGCGCCGTTGCAGCGCGCCAGTTCACGCGCAATGAACAGTCCGAGTCCGGTACCGTTCACGCGCGAGGTGAAGAACGGCTCGAAAACCTGGTCCGTGGCGGCCGGCTCGATGCCCGGGCCGCGATCCAGCACCTCGAGGAACGGCCGGTTGCTGCCAGCCAGCCGGCCGGCGCGCAATTCGACGCGATCGCCGGGCTCGCGCGCAGCGTAATGGAACGCGTTCTCGCACAGGTTCCACAGGATCTGGTGCAGATGGGACGGATCGACGCGGACCTCGAGCTCCGGATCGGCCATGTCCACGCTCATCTGCCCGGCATGATGACCGCCGGTGATGAGGAACTCCTGCATGAAGTCGTGCAGCCATTCGCCGAGCGGCATCCGTTCCGGTTGCGTCGTCTCGCGCCGTGCGAGCTGCTGGATGTTGCCGATGATCGCGCTGACCCGGTCGGCGTTGGTGCGGATGATTGCGGTCAGGCGCTGGTCGGAGTCCGGCATCCTGGCATCCTCGGCCAGAAGCTGGGCGGCGTGGCTGATCGCGCCGACCGGATTGCGGATCTCGTGCGCGATGCTCGCGGACAGGCGCCCGAGCGCGGCGAGGCGGGTCTGCTGGATGCGGTCGTCGAGCGCGGTCCGGTCCTCGAGGAAGATCAGCACCGGTACCGGCCGCAACTGGCCGAGCGGGGCGAAGTGCGGGCGGATCTCGCGCAGCCCGTCGGCTGCCAGCAGGCCCGCCCCGGTCGTGTCCGTCGCGCTCGGCCCCTGGCGCCAGGTGGCGAGCAGGTACAGCAGCCGTGGTGATACTTCGCCGAGCAGTGCGCCCGGAGCGGCATCGCCGCCGAGAATCTGCCGCGCGGATTCATTGATCAGCCGGATCCGGTCATTCTCGTCGACGACCACCAGGCTCTCGCGCAATCGCTCGACGATGTACTGCGAGAGTTCGGCCAGGTTGGCCAGGTCAAGCTCGCGCTGGCGGACCAGCGCCTCGGTCTCGCGCAGGCGGCCGGCGAGCGGCGCGGCGGCGAGCGCCGCGGCGAAGATCACCATGCCAAGCAGCCCGGCCTGGGTCAGCTCGGAGAAGTCGGTCAGGCCGAGCAGGGCCACCAGTACCTGCTGGCCGAGCACAGCGAGCGCGGCGATCGCCGCGACGGTGGCCGCGGTGCGGACCGTCAGCAGCACGCTGATCGCCGCCACCGGCAGGATCAGCAGCAGGCCCACGCCACTCGCCGCGCCAGCGCTGGCGACCAGCAGCAGCAGCACCGCCAGCAGATCGCAGCCGACGTGCAGGAAGGCCTGCGTCCCCAGGTTCGGCCAGCGCGTCTTCAGCAGCACGATGCAGGCGACGCCGGCCGCGAACCAGGCCATCAGCGTGTAGTAATACAGCGCGGGCAGAGCCATGCCGGGCGCCGGGAACCGACCACCCAGCGCGGCGACCGCCGACAGCACGCTCGGTACGATCAGGCGATAGAGATTCAGCAGTCCGAGCACGCGCCAGGCGAGTTCCGGATCGCCGGGCGCCTGTTCGGATTCACGGCGGTTCTTCACAGCATGGCACTGTCACATGCGCTGCGGTGACCGCCGGCACCGGCGCAGGCAATTGCGACGCGATTCCGGTCGGACGCTACAATGGCGTTCCATGAATCTGCACGAGTACCAGGCGAAATCTCTGTTCGCCGAATATGGGATCCCGGTGCCGCCCGGGCGCACGGCAACGACGATCGACGAGGCGCGCGGCGCGGCCGCCGCGCTGCCCGGTGAGGTCTGGGTGGTCAAGGCCCAGGTCCACGCCGGCGGCCGGGGCAAGGCGGGCGGTGTGCGCCTGTGCCGGTCGCAGCAGGCGGTCGCCGAGGCGGCGGCGGCGCTGCTCGGACACCGTCTGGTAACGAAACAGACCGGGCCGGCCGGCCTGCCCATCCGGCAGATTCTGGTCGAATCCGGCAGCGCGATCGCGCGCGAGATCTATCTCAGCGTGCTCCTGAACCGCGACAGCGGACGCATCGCGTTCGTGGCTTCGGCCGCCGGTGGCATGGACATCGAGGAGGTTGCGGCCCGGGAGCCGGAGAAGATCCTGCGCATCGACGTGCATCCGGCGGCCGGTCTGCAGCCGTACCAGTGCCGGCGCCTGGCCTTCGGCCTCGGCCTGCGGGGCGGCGAGGTCGCGCAGTTCGAGCGCATCGCCCGGGCGCTGTACCGCCTGTACCTCGAGCGCGACCTCAGCCTGGTCGAGATCAACCCGCTGATCGTGACCGCCTCCGGCGAGCTGGTGGCGCTCGACGCCAAGATCAACGTCGAAGCCAATGCGCTGTACCGGCAGCCGGCGCTGGCGGCGCAGCGCGACGAAGCCCAGGAGGACGCGCACGAACTCGAGGCGTCCCGTCACGACCTGAACTACGTCTCGCTGGACGGCGACATCGCCTGCATGGTCAACGGCGCCGGACTGGCGATGGCGACGATGGACCTGATCAAGCTGCACGGCGGCGCGCCGGCCAACTTCCTCGACGTCGGTGGCACGGCGACGGCCGAGCGGGTGACCGCCGCGTTCCGGCTGGTGCTGTCGAACGAGCGCGTACGCGCTGTGCTGATCAACATCTTCGGCGGCATCGTCCGCTGCGACGTCATCGCGGAGGGCATCGTGCAGGCGGTCCAGCAGGTCGGTGTGCAGGTGCCGGTGATCGTCCGGCTCGAGGGCACGAACGCCGAGCAGGCGCGCCGCACGCTGGCGGCGAGCGGGCTGGCGATCACCGCGGCCAGCGACCTGACCGATGCGGCGACCAAAGCGGTCGCGCTGGCCCGCGCTGCGCAGGTGGCGGCATGAGTATCCTGGTCAACCGCCACAGCCGCGTCATCTGCCAGGGCTTCACCGGCAAGCAGGGTACTTTCCACGCCGAGCAGGCGCTCGCCTACGGCACGCAGCTCTGCGGCGGCGTAACGCCCGGGCGCGGCGGCAGCCGGCATCTCGGCCTGCCGGTGTTCGATACCGTGCACGATGCCGTGGCGCAGACCGGCGCCGAAGTCAGCATGATCTACGTGCCGGCCGCGCACGCGGCGGACTCGATCCTCGAAGCGGCCGACGCCGGCATCGCGCTGATTGTCTGTATCACCGAAGGCATCCCGGTCAATGACATGGTCCGGGTCAAGGCGGCCCTGGCCGGGCGCGACTGCCGGCTGGTCGGGCCGAACTGCCCGGGCGTGATCACACCGGGCGAATGCAAGGTCGGCATCATGCCGGGCTTCATCCACCAGCCGGGCCGGGTCGGCATCGTGTCGCGGTCTGGCACGCTGACCTACGAGGCCGTGTTCCAGACCACGCAGCTCGGGCTCGGCCAGAGCAGTTGCGTCGGCATCGGCGGCGATCCGGTGCGCGGCATGAATTTCATCGATGTGCTCGCGCTGTTCGAAGCCGATCCGGCCACCGCGGGCATTGTCATGGTCGGCGAAATCGGCGGCGGCGACGAGGAGGCCGCCGCGGCCTTCATCCGCGACCACGTGCGCAAACCGGTGGTCGCCTATATCGCCGGAGTCACCGCGCCGCCCGGCAAGCGCATGGGCCATGCCGGCGCGGTTATCGCCGGCGGCAAGGGCACCGCGGCCGACAAGTTCGCCGCGCTCGAAGCGGCCGGCGTGCGGACCGTGCGCTCCCCGGCCGAGCTCGGCAGCGGCATGCGGGCCGCGCTCGGCTGAGTGACGCCGCATGGCTGCGGCCCTGCGCATCGCGCTGGCGCAGATCGACCCGACGGTCGGTGATGCCCCGGGCAACGCCCGGCGCGTGATCGAACGCGTCAGCGCGGCGCGCGCCGCGGGCGCCGGCCTCGTTGTGCTGCCGGAACTGGTGCTGTCCGGTTATCCGCCGGAGGATCTGCTGTTCCATCGCGGCTTCCGCCGCCGCGTCGAGGCGGCGCTCGGTAGTGTCGCCGACGTGGCCCGCGGCATCGACGTGCTGCTCGGCTACCCGGAATATGCGGACGGTGCGATCTACAACACGGCGGCCTGGTTGCGTGATGGGACCGTGCTCGCGCGTTACCGCAAGCAGGCGCTGCCGAATTATCAGGTGTTCGACGAGAAGCGTTACTTTGCCGCGGGTACGGCGCCGGTCGTGGTTGCGGCCGGCGGCATTCCGGTCGCGCCACTGATCTGCGAGGACGTCTGGCTGCCGGGGCCGGCGGCGGCGGCACGGGCCGCGGGCGCCGCGCTGGCGGTCGTGCTGAACGCTTCGCCCTACGAGCAGCTCAAGCAGCGCCGGCGCGAGGCCGAGCTCGCCGCGCGCGCGCAGGAGACCGGGCTGCCGTTCGTGTACCTGAACCTGGTCGGCGGCCAGGACGAACTCGTGTTCGACGGGCGCTCGTTCGTGGTCGCGGCTGATGGCGCAGTGGTGCACCGCGCGCCAGCCTTCGCCGAGTCGCTGGAGTGCCTCGACTTCGCAGCGGGACCCGCCGGCGTGTTCCCGGTCGGTGGCCGCATCGAACCGCCGCTGGATCCGGACGAAAGCGTGTACCGGGCCATCGTGACCGGCGTGCGCGACTACGTCGGCAAGCACGACTTTCCCGGCGTCGTGCTCGGCCTGTCCGGCGGCGTGGACTCGGCGCTGGTGCTGGCGCTCGCCGTGGACGCGCTGGGTGCGCAGCGCGTGCATGCGGTGCTGCTGCCGTCGCGGTACACGTCGCCGATGTCGCGCGACGATGCCACGGCGCTGGCCCGGAACTTCGGCGTCCGCTGGTCAGTGATCCCGATCGAAGGCATGTTCGAGGCGACGCTGGCGGCGCTCGCCGGCGAGTTCGCCGGGCGTGCGCCGGACACGACCGAAGAAAATATCCAGGCGCGCTGCCGCGGCATGGTGCTCATGGCGATCTCGAACAAGACCGGTTCGATGCTGCTGACCACCGGCAACAAGAGCGAGATGGCGGTCGGCTACGCGACGCTGTACGGCGACATGGCCGGCGGCTACGCGCCGATCAAGGACTGCAGCAAGACCCTGGTGTACCGTCTCGCCCGCTGGCGCAACGCCCGGGATGCGGTGATCCCGGAGCGCGTGCTGACCCGGCCGCCGACGGCGGAACTGCGGGAAAACCAGCTCGATTCGGACAGCCTGCCGCCGTACGAGGTGCTCGATCCGATTCTCGAGGCGTTCATCGAGGAGGACCGTTCGGTCGACGAGATCATCGCCCGGGGCTTCGAGCGTGCCACGGTCGTGCGCGTCCTCGAGATGGTCAAGCGCAACGAATACAAGCGCCGCCAGGCCCCGCCGGGCGTGCGCGTGAGCCGGCGTGCTTTCGGCCGCGACTGGCGCTACCCGATCACCTCCGGCTATCGGCCGTAAAAGGGGACGCTTCCCTTTTTCGGCCAAGACCGAAAAAGGGAAGCGTCCCCTTTTACCAGAATGGCCACCAGTCGCGGCGGCGACGGGAGGCCGGCGGGGCGCCGGAGTAGTTGAGGGCATAGACCGCGCGTGACTGTGCGGCCAGTTCCTCGAGGCCGAGCCCCTCGTAGGCCGCAGTCATGATCCCGACCGCCCGGCGGGTGGCCGGGGCGCCGTCATAATTCTCGACGCAGTAGCGCGTCCGCGCCAGCGCCGCGACCCAGGCCTTGCGCTTCAGGTAGTAGTTGGCGACATGCACTTCGTAGTCGGCCAGCCGGTTGCGCAGGAAGATCATGCGGGCGCGGGCATCGTGCGCATAGGGGCTGTTCGGGTAGCGCTCGACCAGGGTTGCGAACGACTGAAATGAACTGCGCGCGTCCTGCGGCGGGCGGTGCGTCAGGTCGGCCCGGAACCAGCGCTCGAGGAAGTTGGCCGAGCGCTCGAAGTGCACGAGCCCCTTGATGTACCAGGCATAGTCGACGCGCGGGTGGGTCGGGTTCTCGCGGATGAACTGATCGGCCGAGTCGATGGCCGATTCCGGCTGCCGGGCCTTGTAGTAGGCGTACAGGATGTCGAGCCGCGCCTGGCGTGCATACTCGCTGAACGGGTAGCGCGCCTCCAGCGCCTCGTAGTAACGCACCGCGTTGCGATGATCGCCCGACATCAGCGTGTGATGGGCGCGTTCGTAGAGCTTCTCCGGCGCGAGCTGCTCGGCGGCGCGCTCGCGGCCACCGCAGGCGGTGACGGCTACGGCGCAGCAGGCGAGCAACGCCGTGCGCACCCATCGATTGGTTCGCTGCAAGGGACTGGACCCCGGCTGTTGGACCGTCGCAGTATAGCGGCAAAGACCCCGGCCCGGCCGCATGAGTTCCACCCGTATCCATCACGTCCTGCAATTGCCGCCGGCAGTCGCCGGTCGGCGCCTCGACCAGGCGCTGGCCGCGGCGCTGCCGCAGCATTCGCGCACGCGCCTGCGGCGCTGGATCGACGGCGGCCGGATTCTGGTGGATGGCCGGGTCCTGCGGGCGCGCGATCCGGTCGCCGGAGGCGAGCTGGTGCTCGTGGATGCAGTGCTCGATGACCTGGTCGAGCCGCGGCCACAGGCGCTGGACCTCACGCTGCGCTGGCAGGATCCGGACCTGTACGTCGTCGACAAGCCCGCCGGTCTCGTCGTGCATCCGGGCGCCGGCAACCCGGACCGCACGCTGCAGAACGCGCTGCTGGCGCTGGATCCGGCACTGGCCGGCCTGCCGCGCGCCGGCATCGTGCACCGCCTCGACAAGGACACCTCAGGCCTGCTGCTGGTGGCCCGCACGGAACTGGCGCAGCGGCGTCTGACCGCCGCGCTCGCGGCCCGGGCGATCCACCGCGAGTACCACGCGATCTGCGCCGGCGTGCTGACCGGCGGCGGCACGATCGACGCGCCGATCGACCGCCACCCGGTGAACCGCGTGCGGATGAGCGTGCGCGCCGGCGGCCGGCCGGCGGTGACCCACTATCGCGTCATCGAACGCTTCCGGGCCCACACCTGGGTGCGCGTGTTGCTCGAGACCGGACGCACGCACCAGATCCGCCTGCATCTGGCGCACGCGGGTTGGCCGCTGGTCGGCGACCCGGTCTACGGCGGGCGGCTGCGGCTGCCGCCGGCGGTGACCCCTGAATTGCGTGCTGCACTGCGTGGTTTCAGGCGCCAGGCGCTGCATGCGGCGAAGCTGGTATTCCCGCATCCGTGCGCCGGCCGGCAGATCGAGGTCAGCGCGCCGCTGCCGGAGGATTTCTCGGCGCTGCTGGCGGCGCTGCGCGACGATGCGCGCCGGGGAGGAGCTGGCGATGGACCCTGAGCTGCAGTTCCTGCGACCGGACTGGCCGGCCCCGCCATCGGTCCGGGCGGTCGTTTCGACGCGTGCCGGCGGCGTCAGTCGTGGCCACTGGGCCGGCTTGAACCTGGCCGATCATGTTGGCGACGACCCGGACGCAGTGGCGGAGAACCGGCGGCGCCTGCGCGCGGCGCTCGCGTTGCCGGCCGAGCCTTTCTGGCTGACCCAGGTGCACGGCACGGTCGTTGCGGTTGCCGGCGGCGCCGAGCGGCCGCCGGCCGACGCAGGCATCACGCGTGAACCGGGGCGCGTCTGCGCCACCCTGACCGCGGACTGCCTGCCGGTGCTCTTCGCCAGCCGCAGCGGTGACCGCGTCGGCATCGCTCACGCCGGCTGGCGCGGACTGGCGGACGGCGTGGTCGAAGCGACCGTCCGGTCATTGGGCGGCGACCCGACCGAACTGCTGGCCTGGCTCGGCCCGGCTATCGGGCCGCAGTCGTTCGAGGTCGGACCGGACGTCCGTGACGCCTTCCTGGCGGTGGCCGCGAGCGCCGCGGCTCACTGCCGGCCAACAGCCCCCGACCGCTGGCTCGTGGACCTGTATGGCATCGCCCGGCAGCGGCTGGCCGCCTGCGGTGTCACCGCGGTCTTCGGCGGCGGCCTGTGTACGTACCGGGACGGCGCGCGTTTCTATTCCTTCCGGCGCGATGCGACGACGGGCCGCATGGCCTCGCTGATCTGGCTGCTGCCGCCGTCGGCGGCGGGCGGCTGACGTGAACTCCACGCTGGCGCTGCTGCTGCTGTGCACCGCCACGGGCGGAGCCCTGAGTGCACTGCTCGCCGGGGGCTTCCTGCTGTTGCCGGCAGCGCGCCGCGAACGCCTGGTCCCGCACCTGGTCAGTTTTGCGACTGGCGCGCTGCTCGGCGCTGCGCTGCTGGCGTTGTTGCCGCATGCGCTGGAAAGCGCCGGGCCGGACCGCGTGCATGGCATCGGTCTGGCGCTCGCCGCCGGAATCATCATCTTCTTCGTGCTCGAGAAATTCGTCCTCTGGCGCCATTGCCACGCCGACCCGTGCGAGGCGCACGCGCCAACCGATCAGCACCGCGCCCGCGCCTCGGCCAACCTGGTCCTGTGGGGCGATGGTTTCCACAACACGCTGGACGGCATGCTGATCGCGGCGGCATTCCTGACTGATCCGCACCTCGGCGTCGTCACCGTGGTCGCGGTCTTCGCGCACGAGATCCCGCAGGAGATCGGCGATCTCGCCATCCTGCTGCATGGCGGCATGGGGCGGCGCCGGGCGCTGCTGCTGAACGTTGCGGTCAGCCTGACCTCGGTGTTCGGCGCGGTCGTGGCCTGGTATCTGCTGGCCGGGGCGCTCGCCGTGCTGCCGTACGCGCTGGCGCTCGCCGCCGCCAGCTTCCTGTACATCGCCGTGGCCGACCTGATCCCGGGCCTGCATCGGCGCGTGGACGCCAGGACCTCGATCGAGCAGGTGCTGCTGATCGCCGTCGGCGTGCTGGTGATCGCGCTGTCCCGCGCCCTCGCGCATTGAAAACGCGCGGGCCCGGCCTCATCGATCGGGCAACGCCCGTTACGGGAGCTGTGCGATGCGCATGGACCGCCTGACCTCGAAGTTCCAGCTCGCGCTGGCTGATGCCCAGTCGCTGGCGGTCGGCCGCGACCATCAGGTCATCGAACCGCTGCACCTGATGCTGGCGCTCGTCGACCAGCAGGGCGGTACCGTGCGCCCGCTGCTCGACAAGGCCGGCGTCAACGTCAACCTGCTGCGCTCGCGGCTGCTGCTGCAGCTCGACCGGCTGCCGACAGTCAGCGGCACGCCCGGCGAAGTGCACGTCGGCAACGACCTCGGCCGGCTGCTGAACGTCACCGACAAGCTGGCGCAGCAGCGCGGCGATCAGTACCTCTCCAGCGAGCTGTTCGTGCTGGCCGCGGCCGACGACCGCGGCGTGCTCGGCGACGTGCTGCGCGACAGCGGTGCGGTCAAGGGCGCCATCGACCAGGCGATCACCGAGCTGCGCGGCGGCGAGAAGATCCAGGATCCGAACGCCGAGGAGCAGCGCGGCGCGCTGGAGAAGTTCACGCTCGACCTGACCGCACGGGCGACCTCCGGCAAGCTCGACCCGGTGATCGGCCGCGACGACGAGATCCGCCGCACGATCCAGGTGCTGCAGCGCCGCACCAAGAACAATCCGGTGCTGATCGGCGAGCCGGGCGTCGGCAAGACCGCGATCGTCGAGGGCCTGGCCCAGCGCATCGTCAACGGCGAGGTGCCGGAAGGGCTGCGCCAGAAGCGTATCCTCGCGCTCGACATGGGCGCGCTGATCGCCGGCACCAAGTTCCGCGGCGAGTTCGAGGAACGGCTCAAGGGCGTGCTGAACGAGCTGGCGAAACAGGAGGGCCGCATCATCCTGTTCATCGACGAGCTGCACACGATGGTCGGCGCGGGCAAGGCCGAGGGCTCGATGGATGCCGGCAACATGCTCAAGCCGGCGCTGGCGCGCGGCGAGCTGCACTGCGTCGGTGCGACCACGCTCGACGAGTACCGCAAGTACGTCGAGAAGGATGCGGCGCTGGAGCGTCGCTTCCAGAAGGTGCTGGTCAGCGAGCCGTCGGTCGAGGACACGATCGCGATCCTGCGCGGCCTGAAGGAACGCTACGAGGTTCACCACAAGGTCGAGATCACCGACCCGGCGATCGTCGCCGCCGCGACCCTGTCGCACCGTTACATTGCCGACCGGCAGCTTCCGGACAAGGCGATCGACCTCGTCGACGAGGCCGCGGCGCGGATCCGCATGGAAATGGACTCCAAGCCCGAAGCGCTCGACCGGCTGGACCGCCGCATCATCCAGTTGAAGATCGAGCGCGAAGCGCTGACCAGGGAGTCGGACGAGGCCTCGCGCAAGCGGCTCGAACAGTTGCAGGAGTCGCTGGCCGAGCTGGAGCGGCAGTACGCCGACCTCGAGCAGGTGTGGCAGGCGGAGAAGGCGACCGCCTCCGGCGCCGCGCACATCAAGGAGGAACTCGAACGGGCGCGGCTCGAGTTCGAGGCCGCGCGCCGGGCGCAGGACCTTGGCCGCATGTCCGAGCTGCAGTACGGCAAGCTGCCCGAGCTGGAGAAGCGGCTCGCGGCCGCAGCGGCGGCCGAGGCGCAGCAGCCGCAACTCGTGCGCAACAAGGTCGGCCAGGAGGAGGTCGCCGAGGTCGTGGCCAAATGGACCGGCATTCCGGTGGCGAAGATGCTGGAGGGCGAACGCGACAAGCTGCTGCAGATGGAGCAGGCGCTGGCCCGCCGCGTCGTCGGCCAGCACGAGGCCGTGCGGGCGGTCGCCGACGCAATCCGCCGTGCGCGCGCCGGGCTCTCCGACCCGAACCGCCCGAACGGCTCGTTCCTGTTCCTCGGCCCGACCGGCGTCGGCAAGACCGAGCTGTGCAAGGCACTGGCCGAGTTCCTGTTCGATACCGAAGAGGCGATGGTCCGGATCGACATGTCCGAGTTCATGGAGAAGCACTCGGTCGCGCGGCTGATCGGCGCGCCCCCCGGCTATGTCGGCTACGAGGAAGGCGGCTACCTGACCGAGGCCGTGCGCCGCCGGCCGTACACGGTGATCCTGCTGGACGAGATCGAGAAGGCGCACCCGGACGTGTTCAACGTGCTGCTGCAGGTGCTCGACGACGGCCGGCTGACCGACGGCCAGGGCCGTACCGTGGACTTCCGCAACAGCGTCGTGATCATGACCTCGAACCTCGGTTCGCAGGTGATCCAGGAGCTGGCCGGCGAAGAGAATTACCAGCGCATGAAGGCCGCGGTGCTCGAGATCGTCGGCCAGCATTTTCGCCCGGAGTTCGTCAACCGGGTCGACGAGATCGTCGTGTTCCATCCGCTGGCGCGCGAGCACATCCGCCGCATCGTGGGCATCCAGGCGGCCTATCTGACCCGGCGGCTGGCCGAGCGCGAGATCGGGCTCGAACTCGACGCCACGGCCCAGGATCTGCTCGGCGAGGCCGGTTTCGATCCGGTGTACGGCGCGCGGCCGCTGAAGCGCGCGCTGCAGCAGCAGCTCGAGAACCCGCTGGCGCAGCGCATCCTCGCCGGCGACTTCGGGCCCGGCGACACGGTGCACGTGACGGTGCAATCCGGCGAGCTGGTTATGCGAAAATAGCGCGCATGCCGTTCTACGAGTACCAGTGCTCGGCCTGCGGGCACGACCATGAGGAATTACAGAAAGTCACCGACCGGCCGCTGCGCAAGTGCCCGGACTGCGGGCGCAGCGCACTGCGCCGGCTGATCTCGGCGCCGGTGTTCCGGCTGAAGGGCCGCGGCTGGTACGAAACGGACTTCAAGTCCGGCGAGGAACGCCAGCGCAACCTGGCCGGGGAGAAGGAGCCGCCGGCCGAGAAGCCGAAGACGGAGGCGGCGCCGTCCGCCGCCGCGGCCGACTCGGCCGCGCCCGCCAGGGAAGCGACGCCGGCGCAGCCGGCCGCTGCCGCTCCCGCGCCAGCGGCGCA
>VGVB01000036.1 GCA_016882265.1 Gammaproteobacteria bacterium
GCGACGGCGCTGCAGCTCCCGACCAACCTTCTCTGACTTCCGCATGCTCGCTCCGTCCGGGAATGTACATCGGATTGGACTCACGGCATACGGAAAAGTTGCAAGGCATTTATGCAAGGCTCAATAGGGCCGCGGCCCCCGCCCGGTGCTAGTTTGTCACACCGCGCCGGTCGGCTGGTGGCTGTCCCGGGGGGTGATCGGTGAGGCGGTTTCGTCACGGTGATCGAGGATCCGGGTCAGCCCGGTCTTATCGGTGATGTCGAGTTTGAAATAGATGGCGCGCAGATGGGCCCGGACGGTGGCCGGCGCAATCCGCAGCGCAGCGGCGACCTGCTTGTACGAATCGCCGCGGCCGAAGTGCTCGGCGATCACCAGCTCGCGCGGCGACAGGCTCTCCAGCGCCGAGCGGGCGCGCAGCTCGGCGAGGAACAGGCCGCGCACCGGATACAGCCGGGCGACGACCTGTTCGCGCTCGATCGGGCGACCGCCATCGAGCCCGGCGCGCAGCGCCGCCGGCAATTCCGGACCCTGCCAGTCCGGCCATTCGCGCCGCAGCAGGTCGGCGAAGCGCGGTTCGGCGCCGTGTAGCGTGCCCTGCTGGTCGGTGATCGCGAAGGCCACCTGGCTGGAGGCGCAATGAACGCGCGCCGAGGCGAGCTGCGCGACCCAGTTCGCGGTCCACGCGGCCCACAAGTGCGGCATCACGAGCTGCTTGAAACGGCGCTCGGCTGCGCTGAACAGCGGCCGGCCGCTGAACCGGTACAGGCTCAGGAAGGTCACCAGGTTCAGCGTCGGGTTGCGGACCAGCGTGCACAGCGCCTGCTGGATGTCAAAGGTCACCAGCAGTTCGCGCAGGCCCTCCGAGTTGAACATCGCCTGGCGGTCGAAGTGGACGGTGACGCCGGGATTGGCGATCACGGCTGCCGCCAGGTCGTCGCCCTGACAGTGCTTCGTCCAGACGTTGACGAAAGTCGGCGGCAGGTTGTACGGGTAGGAACTGTGCAGCTCGAGGTCGAGCCGCGACATCCCCCACCAGGCCGCGTCGAACGGCAGATCCTCGCGCAGCCGGTCGAGCACACCGCGCTGGAACTCGGCCAGCGGCAGCTCCCGCGCCGCGCGATACAGGTCGAGCAGCAGCGCTCCGAGGACCTCCGCCTTCATCCTGACGGTGCCGGTGTTGCGTTATTGCAGTAACCGGTCCGGGTGTTGACACGATTGGTAGCCAAGGCTGAATAGGTTACTGCAATAACGCAACACCGGCACCGTCCAACAACCCGCCACAGGAAACCAGCCCCATGCACCGCACCGGACTCGTCTGTCATGAGCACTATTTCTGGCATCACACCGGCGCCAGCGCCGGTCCGCTGCCGTACAACCTGACCAACCAGCCGGACGGCCACCCGGAGAGCCCGGCGACCAAGCGCCGGCTGCTCGGCCTGCTCGAGGTGTCGGGCCTGCTGGACAAGCTGGTGAGCATCCGGCCGCGCGCCGCCGAAGTCAGTGAAGTCACCGGGTTCCACACGCCGGAATACGTGCGGCGCGTGCAGGAGCTGTCGGCCGGCGTCGGCGGTGACGCTGGTGAGCTGACGCCGATCGGTACCGGCAGCTATGAGATCGCACTGCTTGCCGCCGGCGGCTGCCTGGCCGGGCTCGATGCCGTCGTCCGCGGCGAGGTGCAGAGAGCCTACTGCCTGGTGCGCCCGCCCGGGCACCACGCCGAGCGCGACCGCGGTCGCGGCTTCTGCGTGTTCGCCAACAACGTACTGGTGACCCAGCGCGCGCAGCGGGTGCACGGCCTCGGCCGGGTCGCGATCGTCGACTGGGACGTGCACCACGGCAACAGCCAGGAACAGGCGTTTGTCGAGGATCCGTCGGTGCTGACGATTTCCGTGCACCAGGACAACTACTACCCACCGGGTTCGGGCCTGATCGGCGTCAACGGCCACGGCCGCGGCCAGGGCGCCAACCTCAACGTGCCGCTGCCGCCGGGTTCCGGGCACGGTGCTTACCTCGACTGCTGGCAGCGCGTCGTCGTGCCGGCGCTGCTGCGCTTCCGGCCGGAACTGATCATCGTCTCGTCCGGCTTTGATGGCAGCGTGATGGATCCGCTCGGCAACATGATCTGTCACAGTGACACTTTCCGCGGGATCGCGCAGATGACACTGGCGGCCGCGCAGGAAGTCTGCGGCGGGCGGGTGCTGGCGTTGCACGAAGGCGGCTACTCGACCGCCTATGTGCCGTTCTGCGGGCTGGCGGTGTTTGAGGAGCTGCTCGGCGGACCTTCGGGCGTTGCCGACCCGTTCCTGCCGATCTTCGCGCCGATGGGCGGGCAGGAACTGATGCCGCACCAGCGGGCGGTCATCGATGCGGCGGCGGCGCTGGTCGGGAAGGTGCCGCGCGGCGGGTGATGTTACGCTGCGGGCAGTGACGGATCGATTCAGGAACCACGTCGTCGGCCCCGACCTGTACCTTGCGCTGCTGCCGGCCGATGCTGCGGCCGCGGAGATGCAGGACATGCAGGTGCTGGCACTGCTGCGGGTGCCTGCGGCAATGCCCGCGAGCTATGCTGGCGATCTGGTGATCAACATCGTGACTGGAGGTCTGCAACTGCGCGACCTGGCAGTGTCGTATGAATTCAGGGATGCCCGGGTCAACGATCGACGGGACGAAGCGCGGCGGGAGCTGGAGCGGCTGTATGGTCCGCTGCCCGGACGGCCGGCAATCCGGTTAATGGTTGCTGGTCCGGAAACCCCGGCGTTCCGCGATCCCGAACTGGCAGGCCGGGCCCGGCAATTGCTCGACCGCAGTCGCTGACCGGCAACCCGACGGTTTCCGAAAGTCATGCCCGAACACGTCAAACCCATCTGGACCGGCCAGGTCCTGCAGCTCAACCTCGAGCGCGTACGCCTGCCGAACGGCGCGCTCGCGGAGCTCGAGATCGCGCATCATCCCGGCGGCGCCGCGGTGGTCGCGGTCGACGACCAGCAGCGCGTCTGTCTGCTGCACCAGTTCCGGCATGCGGCCGGCGGCTGGTTGTGGGAACTGCCGGCCGGCAAGATCGACAATCGTGAGCCGCCGCTGGCGACCGCGCAGCGCGAGCTGGCCGAGGAAGCGGGCATGAGCGCGACGCACTGGCAGTCGCTCGGCGACGTGCTGAGCTCGCCGGGCGTGTTCACCGAGGTCGTGCACCTGTATCTGGCGACGGGGCTGGGGCCGGCGGCTGCGGTACCGGAGCCGCACGAGGTCTTTCGCGTCGACTGGCGGCCGCTGTCAGCCGCGGTGGCGCTTGCCCACAACGGCGAGCTGCGCGACGGCAAGACGGTGATCGGCATCCTGCGGGCGGCGGCTATACTGGAACGCCGTAGCGGCGCCGGGGGGACGGCATGAACGCTACCGCTGCGACCACCAGCCACCCGCTTCTGGCCGAACGCCAGCAGCGCATCGCACGCGCGATTCGCTGCGAGCCGGTGGAGCGCGTGCCGATCATCTTCATGGGCACGGCCTTCGCGCCGCGCTACATGGGCATGACCATGGCGCAGTTCTGCGAACAGCCGGATGCCGGCATCGCGGTCACGCTCGAGGCGATGGACCGGCTCGGCGCCGAGTCCGTGGATGGCATCAACCACATGCCCGGCGGCTACATCACCACCGGCCTCAGCCTGCTGTGGCTGTCGCGGCTCGGCGTGCCCGGGCGCGACCTGCCCGCGGACACGCTGTGGCAGGTGCGCGAGGCCGAGGTCATGACGGTCGCGGACTACGACACGATCCTCGAACGCGGCTGGCCGGCGTTCGTGCAGGAGTACCTGCCGCGCGTACTCGATCCCGAACGGCTCGCGGCGCAGCGCGACTGGGCGCGCGCCAGCGTGCCGGGCCTGGCGCGGCGCTTCGAAGAGCGCGGCTACGTGCCGGTATCGTTCGGCGGCGCCAACCTGCCGTTCGAACCGCTGTGCGGCGCGCGCTCGATGCCGCGCTTCCTCGTCGACCTGTTCCGGATCCCGGACAAGGTCGAGGCCGTCATGGAAGTCATGCTGCCGCACATGATCGAGGCCGGCCTCGCCGGTGCGCGCGCCTCGGGCGTGAACGCGCTGTGGGTCGGCGGCTGGCGCAGCGCCAGCTCACTGGTCTCGCCACGCCTGTGGCAGCGCTTCGTGTTTCCGTACCTGGTGCGGCTGGTCGAGGCGATGGTGGCGGCCGGCATCACGCCGGTGTTGCACTTCGATCAGGACTGGACCCGTGACCTGGCGCGGTTGCGCGAGCTGCCGGCGCGGACCTGCCTGCTGAATCCGGACGGCATGACCGACATCCGCAAGGCCCGCGCCGTGCTCGGCGAGCACATGGCGATCATGGGCGACGTGCCCTCGTCGCTGCTCGCCGCCGGCATGCCGGAACAGGTGCGCGCCTACGTCCGCGATCTGCTGCGTGACGTCGGCCCGACCGGCCTGCTGCTGTGTCCGGGCTGCGACGCGCCGATCAACGCGCGGCCCGAGAACATGGAGGCCTTCGTGCAGGCCGGCCGCGACTACGGCACGGCATGACCGGCGAAGCCGTGTGGCCGGTGGCGGCGGTGACGCTAGGCACCGCGGCGCTGGTCGTCGTGTTCCACTTCGAGGTGATCGCGGTCCTCAATCGCTGGGCGCACGAGCGCAAGGAGCGCACGCGGGCGCGCGGTCACACGCGCCGGCACCATCACCGGCCGACGCTGCTGATCGTGATGTTCGTGCTGCTCGCGACTCACGTCGCCGAGATCGGGCTGTTCGGCGCCGCGTTCGAGCTGCTGATCGGCGTCACCGGCGCCGGCACGATCGTCGGCCATGCGCGGATCGGCTTCTGGGACTGCGTGTACTTTTCCGCCACCAACTACACCACGGTCGGCTGGGGCGATCTGCTGGCGGTCGGGCCGATCCGCTTTCTCGCCGCCGCCGAGTCGCTGCTTGGCTTCATGCTGATCACCTGGTCAGCTGCGTTCACCTACCTGGTGATGGCCAGGACCTGGGGCGCCGACGAGTGAACCGCCCGGCCGCCGTCAGGCGGTCGCTTCGCGGCGCAGCCCAAGCTGTTGTTCGGCCAGCTCGCGCAGCAGGTATTTCTGCACCTTGCCGGTCACCGTCATCGGAAAAGCCTCGACGAAATGCACGTAGCGCGGAACCTTGTAGTGCGCGATCTGGCCGCGGCAGAACGCGCGCACCGACTCGTCGTCGGCGCGGGCGCCGTCGCGCAGCCGGATGAACGCACAGATCTCCTCGCCGTACTTCGCATCCGGCACGCCGACCACGGCGACGTCCTGCACGTCCGGATGCCGGTACAGGAACTCCTCGATCTCGCGCGGGTAGACGTTCTCGCCGCCGCGGATGATCAGGTCCTTGACCCGGCCGACGATGTTGCAGAAACCATCGGCATCGATGACGCCGAGGTCGCCGGTGTGCATCCAGCCGGCGGCGTCGACGACCTCTGCGGTGCGCGCCGCGTCGTTCCAGTAGCCGCGCATCACGCTGTAGCCGCGCGTGCAGATCTCGCCGGCGACGCCGCGCGCCACGACACGGCCCGCCGCATCGATGACCTTGACCTGCACGTGCGGGTGCACGCGCCCGACCGTGGACACGCGCTTCTCCAGCGGGTCGTCGACGTGCGACTGGAAGCTGACCGGGCTGGTCTCGGTCATGCCGTAGCAGATGGTCACCTCGCGCATGTGCATTTCGTCGACGACCCGGCGCAGCACCGCGATCGGGCACGGGGCGCCGGCCATGATGCCGGTGCGCAGCGCGGACAGGTCGAACTCGCGGAAGCGCGGGTGCTCCAGTTCGGCGATGAACATCGTCGGCACGCCGTGCAGCGCGGTGCAGCGCTCCGCGGCGACCGTCTCCAGCACCTGCAGCGGATCGAAGGACTCGCCGGGAAAGACCATGGCCGCGCCGTGCGCGACCGCAGCCAGCACGCCGAGCACCATGCCGAAGCAGTGATACAGCGGCACCGGAATGCACAGCCGGTCCTGCGGCGTCAGGCGCATGCCGGCGCCGACGAAGAAGCCGTTGTTGACGATGTTGAAATGGGTCAGCGTCGCGCCTTTCGGCGCACCGGTCGTGCCGCTGGTGAACTGGATGTTGATCGGGTCGTCGGGATCGAGCAGCGCCTGCAGCGCGGCGAGCGCCGCCGGCTCGATGCGCGCGCCGCCGGCGACGAGCTGGGCGAACGGCAGGAAGCCGGGCGTCGGCTCGGCGCCGAGCTGCACCAGCAACTTGAGTTCCGGAAATGCGGCGCTGTCGATCCGCCCGCCGGCGCCGGCGGCGAGTTCGGGCACCAGCGTGCGCACCATCCCCGGATAGTCGCTGTGCTTCGTGGCGCCGGCGAGGAGCAGCGCGCGGCAGCCGACCTTGCGCAGGGCATGCTCGAGCTCGGCCAGCCGGTAGGCCGGATTGATGTTGACGAGGACCAGTCCGGCGCGGGCGGTCGCGAACTGGGTCAGCACCCACTCGGCGTTGTTCGGCGACCAGATACCGATGCGCTCGCCGCGTTCGAGACCCTGCGCCATGAGGCCACGGGCGAGTTCGTCGACCTGGGCCGCGAACTCCGCGTAGCTCCAGCGGATGCCCTGATGGCGGACGATCAGCGCCGGGCGATCCGGCCAGCGCGCCACGGTCGCGTCGAGCAGGCCGCCGACCGTCTGGAAGCGCAGCGGCTCGGGGCTCGGTGCCGACAGGAACGACAGCGCGTCTGCCATGTCAGCCGTGCCGCTGCCGGTCCTGCGCCGGCAGATGGTTGTGGATCAGCAGTACGCCGATGCCGGCCAGCAGCATGACCAGACCGATACCGCCGAAGAAGTCATGGCTGCTGCCGCGCGCGAGCAGGAGCCCGCCGGCGAACGAACTCAGGATGCCGCCGAGCCGGCCGACGCCGAGCGCCCAGCCGACGCCGGACGAGCGGCAGGCGGTCGGATAAACATGCGCGACTACCGCGTACATGCCGATCTGCACCGCATTGATTGCCAGTCCGGCGACCGCAATACCGGCCAGCAGTGGCGGCAGCAGTGCGAACGAGGCTGCGCCGCCGAGCGGCAGCCGGGCGAGCCAGAACAGTGCGGCAGCGGCCAGCAGCGCCATCGCCGTCAGTGGCCAGCGCGAGCCGTAGCGGGCGATGACCCAGGCGTTGCCCATCGCGCCGACGACGCCGGCCAGATTGAACACGAGGCTCGCGCGCACCGCCGTCGCGATGTCGAGGTCGACCGAGGTCAGCACCACGGCGATCCAGTTGAAGAAGGCGTAGACGACGAAGATGTTGGTCAGGAACGCCAGCCACGCTCCCAGCGTGTCGCGCAGGAACGGGCGCGTGAACAAGGTGCGCAGCCCGGCCGCGGCGGTCTCGGCCGGCGCCGCGAGCACGAACTGCGAGTCGGCGGACCAGCTCCGGTCCGGGAAGATCCGGCCGAGCAGCGCGACCAGTTCGCCGTGGCGCTGCGCCCGCGTGGTCAGAAAGCGCGCGGATTCCGGCAGCACGAAGTACATGACGGCGGCCAGCGCGAGCGGCAGCGCCGCGCCGACGACGAACAGCACGCGCCAGCCGAAGGCCGGGATGATCTCGGCGGCGATCGCTGCGCCGATCATGCCGCCGATCGGCACGCCGACGATCGTCACCGCGATGGCCTGGCTGCGCCAGCGCGGCGGCGCGAACTCGGCCATCAGCGCGGTCGCATTCGGCAGCGTGCCGCCGAGCCCGATGCCGGTCAGCAGCCGCCACCAGGTCAGCCCGGCGAGGCTGTCGGTCGCCGCCGCGGCCAGTGTCGCCGCGCCCACCAGCGCCATGCTGGCGATCAGCGTCGGCCGGCGGCCGAAGCGATCGCCGGCCTGGCCGCCGGCGAAGGCGCCGAGCGCCATGCCGAGCAGCCCCGCCGCGAGCACCGGGCCCAGGGCCTTGCGCTCGATGCCGAATTCCTGAGTCAGTGCCGGCGCGGCGAAGCCGATGATCTGAATGTCGAACCCATCCAGCACCAGGATCAGCACTGCGAATATCAGCACCAGCAGCGGCAGGCCCTGAAAGCGCACGCCGTCCAGCACGGTATCGACGTTGACGACCGGACGGGTCATGGACATGGCTGGTTCTCGGGAAGGGCGTTCATCGGGCACGGCGGCATTGCGGCGCGACAGCTTCGACGCGCCATCGGCTCAGCGGGCGAAGTCGCGCTGGAAAGCGCCCGGCGTCACGCCGAATGTGCGTTTGAAGTGCCGGGTGAGATGGCTCTGGTCCGTGAAACCGGTCGCGGCGGCCACCGCACACAGCGGCTGGCGGCTGCTCATCAACCGGCGCGCGAGTTCCAGGCGGCGGGCAATCAGGTATTGGTGCGGCGGGATGCCGGTGGCGGTCTTGAACAGTGAGATCAGGTAACGGTCGTGCAGGTGCACGGCGTCGGCCAGCTCCGCGACCGCGACCTCCTGTTCATAGGCGTGGTCGAGCAGTTCCCGGATCCGGTGCACGGCCGGATGTCCGGTTCCGTCGCTTTCCGGCAGGATCGTGGCGCCCGCGGCATTGCCGAGAAACCCGACCAGCATTTCGGCCAGTGCTTCCACCTGTCCGGTCGCGGAGGTCGCCGCCTGCAGGCGCGCCATCAGTGCCTCCAGCAGTGGCAACACCGCCGAGCGCATCGCGACGACCGGCAGCCGATGGCAGTCGAGCCCGGCACAGGCAGCGACCTCGGGCAGCAGTTCGGCTGGCAGGTGCATGGTCACGAAACTGAAGGGTTGGCCGGCGCGCCGGCCGCCGGCATGCGGTTCCCGCGGCGCCACCAGGAACGCACTGCCGCATTCCTGCCGCCATTCGCGGTCGCGGTAGACGACCTCGACCGCGCCGGACATCACCCAGGTGATTTCGAGCGGATCGTGAACGTGATAGCGGTAATAGTGAACGTGCGGACTGCGCGTCGTGAACTCCAGTCCCGGCAGAAAAGGCGAGCTCCAGTGCGCGAAGGCGCCGGCCGTCTCCTGGCCCGGCCCCGCGCTGGCGAATTCCACTGGCTCCCGCATCCGCATCCCCCTCGGTCGGCGCCTGCCCCTCGGGCCCTGCCTGCCGGCCCGAGAAATGTACAAGATCGTCCGGAACCCAACCCCTACCGTATCCTAATGCAGATTCCCCCGGCTGGCACCAGTCCTGCGCCCGAGCCCCAGACCGCTGCGCTGCTCGAAGGCATGCGCACGAGCGGCATGCCACCGATGTGCGACCTGCCGGTCGGGCAGGCGCGGGCGATGCTGGCGGAGCTGTCCGGTCGTTCGGATATCGAGCGGATCGAGCTGCCCGAGGTCAGGGACCTGCCGGTGCCGGTCAGTGGCGGAACCATCACGGTCCGCGTGTACCGGCCGGAACCGCCAGGGCGGCGGCTGCCGGCGGTCCTGCTGTTCCACGGCGGCGGTTTCATCGTCGGCGACCTGGATACGCACGACCGGATGGCCCGGTACTACGCGCGCGAGGCGGACGCGGTCGTCGTCAGCGTCGATTACCGGCTGGCGCCCGAGCACCGTTTCCCGACCGGGGTCGAGGACTGCTACGCGGCGCTCTGCTGGGTCGCGGCGCAGGCCGGCAGCCTCGGTATCGATCCGGGGCGCATCGCCGTCACCGGGGACAGCGCCGGCGGTAACCTGAGCGCGGTCGTCAGCCTGCTCGCGCGCGACCGTGGCGGCCCGGCGATCGCGCTGCAGGCGCTGGTCTATCCGGCCGTGGACCTGACGGCCGAGGCCGACTGGCCGTCGCGCCGCGAATTCGCCGCGGGCTGTTTCCTGACCGCCCGCGACATCGACTGGGTGCGCGCCCATTACTTCGCCGATGCTGCAGCCGGGAGCCGCGACCCGCGCGCCTCGCCGTGGCTGGCGGCGGATCTGCGCGGGCTGCCGCCCGCACTGGTCGTCACCGCCGGCCTCGATCCGCTGCGCGACGAGGGCCACGCCTATGCCCGGCGTCTCTCGGTGGCCGGCGTCGCGACCGAGTATCGCTGCTTCAGCGGCACGATCCATGGATTCCTGTCCTTCGGCGGCTTGCTCGATGCCGGCCGCGAAGGGCTCGCACTGGTCGCGGCCCGGCTGCGTGCCGCGCTGCACGACCGCCAATGAACGATCTCCGACAGCAAGGACATGGCCATGACTGACACGGTTTCGGGCGTACTGCTGAAGATTCTGCGCAAGCACGGGATTCGCCACATCTTCGGCCTGCCGGCGGCGCAGCTTGGCCTCGTCATGGACGGGGCCGGCAAGGATCCGTGGTTCACGTACATGACGACGCGCCATGAAGAAGCCGCCGGCCACATGGCGCATGCGATCGCCAAGACCACCGACTC
This sequence comes from Gammaproteobacteria bacterium, assembly GCA_016882265.1. Lineage (GTDB taxonomy): Bacteria > Pseudomonadota > Gammaproteobacteria > Steroidobacterales > Steroidobacteraceae > SCUD01. The sequence goes on from VGVB01000036.1 coordinate 10,310, forward strand.
GATGGCCGCCTGCTTCGGTACCGTCGGGCCGGGCTGCACCAACATGGTGCCCGGTGTCGCCGCGGCCTGGGCCGACAACATCCCGCTGCTGGCGCTGACGCCAGACAACCAGTCCTGGCTGATCGAGCCGAACCGCGACCTGCTGCAGAACGCCCAGCAGCTCAAGCTGTACACCGCGATCACGAAGTGGAACGCGGCGATCCGCCAGCCGCAGCGGGCGCCGGAGCTGGTCGAGCGCGCGCTGCACATCGCGCGCAGCGGCCGCCCGGGGCCGGTGCACCTCGACATCCCCTGCGACATCGGCTCGGCGCCCTGCGCACACGACCTCGACAGCATCCCGACGATCGAGGTGCCGCGGCCGGCGCCGTCGGCCGGCGATCTGGCGAAGCTCGTGGACCTGCTGCGCAAGGCCGCGCGCCCGGTGCTGATCGCCGGCGGCGGCGTCGCGCGCTCCGGCGCGACCGAGCAGTTCCGCGAGCTGGTGCGCCGCACCGGCTGCGCCGCCGTCACGACCTGCAACGGCTTCGGCATCGTGCCGGTCGACGCGCCTTCCTATCTGGGCGGTGCCGGTGTCCTCGGCGGCTATGGCCTCGTGCGTTCGCTGCAGGAGGCCGACCTGATCGTGGCCTTCGGCTGCAAGTTCTCGAGCTTCATGCCGGTCAACAAGCCACCGGTGTACCCGGTGCCGGCGGGACAGAAGATCGTGCAGGTGGACATCGACGACGAGGCGCTCGGGCGCAATACGCCGCTCGCACTCGGCATCGCCGCCGACGCGCGCACCACACTCACGGCGTTGAACGAAGCGCTGGCCCGCGGCGGAGTGCAGGCCGACGCCGGCTGGCTGCAGGCGATGCTGGCCGAGAAGCAGCGCTACCGCGCTGACCTCGACGCGATCGCCGATGCGAAGTTCACCAGGGGTACGCAACTCATGAACGAGGCGGCGCTGGCGCGCGAGATCGCGCGGCTGGTGCCGGACGATGCGATCCTGGTGTTCGATGGCGGCCAGGCGATGGAATGGTCGCACTCGTTCATGCAGCCGAGCCATCCGCAGCGGTTCGTGTTCAACCCGGGCATGGGGCATCTCGGCATGGGCCAGCCGTTCGCGAACGGCGCCGCGGCCGCGCACCCCGAATTGCCCGTCGTGCTGGTGACCGGGGACGGCGGCATGGGCTGCACGGTACAGGAACTCGAGACCGCTGCGCGCTACAAGCTGCGCACGACCACGATCGTCATGAACGATTCGCACTGGGGCATGTACCGGCCGCTCGGCGAGATGCTGGCCAATCAGAACTTCGGCACGCGTCTGACGCAGGTGGACTTCGCGCAGGTGGCACAGGGTTTCGGCTGCCACGGCGAGCGGGTCACGCGGCTCGACGAGCTGCCGGCGGCCTTCCGGCGCGCGCAGGAAGCAGGCGGACCCGCGGTCATCGACGTGCACTGCGACTTCACGCCGCATCCGATGGATGCGTTCTGGCCGCAGGTCGTGCTGGCCGGAGTGAACTTCGCTCCGGCTGGCGGCTGACGGCAGGGCGGCTACAGGATCGAAGCATGTACTGGAGGGAAACGTGATCGGGAAAAGGCAGATTGCGGCCGCCGTGCTGGCCAGCCTCGGCGCTGGCGCTGCTCTCGCCGGCGACGGAGAGCGCAAGGAGATCTTCTACTTCGAGATGCCGGGCGATGGCCTGGCGATGACGCACAACGGCCGGCATTTGCTGCCGACCGGGCCGGCTGGGATCGGTCTGCTCACCGAGCCAGGCGCCGACAAGGGCCTGCTGTTGATCGCGAAGCTCAGGAACGAGCAGGGCGAGGTCGTCGGCACCGCCAGCGAGGCCGAGTGGTTCCCGAATCCCGAGAATATGAGCGAGCCCTGGCACGCGACCTGGACGATCATGATCCCCGGGCGCGGTCACGTCGTCGGCTATGAACTGGAGCGCGTCTCGCCGACGGCCGCGCAGATCTTCGGCAAGGTCGCCGCCGGCGAGGAGTGGAGCGGCGAGTTCTACGAGCAGGTCGCGATCGGGCCGCTGCCTTCAGGCGATGGCCTGATCCTCGGCGGCAGCGGCGAGTTCACTGGTGCCACCGGCATGCTGTCGGAGTGGGCGAGGCTGACGCGCATGACACCGGATGGCGTGATGCACGGGCGCATTGAACTGCACGTGACCTGGATGCCGCCGAGCCGTTGAACCACGGCCGACCTGAGTTTTGTCCAACACTTCACGGTGCGTCCGGCATAGGATCGGCCGGGCCTTGGGAGGATTCACCATGTTGTATCGTTCTCGCAACAACCGTAAGGGATCCGCGGCGATCTGTGCCGCAGTGCTGGCCGCGCTGAGTGGCGGCGCAGCGACGGCGGCCGAGCTCGAAGAGGTGCTGGTCAGCGCCCGCAAGGTCACCGAATCGCTGCAGGAGGCGCCGGTCGCCGTTTCGGTGCTGAGCGGTGAGGAACTCGACATCCGCGGCGTCAGCCAGTTGAAAGACGTGCAGCGCTTCGCGCCGAACCTGACCTTCTTCCCGAGCGGCATCATGGGCGAGAACTCGGGCCAGGTGTACATCCGCGGCGTCGGCCAGTTCGACTATTTCGTCTCGGCCGATCCGGGCGTCGGCATCTATGTCGACGGCGTGTACCTTGGGCGCAGCCTCGGCAGCGTGCTCGACATTGTCGATGTCGAGCGCATCGAGGTGCTGCGTGGCCCGCAGGGCACCCTCTACGGCAAGAACACGATCGGCGGCGCGATCAACGTGATCACGAGCCGCCCGCCGATGACTTCGCCGGCTATGTCGACGTGAAGACCGGCAGTTACCGGGGATTCAACGCACGGGCCAACCTGTCGCTGCCGATCAAGCCCGGCTTGCTCGCGGCCAAGCTCGCCGTCGGCTCGCGGAATGCGAATGGCTTCGGCGGGCGGCCGGCGGTCGGGGACGAAATGGGCGATGAGGCCGCCGACGCGTTGCAGGCCCAGTTGCGCTGGACGCCGGGCGGCGATTTCGAAGCGCTGCTGTCGGCCGACTACACGCACGTGGATTCACACCTCAACGTGAACCACGTCGAGCTCTTCAACACGAACGCGCCGCTGGTTGCGTTGCACAACGCGCTGGCCGGACCGTTGCGGCCATTCCACACGGTGGACATGGGGCCGTACGGTAGCCAGTACTACTCGGTGGATCCGTTCGTCAGCAACGGCACCGGCAGCAACCTGATGGACATCGAAATCTGGGGTGTGTCACTGGTGCTCGACTGGACCATGGGGCCGGTTTCGGTCAAATCGATCACGGCCTACCGCACTCTGGACCAGGCGATCGGCATCGATCCGGACGGCTCGCCGGAGCCGTTCATCGACGAGAACGACCGGATCGACCAGAACCAGTTCAGTCAGGAACTGCAGTTCAGCGGTCAGGCCAGGAGCGACCGCCTGAAGTGGGTGGCGGGTCTCTACTACATGCAGGAAGAGTCGATTTCGGAGGTGACCGCCTACGTGGCGTCGGATCTCTTTCCGGCGTTCGAACAGTTGCCCGGGCCGATGATCCCACTGGGCCCGTGGGGTTGCCCACAGCCGCCGGGATCGCCGCTGCCCTGCCTCGGCGGCGCCGGCAATCCGTTCAACGTGATCTTCGACCTCGACCAGGTCAACTACATGACGCAGGATACGGAGAGCTACGCGGCCTACGCGCAGAGTACCTACGCCTTCAACGACCGCTGGAGCGGCACGCTCGGCCTGCGCTATACCCGCGACGAAAAGGATTTCTTCATCCAGGCGCTGCGCATGCGCACGCCGATCCCGCTGCTGCCGCCGAGCACGCAGAGCGAAAGCTGGTCCGACACCTCGCTCCGCGCCGGGCTCGACTTCCAGGCTTCCGATGACGTGCTGCTGTACTTTTCGGTTGCCGAGGGCTTCAAGAGCGGCGGCTTCAACGGCCGTGCGCGCAACACCGGTGAGCTCGAAGGCTATGGTCCGGAGCTGATCCTGAGCTATGAGCTCGGCATGAAGTCGGAGTGGCTGGACCGCCGCCTGCGCCTGAACATGGCGGCGTTCTTCAGCGACTACGAGGACGTGCAGCTCACCGAGCAGCGCCTCGATCCGACCACCGGCACGCAGACGATCGTGACCCAGAATGCAGGCGACGCCGAGATCAAGGGCTTCGAGGCCGAACTCGAAGCGCGGCCGGTGCCGCAACTGCGCCTGAATGCCGCGCTCGGCTATCTGGATGCCAGGTACACGCGGATCAGCGCCAATGCGGCGGCCACCGGTCTGACGTTGCAGCACAAGCTGATCGGTACGCCGGAGTGGACCGCCTCGGCGGGCGCCGAGTACACGATCCCGGCCGGTGACAGCGGCGAGGTCGTGCTGCGCGGCGACTACAGTTACCGGGCCAAGACCTACTTCCAGTTGCTGAACGAGGAGAGCATCGCGCAGCCCGGCTACGGTCTCGCCAATGTCCGCGTCGCGTTCAACAGCGCCGATGGTGACTGGACCATCGCCACGGGCGTGACCAATGTGACCGATAAGGTCTACCGCGCTTCCGGGGTCAGCGTGCTCGATTCGCTCGGTTTCTCGGTTGGCTGGTACGGCCGCCCGCGCGAGTGGTTCCTGCAGGGCATCCTCCGCTTCTAGGTGCCGGACGTTCGTTTGGAAAGTGCCGGACGTTCGTTTGAGAGCGGGGGTTCTCGGCTTCGGCGCCGGAGCGGCGGTGGCATGGGTCGTCCTCGCCCTCCGGCCGCAGGCCCCGCCGGAGTCGATCCAGGCCATCATCTCGCCTGGTGAGGGCGGCCCGGTCGAGCAGTGGTTCGTCCGCGACGCGGACGTCCTCGCCGTCACCAGTGGACCCGAAGGTCGGGAGCAGCTCACACCGGCCGGCATCGGGCCGTTGACCGAGGCCCGTCTCGCCGGCGCCGATGCCGCGACGATGAAGATCCGCAATCGCGACGGCGCCGTGATCGGCATCGCCAGTCGCCTGGCCGGGACGCAGGGCGAGGACCGTGCCGCACTGTGGACGTTCGTACTCGGACGCCGCGGCACGCTGGCAGCCGAGGTTCCGTCAACAGATCCCGGCGGACGCGGCCGCCTGGCTGGTGGTACCGAGGAGTTCGCGGCTGTCACCGGCCGGTTCACGGAGCAGCCGGGCCCGGAGCCGGGCTTGCGCTGGCGGTTCGAGTTGTCGCCGGCGCCATGAAGAAGGTCACCGCCTGGTGTCTCGCTGCCGCCGGCGGCTTCCTGCTCGGCGTACTGGCGGTCGTCGTCGGCCTGTATTTCTTCCCGTTCGCCCATCTCGATCGAACGGAGCGCATGCTGCCGCAGTTCCCGGAGTCCGCGCTGGATCTGTGGCTGGTCCTCGAGGGTCGCGTGGACGGCAGCGGCACGGTGCGGGCCATCACAACGGGCGGTGGACCGTTCGCGCCGACGCCGGCTGGCATTCCGCTGCTCGAGGAACCGGCGATCCGCGACGGGCTCGCGCTGACGACGACGGTGCACGATGGCCACGGCGAGGTCATCGGCATCGCCACCGAACTCGAATCCGGCCACCCCGACAGCCGCCTGCTGCGCGGCCGGCTCATGACGCACACGACCTGGTCGGCGTTCCTGCCCGGTCGCGGCGGTATCGTGCTCTACCAGGTCGAGGACAACTGGACACTGGCGACGCGGATCATCGGTCCGGTACTGCTGCTCGGGCGCGACTTCCGCGGACCCTGGCGCCACGTCAACACGGTCGGGCCACGGACCGATGGCCGGGGTTACGTCGTCGCCGGTACCGGCGAATTCGCCGGCCGCGCCGGCACTTTCATCGAGTCGGCCGAGATGCGCGAGTTTCGACCCGATGGCCGCATGGATTTCATGATGGATCTGCGCGTGCGGTTGGATCCGCACCAGCCCGGCCGCTGAAAAACCGTCACAACCGCGCTGAAAACGTCACGCCATACCAGCGCGGCGGGCCGGGCATCTGCTGGTTGAGGCCCAGCGACGAGGTCAGGTCGAAGCTGTAGACGAGATAGTGCTCGTTACCGAGGTTGCGCCCCCACAGCGCCAGTTCGTAGCGACCCGCCGGGCCGAATGTCAGGCCGGCCCGGGCGCCGAGCAGCAGGTAGCTGCCCTCGTGCGCAACACTCTGGTTGCGGATGTCGAACCACTGCGGCCCGATCGCGGCGAACTCGGCCTGGATGAACCAGCTTCCCGCCGTCGTCGGCCGCTCGAAGCGGGCCAGGCCGGTCAAGGTCCAGTCCGGCGCGAGCGGCAACTCGCGCCGCGCGAAGGCTCCGCCGGCCGGGTCGCCGACGCGACTGGCCTGCGTGTCGAGCAGGCTCGCGCCGAGCTGCAGCTCGAGGCCAGCGAACGGCCGCAGCGAAAACTCGACCTCGGCACCCTGGATCGTCGCCGCCGCGGCGTTGCCGAGCTGCGAGGAATAGCCACTGAACGTCAGGGTCTGGACGTCGTCGTAGTCGTAGTGGAAGACGGTCGCATGCAGGCGGGCGCGCCCGCCGAGCAGGATCCATTTCATGCCGAGCTCGTAACTCGCCAGTTCCTCGGGGCCATAGCGGATCGCGGCCGGATCCGGCGGCACCCCCGACTCAGTGGGATTGACCGGCAGGGCCACGAGGCCGGCGTTGAAGCCGCCGCTCCGGAAGCCGCGCGCGACATTGGCGAACACCATGAAATCCGCGATCGGCTGCCAGGCAACTCCGAGCTGACCCGACCGCCGGTCGGTGCTGATCCTGGCCAGGTCACCAGCGGTCGTCGCATCGAAATCGAGCAGCACCAGGCCGGGTTGCGGATCGAGGCCGGCCCATTCCCGCACGCCGCCGTAACGATCGATCTGCACGTAGTCGTAGCGCTTGCGCTCGTGGGTCCAGCGCAGTCCGGTGCGCAGCGTCACGGTGTCGGTCAGCCCGAACTCAATCTGTCCGAAAACCGCGCTGCCACGGGTGGCCTGGTCGTACGCGGAATCGAGCTGGAACGCGTTGGCGAGCAAGCCCCGGTCGGTCAGGAACGGCAGGGCGAGCTGCTGCACGCCGCGGATCTCCCAGTCGAAGTGGTACAACCCGCCGACCCAGCGCAGGCGCCGGGTTGCGCCCTCGGCGCGCAGTTCCTGGGACAGCGCGCGCGAATGCGCCGTGAACAACGGTTCGACGAGCGGGGCGGGGCCGGCGTCGGTATCCTCGGCATGGAGCTTGTCGGTGCGCTCGTAGCCGGTGAGCGCGGTCAGCGCCAGCCGTTCCCCCCGCCACGACGCTTGCAGCAGCGCGCCCTCGGCCTCGATCCGCAGCGCGCCGTTGCGGTCGCTCGCGCCGGCGAACCAGTCCCCGTCAGCGTCGGCGTAACCGAAGCAGTCCATCGCCGGATCGGGCACGTTGCAGTTGCCGTCCGGATCGCCAAAGTCCGGGCGCAGGCCGGCCGTGCCCTGATGACCGTAGACGGGCGCCCGCACATCACTGCGGGCGGAATGCGCGCCGAGCAGGATGCTGCTGCGATCGCTGAGCGACAGATTCAGCAAGGCGCGCAGGCCCTGGCGGTCGGTCTCGTTGCGCCGCGAGGCCGGCTCACCGGGCACGCGATTGCGATACCAGCCGTCGTCGCGTTCGACCAGACCCGCCACCCGCGCCTGGGCACGCGCACCGAGCGGGCCGCCGAGCGCCAGTTGCGCGCTGCGGCCGCGGTAGCGGCTGGCGCCGACCTGCCCCGCGAGTTCCGGCTCCGCCGTGGGCCGGTTCGTGACCACGTGGATGACACCGCCCATGGCGTGGTGGTCCCAGAGCGGGCCCTGCGGGCCACGCAGCACCTCGATCCGCGCGACGTCGAACAGCGGCAGTATCAGCCCGGCCGGTGCGGCCTGATAGACCTCGTCGACGAACACGGCGATCGGGCCGGTGGTGTTGTCGCTGTAATCATTGAAGCCGACACCGCGCAGCGCGAAGGCCGGATTGTTGCCGGCCCCGGCCGGGCTGCCGATGCTCAGCCCCGGTGCGATGGCGGCCAGCGCGGTCGCATCGGTGATTCCGCGCCGCTCGAGCTCGACGCCCTGGAGCTGGATGACGGAGCCCGGCACATCCTGGATGTCCTGCTCGCGGCGCTGCGCCGTCACGAGGATTTCGCGCAGGATCGCCGGGTCCTGGGCCAGCGCCGGCGGAGCGCGCAGGGCACAGCAGCAGGCCACCAGGCCCAACACTGGACGCAGGCGCGCCCGGCATGGCGACCGCGCGTTGTCTCCCGCCCGCGATTGACTGATCATCGGGAGGAATCGTAGCAAGAACTCCGCAGGGGACCGCAGATGCAGCTCTGCATCAGTGCCGATCTCGAGGGTGTGGCCTGCGTGAGCCATGCGGCCGAGGTCAGCCAGGCGGATTCCGGCGCCTATGCCGCGGCCTGCGCGCGGATGACCGCGGAGGTCGCCGCGGCCTGCGATGGTGGATTCGCCGCCGGAGCGACCGAGATCCTCGTCAAGGACGCGCACTGGACCGGGCGCAACCTCGACGTCCAGCGGATGACGGCGCCGGCGTCGCGTTCATCGGTTATCACTCGCCCGCCGGCCGGGCCGGTAACCCGCTGGCCCACACGCCGACCAGCCGGCTGTTCGCGCAGGTCGCGCTGAACGGCGAGACCGCCTCTGAGTTCCTGATCCATGCCTGGGCGGGGCTCTGGTTCGGGTGCCGGTGCTGTTCCTGGCCGGCGACCAGGCGCTGTGCGACGAGGCCCGGGCCCGCTGCGAATCGCTGATCACCGTGCCGACGTTCTCCGGACTGGGGCACTCCATTACTTCGCTGACACCGGAGGAGAGTGCCGGGCGCATCCGCGAGGGCGTGGCGCGTGCCGTCAGCGCGGGAGGTGGCTGGTGGCCGACTCTGGCGGGGGAATTCCACACTGCAATCCGGTTCACGAACGCGGCGGAAGGCTACCGCAAGTCGTTCTATCCGCAGGCGCGGCTGGCCTCGGATCTCGAGGTCGTATTCGAAACGGGCGATTACTTCGAAGTCCTGCGCTTCCTCAACTTCATGGCGATGTCGGGCGGCGGCTGAAGCAACCGCAGCGATGCTGGCCTCCCCCTTTTGGATGGGGCGATTTGCCTGATCGGCTCAGGTATGCTCGGGCTGCCGCGGTCCGGAGTCGAACAGTCCATGAGTACGCTGGTGATCCGCTTCGATGCGCCGTTCATCGTGTTCTTCGGCGATATCGCCGATGAGGTGTATGCCAAGACCGGGCTCGGTCTGGTGCAGTGGCGGCGGGCCGACTGTCTCGGCCAGTGGCGACTGCCCGGCTGCGGCATGGACGCCGGCGTAGCGGATGTCACGCTGGCGGGCGCGAAGGCGCAGGGCGCGCGCACGCTGATCGTCGGTTCGGCGGCGGTCGGCGGCGGCATTCCGGAACAATGGGTCGCGGCGCTGTGCGAGGCAGCGGCCGCCGGCCTCGACATCGTCGCCGGGCTGCATATCCGGCTGGCGACACTGCCGGGGCTCGCCGCCGCGGCAGAGCGCGGCGCGGCGCGGCTGATCGACGTGCGCGTGCCGCCGCCCGGCCTGCCGGTCGGCACGGGCCGCAAGCGCAGCGGGCTGCGGCTGCTGACCGTCGGCACCGACTGCGCCTGCGGCAAGAAGTACACGGCGCTGGCGCTCGAGCGCGAGCTGCGCGCGCGCGGTCGTGCCGCCGATTTCCGCGCCACCGGCCAGACCGGGATCATGATCGCGGGCCAGGGCCTGCCGATCGACGCGGTCGTCTCGGACTTCGTCACCGGTGCGGCGGAAGTGCTGTCGCCGGACAACGCGCCGGACCACTGGGACCTGATCGAGGGCCAGGGCGCGATCTTCCATCCCGGTTATCTGCAGGTGACGGTCGGGCTGCTGGTCGGCTCGCAGCCGGACGCCTTCGTCGTCTGCCACGATCCGCTGCGCCAGACGATCGCCGGCTGGCCGGATTTCCCGCTGCCGACGATCGGCGCCGTGATCGGGCGCACGATCGGCATCGGGCACCTGACCAACCGGGCGATCCGCTGCGTCGGCGTGGCGCTCAACACTTCGAAGATCCCGGCCGGCGAGCGCGGCGCGGTGCTGGCGCACTACGCCGACGAGACCGGGCTGCCGGTGGTCGATCCGCTGATCGACGGCGTCGGCCCGATCGTGGACCGCATGCTGGCGGTGTTCCCGACATGAGGTTTTCCGTCCACGCCGAGAGCTGGGCGGTGGTACGGCCGTTCCGGATTACCGGGCACGTGTGGACCTCGTTCGAGTCGGTCGTCGTCGAGCTGGAACGTAACGGCGCGGTCGGCCGCGGCGAGGCGCTCGGTGTGTTCTATGCCAGCGAAACGCCGGCGACGATGATCGCGCAGATCGAGGCCGTCGCCGCGCAGCTCGACGATGGGCTGACCCGTGCCGCGGTGCAGACGCTGCTGCCGCCCGGCGGCGCGCGCAACGCGCTCGACTGTGCGCTGTGGGATCTGGAGGCGAAGGAACAGGGCTGCAGCATCTGGGAGCTGACCGGCGTGCAGCCGCGCGAGCTCGAGACCGTCTACACGATCGGCATCGAGGCGACGCCGGAGGCAATGGCCGCGCATGCGGCCGCCGCCGCGGGCCAGCCGCTGCTGAAGATCAAGCTCGACGGCCAGCAACCGCTCGAGCGCCTGCAGGCGATCCGCCGCGCGCGTCCCGACGCGCGCCTGGTCGTCGATGCGAACCAGGGCTGGACCTTCACGCAGCTTCAGGCGCTGGCGCCGGCCTTCGCGGAGCTCGGCGTGCTGATGATCGAGCAGCCGCTGCCGCGCGGTGGCGATGCCGTGCTCGAGGGCTACCGTTCGCCGGTGCCGCTGTGCGCGGACGAGTCCTGCCTGCATCTCGGCGAGCTGGAACCGGCGGCCCGCCGCTACCAGATGATCAACATCAAGCTCGACAAGACCGGCGGCCTCACGCACGCGCTCGAACTGGCGCGCGCGGTACGCGGGCTTGGGCTCGGTCTGATGGTCGGCTCGATGGCCGGCGGATCGCTGGCGATGGCGCCGGCGTTCGTCATCGGCTGCCTGTGCGATTTCGTCGACATCGACGGCCCGCTGCTCCTGAAGTACGACCGCCTGCCGGGCCTGCGTTTCGACGGGGCGCGGGTCAGTCCTCCGGACGGGCGGATCTGGGGCTGAGGCCTCCGGGCGGCGCGGCGTACCCGTTCCGCTTATGTCATATGGCGGTTGCCGTTGCGAGCGGCGGGGCGTAGCGTGACCGATACCCGGGGTGGCCGCCGGCCACTCCGAAACATTACAACACTTCGGGGATACACCATCATGGATGACACCATTCGCCGCGTTTTCTGGCGCCGGGCTGGCCTGGCTGCCGGCGCAGCCGTCCTCGTGATCGGCGGCGCGGCTGCCGGCAACCTGTTCGGCGACCAGCCTTCCACCGCGGCCGGGTACCCGACCTGGGACTCGGACCTGATCAACATCGAGAACGTCAGCGAGACCGGCGCCGGCGTCTACGTCGCGGTCCTCGATACCGGCCTGGTGCCGCACTGGCGCGACTATTTCCCGGCGGCGCGCGTGGCCACGCAGCTCGGCACAGGTTTCGTGCAGCCGGCCAGCTTCAAGGCGAAGGGCGACGCCTGCGGGCTCGGCATCACGGTCGGCAGGCTGAGCGAAACGACCTGGGTGGGATCCACCGGCTCGACGCACGGCACGCACGTCGCCAGTACGATCCTCGGCTATTCCTATCGCAGCAATTCCGACGCGGCCGCCGGCTTTCCGCTGCCGCCGATCATGGTCCGCGGCATCGCGCCGGACGTGACCCTGATTCCGGTGCGCGTGCTGGCCGACTACCAGATTCCCGCGCTGCCGAAGTGCGGGCCCGGCTATCCGGCGCAGACCGCGGTGTTCGGTACCAGCGAGATGATCGCCGCGGGCATCGACTACGTGACCGATCTGGCGCTCGCCGGCTACCGGCCGATGGTGATCAACATGAGTCTCGGCGGCTCCTGGCTCGATCCGGTCGAGCAGGCGGCGATCGACCGCGCGATCGCCAACGGCGTCATCGTGGTCGCTTCGGCCGGCAACGAAGGCGAGTGGGGCATGGGGTATCCCGGCGCCTACGCGCCGGTGATTTCAGCCGGCTCGGTCGGCTGGACCGGCGAGTGGCTCTATCCGGGCGACGGCCCGCGCTACCGGATGTGGTGGCTGCAGTATCCCGATCTGCCGCTGTCGCCCGGTTCCGGTGACACGACCGACCCGACCGCGCTCGGTGAGGTCTATGTCAGCGACTTCAGCAGCCGCGCGATCACGCTCGCAGGTCAGGAACTGGATGTGCTGGCGCCCGGCTCCTGGGTGCGCGGGCCATTCCCGGGTTATCCCGGCTTCAACCACCTGCCGTGGTGGTCACGGGGCCTCGGTGACCTGCTCGGCCGCAACGGCGGCAACTTCTACTACGTCGGCGGCACGTCGATGTCGGCGCCGCACGTGACCTCCGTGGCCGCATTGATGATCGAGAAGAACCCGTCACTGACGCAGGCGCAGGTGGAGTCCATCCTGAAGTCGACCGCGCTGGCGATTCCAGCGGCTGATTCCCGCAGTGTGTTCGATTTCAGCGCCTGGGCCACGATCGGCTGGGATACGAGCTGCGACCCGTACGGCGGCATCGCCTGCGACGCAGTCGGCGCGGGTCTGATGCAGGCGGACGCAGCGCTCGCGGCGACGCCGTAGCGGCAGGTGCCGGTGTTACGGTTTCGGTAACTCCGGACCGGTCGGGGGTACCGCAACCGGAACACCAGCCGCGGCCAGGGTTGCGGTCGTGAGTGGGCTGGAGATCCCCGGTATATTCACGTCTGTCGTTAAGATATCGGGGTTCCCGTGATCGCGCGCCGGAACTCTTCGCCACGCTGCGCGGGATCATTGACGACCGGCGTGCAGCCGGCGATCGCGCCGGACATTTCCTGCTGCTCGGTTCCGCCGCGCTCGATCTGATGCTGGTACGCCGGCTGCGCCCCTGGAGCGGCAATGTTGGCAAGCGTCTGGTCCGGACACCGAAGACGTATGTCCGCGACAGCGGCAGCACGCTTGCGCTGCTGGAACTGGAGACCTGGGAGGACGTACCGGGCCGTCCGGTGGCCGGGTCGAATTCGCGATGAGAGCAAGCGCTCCAGTGCCCCGGAACGCCGGTCAATTCAGCGCCGATCACTGCGAACGCGCTCAGCCGCAGTCCATTTGGACCGTTATCCGATGTGTCGCAGAAGGGTCCGGACCATTCTACGATAGAGTCGAGTCTGGTCCATGACGCTTCGGCCACGGATCTACGATCAACTGCTGCGCGAGCAGTTTGCGCGGCAGCGCCAGATGGCGCTCGTCAGCGGTCCGAGTCAGGTCGGCAAGACGACCACCTGCCGCGCGCTCGCCGCGAAGTACCTGAACTGTTTACGGCGAGCGCGGTACGTGAGCGGGAAGCCGTGCAAGGGGGCGCCCAGCCGAGCCTGCCAGGGCGGGCGACCCGTGCGCACCTCGAATGCCTTGAAGTAGCGGTCCAGCTCGTTCACGAAGACGAGCCCGCCCGCCGTCCCGTCAGCGCCGCGGTCATGAACAGAGCGCGCTGTTCTTAACTCCAGAGTTCACGCAGGCTGCGTGCATCGAAGGCCGCCAGCTTGCCGAGCTTCCTGTCGCTGCTGGGCATCTCATAGGTTCGCGAGTCGTCACCGGAGCCACCGGCGCCGGGCACCCGTTCCAACTCGAGGCCGATCACGTCCGTGCACAGGCGGTGCAGCGGAATGACCAGCGCCCCGGCCTCCGGACTGCAGGCGGCCGCCTGCCAGTTGTTTCCCCGTAGATACCGGGGCAGGGCGAGATCAAGTCTCCAATCCGGGCATCGAGGATATCCCGGCGGCAGGTCACCCGCCGCACCCGGTCGTCGACCTCGGCAAACATAGTCTGCGGCAGCGTCGGGGCCAAGCCGACGAAACCGCCGGTTCGCCGATTCGGCTTCCAGAGAATCCCGTCCTTGCCGATCGTGAACAGCAGCGGCTCATGATCGATGTCCAGCAGCACGCGCTCGAATCCGACCTCCATGTCGATCGTCTCACCCGGAACGTGCTGGAAGTACCAGACCATATTGCCGGTTCTCGGGTCCACGGCAAGAGTTGAATTGGTGTAAAACGCCGCGTCGCGAGGTGACATGCCCTGGCTGGCGGCCACCCACGGCTTCGCCTGCGACACGCCGATGTAGAACAGCCCGAGGTCCGCATCGAAGCTGCCAGGGATCCAGGTGTCGCCGCCGCCGCGCAATTCCGGCGGCAATCCGGCCCAGGACCGGCCATTCGGGTCGCCGGGCATAACGATGGTCGAGGTGCGCCACAGTTCCTGATCGGTCTCCGGATCATGCCCGGTGTTGAAGCGGGGGCCGCTCTTGAAGCGCTCGCAGCCGTTGATACCGCTGAGGACGACGCCGGCGCTGATGATCGGTCCGCTGGTGTGGGTATATCCCTCGCGGTAATCAGCCATGACCGTCTTTCAGAGCTGGCGACCGGTTCGTGCGTCGACGGCCACGAGTGCCGCATCGTAGGTGGCCATGAACAACTTGTCGCCGTAGATGGCGATGCTGCGGGTCGGACCGTCCCGGTTCTTCGCAGACTTCTCGATCGCGCCCGCTTCCGACCAGGACTCCCATCGCGGCGCCGGGCCATCCGGCGCTGCCTCTGAATCAGTCAGCCCCGCGACCCAGGTGACCGATGGTTTGGTCCCCTCCCGGTACCTGCCTCCCCACAGCAGACAGGCGACGACGTCAATGTGCTCCGCTGTGCTCCGAGTGCCGCTCGTGCCGGGCGGCATGTTCTCGATGTTGTAGCGAAGCAGCTCCGACGCGCTGCGTGATTCCCACGCGGCGAGGAACATGGGCTTTCCAGTTCCGGGCCATGCGCCGATCCGCGCAGGTTCATGCCATGGCAGCTCGCACAGTGCTCTTCGAAAATCGTCTGCCCGCGTATGGCCTGGGCGTCGACTGAGACGTCCGCCGCGATCGTGACGCCCTTCGCGAGCGGCAGTGCCGGCGTTACCGCGGCGGCCCTCGTGATCACCCCTCCGGCACACACAGCTTGCCCCCGCGTTCCGGCCGGGTGCAGCCAGGCCGGGTGCAGCCAGGGTGCAGCCAGGTCTTGACAACGGCCCGATTGTGTGAAAAATTTGAACGAAGTTCAAGATAGGTCGGGGATTGTCGCTGAGCGAGGCCGTCAGGCATTGGGAGAAGTTGGCCTCGGGCTGATGGATTAGCCGACAGCGCGCCGGTGGGATGCCGCGCTATGGCTCCGGCCGGGCAGAGGGCAGAAGCAAGTCCCGGCAACAGAGCACTTGGGGTCGTCTTGCGTGGTCAGGGGCGTTCCTGCCGGTCACAGCGAAGTCCGGGAACGCAGCGAAATCACAGGGGGAGAACATGCGCACGTCATCGTTCCAATTCCGGTTTGCCATCGCGATCGTCGTTGCCCTCGGCGGCTTGTTGCCCGCCGGCCTGTCCAACGCCCAAGTGGCGACTCCGCAGGCTCTGCAGGAGGTCGTAGTCACGGCCCGCAAGCGCGAGGAGAACCTGCAGGATGTCGGCGCCGCGGTGGTCGCCGTGAGCAGCGAGCAACTGAGGCTGCGCGTCGACGAGGATCTGCAGGGTTTTGCCAACGCGGCGCCGAACGTCATCATCGACGACCTGCAACAGGGTCCGGGCAGCCCGGCTGCGATCTCGATCCGCGGCATCGGCACGACCGATGTCGAGAAGAACTTCGACCCGACGGCCGGCGTCGTCGTGGACGGGGTGTTCATCGGCGTGAATTCCGGCGCGATGGTCAAGGCGCTGGACCTGCAGAGCGTCGAGATTCTGCGCGGCCCACAGGGCACCCTGTTCGGCCGGAATTCGATTGCCGGCGTTATCAACATCGCGCGGCAGCGACCCGCGTTCGAGCTGGGCGGGCAGCTGCAGGTCGGGTACGGCAACTACAATGCTCTGCAGCTGGAAGGGCATGTCAGTCTCCCGGTGAGTGACCAACTGGCCTTCAAGCTGGCGGCTGCGCTGAACGACCGTGACGGCTGGTTCTACAACCGCACGCTCGGCCGGGACTCCGGCCAGCAGAAATTTGTTTCCTTCAGCCCGTCGTTGCTGTGGCGGCCGACGGAGAATCTCGAGTTCTACTACCGTTTCGACAGGAACGAACAGGACCAGGACTCCAACACCGTACTGAATCTCGCCCAGGCCGACCAGGTCTTCTGCTCCTATTACGGCCAGTGTGCTCCGAATCTGACCACGCCACAGTCCGGTGACCGTTACTCGGTGCTGCAGGATGAGCCCGGCAATGACGCCTTCTTCGACTCGGACATGCACGTCTTCAATGCGCGCTGGGACGTGCGGCCCGGCTACAGGCTGGAGTACCTGTTCGGCAGCTTCGGAACGGAAGAACAGGTGACCCAGGACTGGGACGGCACGCCGCTGACGTTGTATCACACGGACCGGCCGGCCACCTGGAAGCAGCGCAGTCACGAACTGCGGCTTACCCATGTGACGGACGATCCGCTGTCGTATACGGTCGGGGCGTACTACTGGAAGTCGGAATACCGCATTGACCTGCTCAGTTACATCGGCTTCGGCGATTTCCTCGGCTTCTGGGCATGCCCGCCACCACCGTCGGGGCAGTCCCGTGTGCCGTGCTTCGTGCTACCGGTCCCGCAGACCGTGGCGCAGCATACCGAGTCCATCGCGGGATTCTTCGAGGCCGACTACCGCTTCGCCGACTCCTGGACGCTGACGCTCGGCGGGCGTTACACGCGCGACGAGAAGGACAGTGGTCTGATCGACGCCCAGATGCCACAGCTCGCGATCAGGGGAAACCTCGATAATCCGTTCGAGGAATCCTGGAGCGAGTTCACGCCCAAGGTCAGCCTGCGCTATCGGTATTCTCCGGACCTGATGCTCTTCGGGCTGTATTCCAAGGGATTCCGGGCCGGTGGCTTCTCGGGGCGGCCGAACTCTTATGAGGCTGCGTCGGTTCCCTACGATCCGGAGACCGTCGACAATTTTGAGGTCGGATTCAAGTCGGAGTGGATGGATAACCGGCTGCGCCTGAACGCCTCAGCGTATTTCATGAAGTACAAGGACAAGCAGGAGGAGCAGAGCGTCCCCGCGTCGCAGGGCACCGGCCAGCAGACCATCGTTTTCAACGCTTCGACCGCGGAACTCAGGGGCATCGAAGTCGAGTTGCTGGCAATGCCGACCGACGGGCTAACGCTGGCAGTCTCTCTGGGCCTGCTCGATTCCGAATACACGAGTTTCACTGAGCTCGACGCCTCGACGCCGGATCCGAACGACGTGGTGGACATCAGCTACCTGAAGTTGCGCCGGGCGCCCGAACTCACCGCGACCGTCACGCCGACGTACGAGTGGCCGGCATTCGGCGGCACGATGACCGCGCAGGTCAGCTGGCATTACGTCGACGATGTCGAGCTGACCTTCTACAACTCGCCGCAAAGCCACAACCCGTCCCAGCAGACCGTCGATGCGTCGCTCGGCTACGGCCGGGGCAATACAATCATCAGTGTGTGGGGCTCGAACCTGACGGACGAGGACTCGTGGTCGCAGGCTTACGACGTTGCCACCAGCCGACTGTTTCCGGGTCTATGGACCTACACAACCGTGCGTCCACCGAGGACCTACGGACTGCGCATCTCGCAGAAATTCTGATGCGCCCATGGGCGGCACGCAGCCCGGATAAGGAAGCTGCGTGCCGCCTTGCCGGCCACGACACGAGGCGCATCCATGGTTGCGCGGAGTAACCAGCCGATCCTTGTCGCAAACCAGGAGCGCATCGGCTGGATCACGCTGAACCGGCCGCGGGTGATCAACGCGATCAATGACGCGATCCGGGAGGAGTTGCCAGCGGCGCTGCGTTCGCTCGAAGCAAACCCTGCGGTCCACGTCATCGTGCTGCACGGTGCCGGTTCCCGCGGTTTCTGCGCCGGTGCCGACCTTATTGAGCCTTGCATAAATGCCTGACAGTTTCACAATGGCAGTTCAGCCTGTTGCCAGAAGGCGCGGATCAGGCTCGGGCGGCGTTGCATGGAGCACAGCCGATTGCGCGCAGTGGTTTTGAGGTCAGCGAAGGTGCTGGCA
>VGVB01000037.1 GCA_016882265.1 Gammaproteobacteria bacterium
ACGCTGCTGGGCGGTACGCGCCGCGCGATCGTTCTCGGTGGGCTCACGCTGCGGCACAGCCGCTATGCGGACCTGCGCGCCGCTGCCGCGGCGCTGGCCGCGCTGACCGGTGCCACGCTCGGCTGGCTGGCCGATGGCGGCAATGCGGTGGGTGCCGCGCTCGCCGGCGCGCTGCCGCATCGCGCCGCTGGCGGGCGGGCGGCGCCGCATGCCGGCCTCGATACCTCCGGCATGCTGGCCGCGCCGCTGTCGGCCTGTGTGCTGTTCGGCGGCATCGAACCGGAGGCGGATTTCGGCGGCCGCGATGCGACCGCGGCGCTGGCGGCCTGCCCGCTGGTCATCGCCATGACGCCCTATGCCAGCGAGTCGCTGCGGCGCGTGGCCCACCTGCTGCTGCCGATCGGCACCTTCGCCGAGACCTCAGGCACCTTCGTCAACTGTTGCGGACAGTGGCAGGAATTCGGCGGCTGTGCCCGCCCGGTCGGCGCGGCGCGCCCGGGCTGGAAGGTGCTGCGCGTGCTCGGCAACCTGCTCGGCCTCGAGGGCTTCGACTTCCCGACGCCGGAGGAACTGCGCAGCGCATTGCGGCAGGATGCGGGCACACCGGCCCGCGGCGAATTCACCGGCACGCGGATCATCGAACCCGGCGCCGGCGGCACCACGACCGCAGTACCGATGTACCGCGCCGATGCGATCCTGCGCCGGGCGACGCCGTTGCAGGTCACCCGCGCCGGCCGGCTGGCGACGGACTGAGCGGGGCGCAGCGGCATGGCATGGCTGATCGCACAGTGGGAGCGCGTACCGCCGGAACTGCAGGCGCTGATCGTGGTCGCGCTGCAGATCGTCGGCGTGCTGCTCGCCGTGGTCATCGCGGTCGCGTTCCTGACCCTGGGCGAGCGCAAGGTCATCGGCTACATGCAGTTGCGCTACGGCCCGAACCGGGTCACGTTCTTCGGCCTGCGGCTGTTCCGCGGCATCGCCCAGCCGTTTGCCGACGTGGTCAAGCTGCTGCTCAAGGAGATCATCATCCCGGGTGCGGCGTCGCCGTTCCTGTTCCTGCTGGCGCCGCTGATCGTGATGCTGCCGGCGCTCGCGGCCTGGGTCGTGATCCCGTTTGCACCGGAGTTCGTGCTCGCCGACATCGACGCCGGCTTGCTGTTCCTGCTGGCGCTGACCTCGATGGGGGTCTACGGCATCATCCTCGGCGGCTGGGCCAGCAACTCGAAGTACGCCTTCCTCGGTTCGATGCGCTCGGCCGCGCAGATGGTCGCCTACGAGATCGCGATGGGTTTCGCGCTGGTCGGCGTGCTGATGGCGGCCGGCAGCCTGAACCTCGGCGCGATCGTGCGCGCGCAGGAAGGTGGACTGCTGAGCTGGAACTGGTTCTGGCTGTTCCCGCTGTTCGTCGTTTATTTCATCTCGGCGCTGGCCGAGACCAACCGCGCGCCGTTCGATGTCGCCGAGGGCGAATCGGAGATCGTCGCCGGCTTCCACGTCGAGTACTCGGGCGCGACTTTCGCCACGCTGTTCGCGCTGCCCGAGTACGCGAACATGATCCTGGTCTCGACGCTGTGTGCGGTACTGTTCTTCGGCGGCTGGCTGTCGCCGGTGCAGGGCTACCTGCCGGACGGCAACTGGCTGACCGTGTCCGGATTCCACTGGCTGTTCCTGAAGACCGGCGTGTTCCTGTTCCTGTTCCTGTGGGTGCGCGCGACCGTCCCGCGCTACCGCTATGACCAGATCATGCGTCTCGGCTGGAAGGTGCTGATTCCGGTGACGCTGGTGTGGATCGCGGTCGAGGCGGTGCTGGCCTGGCTGCGGGTCGGACCGTGGGCGGCATGAGGGCGGCGATGCAACGGCTGCGATCACTGCTGCGCACGTTCCTGCTGACCGAGCTGCTGGCCGGCCTGTGGGTGACGCTGCGCAACCTGTTCCGGTCGAAGATCACCGTGCATTACCCGGAGGAAAAGACGCCGCAGTCACCGCGTTTCCGCGGTCTGCACGCGCTGCGCCGCTATCCGAACGGCCAGGAGCGCTGCATCGGCTGTAAGCTGTGCGAGGTGGTCTGTCCGGCGCTGGCGATCACGATCGACACCGCGGAGAGCGCCGATGGCACGCGGCGCACGACCCGCTACGACATCGACCTGTTCAAGTGCATCTACTGCGGCTTCTGCGAGGAGGCCTGCCCGGTGGATGCGATCGTCGAGACCCGCATCCTCGAGTACCACATGGAGAGCCGCGGCGAGAACATCATGACCAAAGAACGGCTGCTCGCCGTGGGCGAGCGCTATGCGGCAATGATCGCGGCGGACAAGGCCGCGGACGCCCGCTACCGGTGAACTGACGTGCTGATCACGATTCTGTTCTGGGTCTATGCGGCGGTGCTGGTCGGCGCCGCGACCGGCGTGATCCTGGCGCGCAACCCGGTGCACGCGGTGCTGCTGCTGGTGCTGTGCTTCGTCACCGCCGCGGCGCTGTGGCTGCTGCTCGAGGCCGAGTTCCTCGCTGTCGTGCTGGTGCTGGTGTACGTCGGTGCGGTGATGGTCCTGTTCCTGTTCGTCGTGATGATGCTCGACGTCAATGTCGAGGAGCTGCGCCGCGGCTTCGTGCGCAACGCGCCGCTGGCGGCGCTGGTCGCCGTGATCGTCGCGCTCGAACTCGGCTACGCGCTGTGGGTTCGGCGCCTCGGCGTCGAGCTGCCCGGGACGAAGGCGCCGCTGCCGGCGGGGCACAGCAACACGGCCGAGATCGGCACGGTGCTGTACACCGACTATGTCTGGCCGTTCCAGCTCGCCGCGGTCGTGCTGCTGATCGCGATCGTCGCCGCGATCGCGCTGACACTGCGGCACCGGCCGGGCGTCCGCCAGCAGGATGTCGGCCGGCAGGTCGCGGTGCGGCCGGCCGCCCGGGTCCGCCTCGTGCGCATGCGGTCGGAGCACGAACCATGATCACGCTGGCCCACTATCTGACGCTGGCTGGGGTGCTGTTCGCGATCGCGGTCGCCGGCATCTTCCTGAACCGCCGCAACGTGATCGTGCTGCTGATGTGCATCGAGCTGCTGCTGCTCGCGGTCAACTTCAACTTCGTGGCCTTCTCGCGCTTCCTCGGCCTGCTCGACGGGCAGGTGTTCGTGTTCTTCATCCTGACCGTGGCCGCCGCCGAGGCGGCGATCGGGCTGGCCATCCTGGTCGTGCTGTTCCGCCAGCGCCGCAGCATCAACGTCGAGGACCTCGACGCTATGAAGGGTTGACGATGGGCATCCCGCAGGCCGCACTGCTGATCGTGCTGGCGCCGCTCGCGGCCGCGCTGCTGGCCGGACTGGGCGGGCGGCAGCTCGGGCGCGCCGGCGCGCACAGCGTGTGCATCGCCGGCGTGGGGCTGTCGTTCGTGCTGTCGCTGTGGGTGCTGCTGCAGCTCGCCGGCGGCGCGCCGGACTACAACGGCGCGGTCTATACCTGGGGCGCCAGCGACGGCCTGCACATGGAGGTCGGTTTCCTGATCGACCGGCTGAGCGCATTGATGATGACGGTCGTGACCTTCGTGTCGCTGGCCGTGCACGTGTACACGATCGGCTACATGCGGGACGATCCGGGGTACCAGCGCTTCTTCGCCTACATCTCGCTGTTCACCTTCTCGATGCTGATGCTGGTGATGGCCAACAACTTCCTGCAGTTGTTCTTCGGCTGGGAGGCGGTCGGACTGGTCTCCTATCTGCTGATCGGCTTCTGGTACAAGCGGCCGACCGCGATCTTCGCCAACCTGAAGGCATTCATCGTCAACCGGATCGGCGACTTCGGCTTCATCGTTGGCATTGCCGCGATCGTCTGTTACATGGGCAGCCTCGACTACATGGAGGTGTTCGCGCGGGCGCCGGCGGCGGTCGAACTGCGTGTGCAGCTTACGCCGGGCGAGACCACCCGCGCGGTGACACTGATCTGCATCGCGCTGTTCATCGGCGCGATGGGCAAGTCGGCCCAGGTGCCGCTGCACGTGTGGCTGCCGGACTCGATGGAAGGCCCGACCCCGATCTCGGCGCTGATTCACGCCGCCACGATGGTGACCGCCGGCATCTTCATGATCGCGCGGATGTCACCGCTGTACGAGCTGACGCCGCATGCGCTGCACTTCGTGCTGGTGATCGGCGCGACCACGGCGCTGTTCATGGGCCTGCTCGGCCTGGTCAACAACGACATCAAGCGGGTCATCGCCTACTCGACGCTGTCGCAGCTCGGTTACATGACGGTCGCGCTGGGCGCCGGGGCCTATGGCGCCGGCATCTTCCACCTGATGACGCATGCGTTCTTCAAGGCGCTGCTGTTCCTGGCCGCCGGTTCGGTGATCATCGCGATGCACCACGAGCAGGACATGCGGCGCATGGGCGGGCTGCGCCGCTACCTGCCGGTGACCTACTGGACCTGCCTGATCGGTTCGCTGGCGCTGGTCGGCTTCCCGGGGCTGTCCGGGTTCTTCTCGAAGGACATCATCATCGAGGCCGTGCACCATTCGCCGATCGAGGGCGCGACCTACGCTTACTGGTGTGTGCTGCTCGGCGTGTTCGTGACGGCGCTGTACAGCTTCCGGCTGCTGTTCATGACCTTCCACGGCCGCGAGCGGATGGACGAGCACACGCGCGAACATCTGCACGAGAGCCCGTGGGTGGTGACGCTGCCGCTCATCGCGCTGGCCATACCCTCGGTCGTGATCGGCTGGCTGACGGTCGGGCCGGTGGTGTTCGGCGACTGGTTCCGCGGCTCGGTCCAGCACGGTCCTGACGGCCCGCTGGCGATCCTCGGCGAGGATTTCCACGGCCCGGCGGCGTTCCTGCTGCACGCGGCCTCGGCGCCGGCGCTGTACCTGGCCTTCGCCGGCATCGCCACGGCCTGGTACCTGTACGTGCGCCGGCCGGACCTGCCGGACGCGATCGCGCGGCGCTGTGCCGGTCTGTACCGGCTGCTCGACAACAAGTACTACTTCGACTGGTTCAACGAAAACGTCGTCGCCGCCGGCGCCCGCGCGCTCGGCACCGGCCTGTGGCGGCGCGGCGATGAACAGGCGATCGACGGCGTGCTGGTCAACGGCAGCGCGCGCGCGGTCGGGGCGCTGGCCGCGGTCGTGCGGCGCGTGCAGACCGGTTACCTGTATCACTACGCCTTCGCCATGATCATCGGCCTGGCGCTGCTGCTGGGCTGGCTGCTGCTCAGGACCTGACATGCCGACCGCAACCCACCTGCTGAGCTGGCTGGTCTGGCTGCCGATCGTGGCCGGAATCGTCGTGCTGCTGCTCGGCGAGCGGCGCATCGCCGCCGGCCGCTGGGTCGCGCTCGGCGGGTCGCTGACGACGCTGGCGCTGTGCGTGCCGCTGTGGCAGGCGTTCGACCGCGGCACGGCCGCGATGCAGTTCGTCGAGACGGCGGCCTGGATTCCGGCCATCGACGCCGGGTACCGGCTCGGCGTCGACGGCATCGCACTGCCGCTGATCGTGCTGACCGCGTTCATCACCCCGCTGGTGGTGATCGCCGGCTGGACCGTGATCGAGCGCCGGCCGGCGCAGTACTTCGCCGCGTTCCTGATCATGGCCGGGCTGATGATCGGCGTGTTTGCGGCACTCGATGCGCTGCTGTTCTACGTGTTCTGGGAAGCGATGCTGATCCCGATGTTCCTGATCATCGGCGTCTGGGGCGGCGCGCGGCGCGTCTATGCGACGCTGAAGTTCTTCCTGTATACGTTCCTCGGTTCGGTGCTGATGCTGGTCGCGCTGATCTGGCTGTACCTGCAGGGCGGGAGCTGGGACATCGGCGCGCTGCACAAGCTGCCGCTGGCGCTCGGCGCGCAGACACTGATCTTCCTGGCGTTCTTCGCCGCGTTCGCGGTCAAGGTGCCGATGTGGCCGGTGCATACCTGGCTGCCGGATGCGCACGTCGAGGCGCCGACCGGCGGCTCGGTGGTGCTGGCGGCGATCATGCTGAAGATGGGCGGCTACGGATTCCTGCGTTTCAGCCTGCCGATCGCTCCGGACGCGAGCCGCGAACTGGACTGGCTGATCATCGCGCTGTCGCTGATCGCGATCGTCTACATCGGCCTGGTCGCGCTGGTACAGACCGACATGAAGAAGCTGATCGCGTACTCGTCGATCGCGCACATGGGCTTCGTCACGCTTGGCTCGTTCATCGCCTGGGACATCGCCGCCGGCACCGGCGCGCTGACCGGCGCGCGCATGGGCCTCGACGGCGCGATGGTGCAGATGGTCTCGCACGGCCTGGTCTCGGGCGCGCTGTTCCTGTGCGTCGGCGTGCTGTACGACCGCCTGCACACGCGCGAGATCAGCGCCTATGGCGGCGTGGTCAACACGATGCCGGTGTTCGCGTTCCTGATGGTGCTGTTTGCGCTGGCCAATGCCGGCCTGCCGGGCACGTCCGGCTTCGTCGGCGAGTTCCTGGTGATCATCGCCAGCTTCAAGGCCAGTTTCTGGTACGCGATCGCGGCCGCGCTGACGCTGATCCTCGGCGCCGCGTACACGCTGTGGCTGGTCAAGCGCGTGGTCTGGGGCGACGTCGCCAATGCCAGCGTGGCCGCGCTCAAGGACGTCAATCCGCGCGAGTTCCTCGTGCTCGCCGTGCTCGCCGTCGCGGTGCTGCTGCTCGGCCTGTGGCCGGCGCCGCTGCTCGAGGTGATGCGGCCGACGCTCGAGCAGCTCGTGCAGCAGATGACGGCCAGTAAGCTGTGAGGCGCGCATGATCGAGCAGGCAGTACCCGTGCTGGCCGCCAGTGAGCTCCGGCCGGCCGCCGCCGAGATCTTCCTGCTGGCGGCGGCCTGCGTCGTGCTGCTGGCCGGGGCCTTCCTGCCGGAGCGGCGGCGCGACCAGACCTTCCTGCTGACCATGCTGGCCCTCGCCGGCGCGACCTGGGTCAGCTCGCTGGTCGCGGTGCCGGAGCGCACGGTCGTGCTGTACGGTCAGTTCGTCGCCGACCCGCTGGCGACGCTGCTCAAGCTGTTCGCGTACGGCACCGCGGCGGTCACGCTGCTGTACTCGCGCGACTACCTGCGCCGGCGCGGCCTGCTGCGCGGCGAGTACTGCGTGCTGGTGCTGTGCGCGGTCCTCGGCATCCAGGTCATTGCCTCGGCCGGCAGCCTGCTGTCGCTGTATCTCGGCATCGAGATCCTGTCGCTGTCGCTGTATGCGCTGGTGGCCTTCGACCGCGACAACGGCGTGGCCGCCGAGGTGGCGATGAAGTACTTCGTGCTCGGCGCGATCGCCTCCGGCACGCTGCTGTACGGTATTTCGATCGTCTATGGCGTGACCGGCAGCTTCGACCTCGGCGTGCTGGCGGAGCTGGTCCGCGGCGAGGCCGCCGGCGGCATCGGGCTCGTGCTCGGGCTGGCGCTGATCGTGGTGGCGGTCGCGTTCAAGTTCGGCGCGGTGCCGTTTCACATGTGGGTGCCGGACGTCTATCACGGCGCGCCGACCCCGGTGACGCTGTTCATCGGCTCGGCGCCGAAGCTGGCCTCGTTCGCGCTGGCGATCCGCGTGCTGGCCGAGGGCCTCGGCGGCGCGGTCGCGGCCTGGCAGGACATGCTGATCGTGCTGGCCGTGCTGTCGCTGGCGGCCGGCAACGTGATCGCCGTTGCGCAGACCAACATCAAGCGCATGCTGGCCTACTCGACGATTGCGCACGTCGGCTTCATCCTGCTCGGCATCCTGGCCGGCACCGTCGCCGGCTACAAGGCAGCGCTGTTCTACACGCTGACCTACGTGATCCTCGCGGTCGGCGCGTTCGGCGTCGTGCTGCTGCTGACCCGGCAGGGCTTCGAGGCCGAGGAACTGGACGACTACCGTGGCCTGAACCAGAAGAGCCCGTGGTTCGCGTTCGTGATGCTGCTGCTGATGTTCGGCATGGCCGGCGTACCGCCGGTGGTCGGCTTCTGGGCCAAGCTGCAGGTCATCCGCGCGGTACTCGACGTCGGCTTCGTCTGGCTGGCTGCGTTCGCGGTGCTGATGTCGGTGATCGGCGCGTTCTACTACCTGCGTGTGGTCCGCAACATGTACTTCGAGGAGCCGGCTGACCGCGAGCCGCTGCAGGCCGGCGCGGCGTTCCGCCTGGTGCTGAGCCTGAACGGCCTCGCCGTGCTGGCGCTCGGCCTGTTTCCGGGCGCGTTGCTGGCCGTCTGCGCACGGGCGCTGGGCTGATCCCCGGGCGGTGTGGTCCCGGCTGGCGTTGTAATGCCCCGGCGGCCTGCCTATAATCCGCGTCCCCGTTGCGGGGTGGAGCAGTCTGGCAGCTCGTCGGGCTCATAACCCGAAGGTCGCAGGTTCAAATCCTGCCCCCGCTACCAACATTCCCGTCGCGAACGGCCCCAATCGGGGCCGTTCTGCTTTATTGCACCGTGCCTGCAGGCGCTGGAGCAAGCAGGCCGTTGGCTGGTGCCCATATTCGGCAGCTCAGTTCGCACTCCATTCGCAGTCGAAAGGCACCGCCCGGCATGCGGCGAGCGGGCAGTCCTCGAATGGAAGGCAGGGTACCGGCAGCGGATCGGCGTCGGGATTGCGTCTGTTATCGAGGTACCGGACTCCGTCGTCCAGGCACTCGACAGCCGAGTTGATGTCGTAGTCAGGATCGGCGGCCGGCGGCTATTCCTGCAGTGCCGCTCCGATCAGGTTGCGGCTGACGAGACCGTCGGACGCTTTCACGTACGTCCGGTTGGCCAGCATGCCCGCCAGTTCGGCTCGGGTGATGACGAAATTGCTGAGTTCGAGTTCGGTACCTGCGGCCGGTGCCACGATCCCGAAGCCGCCGGCCCCGTTCTCCAGCGCCTGCGCCCGCTCGATGATTCCGTAACGAAAGTGCGCACGCGCTCCGTCCCTCACCAGCAGCAGCGCGCCGGCGCCGACGTCCACGGCGGCCGGCACCGCCGACTCGTACAGACCGTTCAGCACCTCGTCCGCGAAGAACCGGTTGACATGATTCGCGGTGACGGTGGTCGACGTGGAATCAGCCCGCGTCGTTGATGATCGAGCCGTCGACCGGTACGCTGGTGCGGTTCTCGCCGTCGAAACCGTGGCACGCGAGATCAACAGATCTCCCTTGCAGCGGCCACGAGCGATGCGCAGGTCGAGGCCGCACAGGCCGAGTTCGACGCCGGCGGCCTCTGATTCGGGGGCCGCGGCAACGCGCCGCAGCCGCCCGCTCAGAAACCGAGCAGGGCCCGCAGGCGCCGGTGCCGCAACAGCCGGCGCTGAAAGTCCCGCTCGCTGCGCGCCGCCTTGGCGAGAATCAGTGACCACAGCGCGCGGCGATCAGCGGCCGGCCAGCGCGGCAGCCCGGGGATGCTGAGCACCAACGGCGCCCATTGTTGCAAGACGCGCCGCTCCGCGGGCGACAGTCGCCGGTCGCCGCGCGGGCGCTGCAGGCGCTGCAGCGCCTCCGCAACCGCGGCGGCGGCGCGCTGTTCGGGATCGGCGGAAGGGAAGCGCCGCATCGATCCGGCTGCCCGACCGAGCCAGTGCGCGGTCCGCGGCAGCCGCGGCCGGCGCTGGGAATCGACGGCGAAGAACAGGTGCCAGCGCGCCAGCGCGCGGAGCGTGCGCGGTGCGCTCCGGTATCGCCGGTCGACGGCGATCCGGCCGAGCTCGCGCGCGACCAGACGACGGGCCTCGGTCGCACGCGGGCGGAAACCGAGCCGGTAGTAGAACCACCAGGCACCGGACTCGATGCCTTCCTCGTTGCCGACCCCGAGCTGGTACGGCTCGATGCTGAACTCATCGCAGCCGAATACGTGCCGGACCGTGGCCAGCAGCCGCCCGAACAGTCTGGCGCTGCCCGCGCCGCGGAAGGTGGCGAAGGTGTTGAACGACAGCGCCGCGTGCCGACCCAGAATGTCGAGCTGCACGTAGCCGAGCGGCACGCCATTGCGCAGCATCAGCGCACCCCAGGTCGAGTACAGCAGCGTGCGGCGCGCCGGCTCGACGCCCGTCAGGCCGAAGGCGAGGCCGTCGCCATCGTCGACGAGGAACACGTCACGCGGGCTGGCGAACTGAAATGCTGCCAGGTCGCGTTCGCGCGTGACCATGCAGGTGCGGGCCAGCCCGATCAGGCGGCGCGCCGGCGTAGCACGCAGCTCACGGATCGCCCGCGGCGGGCGGCCGAGTTCGGCGCGCAGATCGGGCCGGCTGTTATCGAGCGCCCTGCGCTGGTACACGACAGCGCCGGTGTCGAAGCCCGCAGTACTGCGTTCCGGCGTATCCGCTCCGGCGTCCAGCGTGTAGGAGAGATCGAGTCCGTCGCCGAAGTGCTCGCGCGTGCGGTCATCGCCGGGCATGCGCGCGATCAACCCGAGCACAAACCCGGCGTCCGTGACGCCGGGGGCGCGCAACGCATCGATGGCTGCCCACGGTGTCGTGCCACTCTCCCGCAACCAGTCGGCCTGCGCGGGTGGCAACAGCAGCGGCAGGGCCGCGGCCAGGCGGTCGGCGGCTTCCGCATCCGAGCGGTCGAGGTGCAGCCGTCCCGGCCAGTGGCGCGCGAGCCAGGCGGCGGTCGGCCAGAAGTACCGGTAGGGCGTGTCGGTCCCGGCGATGCCGCTGCCGGCGAGGCGCGCCCGATGGCGGCGCAGGTCCGCGCGCGCGCCGAAGCGGCTGAGCAGGCGGCGCGCCCGGGCCCGGATGCGCCGATCGTCGGGATACGCGGCCAGAAAGCTCAGCAGCTCGTGCAGGCGGAAGACCTGGTCCGCACTGGTGAGCCGGGCGCGCGCCAGCGCATCGAGCAGAGCGAGCTTGCGGGCTGCCAGCCCGCGGCCATAGTGCCGCGCAATGCGCGCGAGCGCCGTCAGCGGTGCGGCGGCCATCCGGTAGGTCCCCCCCTGCGTCTGCCCGGCCGGGCAGCGCAAGAGTGACAGCTCGCCGGCCGCTGCGCTATGATCCGCAGCGGTCGGGGGCGTGAGTGACGCCAGCCGCACCGAGGGTGGCGAGGCCCCGGCGCGGAGCCCCTGAAAACCGGACGCTCGGTTCTGCAGGCCCCTCGCGGGGCTTTTTTGTTGGGCCGGCGAGGAATTACCGGAAGTGGGCCTCGTGCCCACTTTTGTTTTGGGGCCTCTGGTGTTGGGGCCGGAGGAGCGATGCGGCAACGGTTGTTCGCTCTGCTCGAGCCGGTGGTGACGGGGCTGGGCTACGAGCTGGTCGAGCTGGAGTTCAGTCCGGCCGGGCAGCGGGCGCTGGTGCGTGTCTATATCGACCGGACCGACGGCGGTGCGGTGCGCATCGAGGACTGCGAGCGGGCCAGCCACGCGCTCGGCGAGACGCTGGATGCGGCCGATCCGATCGGTCGGGCCTACCAGCTCGAGGTCTCGTCGCCGGGCTTCGACCGGCCGCTGCGGACCGCGGCGCATTTCGCGCGGTTCGCCGGCAGCGAGGCGCGGATCGAGCTCGGCGCTCCGCAGGATGGCCGGAGGCGTTTCCGCGGCCGGTTGCTGGGAGTCGAGGACGGACAGGTACGGATCCATGTGGATCAGCGCGACTGGTCCCTGCCGATCGCGGGAATCAGCAAGGCACGGCTGGTGGGCTGACCACCGGCGATCATCGGGGTGAGAGCAGGCAGCATGAACAAGCAGATACTCGAAGTCGTCGATGCGGTGTCGAACGAGAAGGGCGTGGCGCGCGAGATCATCTTCGACGCGCTCGAAGCGGCGCTCGCGACCGCGACGCGGCGCAAGCATGGCGAGGACATCGACGTGCGGGTGGCAATCGACCGGCGTACCGGCGACTACGCGACCTTCCAGCGCTGGAAGGTGTTCGCCGACGACTCGAAGGAGCTGGAGTTTCCGCAGCGTGAGCTGCGGCTCGAGGACGCGCTCGACGTCGACCCGGCCGCCGAGGTCGCCGGCTTCGTCGAGGTGCCGATGGAATCGGTGGCGTTCGGCCGCATCGCCGCGCAGACCGCCAAGCAGGTCATCGTGCAGAAGGTGCGCGAGGCGGAGCGCGCCCAGGTCGTGGACGAATACCGCAACCGCGTCGGCTCGCTGGTGTCCGGAATCGTCAAGCGGGTCGACCGCCACGGCGTCTACATCGACCTCGGCGGCAATGCCGAGGGCTTCGTGCCGCGCGAGCACATGATTCCGCGCGAGATCGTCCGCCCGCAGGACCGCCTGAAGGCGCTGCTGCGCGAGGTGCGCTCGGAGGTTCGCGGCCCGCAACTGTTCCTGTCGCGCACGTCTCCGGACTTCCTGATCGAGCTGTTCCGGCTCGAGGTCCCGGAAGTCGGTCAGGGTCTGATCCAGATCCTCGGTGCCGCCCGCGACCCCGGCGCGCGCGCCAAGATCGCGGTCAAGAGTCTGGACCCGCGGGTCGATCCGGTCGGTGCCTGCGTCGGCATGCGCGGCTCGCGCGTGCAGGCGGTCTCGAATGAGATCGCCGGCGAGCGCGTCGACATCATTCCATGGATGGACAACCCGGCGCAGTTCGTCATCAACGCGATGCAGCCGGCAGAGGTCACGTCGATCGTCGTCGACGAGGACGCGCACGCCATGGACATCGCGGTCACCGAGGAACGGCTGTCGCAGGCGATCGGGCGCGGCGGGCAGAACGTGCGTCTCGCCAGCGAGCTGAGCGGCTGGCGCCTGAACGTGATGTCCGAGCAGCAGGCTGCCGAGCGCGGTGGCCAGGAGGCGCAGCAGCTTCGCGACCTGTTCAAGAACCTGCTCGACGTGGACGAAGACGTCGCCAGCGTGCTGGTGCAGGAGGGTTTCTCGACGATCGAAGAGGTCGCCTACGTACCGACGGCCGAGCTGCTGGCGATCGAGGAGCTCGACGAGGAGATCGTCGAGGAACTGCGCAACCGCGCCCGCGACGCGCTGCTGACCCAGGCCATTGCCAGCGAGGAGAAGGTCGACGAATCCGCGCCGGCCGCGGACCTGCTCGGGCTCGACGGCATGGACAAGGAGCTGGCCTACGAACTGGCAGCGCGCGGCATCTGCACACGCGACGAGCTGGCCGAGCAGTCGCTGGACGAACTCGGCGACGTGCCCGGCCTCGACCCGGAACGGGCCGGCCGGCTGATCATGGCCGCGCGCGCCCACTGGTTCGAGACGGCCGGGCTGTCCTGAGGCCGGACCGGAGGTAATCGAGCATGTCCGAAGTCACTGTTGCGCAGTTCGCGGAAGTACTGAAGGTCCCGGTCGACCGGCTGCTGGTGCAGCTCGAGGAGGCCGGGATCAGCGTCCAGGGGCCGGCCGACCGCATCAGCGAGGAAGCCAAGCACGAACTGCTGACGCACCTGCGCAAGGCGCACGGCAAGGGCGAGGACGGCGGCGCGCCGCGCCGGATCACGCTGAAGCGCAGGGACCATAGCGAGATCCGCGTCGCCGCGCCGCAGGGGCGCGCGCGCACGGTCAGCGTCGAGGTCCGCCGCAAGCGCACCTACATCAAGCGCGACGTGCTCGAGGAGCAGGCGCGGGTTGCGCAGGAGGAACTCGACCGGCAGCGCGACGCCGTGGAGGCCGAGCGCCGCGCGGCCGAGGAACAGGCCCGGCTGGAGCAGGAACAGCGCGACCGCGAGCGCGAGGAGTCGGAGCGGCGCACCGCCGAGGAGGCGGCGCGCCGCCAGGCCGAGGAGCAGGCGCGACTCGAGGCCGAGCAGCGGGCCCGCGAGCAGGCCGAGAAGGAGCGTCGCCAGCGCGAGGAGAAGGCCCGCAAGGCGGCGCCGCCCGAGGATAATCGCGGCGCCACGCGCTATGGTCGCGAGGAGCTGCACATCGCCGGCGGGCTGTCGGCGCGCCACCGGAAGGGCAGTCGGACGCGCACCGATACACGCCACCGCGCGGCGACGGCCAGCGTGGACCGCAAGCACGGCTTCGAGCTGCCGACCCAGCCGGCGCGTCGGGAAGTCGCCGTGGGCGAGACGATCACGGTGGCCGAGCTCGCGAACCGCATGGCGGTCAAGGCCAACGAGGTCATCAAGGCCATGTTCGGCATGGGCGTCATTGCGACGATCAACCAGACGATCGACCAGGACACGGCGGTGCTGGTGATCGAGGAGATGGGCCACAGCGCCAGGATCCTGAAGGGTGACCAGATCGAAGACGAGCTGCAGCAGGGCATGCAGGCGGCGGGCGAGGCGCTGTCGCGGCCGCCGGTGGTCACGATCATGGGCCACGTCGACCATGGCAAGACCTCGCTGCTCGACTACATCCGGCGCACCAAGGTCGCGGCCGGCGAGGCGGGCGGCATCACCCAGCACATCGGCGCCTACCATGCCGAGACGCCGCGCGGTGTCGTCACCTTCCTCGATACGCCGGGCCACGCGGCCTTCACCGCGATGCGGGCCCGCGGGGCGCAGGTCACCGACATCGTCGTGCTGGTGGTGGCCGCCGACGACGGCGTGATGCCGCAGACCCGCGAAGCGATCCAGCACGCCCGGGCCGCGAATGTGCCGCTGATCGTCGCGATCAACAAGATCGACAAGAGCGATGCCGATCCGGAGCGGGTCCGCAACGAGTTGTCGCAGGAAGGCGTCATCGCCGATGACTGGGGCGGCGACACGATGTTCGTGCCGGTATCGGCGAAGTCCGGCGCGGGCATCGACCGGCTGCTCGAGTCCATCCTGCTGCAGGCCGAGCTGCTCGAGCTGCGCGCCGTCGCTGACGCCCCGGCGGTCGGCGTCGTGCTCGAGGCCAGCATCGAGCGCGGCCGCGGCGCGGTGGCGACGGTACTGGTCAAGCGCGGTACGCTCCGGGTCGGCGATCCGGTCGTCGCCGGCGAGCAGTTCGGGCGGGTGCGCGCGCTGTTCGACGAGCTCGGCCGCGAAACCCAGTCGGCCGGTCCGTCGATCCCGGTGCAGCTCCTCGGCCTGTCCAGCCCGCCGAATGCGGGCGACGAACTGCTGGCCGTGGAGAGCGAGCGCAAGGCCCGCGAGGTCGCGCTGCACCGTCAGGGCAAGTTCCGCGACGTGCGCCTGGCCCGGCAGACCGGCCCGCGCGCTGACGTGTTCGCGCAGATGGGCGAGGATGCGAAGGCCGGCGCGGTCAACCTGCTGATCAAGGCCGACGTGCAGGGCTCGGCCGAAGCGTTGCGCGATGCGCTGGCCAAGCTGTCGACCGCCGAGGTCACCGTCAAAGTGGTCGCCAGCGGCGTCGGCGGGATCACCGAATCAGACGTGATGCTGGCGGCCGCCTCGGGCGCGCAGCTCATCGCCTTCAACGTGCGCGCGGATGCCGCGGCGCGCAGTGCGCTGCGCGACCGCAACGTCGAGGTCCGCTACTACAGCATCATCTACGAGGCGATCGACGACGTGCGCACGCGCCTGACCGGCCTGCTCGCGCCCGAAGTCAAGGAGCAGATCGTCGGGCTGGCCGAGGTCCGCGACGTGTTCCGCTCCAGCAAGTTCGGCACGGTAGCCGGCTGCCTGGTGGTCGATGGCTACGTGCGGCGCAACAACCCGATCCGCGTGCTGCGCGACAACGTGGTGATCTTCCAGGGCGAGCTCGAGTCGCTGCGGCGCTTCAAGGACGACGCCGCGGAGGTGCGCGCCGGCACCGAGTGCGGCATCGGCGTCAAGGGCTACAGCGACGTGCGCGTCGGCGACCAGATCGAGTGCTTCGAGCGCGTCGAGGTCGCACGCCAACTGGCGTGAGCCATGCCGCGCGAGTTCCCGCGGGCCCGGCGCATCGAGGAGCAGCTTCTGCGGCTGCTGCCCGAGCTGATCCGGCGCGAGATCCGTGATCCGCGGGTCGGGCCGCTGACGATCACCGCGGTCGAGGTCGCGCGCGACCTCAGCCACGCGCGCGTGTACGTGACGCCGTTCGCCGGCGCCGGCGATGCCGTCGCGATCGTCGCGGCGCTGCGGAGTGCCGCCGGCTTCCTGCGCCATGCCGTGCGCAACCAGATGGGTCTGAAGGTCGCGCCGGAACTGGACTTCCGCGTGGACGAATCGATCGAGCAGGGCGCGCGGCTGACCGCGCTGATCGACGAAGCCGTGGCCGGTGACCGGCGCCGGACGGCCGCGGCCGATCCGGCGGAGGAATGAGCGGTACGCCGGCGCCGGTGCGCTGGCGCGACGTCGACGGCATCGTGCTGCTCGACAAGCCGCCGGGCCTCAGTTCGAACGCTGCTTTGCAGCGCCTGCGCCGGCTGTGGCTGGCGCGCAAGGCAGGCCACACCGGCAGTCTCGACCCGCTGGCGAGCGGCCTGCTGCCGGTCTGTTTCGGCCAGGCGACCAAGGTCTGCGGCATGCTGCTGGATGCGGACAAGACCTATCAGGTCGTGGTCCGGCTCGGGGCGCGCACCGCGACCGGCGACGCCGAGGGTGAGGTGGTCGAGCGGGCCGCGGTGCCGGCGCTCACGCAGGCCGGGGTCGAACAGGCCGCCGCCGGATTTCTCGGCGAGTCACTGCAGGTGCCGCCGATGTACTCGGCGCTGAAGCACGCGGGGCAGCGGCTCTACCGACTGGCGCGCCGTGGTGTCGAGGTCGAGCGGCCGGCGCGGCGGATCGTGATCCATCGGCTGGCGGCCCGGCTGACCGGGCCGGACCGGCTGGAACTCGAGGTCGAGTGCGGCAAGGGCACGTACGTGCGTTCGCTGGTCGAGGATCTGGCTCGCGCCTGCGGCACGCTGGGTTACGTAACCGGCCTGCGCCGGATCAGCCTCGGCCCGTTCGTACGGCCGGCGATGCATGCGCTCGCCAGCCTGGAGGCTTTGGCGGCGCGATCGCCGGCGGAACTGGATGAGCTGCTGCTGCCCGCCGATTCGGCGCTGCCGGGACTGCCGGCTGTCAGGCTCGGCGCGACGGAGCAGGCCTGGATCCTGCAGGGTCAGGCCGTCTTCGTGGGCGGTACGCCGGCGGCGCGCGTGCGCATGTATGGGCCCGATGACCTGTTCCTCGGGGTCGGCCGGATGTCGGCCGATGGCCGCTGCCTCGCTCCGGAGCGGATTTTGGTGCCGGTGTTACCGTTTCGGTAACTCTGCAGATGCCGGCGAGCCTGGTATGGCCATCGGAGTTACCGAAACCGTAACACCGGCACCATGCGCCCGGTGGCGCAGCCGCTCGGTGCGCTGACCGAGCGCTATCGGAGCAGCACCCGGCGGGTGGACTTCAATGGCGACGGCCGCGAGGACCTGCTGGTGCGGAGCTGCATCTACGAGTACCCATATTGCGACCAGACCGCGTGGCGGCAGTTGCTGGGTCAGCCCGGCGGCACGCTGGCGCTGAGCTACGATCTGGACATGGCGTTCGGCGCCGAGCTGCCGCAGCCGGGCGACTTCAACGGCGATCACCTGACCGACCTGGTCTTTCACTGCCTGTCGGTGCTCCAGTGGTGCGTCGCGATCTCGAGCGGAGAAGGCGGTTACTCGATGAACTACGGTCCGTCGGGCAACGGTTATCTGTGGTACCTGTATCTGGTCGGCGACTACGACGGCGACGGCTTCGACGATCTGTACGCGATGCGCAACTCCCCCGCGAACTGGGAAGTGATCCGCGGCAGCGGCACAGGACTGACGGGTTCAGCAGTGACGACCGGTCTTTCGACGGCCGGCGGCGGCTGGACCGTCACTGACTACAACGGCGACCTGCAACAGTGAGAGTTCGCCTGAACTGCGCGCCCGGGCCGGACCGGGCCGAATTCCCGCAACATTGTGTTTCACGTCCGGTGGCCGGATACTGCCCCTCGCCTGGCCAACATCCGTGAACAAGAATCCGACGAACGACCGACATCCCGCCGGAACAGGTAGCCGTGTGCGCAGCCGGCTGATCGTGACGCTCGCATTGGGCGTTGCCGCAGTTGCTGCGGTCGGCGTAAGCGCCGCCACTTCTGGCGAGATCCGGATCTTGCGCGACAACTACGGCGTTCCGCACGTCTATGCGGACCAGCTCGAGCCCCTCTTTTTCGGCTTCGGCTACGTCGTCGCCGAGGACCGGCTGTTCCAGCTCGAGATGATGCGCCGCTCCGTGTGGGGCACCGTCTCCGAGGTGCTGGGGCCGCAGTATGTCGACTTCGACCGAAGGGCGCGGCAGATTGGGTACACCCGCGCCGAGATCCGCTCGCGCATCGACAAGCTCGCGCCCGACTACCAGACGATGCTGAAGGCGTACGCGGACGGGATCAACTGGTTCATCGAGACGGCGGAGCAGGGGACCCCGGTCAGGCTGCCGCCCGAATTCGGCAGGCTCGGCATCCGGCCGGCGCCGTGGACGGCCGAGGACGTGGGACAGGTCTTCGTCGGCACCATGGGCACGCGCTTCTCCGATTTCACCCACGAGATGGAGAACGCGGCCTTGCTCGCGGGGCTTCGCGAGCGGTTCGGGCCGGCAAAGGGCGCATCCCTCTTCGACGACATCGTTCCGACGCTGGAGGATCCCGAGTCCGTCACGACGATTCCCGCGTCCCAGGTGTGGCGCCGGCAGACGGCGCCGCGGCCTGCCGGTCCGGGATCCTTGCCGGGCGGCATCCGCCAGGCGACGGCGCGCCTCGGCGAGGTGGAAGCCGGCTACCTGGCCAATCTCGGTCGGCTCAACCTCACGCCGAAGCTCGGGAGCAACTGCTGGGTCGTCAGTGCCACGCGGACCGGCAACGGGAGCGCCATCCTGCACGGCGGGCCGCAGATGGGTTACTTCACGCCCGGCTACCTGCACGAGGTCGGACTGCACGGCGCTGGCTTCGACGTCGTCGGCTCGACGCCCACGGGGACGCTGCCCATTCTGTTCGGCCACAACGCGACGGCGGCGTGGTCGTCGACCGCCGGGGCCGGCGATGTCGTCGATGTCTTCGCCGAGACGATCGATCCGGCGCACCCGACACGTTACCGGTTCAACGGCCAATGGCGGGAGATGGAGGGTCGTGACGAGCTGATCAGGGTGAAGGGTGCCGCCGACGTGCAGGAAACCTTCTTTCGCACGGTCCACGGGCCCGTAGTGGCCATCGACGCGGAGCATGGCGTTGCGTACTCGCGCGGCCGCGCCTGGGCGGGCCTCGAGCTCGAGTCGATGGCCGGCTGGATCGACAAGACGAAGGCCGAGACGTACGAAGCGTTCATCGCGGCCTCGCACAAGATGGCGATCAGCATCAATTGGTACTACGCCGACCGCGGCGGCAACATCGGCTGGGCGTACACCGGACGGTACCCGGTTCGGCACCCGGATCAGGATCCCCGCCTGCCGACGCCCGGGACGGGCGAACGCGAATGGCGCGGCTTCGTGCCGGCGGGGGAGGTGCCGCACGTCCTGAACCCGGATCAGGGCTTCATCGCCAACTGGAACCAGCAACCGGCCGTTGGCTGGTACTTCCCGGGCAGCGGCCTCGGGTGGGGGCGCACGCAGCGCGCGAAGCTGCTGATCGACTACCTCGAGGCACGGCGCAACATCACCGTCGACGACGTGAAGAACCTGAACCGCTACGCCTCGTTTGCCGAGAACAACGCGCGGTTCTTCCGGCCGCTCCTGCTCGAGGCGGTCGGGACCACGGCCGCGGACGATGCCGAGCTTAAGCGCGCGGCCGAGGCGCTGGCGGCGTGGAACGGCCTGCGTGAGGACAACGACGGCGACGGCAGCTACGACAGCCCGGGCGTGGCGATCTTCGACGCCTGGCTGAAACAGATGTTCGCCGACACGTTCACCGAGCAGACGGTGGGGCCGGCGGCAGCGCAGCTGCGGAACTCGATCTCGGCGCCGCCGGTGCGTG
Source organism: Gammaproteobacteria bacterium (assembly GCA_016882265.1). GTDB lineage: Bacteria > Pseudomonadota > Gammaproteobacteria > Steroidobacterales > Steroidobacteraceae > SCUD01. The sequence goes on from VGVB01000037.1 coordinate 19,661, forward strand.
GCGCAGGCGGCGGGCAGCTGCTGCTGAACATCCTGCAGGGCGAGCGGTCGCCGGTCAGGGTCAGGAACGACTATCTGGGCGGCGCCACGTCGGCGCAGGCGATGGTTGCGAGCTTGCGCAAGGCCGTGGCGTCTCTCAAGGACAGCCTGGGCCCGGCACGGGAGCAGTGGCACGCGCCGGCCGTGCAGATGGTGTTCCGGACCGCGAACTTCCTGAACGTGCCGCAGGCGTTCCACGACCAGCCAGCGCTCTTGTCGATGAACCGTGGCACGGAGAACCACCTGGTCGTGCTGTCGGCCGCCGGCGTCTGGGGGATGAACGTGGTGCCGCCGGGCCAGAGCGGCAGCGCGCTGTCCGGGCAGGCCCTGGCCCCGCACGCCGCCGATCAGCTCCTGCTGTTCGAAAGGTTCGAGTACAAGCCGATGTACTTCGATGCGGTGGACGTGGCACGCGCAGCCGAGCGGACCGAGGTGTTGTCGTTTCACCCGTAGCAGGCAGGTGCCACGCGGGACCGTCGGCACATCTGCGCACGTTCTTGAGGGGGCGTGACAGGTCCTGGGCAGAGGGGTGTGCATTCGCCAGCTGACCAGGACGGATCCGAGCGGGTGGGAGGCGGAGGACGACTTGGAGGAAGTCGTGGTCACCGGCCGGCGACCGGAAGACCGGTCGACCGAGCCGCGGCTGTTGGACATGCGCGTTGACTTCTCAGAGATGGAGCGGCTGATGGCCGAAATCGGGTCCGACGGTCTGGCGGAGGGCGGCGGCGAAGCATCGAGCGGTGCAACGCAACCGTCGCAAGGTGAGAAGGAGGAGGAATCCACCCTTGATAAGACCACGCGGTGCGCCAGTGCCCAGCTTGGCTTGGACGAAATGGTTGCGGCAGGTGCGGCTGTCTCAGGCTTCAACGTCCTTGAAACGCGAGGGAAGTTTGCCGAAGCGCAGCGCGGCACGTCGATTGCGAGCCGAGTAGCCAGCGCGGTCTTCGGACAGACACGACTGCCTTTCAGAGTTCCTACGATCGTAGGAAATCCGTTGACGTTGAACGCGGGCATACGGGCAACGAGCAGCGTTGCTCGGATCGTCGGTAGGGGAATTCCGGTCATTGGATGGGGCGTGCTCGCCTATGACGCGGCCAAGATCGCACAGTGCGTGGCGAGTGATGATTGATAAGTTCGCCGTCTATCGCTTCACGGCTCCATTCCGATCACGGCTTCAAGAGCGGCTTCGGGGGGAGCGGTTGAACGTCGATGTTGATGCTTTCGCACGAGGGTTCGAGGACGGTCAACATCCTGAGAGGCCACGCTTGCTGTGGGAACTGCTTCGAGAAGTGGCTTTCGTTCCTGACTTCCGACCAGACCCAGACGACAGTCTGTCCAAGGTCTATGCAATGGGACCTGAAGAGGTGCGGGACGATGTGATCGAACCGCTTCTAGCCAAGCTCGGGCTGAGTGTGATCGGAATCGACTTCACTGGGTTCGATTTCTCCTCGATCGTTACTCCAAAGGACGTGATTGGGTTCGTCATGAAGGTTGCGGACGCCCAGAATGTCGAAGGTGGGCGGCTATTTGTCGATACGGCAAGATAGAAATTGCGGTACACGGCCCGGTGGGCTGGGTGACGGAGACCACCGACTTCGACCTGGCGAACGGACGGATGGAAGCCCGCCAGGCCGGTCCAGGCGGCGGCTCGAGCCTGATCCATGCCGCGACCACCTGGGACCTGAACGGCAACCTGAGCAGCCGGCAGGACCTGAACCAGTCACTCTCGAAGCGGTCGATGTAGCGGCGGAATGTGCGTCCGCACCCGCCGAGCAGCCGCGCCGCCTCCTCCTGTCGTAACCGGCCTGCCAGCCGCCATAAGCCTCTCCAAGTCGCATCTTCCGGGTCTCCTGTAGCCACTCCGTCCGGCGCATGGCACACCCCCTTGCAGGCGCCCACCTTGCACCGGACAGATCACGTGCTGCAGAACCGGACAAATCATGTGTTACCTACAGTGCCGGCAATCAGGGTTGAGGCGGGGTAGGTCCGCGCGTACAATGCGCCGCTTGCCAAAAGGCTTAAGTAACTGACTTGCAAAGACAAGGCTGATTCCAGACATGCCACTCGCGAATACGCAGAAGGCGGAGGTCGTCGGTCGCTTCCGGCGCTCCGCGACGGACACCGGTTCACCCGAAGTACAGATTGCGCTCCTGTCCGAGCGCATCAACGGGCTGACCGCGCATTTCGCGGCCCATAAGAGCGACCACGCGTCGCGCCGCGGACTGCTCAAGATGGTTGCCCAGCGCCGCAAACTGCTGGATTACCTCAAGCAGGCCGCGCCGGACCGCTACAGCAAGGTCGTAGCCGATCTCGGCCTGCGCCGCTGAGGCGTGCCGCGGCGGCCGGCCCGTCGCTGGCGGGCCGCTGTCATCCGAACAAACCCCACGAGAAACGAGAGAACATCCGCGTGAGCGTATACAGGCAGACATTTTCATACGGTGACCGCAACGTCACGATCGAAACGGGCCGCATGGCGCGGCAGGCGGACGGCGCCGTGCTGGTGGCGATGGGCGACACCGTGGTGCTGGTCACCGCGGTCGCGCGCCGGACCGCTGATCCGGCTCGAGACTTCTTCCCGCTGACGGTGAACTACGTCGAGAAGACCTATGCCGCCGGCAAGATCCCGGGCGGCTTCTTCAAGCGCGAAGGCCGGCCATCGGAAAAGGAGGTGCTGACCTCGCGCCTCATCGACCGGCCGATCCGGCCGCTGTTTCCGGACGGATTCAAGAACGAGGTGCAGGTCATCGCGACGGTGTTGTCCGTCGATCCCGAGATCGACCCGGATGTGCCGGCGATGCTCGGGGCGTCGGCGGCGCTCGCGCTGTCCGGTGTGCCATTCAACGGGCCGATCGGCGCGGCCCGCGTCGGCTGGGTGGACGGCGCCTATGTGCTGAACCCGACCGCCAGCCAGATCCGCACCGATTCGGACCTCGACCTGATCGTCGCCGGCACGCGCGAGGCGGTGCTGATGGTCGAATCGGAGGCGAACTGCCTGCCCGAGGACGTCATGCTGGGCGCCGTGCTGTTCGGCCACGGCCAGATGCAGGTGGCGATCGAGGCGATCCTGCGTCTCGCTGCCGAGGCCGGCAAACCGCGCTGGGACTGGCAGCCGCCGCCGGGCCACGAGGTGCTCGAACAGGCCGTTGCGGCGCAGGCCGCGGCGGGCATCGCCGCGGCCTATGGCCTGGTGGTCAAGCAGACCCGGGTCGCGAAGCTCGAGGAAATCCGCAGTGCGACCCAGGCGGCGCTGGCCGGTGGCGACGCGCCGCAATTCACGAAGGAACAGGTCGCCGGCGCGCTGTTCGAGCTCGAATACCGGCTGGTGCGTAACCGGATCCTGGACGGCCAGCCGCGCATCGACGGGCGCGACACGAAGACCGTGCGGCCGATCCGGGTCGAGGTCGGCCTGCTGCCGCGTACGCACGGGTCGGCGCTGTTCACGCGCGGCGAGACCCAGGCGCTGGTCGCGACCACGCTGGGCACGGGCCGCGACGCGCAGATCATCGACGCGCTGTCCGGCGAACGCCGCGAACCATTCATGCTGCATTACAACTTCCCGCCGTTCTCGGTCGGCGAAACCGGCTTCCTCGGCTCGCCGAAGCGGCGCGAGATCGGCCACGGCAACCTCGCCCGCCGCGGCATTGCCGCGGTCATGCCGAACCTCGAGGAATTCCCGTATGTGCTGCGGGTCGTGTCCGAAGTCCTCGAATCGAACGGCTCCAGCTCGATGGCGAGTGTCTGCGGCACCAGCCTGTCACTGATGGATGCCGGCGTGCCGATCAGGGCGCCGGTTGCGGGCGTGGCCATGGGCCTCGTCAAGGAGGGCGACCGCTACGCCGTGCTGACCGACATCCTCGGCGACGAGGATCACCTCGGCGACATGGACTTCAAGGTGGCCGGCACCGCCGACGGCGTGACCGCGCTGCAGATGGACATCAAGATCAACGGCATCACGGCCGAGATCATGGAAGTGGCGCTGGCCCAGGCCCGGGCCGGCCGGCTGCATATCCTCGGCGAGATGAACAAGGTGCTGGATCAGCCGCGTCCCGAGATGTCCGAGTGGGCGCCGACCATCGTCACGATCAAGATCGATCCGGAGAAGATCCGCGACGTTATCGGCAAGGGTGGCGCGGTCATCCGGCAGATTACCGAGGAAACCGGTACGACGATCGACATCGAGAACGACGGCACGGTCAAGATCGCTTCGGTGGATCAGGCCTCGGGCCGCGAGGCGCTGCGGCGCATCGAGATGATCACGGCCGACGTCGAGGTCGGCCGCATCTATCACGGCCGGGTCGTGCGGCTGATGGACTTCGGCGCGTTCGTGTCGATCCTGCCGGGACGTGACGGTCTCGTGCACATCTCGCAGATCTCCGAGGAACGCGTCGAGCGGGTCAGCGACAAGCTGAAGGAAGGCGACGTGGTCCGCGTGAAGGTGCTGGAAGTGGACCGCCAGGGTCGCGTGCGCCTGTCGATGCGCGGTATCGAGGCCGAATAACCTGGCTCAGGCCGCCGGCAGCCGCAGTTCGCGGCAGCCGGCCAACCGTGCCGGCCGCCAGTGGGCCAGCGCCCACGCCCAGATCTCCGGTACCGCGGCCCGCGCGAGTTCAGCCGGCGGGTCCTGACGCAGCCAGCGCAGGACCTCGCACAGCGTTTCGGGTGCCCGCGCGGAGTCCAGCGCGATCGCGTGCCTGGACTTGGCCAGCTTGCGGCCGTCCGCCTCGACCAGCAGTGGCAGATGCGCGTAGGCCGGTGTCCGGTACCCGAGGGCCTGCTGCAGCAGCATCTGGCGCGGCGTACTGGACAAGAGGTCAGCGCCGCGCACGACGCGATCGATGCCCTGGACCTCGTCATCGACGACTGCCGCCAGGTGGTAGGCGACGATGCCGTCGCGCCGGCGGATAACGAAATCGCCTGCCTCCCGGCGGCAATCCTGCTGCACTTCGCCTTGCCACTCGTCGGCGAATCGGATGGGGGCCTGGTCCTCCGCGATCCGGAATCGCAGCGCGTGTGGCAGCGCCTCGTTGCTACGCCGGTTGCGGCAGGTGCCGGGATACACCGGTTCGAGGCCGGGTTCCGCAGCAGATGCCAGTTGCGCTCTGCTGCACCGGCAAGGGTAGGTACGGCCTGCCTCGCGCAGCCGTGCCATGGCCTCACCATACAAGTCAATTCTGTCTTTCTGGAAAACTACGTTTCCGGACCACTCAAATCCAAAGCTCTCCAGAACCCGCTGGATGGCTTCGGCCATCCCGGGAATATTCCTTTGAGTATCAAGGTCTTCGATCCGCAGGAGCCACTGGCCGCCGCGGCTGCGGACGTCCAGATAACTGCAGGTGGCTGCCAGCAGTGAGCCGAGATGGAGCGGGCCGGATGGTGTCGGGGCGAACCGGCCGCGGGGCGGGTCAGCGGTACCAGTCGTCGCGATCGCCGTACTGCTTCTCGCGCCGCTCGCGGCGTTCCTGGGCCTCGATGCACAGCGTGGCAACGGGGCGGGCCTCGAGCCGCTTGATGCCGATCGGCTCGCCGTTCTCGAGACAATACCCGTAGCTGCCGTCGTCGATCCGGATGAGCGCCTCGTCGATCTTGCGAATCAGCTTGCGCTCACGGTCCCGGGTGCGCAGCTCGAGCGCGAATTCCGATTCCAGCGAGGCCCGGTCATTCGGATCCGGCGGATTGGCCGCCTCGTCCTTCATGTGGTTCATGGTCCGGTCGACCTCTTCCATAAGGTCGCGTTTCCAGGTATTCAGGATCAGGCGGAAGTGGTCGAGCTGCTGCTGGCTCATGTACGCCTCGCCGCTGCGCTCGACGTAGGGCAGGACATTGCGGGGCCCGAGCAGCAGGTTGTGGCTCAGCGCCTCCTCGTCGTCGTCGTGAGGCGCCGGCATGACCGCCGGGCGTGGGCGGCTGGTCGCCCGCGCCACCGCGACGGCAGTGACCGTCCCTGCTGGCCGTACGGGCGGCCTGGGCCGGGCGGGTGCTGCTACGGCTCTTGCGGAGGCCTTGACCGGCTCACTTGCCGGCGGAGCCGCCCGCCGCTCCGGTTTGGGCTCCGGTTTCGCCGCAGGGCGCGCCGGCGCGCTCGGCTTCGTGGCAGCCCGGGCGGCAGGTTTGGGGGCCGGCCGGGCCGGGGCCTTTGCCGCCGGCTTGGGGGTCGCTGGTGCCTTCCGCGCGGGGGCCGTTGCCCGCGGCCGCGCGGCTGCCCGCGCCTTCGTGGGCGGAGTCCTGGTGGCGGTGCGGGCGGATTTCGCTGCCGCCTTGCGGCTGGCGGTGGCCTTGACGGGCTTTCTGGTCTTCGGCGCCTTTCTGGCGGGCATCGGGCTCTCCGGAGCCGGTTCAATCGAGCGCGGGATTATAGCCTCCGTGCTCCAAGGGTCCAGTGGCAGCCGGCGGCCCGGCCGGTTCCCGCCAGTCCGGCTGCCGGTGCTCGGCCGTCACGCTGGTCGCAATGCCCCCACGGACGTTGAAACGCGCCGTCAGGCGCAGGTGGCGCGGGTCGAGCAGCGCGACCAGCCGGTCGGCGATCTCATTGGTCACCGCCTCGTGAAACGCGCCGCGGTCCCGGAACGACCAGATGTAGAGCTTCAGCGACTTCAGTTCGACACACAACCGGTCCGGGACATAGTCGAGTTCGAGCGTGGCGAAATCCGGCTGGCCGGTCCGCGGGCACAGGCAGGTGAACTCGGGAATCACCATGCGGATCGTGTAGTCACGCTCCGGCGCGGGATTCGGGAATGTCTCGAGCGGAGCGGACGGGGCGGCCCGTGGGCCGGCGGCGGGAGCGGGCGTGGTCATCGGTAGCGGTCGTCGTCAACGCGAGGTGGTTAATCTACACTACGCGACCGGGCCGGGCCACGCTTTGGCGCAGGTCCTTCGCCAGCAAATCACAGGGCCTGCATGCGTCTGTCCAGAGTCAAGCTCGCCGGCTTCAAGTCGTTCGTCGATCCGACGCTGATCTCCTTCCCAGGCAACCTGACCGGCGTGGTCGGGCCCAACGGCTGCGGCAAGTCCAACGTGATCGACGCGGTCCGCTGGGTGATGGGCGAGATTTCGGCCAAGACCCTGCGCGGCGACTCGATGACGGATGTGATCTTCAACGGCGCGCGCGACCGTAAGCCGATCGGCACCGCCTCGGTCGAGCTGGTTTTCGACAACAGCGACGGCGCGATCGGCGGCGCGTATGCCAACTACGCCGAAATCTCGCTGAAGCGCGTCGTGTCCCGCGACGGCAACTCGACCTACCTGATCAACGGCACCCGCTGCCGGCGCAAGGACATCACGCACCTGTTCCTCGGCACCGGCCTCGGCTCGCGCAGCTACGCCATCATCGAACAGGGCATGATCTCGCGGCTGATCGAGGCACGGCCCGAGGACATGCGCACCTTCGTCGAGGAGGCGGCCGGCATCTCGCGTTACAAGGACCGGCGCCGCGAGACCGAGACGCGTATTGCGCACACGCGCGAGAATCTCGAACGGCTGAACGACCTGCGCGAGGAGGTGGAGCGCCAGATCCGCAGCCTGCAGCGCCAGGCCGGCGCCGCGCGGCGTTATCAGGAATACCGCGAGCGCCAGCAACGGCTGCAGGCCGAGCTGCTGGCGCTGCGGATCCGCGAACTCGACCGCGATGCCGCCGGACGCGCCGCGCTGGCCGCACAGCGCGAGACCGTGCTGCAGGCCGAGACCGCGGCACTGCGCGCCGCCGAGGCGGCGGTCGAGCGCGCGCGCGCGGTTCACGCCGAGCGCAGCGAACTGCTGAACGGAATCCAGGGCCGCTATTACCAGGCCGGGGCCGAGGCCGCGCGCACCGAGCAGGCGCTGCAGCACGCGCGCGAGCTGCGCCAGCGGCAGCGGGCCGACCTCGAGCGGATCAGCGGCGAGCACGCCGAGGCCGACGCTCTGCTCGAACGCGACCGGCAGCAGCTTGCCGAACTCACGGCGGCGCTGACCGAGGGCGAGCCGGCGCTGGCCGCGGCGCGGGCCGCGCACGCCGGGGCGGCGACGAGCGCCGA
>VGVB01000038.1 GCA_016882265.1 Gammaproteobacteria bacterium
TGCCAGCACCTTCGCTGACCTCAAAACCACTGCGCGCAATCGGCTGTGCTCCATGCAACGCCGCCCGAGCCTGATCCGCGCCTTCTGGCAACAGGCTGAACTGCCATTGTGAAACTGTCAGGCATTTCTGCAAGGCTCAATAAGTCCGACAGGCTGCTAGAATCGGCCGCCGTTTTCGCCACCTCGGCCGCAGTCACCGGAGTCCTGGATGAAGTCACCTGTCAACGTCGCCATCACCGGCGCAGCCGGCCAGATCGGCTACGCGCTCGCCTTCCGCATCGCCTCCGGGCAGATGCTCGGTCCGGATCAGCCGGTCCGCCTGCACCTGCTCGAGATTACGCCGGCGCTCGGCGCGCTGGCCGGCGTCGTGATGGAACTGCAGGACTGCGCCTTCCCGACGCTCGCCGGCGTCGTGCCGAGCGACGATGCGCGGGTGGCCTTCGGCGACTGCGACTACGCCCTGCTGGTCGGCGCGCGCCCGCGCGGGCCGGGCATGGAGCGCAAGGACCTGCTGCTGGCGAACGCGCAGATCTTCTCGGCCCAGGGTCGCGCGCTGGATGAGGTCGCGAAACGCGACGTGCGCGTGCTGGTGGTCGGCAATCCGGCCAACACCAACGCGCTGATCGCGGCCGCGAACGCACCGGGCATTGCCCGCGGCAATTTCACCGCGATGATGCGGCTCGATCACAACCGCGCGCTGGCGCAGCTCGCCCTGCGCGGCGGCCAGCACACGACGGCGATCCGCCGCATGGTCGTCTGGGGCAACCACAGCGCGACGCAGTACCCCGACATCAGCTTCTGCTCGATCGCCGGCCGGCCAGCGGGGGAGGTCATCGAGGCCGGCTGGTATCGTGAGCAGTTCATCCCGACGGTCCAGCAGCGCGGCGCCGCAATCATCAAGGCGCGCGGCGCTTCGTCCGCCGCCTCCGCCGCCTCCGCCGCGATCGACCACATGCGCGACTGGGCGCTCGGCACGCCCGAGGGTGACTGGGTCAGCATGGCGATCCCGGCGGACGGCAGCTACGGCATCCCGGAAGGGGTCATGTACTCCTACCCCGTGACCTGCCGCGACGGCCGCTACACGATCGTGCCGGGGCTCGCCATCAGCGACTTCAGCCGCGAGCGCATGACCGCGACCCACCGCGAGCTGCTCGAGGAGCGGGACGGGGTCAAGGACCTGCTGTAACAGCGTAACCGGACGGGCAGCGGCGCCGCACAGCGCGCCGCCGTCGCATCCGGGGCCGCGGATGGCGTATAAGAGAACTCGGACCCGGCGCCACGCGGAGACAGGCCATGTGGTGGATGCTCTGGCTGCTGCTGTTGCTCGGCCTCGTGCTGTGGCTCGCCTACCAGCGCGCGAGCCTCGCCACCGCCACGCTCACGCTCGGCGCGCTGCTTGCCGCCTACACGGCGGTGGGCGCCGGGCCGTTGTGGTGGCAGCTCGCGCTGTGGGGGCTGTTCCTGCCGCACCTGCTGTTGAACCTCGCGCCGTTGCGGCGCCGGCTGATTTCGCGTCCGTTCCTGCGCATTTACAAGCGCATGTTGCCGCCGATGTCGGCCACCGAGCGCGAGGCGCTCGAGGCCGGCACCGTGTGGTGGGACGGCGAGCTGTTCAGCGGCGGGCCCGACTGGCACAAGCTGCTGTCGCTGCCGCCGCCGCGGCTCAGCGACGAGGAGCAGGCCTTCCTCGACGGACCGTGCGAGCAGTTGTGCCGCATGCTCGACGACTGGGACATCACCCATCGGCGCGCGGACCTGCCACCGGAGGTGTGGGAGTACATCCGCCGGCAGCGTTTCTGGGCGATGATCATCCCGAAGCAGTACGGCGGCCTCGGCTTCTCCGCCTACGCACATTCCTGCGTCGTGGTGAAGATCGCCAGCCGTTCCGGCACCGTCGCCTCGACGGTAGTCGTGCCGAACTCACTCGGGCCGGCCGAGCTGCTGCTGCACTACGGCACCGAGCAGCAGAAGGATCACTACCTGCCGCGCCTCGCGCGCGGCGATGAGATTCCCTGCTTCGCGCTGACCGGCCCGCGCGTCGGTTCCGACGCGGCCGCGATCCCGGACACCGGCTTCGTCTGCCGCGGCATCTGGCAGGGCCGCGAAGTCACCGGCATCCGGCTCAACTTCGCCAAGCGCTACATCACGCTGGCGCCGATCGCGACGCTGATCGGGCTGGCTTTCCGGCTGTTCGATCCCGAGCGCCTGCTCGGCCGCGAACAGTCCGATCTCGGCATCACGGTCGCGCTGGTACCGCGCGATGCGCCGGGGGTCACGATCGGCCGCCGGCATCTGCCGCTGAACATTCCCTTCCAGAACGGCCCGATTCAGGGTCGCGACGTGTTCGTGCCGCTCGAGGCGATCATCGGCGGCCCGGCCATGGCCGGTCAGGGCTGGCGCATGCTGGTCGAGCTGCTGTCGGTCGGTCGCTGCATCTCGCTGCCGTCCATCTCCACCGGCGGCTGCAAGGGCGCGGTGTACTCGACCGGGGCGTACGCGCGGATCCGGCGCCAGTTCAACATGCCGGTCGGGCGCTTCGAGGCCGTTGAGGCCGTCATCGCGCGTATGGCCGCGAACGTCTACACGATGGACGCGGCGCGCTCGGTGACGATGGCCGCGATCGACGCCGGCGAGCGGCCGGCGGTGCCGGCCGGCATTCTGAAGTACCACGTCACCGAGATGGGCCGGCGGGTAGCCAACGACGCGATGGACGTCCAGGGCGGCAAGGGCATCTGCCTCGGCCCGAGGAATTACCTCGGCCGCGGCTACCAGATCGTGCCGGTCGGCATCACGGTCGAAGGCGCCAACATCCTGACCCGCAGCCTGATCATCTTCGGCCAGGGTGCGATCCGCTGCCACCCGTGGGTGCTGAAGGAGATGAACGCGGCCGGCGACCCGGACCGCCGGCGCGGCGTGCGCGAGTTCGACCGCGCGCTGTTCGGCCACATCGGTTTCACGATCTCGAATGCGGCGCGCTCGTTCTTCGCCGCGCTGACGCTGTCGCGGATCGTGCGCGCGCCGGTTACCGGGCCGGTCGGGCGCTACTTCGAGCACATCAACCGCTTCAGCGCCTCGTTCGCGTTCGCCACCGACGTCGCGATGCTGTCGCTCGGTGGCTATCTGAAGAAGAAGGAGAACCTGTCGGCCCGGCTCGGCGATGTGCTCTCCAGCCTGTACCTCGCCTCGATGGTGCTGAAGCACCACGCGAACCAGGGCCGCCCGGCCGAGGACCTGCCGCTGGTCGAGTACGCCTGCCGCGCGCTGCTGTACCAGGCGCAGGAGCAGTTGCACAGCTTCCTGCGCAACTTCCCGGTGCGCTGGCTCGCGTTCCTGATGCGCCTGGTGATCTTCCCGCGCGGGCTGACCTACTCGGCGCCCGCGGACCGGCTGAACCCGCAGATCGCAGCGCTGGTCATGAGTCCCGGCGCGCCGCGCGAGCGCCTGTGCCAGCTCGTGTACCGGACGCTCGAACCGCGCAATCATCTCGGCCTCGTGCAGGAAGCCCTCGAACTCGCCGTGGCGGCCGAACCGCTCGAGAAGAAGCTGCGCGTCGATGGCGTGAAGACCGGCCAGATCACCGCCCTCGATCTGCCGGGCCAGATCGAGCAGGCGCTGGCGGCCGGCCTCATCACCGCCGCCGACGCCGCGCTGCTGCGCGCGTACGACCGCAAGGTCATGGACATCGTCCACGTCGACGACTTCGATCCGCGCGAGCTCGGCGCTGCGCGGATCGACGGCACTGACCACGCCGCCAGCCGCGTGGCCTGAACCACTCCGGTACTCCAGCCCGATCAGCACTCCGCCACAGCGGCTGCCACCTCAGTCTGCGACGCCGTCGGCAGAAATCCGCTGCCGGGCGGCGTTGACTGATCACGCCGCTCTCCCGATCCCGGCCACGCCGGAGGAGTCGCGTGATGACGGACCTGCACTGCGATACCGGCCTCGTCACTGTCGCCGACGTGCGCGAGTTCTTCCGCGAGGCGCTGCACGGCGCGCTCGCCGGGCAGCACCTGCGGGTCCGCGATCACACCGAGCAATACGTCGTCAACCTGCTGGCCATGTTCATGCGCAGCGAAGCGCTGTTCGAGCCCGGCCCCGACGGGCGCGCGGCACTGCGGCCGCTGGCGCGACTGCTCGCCGACGCGCTCGCATGCAGCGACGACGAGCGGCGCTACCGGATCCTGCAGCGGCTCGGCGATGTGGCGCTGTTTGTCGCCGGCTTCCTGGCGCAGGGCTTCCCGCGCCGGCTGGTCGACATCGACTACCACATCGCGATGGGCGGCCGCGCCTATGGCGCGCTGGCGCACGCGCCGGTGCGCGGTCCACGCCGCGCGCTCGCCGTCGTGTTCGCCGAACTCGAGGACAAGTTCCAGCCGCTGGTCGACGCGCTGAACGACATTCGCGACGCTGCCGGGCAGTCGGAACGCGACCTGCTGCGTCTGTACGAGGTCTGGCACCGGACCGGCAGCACCCGCGCGCGCCGGTTGCTGCTGCGCGCGGGCGTCGTGCCGTTCCCGCGCGGTCGCCTCGCCCACTGAGGCCACATGGCCAGCGCCGCGCTCGGCCGGCTCGAGGAACTGCTGCGGGGCGTCTACGACCTCGAGCTCGACTGCCGCGTCGAGGATTTCGTGGTCACCGACCGCGGCCTGCTGCCCGCGGCCTGCCGCGGCGCGCCGGGCGACGAGCAGCTCGTCGTCGCGGCCGGTGATGACGAACTGGGGCTTGCGCTGTTTCTCGATCCGGCCCTGCTCCGGCGCCTGCAGGCGCGGGATCCCAGCGACGGGCTGACCCAGGACAACGTCGCCGACTGCTGGGCCGCGCTCGAAGGCATCAGCCACTTCCTGTGCGTCGCTCATCACGCCGCGCATGACCGCGAAGTGTCGCTGCTGACGCTGGAGCTGCAGGCCGAGGTCGACAAGTACGTTGGCAGCCTGCTGCTGCTGCGCCGGCATGACCCGCGGCGCTTCCCGGCCGAACTGCACACCCTGCTGTTCCGCAAGGCGCGGATCGACCCGCTGCTGGCTGGCACCCGCGAGCCGCTGTACCGGCGCGCCAGCGGCTATGCCGCCCGCTTCTGCGCGCTGCTGGAACCCGCGCTGCGCCGGGGCCGGGCCGGCGCGCACGGCGCGTTCGCGCAGCTTCGCCGTTTCTACCGGATGAGCGATACCGCCAAACTCCGGCACATCGACGCCCTCGCCCCGGCCTGACCCGCCGGCCGCGACGGCGGTATCATCGGCCGATGAACCGCCTGCATCCCCGATGACCGGCGAGGGCCTTCCCGAGCGGATCATCCACGAGGTCGACTGCACGCTCGACCCGGATATCGTCGCGGAATTCGACGCCTGGCTGCCCGGTCATGTGCGCGCCGTGCTGGCCTGCGCCGGACTCCTCGCCGCCGCGATCCAGGTGCCGGAGATCGCACCGGGCGAACCGCGGCGCCGGCGCGTGCTGTTCGAACTCGAGAGCGAGGCGGCGCTCGACCAGTACCTCGAGAACGACGCCCCGCGGCTGCGCAGCGACGCCGAGCAGCGTTTCGGCGCGAAGCTGTACTGCGAGCGACGCAAGTACCGGCAGCGCGAGGCACTCACCGCCGTCGCGGCCGCGGCCCCGCGGTGTGACAACTGCGCGGCGCCGGTGCCCGGCACGTTCTGCGCGCATTGCGGCCAGTCCCGCGATACGCACGTGCCGGCGCTGCGCGAGCTGGCCGGCGATGTCACCCATTCGCTGCTGCATCTCGACGGCCGCGTCTGGCGCACGCTGCGCACGCTGCTGTGCGCACCCGGCGAGCTGACCCGGGCCTGGATCGCGGGCCGGCGCCAGCAGTTCCTGCCGCCGTTCCGGTTGTACCTGGCCGCCAGCATCCTGTTCTTCGCGCTGTCCGCGCTGCTGCCGCAGCCCGAGGTCGTGGCGATCCCGGCCGCTGGCCAGGCACCGGCCCCGGCCGGAGAGCCACCGGCCACGGCGGCGCTGGCCAGCGCCGGCGTGACCTGCGATTTCCGCATCGCCCTGCCGCTGCTGCAGGCGCTCGAGGCGCCGCTGCAACGCGCCTGCGGCCGGATCCGCGCCGACGGCGGCCGCCAGCTCCTGGCCGACTTCACCGCCAACGCGCCCAAAGTGATGTTCGTGTTCCTGCCGCTGCTGGCCGCGGTAGCCGTGCCGTTCTACCGGCGCGCACGCCGGCGCTACGTCGAGCACCTAGTGCTGTTCCTGCACAACCACACGCTGGTCTTCCTCGGGCTGGCGGGCACCAACCTGCTCGATGCGCTGGCGCTGGCCGCCGCGCCGCTGGCCTGGCTGGCGGAGCTGGTTAGCGCGGCCGTACTGCTGTGGCTGGCCTGGTATGTGTTCCGCTCGCTGCGCGTCGTCTATGGCGAGGGCTGGTGGCGGACGCTGGCCAAGTTCAGTGCGCTGGCCCTGCTCTACCTGCTGCTGCTTGGCGCGACCATGGCCGGTGCCATGCTGTACACGCTGCTGCGCCTCGCATGAACCACCAGCGCGCGATCCTGCACGTGGACATGGACGCGTTCTTCGCCGCCGTCGAGCAGCACGACGACCCTGCGCTGGCGGGCCAGCCGGTCGTGGTCGGCGGCGCCGGCGGGCGCGCCGTGGTCGCGGCGGCCAGCTACGAAGCGCGGCGTTTCGGCATTCACTCGGCCATGCCGATGCACGAAGCGCTGCGGCGCTGTCCGCAGGCGCTGGTGCTCCGGCCGCGGCTGCGCCGCTATCGCGAAATCTCGGCGCAGGTCTTCGAGATCTTCCGCAGCTTCACCGGACTGGTCGAGGGTCTGTCCCTCGACGAGGCCTATCTCGACGTCACCGACACGCTCGGGCCGTGGGGCAGTGCTCTCACCATCGCCCGCGAGATCCGCACCCGCATCCGGGAGCGGACCGGGCTGACCGCCTCGGTCGGCGTGGCCCACAACAAGCTGCTCGCCAAGCTGGCCTCGGGCATGCACAAACCCGACGGGCTCACCGTGATCGAGGCCACGCAGGCGGAAGCGATCCTCGAGCCGCTGCCGGTCGGCCAGCTTCATGGCATCGGCACGCGCACCGCCGCGCGCCTCGAGCAGGAGGGCATCTACACGCTCGGCCAGTTGCGTCGCGCCCCGGAATCGGTGCTGTGGCCATTGTTCCGGCGCGAGACGCGGCGGATCCGCGAGCGCGCCGCCGGTGTCGACGACCGTCCCGTCGTGACGGACGCGGCCGAAAAGCAGATCAGTTCGGAACAGACCTTCGAGCGCGACCTGCGCGACCAGAAGCTGCTGGTGGAGCAGCTCGCCGGACTCGCCGCGCGCACCGCCGCGCGGCTGCGCCGGCGCCAGCTCGAGGCCGGCACGGTCAGCATCAAGGTGCGGCGGCGCGACTTCACGACCTATTCGCGGCAGAAGAGCTTCAGTCCGCCGACCCAGGAGACGAGCCTGATCGCCGATGTCGCGACCGGGCTGCTGCGGCGCTGGTTCGAGGAGCAGCCGCGCGCGGCGGTCCGTCTGCTCGGCGTCGGCGTCACCGACCTCGCCCCGGCCCGCCAGCTCGACCTGTTCGGCCCGGAACCGGGCCGCGGCGACTTGGCAGCCATTGCAGCCGCAGGGCATGATGAACCCGCGACCGGGCCCGACGGATCAGCGTAGAACTCCATGTACACCGGCTTCTTTGGGCTGACGGAAAAGCCGTTCGCGATCACGCCCGACCCGCGCTACCTGTTTCTCAGCGAGCGGCACGCGGAAGCACTCGCGCACCTCGCGTTCGGCGTCACCGAGGCCGGCGGCTTCATCCAGCTTACCGGCGAGGTCGGCACCGGCAAGACCACCGTGCTGCGCAGCCTGCTGCAGCAGCTTCCGCCGAACTGCGAGGTCGCGCTGGTGCTGAATCCGCGGGTGACCTCGGCCGAGTTCCTGCACGGCATCTGCGACGAGCTGCACCTGCAGGTGCCGGAGGCGGCGGCCGGCAGCGTGCGCATGCTGGTGGACCTGTTGACGCACTACCTGCTCGATGCGCACGGCCGCGACCGGCGCGTCGTGCTGCTGGTCGACGAGGCCCAGAATCTCAGTGTCGACGTGCTCGAGCAGGTGCGGCTGCTGACCAACCTCGAGACCGCGACGCGCAAGCTGCTGCAGATCATCCTGATCGGCCAGCCGGAGCTGCGCAGCGTGCTCGGCCGCTCGGAACTGCGGCAGCTCGCGCAACGGATCACCGGCCGCTATCACCTCGAGGCCCTGACCCGCGGCGAGACCAGCGCTTACGTGCGCCACCGGCTGCGGGTGGCCGGCGCGACCCGTGAGATCTTCACGGCCGGCGCGCTGCGCGAGCTGTATCGGCTCGCCGGCGGCGTGCCGCGCGTCATCAACGTGATCGCCGACCGGGCCCTGCTCGGCGCCTGGTCGCGCGACGAGCATCGGGTCGGCAGCGAACTGGTGCGCCGGGCCGCCAGCGAGGTCTTCGGTCGCCCGGTGCTGCCGCCGTGGGCGCGCTGGTTCACGCTGGCCGGTGCGACCGCCGGCGCGGTGCTGCTCGCGCTGGCCGCGTGGCGCATGACCTTCGCGCCCGAACCGGCCGGCGTGGTCGCCGCGGTACCGGAGCAGAGCGATGCCGCAGCGCCGGTCACGAACGTTGCGCCCGGGTTGCCGGCGCCAGCCATGCAGGAGCCGGTACCCGTGCGGCTTCGCGAGCGCCTGGCCCAGGCCATCGGCAATACGACGATGGACACGGCTTTTGCCGGCCTGTTGAATCTGTGGGGTGGGCAGTACGGGCCGGGCCTTGCTCCCCCGTGCGAACAGGCGGCGGCCCACGGGCTCGCCTGCGTGGCGCAGCGCGGCTCGCTCGCCGAGCTCAAGCTGATCAATCGGCCGGCGGTTCTCGCGCTCGTCGATGCGGCCGGCACCGAACACCAGATCGTGCTGGCCGGCCTCGACGGCGACCGGGCCAGGCTGCTGCTCGCCGGTGCGTCGCTCGAGGTGGCGGTCGCCGAGCTGGCCGATCACTGGTATGGCGACTTCCTCGTGCTGTGGCGCCCGCAGGGTGGTGCGCTGCGCCCGCTGCGCGCCGGAATGCGCGGCGATGACGTGCGCTGGCTGCGCGACGGGCTCGAGCGGCTCGGCGGACTGCCGGCGAACGCGGCTGCACCCGAACTGTTCGACGCCGAGTTGCAGCGCCTCGTCGAGGATTTCCAGCGCAGCCGCCGTCTCGCGGTGGATGGCATCGCCGGCATGCAGACCCAGATGGTCCTCGATGCGGCGGTTGGCGCCCCCGGCGCGCCGACTCTGCGACCGGCCCCGACCGGGAGCGGCGCATGAGCTTCGTGCTGGACGCGCTGCGCAAGTCGGAGCACGAGCGCCAGCGCCAGCTCGGCCCCGGCATCACCGAACTGCCGGTCGTGCGCCCACGCCGGACGGCGCCGTGGACGCTGCTCGCGATCGGCGGGCTGGTGCTGCTCAATGTCCTCGTGCTCACGGTGCTGCTGCTGCGGGAAGCGCCGAGCGCGCCTCCGGCGACAACGGCAGCGCCGCCACCCGTACCCGCGGAGATTGTCGCTGCGGCGCCTGCACCCGCGGCGGCGGCGATTCTGCCAGCCGCGGCGCCACCAGCCCCACGGTCGCTGCCGGACGATGCCCCACCTGCCACCGCCGCCGTGGCCCCGCCGCCGGCACCCGACCCGACGCTGGTACCGGCAGCTCCACCGGCCGTGCCGCCGTCATCGGCGACCGTGACGCGGGCGATCGAGGAAACTCCGCCGGCGATCAGCGAGCTGCCGGCCGAGGCCACGGCAGGTCTGCCGCAGCTCGCCATCGACCTGCACGTCTTCACGGACGACCCGGCGCGGCGCGCCATTTTCGTCAACGGCCGGCGCTACCAGCAGGGCGGCACGCTGGCTGAAGGGCCGACCGTGCGGGAAATCACGCGTGATGGCGCAATCCTCGACTGGCAGGGACGTCGCTTCCTGCTGCCGCGGCAGTAGCCAGCCACAGGCTCGATGAACCTGCCCGCTGCGACGCCGCAACGGCCTGCGCTCCTGCTCGACGGGCAGCAGCTCAGCGCGGCGCTGCGCGCCGGCATTCAGCGGCTGGCCTCGCACGAGGAGATCATCAACCGGATCAACGTATTCCCGGTTCCTGACGGCGATACCGGCACCAATCTCGCGCTGACGCTGCAGGCCGTGCTGGCTGGTCTGCGCGGTGCGCCCGAGGAACACGCCGGACACCTGTTGACGCGCGTCGCGGACGCGGCCCTCGACGGCGCGCGTGGTAACTCGGGAGCGATCCTCGCACAGTTCTTCCTCGGTCTCGGTGACCGGCTCGCCCCGTGCGCCGAACTGAACGCCGAGCAGTTCGCCGCTGCCGTGCGCGACGGCGCCGTCTACGCGCGCGAGTCGCTGGCCGAACCGCGCGAGGGCACGATCCTGACGGTGCTCAGTGATTTTGCGACCGCGGTCGCGCAGCAGGTCGGCGAACTCGGCGTGCGCGACTTTGCGACGCTGTTCGAGGCGACGCTGGCGACGGCGCGCCGTTCGCTGGCCGCGACCCGCGATCAGCTCGAGAGCCTGCGGCGGGCCAACGTCGTCGATGCCGGCGCCCTGGGATTCGTCGAGCTGCTGGCGGGCATGGGCGAGTATTTCGCCACCGGCGTGCTGCCCGCCGAGGACCTGGCGCCGGCGCTGCTGCACGATGAAGAGCCGGCCGCCGGCGAGCAGCAGGATCTCGAACACCGCTGGTGCGTCGAATGCATGATCACCGGCGAGGACATCGACCGCCGGCGGCTGCGCGAGGCAGCGGCGCGACTCGGTTCGAGTCTGGTCATTGCCGGGACACGGCGCAAGCTGCGCCTGCACCTGCACCTGAACGAGCCGCAACAGCTTTTCGAGCTGGCGGCACAGCATGGCACGGTCAGCAGCGAGAAGGCCGACGACATGCAGCGCCAGCAGGGCATGGCCCACCACGAGGCGCGGCGGCGCGTCGCGATCGTGACCGATTCCGCCGCCGACCTGCCCGATTCGATCCTCGAAGCGCTCGACATCCACATGGTGCCGGTCCGCATCAGCTTCGGCGCCCGCAGCTTCCTGGACAAGATCGGTTTGTCGCCAGCCGAGTTCTTCCACGAGCTGGCGACCAATCCGGTGCACCCGAAGACTTCGCAGCCACCGCCGGGCGACTTCCGGCGCGCGTTCGAGTTCGTCGGCTCGCACTACGAGGCCGTCGTCTATGTCGGACTCAGCGCGAAGCTGAGCGGGACGTTTCAGAACGCCGAAGCGGCCGCGGTCCGGGCGCGGACTCACGCGCGGATCGTTACGGTCGATTCCTGCACCGCCTCGCTCGGCCAGGGCCTGGTGGCGCTGCGGGCGGCCGAAACGGCTGCGGCCGGCGGCTCGGGTGACGAGGTCCGGGAGGCCGCACTCGCGGCCCGGCGCGATACGCGCGCCTGGGGTTGCGTCACCACGCTCGAATACGCACTGCGCGGCGGGCGCGTGCCGGCCTGGGTCGGGCGCATCGCGAACCTGCTGCACCTGCTGCCGTTGCTCGCGATCGGCAAGGACGGCGGCATCCGCCTGAGCGGCGTGCTGCCGGGTCGCCATGACGTCTACCGCCGCTTCGGCCGGCACCTGTGCCGGCGCCTCGATCCGGCGGTGCGCTGGCGAATCGCAATCGCCCACGGCAACGCCCCGGACGGCGCCCGGCAGCTTCAGCAGGTTCTCGTCACCAGCCTGCCCGGCTGCGAGCTGCTGCCGATCATTCCGCTCGGCACCGCCTTCGGGGTACACGGCGGCCCGGGCTGCGTGGTCGTTGCGGCTCAGCCGATTCAGGCGCCGGCGTGACGCCGCAGCAACCGCGCGTAGACCAGCGCATTGACCGCAACGACCAGCGCGCCCAGCAGCCATTGCGTCGTCCGCGTGAGTCCGGCCGGGTACAGCAGCGCCGTGACGTAGTGCTGGACGAATCCGCCGCTGTAACCGCTCCCACCGCCGCGCGCGCGCAGCGCGTTCTCGAGCGGCGTCAGCGGGCAGAGCCAGCCGGTGAATTCGATCAGGCTGCCCCAGATCGCGCACGGCAGGTGCAGCCAGACAAGGCGCGGCCAGCGCAGCACCAGCAGGCCGCCGAGCACGACAAAGGCGATGAAGGCCGCGTGCAGCAGCAGCACGGCAGCGGCCAGCAGCGACCAGATCACTGCGGCGGCCCGGCCGGGTCCGGCGGCCGCTCCGGGTCCCGGTTCAGCAGCAGAGTCGAGAACTCCGTACCGGCTGTGGCAGCGCCCGTTTCGGCGAAGCGGACCCGCACCGTCCGGTAATGCCAGGCCTGCGCGGATTCCTGCAGCAGCGACCTGAGTTCCTGCGCCGCAGCCGCATCGCCGGCCGCCGCGATGACCTCCGCCGCCGGCAGTTCCTGGCGTGTCGAACGCAGCAGCAGGTCGACCTCGAAACCGCCCTCCGGATTGCCGGTCTCGAGCAACGTCAGCACATAGGCGATCCGGAACCCCGCGAGATCTTCCGCTGCGAGTTCGGGGTGCGTCGCCACCGCGAGCGCGCGTGCCCGCGCGAACACAGCCTCGCGGTCGACGAGTGTCGGCCGTGCGGCGAGCGCGAGGCCCGCCAGCAACCAGCCCAGGCAGGCGATGACGCTGCGCATGTCGATCCCTCCGGCTGTTACGATGCACTCGCATCGTACCGTGCGCCGAGGAGGCTCCATGTTCAACAAGCTGCGTGGCGCGATCCTGCGCGGAATGGTGGTCGTGATCCCGATCGGCCTGACACTGTGGCTGCTGTGGTGGTTCGGCACCTCGACCGAGGCGTTGCTGCACCGCCTCATCACGCTGCTGCTGCCGGAAGAGCTGTATTGGCCCGGCATGGGCATCGCCGCGGCCGTCGCACTGCTGCTGGTCGCCGGCACGCTGGTCAATGCGCTGATCGTGCGCCGGCTGCTGCAGTCCTGGGAGGCCTTCCTCGACCGGATCCCCGTGGTCAAGACGATCTACGGGGCAACCCGCGACTTCATGAAGCTGCTGCCGGCCGGCGGCCGGCACAGCGACCTGCGGCGGGTCGTGCTGGCCCGCTTCGGCGAGGCCCGGCTGATCGGCTTCGTGACCAAGGACGACGCCGCCGAGCTCGCGCTGTCACCGTCGATCGATGGCCTCGTCGCCGTGTACTTCCCGATGAGCTACCAGATCGGCGGCTACACGGCGATGCTGCCGCGCGCTGCACTGGAGCCACTGGCTGTGTCGGTCGAGACGGCGATGCGGCTGGTGCTGACCGGTGGCCTGTCGGGCGGGCGCGGCGGCCACGGCGCGCCGGCCTGATCCCATCCGGCCTCGCTGGCGCAGCGGACGCTGCAGTCTCGCCCGCGGCGTCACAGCGGGCTGCGGGCTGGGGCATCGCGAGCGAGCGCATCAGTTCCGGCGCGAGCGAGGGAGTGTCCCAGCCCGCAGCCCGCCTGGCAGTGGAACCAGAGGAGCGCCAGTCTCAGCGCTTGCGGATCTCGGTGGTCTTCGAGCCTTCGAAGGTCAGGTTGTACATCAGGCCCTTGTTGGAAAAGATGAAGCCGATGATCGGCTTCTTCGCGGTCTCCGTATCGATCCTGCCGCCGGTGCCGAGCGTCGCCAGCGCGACACTGCCGTCGACGCCGGCCTTCCAGCCGTCACGGTTGCGGAACTTGTCCAGCTCGCGCTGGCTCATGAACAGGATGACTTCGCTCTTGCGCTGCAGACCGAGCTGAAAGCCGATCGAGCCGCCGACGATGCTGTAGTACCCGGCGGTACGGCCGCCGATCAGCAGCGCGCCCTCGCCGTACTCCCCACCGATCCCGATGCCGCCCTTGACGACCCGCGGGAATACCAGCATCCCGGCGGCCCGTCCGGCCAGTTCCTTCGCCGACGAGGAGTGCTGGTACAGCGTGCTGGTCGCCTCACGGACCTCGGCATCGATCTGCTCGCGCGAGGCCGCGCCCGCCGGGGCGGCGGTCGCCAGCAGCAGGACGCACAGCAGCGTAACGGCGTGGAGCAGTCGGCCGGGGTCAGGCAAAGGCCGCGCGCGGACGATGCTGGGAGTAGAGCAGTTCGACATGGCGGATGCCCGACGTACAGCGCGCCACCCGGCGCACGGCCTGCACGAGACGCAGGAGCAGATTGTAGCGCGCCCGCGGTCCACCCGCGGCATAGGCTTCGTCGATAACGAGGTGCAGCACGGTGATGCGCTCGAAGCTGTCGCGCAGGTACAGGATCACGCCGATCGGCCGCGATGCCTTGCCCTCGCGCTCGATCGCGAACAGGCACTGGGCCTCGGTGGGCCCGGCGACGCGCACCCGCAACGTCTTGCCCTCGACGAGAATCTCGGGCGGGCCATAACGATCGATCGCCGTGACGATACCGTTGCGCACGCGATCCTGGCGGCCGTTGAAGAACAGCAGCAGCTCGAGCTGGTGGTAGTGCTCGGCCGGCAGGGTCGAGACGAATGCGATCTGTCTTTGCACGCCCGGTGTGGCCGGCATGTAAGCCCCCTTGAACTCCCAGCCAATAGGCCGCCCGCCGTAATCCAACGTGGTCTTCTGCTTTCTGTGGAGCTGGCGGCCTGGTTTCAACGGACGGCAGGATAAGCACGAAATCCGCCGCCTGTCGAGGTTCACATAATCCTGCCGGAACCCGGTCCCCGGGCCGCCTGTTGCATCCAGGCAACGCAAGGAGTGCCCTTGAAGTAGCTGCGGGCAGAAGGTCCTTCAAGTGCCCGGCCCGGCGGCGATTTTTGACCCGGGTCACAGCCCGACCGGGCGAAACGCGACCTGTGTCCGGTTCACCACCGCAGGTTTTGTCAAAGATGCCGCCGGAGGAGCGGACGGGCGTGGCAGGGGTCCCGGACGCGGTGATTTGCGCAAGGGGAACCGGTGGTCTCGACGGCGGCGGACAGAACCGTGGCAGCGATGAGCATGCGGAATACCGGCACTGAAACGCCGGGCGAACCGATGACTGCGACGCCCCACAGCGGCGCCAACGTGATCGCGTTGTGCGCTGATCCGGCGTTGATCACACTCACCCGTGACTCGCTCGCCGGCGCCCATCGCGTCTGGCGCGCCGACGACGCGACGCACGCGTCCGATCTGATCGTTGCGGCGGGCAACGCCGTACTGCTGCTCGACGCTTCGCTGGCGAACCACGACACGCGCAGCCTGGTCGGCGCGCTCCACGGCCAGTTCCCCGATCTGCCGATCATCGTCGCCGGCCGGCGCGACGACGAGACCGAACTCGCCCCACTCGTCGCTCAGGGCGCCATTTTCCGCTTCCTGCACAAGCCGGCCTCGGCGGAGCGGATCCGCAACTTCGTCGAAGCGACACAACGGGGTGAGCCGGCGGCATCCGACCGGCCTGCGGCCGTGCCCGGCGCGACGTTCCGCGAGGCGGTGCGGACTCAGCTCGTGCGGCTGCGCCCGGCGCGGCTGGGTCTCGACCGGGCCCGCCTGCGACGCTACCGGCGCCGCAGTCTGCTGCTGCTGCCGCTGCTGGCCGGCATCGCGGCGCTGCTGGTATGGGAACCCTGGCATTACCTCGCTGAACTGCGCTCCGCCCAGCCGGCGGCAACACTGGCGCCGGCGGACGCGGCGCGGGATCGGGCCGTGCTGCGCCTGCTCGACGCGGCGGGCATCGCGTTGTCACAGGGCCGTCTCATCGAACCGCCCGAGCGCAATGCCTTCGAACTCTATCGCGCGGTGCTCGCGCGCGATCCCGGCAATGCGATCGCGACGCGCGGTATCCAGCGCATCGCCGACCAGCTGGCACTCGACGCCGATCAGGCGCTGGATGACACGGACCTGTTGCGACTGGCGGAAGCCATCGACGCGCTCCGCTCAGTGCAGCCGGATCATGCGCGCCTGCCTGAGCTGACCCGACAGCTCGCGCGGGAGCGATCCCGCCAGGCGGAAGCCCGGCGCACTTCCGCCACGACCGCAGGCCCGACCACGCCCGCCGCGGAAACCACCGTTGCGCGCACCGACGCCGGCCGCGTGCCGGGCTTCGTGCAGCTCGCCCACCAGCGCATGGCCAGTGGCCAGCTGGTCGGCGGGCCGGACAGCGCGCACGCCTACCTGTTCGCGGCGCGGCGGCTCGACCCGGCCGACCTCAGCGTGCGCCAGGGCATCCTGATGCTCGGTGCGCTGCTCGAGAACAACGCGCGCCGCGAACTCGCCGCCGGGCATCTCGATACCGCCAGCGCCTGGGTCCACGACGCGATCGCGCTCAATCACGATCGCGCCGCGCTCGCCCGTCTGCGCGCGGACCTGGAACTGGCCCGGTTGCGCAGCCAGCCGGTGCAGCAGACACTGCTGCCGGCGGCTGCGACCGGCACTACCGCGCCCGCGGCGCCGCCCCGCGCTGTCGGAGCCACCGTGTTGCCGGAAGCCCAGCTCGTGCGCCGGAGCTTCCGCATGCCGGACTACCCGGAGCAGGCTGTGGTCGACCGGGTCGAAGGCTGGGTGGACGTCGAGTTCACGGTGGCGAGCGACGGCACGACGCGGGATGCGCGGATCGTCGCCGCCGACCCCGCCGGGATGTTCGACCGCGCCACTCTCGACGCGCTGGCGCGGTGGCGCTACGAACCCGTGAAGAGCAACGGCGTGCCCGTGAATCAGCGCGTCACGATCCGGCTGCGCTTCGAGCTGGACAACTGAGCCCGCTCCCGCCGGCCGGCTGCGGCGCCCGCTGGTCCAGCAGGAAATCGAGCACCGCCCGGTTGAACTTCTCCGGGATCTCGAACAGCAGGCCATGCCCGCCGTCGGCGAGCATCTGCAATCGTGCGCCGGGGATCGCAGCGGCCAGTTCCCGCGCTACCCAGGGCGGCGTCAGAATGTCCTGATCGCCCACCAGCACACAGGTCGGAACGCTCACCCGGTCCAGCCGGTCCAGCGCATCGAACGTGCGACAGGCGTCGATCTGCCGGCTCAGCGCCGCCGGCGACTGCGGGAACGGCGGGTGGCTCAGCAGGTCGAGCATCATCTGCACGGCGCCACGCAGCTTCAGGAATTCGCGGGTCATGGTCATGAAAAGCTGCTGGCTGGCCAGAATCCGGCCTTCGCGGTCGTGCTCGCGAATGAACCGTACGGGATCGAAGAGATTGATCTGGTAGCGCGCCAGGTGCGCGCTGGTACAGGCCAGGATCAGCTTGTTGACCCTGATCTGGTGGCGGAGCGCGAATTCCTGGGCGATCGCGCCACCCAGCGAGTAACCCAGGACGTGCGCCCGGCTGATCTGCAGCGCGTCCATCAGGCCGGCCACGTCATCCGCCATGTCGGCGGTCGTGTACGGCCCGCTCGCCTCAGCACTGCGCCCGGCGTCCCGGTTATCGAACACGATGACGCGGTAGTGCTGGATGAAGCGCGGGACCTGGAATGCCCAGCCGGTGACGTCCTGCCCCAGGCCGCCGATCAGGAGCAGGTCATCACCTTCTCCGTCGATTTCGTAATAGAGCTTCTGCCCGTTGACCTCTACATGCCCGCCTGGCATCTGCCACTCCTGTCCGGCGGCGCGGACCGCGTGCTGCTGCCCAGAAACTCCCGGGCGACCTTGACGACGGTATCGATCGGCGGCAGCACCCGAACGCCGTACTGCTCCCGCGCCATGTCGTCCAGCAGCTGCGCGAGCCGCGAGAACTCCGGTGATCCGCAGCCGATCGTGATCGCCCGGGCCCCCTTCGCCGCTGCCTTCTTCACCTGCGGCGCAAAGATCTGCAGCAGTTGCCCGAAATCCGGATCCGCCTCCGCCGCCAGACAGCGGTAGATGTCGACGTCTACGTACTCGACGGAAACCAGTTGCTCGCGGAAGCCGTATGCACTGATCTGCTGGATGCTGATCGGCATGATCAGTTCGGCCATGTGCGTGTGCAGGTGCGAGAACCGCCCGCCGATCGCCACGGCTTCCCGGTAGCTGGCCCAGCCCATACCGACGTAGGGAATGGAATACCGTTCCCTGGCCTCGGCGCAGGCGAAGTCGCCGGCGCTGGCACAGGCCGCGGCGCCGTAGCCCTCGCGCTCCGCCTGTCCGATCGCCGCCAGGAAATGCCTTTCGACCCCGATGTCCATCGCCTTCAGCATGTACAGCAGCGTGATCTCTTCGACGCTCTGCGGAAATGGTCCCGGGTCGTCGGCAATGGCCCTGATCTCGACTTCTGGAAACCGCTCCAGGTACTGCGCCGTCTGCCGGAACACGTAAGAACCCGGCCTGGAGTGGGCGAGAAAGAGCACCTTGTCAGCCTGGTTCAACGCGGCACCTCCGGTTCCATCCGGCCCGTGGCCGGGCGGCGCAACCATGCTGGCATCCCGGCGGGGCCGGGACAATCACGGAATGGTGTGATTCAGGCCGGGACCGGCGGCGGCCGGCCGGCCGATCGATCAGGGCGCGTACAGCCGGTGAGCGACTCCCGCCCGACTGTTCACGCCCATCTTGCGAAAGATCGATTTCAGATGCGTTTCCACAGTGTTGATGCTGCGGCACAGCATGCTCGAGATCTCCGGGGTGCTGCAGCCACGAGCGGCCAGCAGCGCGATTTCCGACTCGCGCCGGCTCAGGCCGAATTGTCCCAGTCTTGCCTGCAGACCGCCGCCAGTGATTTCTTCAGGCTCGCGCAGTGGCGCTGGTTCCGGTCCCCGGCCCGGCGAACGGAGCGTCGCCGGAGCCCAGGCCTGCGCCGCGCCGACCCTGCTCTGCAGGCACCGATCGACGGCCGCGGCCAGTGTCGGGATGATCAACTCGGCCTTGAGGACGTCGGCCGCAGAGAAATCGGAGCGGCGCGCCGACCGCGAGACGACGGCAACGCCGATCTGGCGGCCGCGCCGCCCCAGCACCATGATCAGCGAATAGTGGGCGTGATTGGGCCGCAGGAAATCGTTGTAGTACCGGCTCGCTACCAGGGTGTTGTAGTCGACCATCTCGGTCGACAACCGCACTCCCCATGGCGGACAATCCGGGCGGTCGCGGATGTCCGCTGCGCCCGGATCCTCCCGGTAATAGCGCTCGAGGTACTTCGGCACGAAGTCGGCGCAACACCCGCGCGTGGCGCAGCGGGACAGGTCCAATTGCCAGGTATCGCCCCACCGCGGATGGAACACGCAGGAATCGTAGTGGAACAGTTCCTCGAATGCCCCGAGGACCTGTCTCTGCAGGACCGGCAGCGAATCGCAATCCAGCGCTGTGCCGCAGAACCGGCTCACCTGGTGCACAGCAGCCGCTGACAGCATGCGCCAACTCTACCAGACCGCTAGCGGCTCAAGCCCGCCTGGTCGAGCAGGAACGCGTACTCCTCGGCAATCTCCCGGTAGCGCTGGAAGCGCCCGGACTTGCCGCCGTGGCCGGCCTCCATCGTGGTGCGCAACAGCAGCGGATTGGCATCGGTCCTGCACGCGCGCAGCCGCGCCACCCACTTGGCCGGTTCGTAGTACTGCACCTGGCTGTCCCACAGTCCGGTCGTCACCAGCATCGCCGGATAGTCCTGCGCGCGGACGTTGTCGTAGGGCGAGTAAGACAGCAGGTAGTCGTACCAGGGCTGCAGCTTCGGATCGCCCCACTCGTCGAACTCATTGGTGGTCAGCGGAATGCTCTGGTCGAGCATCGTCGTGACGACGTCGACGAACGGCACCTGCGCGACGATCGCGCGGTAGTCGGCGGGCGCCATGTTGGCGATCGCGCCCATGAGCAGCCCGCCGGCGCTGCCGCCCATGGCCATCACGCGCCGCGGGTTGGCGTAGCCCTGGCGCACGAGGAAGCGGGTCACGTCGATGAAGTCGGTGAAGGTGTTGAGTTTGTGCTGCAGGCGACCCTGCTCGTACCAGCGCCGCCCGAGCTCCTGGCCGCCGCGGACGTGCGCAATCGCGTAGACGAAGCCGCGGTCGAGCAGTGACAGGCGCGCGATCGAGAAGTTCGGATCGCGCGAAATGCCGTAAGCGCCGTAGCCATACAGCAGCAGCGGCGCACTGCCGTCGCGGGCGAAGCCGCGGCGATACACCAGCGACACCGGCACCTGCGTGCCATCGCGCGCCGCAGCCCACCGGAATTCGGTCACGTAGCCGGCCGGATCGAACTCGCCGAGCACCGGCATGCGCTTCAGCAGCGTCCGTGCGCCGGTGCGCACGTCATAGTCCCAGGTCGTGTCCGGCGTGGTCAGCGACGAGTACACGTAGCGCACGACCGCGGTAGCGAGCTCCGGGTTGTCACCGAGCACTGCGGTACAGGCCGGCTCGTCAGCGGTGATGAAGAAGTCGCCGGCACCGTCCCGCCAGGGCCGGATGCGGATCCTGCGCAGCCCGCCGGAGCGCTCCTCGATGGCGAGGAAATCACGGAACAGCTCGAAGTCATGGATGAACGCGTCGTTACGGTGCGCCAGCAGCTCGCGCCAGTTGCGGCGGTCACCCTCCTCGCCGAACTTCGCCTCCAGCAGGCGGAAGTTCGGCGCCTGCCAGTTGCTGCGGATGATCCAGCGCCCGTCGAGGTGGTCCGGGTAGTACTCGTGGTCGCGCTCACGCGGCAGGAAAACCCGGAAGCGCAGCTCCGGATCGGCGGCGTCCGCATAGCGGACCTCGGTCGCGACCGTGCTGTGCGCCAGGATCAGCAGGTAGCGCTCATCCTTGGTTGTGGCAACGTCCATGTAGAAGCTCGGATCGTCCTGCTCGTAGACGAGCTGATCCGCGCGCGGATCGGTGCCGAGCCGGTGCCGGCGGATCCGGTAACCGAGCAGCGTCTCCGGATGTTTCTCGACGTACAGCACGCTGGCACTGTCCGCGGTCCAGGCCACGGCCGCTTCGACGTTGTCGATCACCTCGGGCAGCACGGCGCCGGTACCGAGATCCTTGAACCGCAGGCGGTACTGGCGGCGGCCGACGACATCCTCGGCCCAGGCCAGCCGCTGGTCGTCGGGCGCGACCGCCAGCGTGCCGATCTCGAAGAACTCGTGACCCGCGGCGAGCTGGTTGCCGTCGAGCAGCACCTGCTCGGCAGCGTCGAGGCTGCCGGCACGGCGGGCGTGAACCGGGTATTCCCGGCCCGTCTCGAAGCGCTGGCAGTAGTAGAAGCCGCGCCGCCGGTACGGCACCGTACTGTCATCCGGCCGGATCCGGCCGATGATCTCCGCGTACAGGCGCTCCTCCAGCGGCTGCAGCTGTCCGGTCATCGCCTTCCGGTAGGCGTTTTCCGCTTCCAGCCAGGCGAGCACCTCCGGATCCGAGCGCGTGTCGTCGCGCAGCCAGTAGTACTCGTCGATGCGGGTCCCGTGCGGCGCAACCACTGCATGCGGGCGGCGCGCGGCTACCGGCGGAACTGGCGTGGCGGTCTGCATGCTGCCGGCCTCCGTTCGCGCCCCGCCCGGTGTGGCGCATCCGGCCAGCAGCCCCAGGAATCCGAGACCGGCGGCGCCGAACCGGCAACGGGGGACAGGTCTGGCCATCGGGCATTCCGACGGAAAGACTGCATTTTAGTCGATGCCCCGTCGCCGCCTGCGGGTTTCCGGACCACGGCCGGGTCTGCGACAATCTCGCCATGCGCTGGTCGCTGACTGTCTGCCTGCTGCTGTCGCTGGCCGGTTGCACGGCTGGTGCAGCCGTCGCGCCCTGCTGCACGGATCCGGCGGCGTTTCCGTTCCAGTCGCTGCCGGAACGTGGCCGCGCCGAGGCCCGCATCGATGGGCGCAGTCCGGTTTTCGAGTTCCAGAGCGGCCCGAGCCCCTTCGTCGCCTTCGAGCTGCCGCGGGCGGCCGGGCCGTACCAGTTGCGGGTCAAGAGTCTGTTCCAGCCGGCGGCGGATGGCGGCGTGTTCTATCCGGTGCTGGCCGTGCTCGACGAAACTTTCGTCGTGCTGCGCCTCACCAGCCTCGACAACCTGCGGCTCGAGCCCGCGCTCGCGACCCCCGGCGGCGAGAGCGGACTGGCCGTGACGCTGGCCATGGATCCGGCCGCGGAACGCGGTCGCTACCTCGTCGTGTTCACTCCCGCCGCCCTGCTCGGTCCGCTGCCCGAGGGCCGGCGCGAAAACGACCTGCTGACTCCGGCGACAATCAACTGGCTCGAGAACCAGGGGGATGCGCTGGTGCCGCCCACAGCACGCGGCCGCCTGCAGATCACGGTTGCGCCACAGCCTGCCACCGCCGCGCAGGAACCGTAACCCGCACCGGCGGGAATCCCTCAGCGTGGACGGGCCCGTGGCGACCAGGCCTCGTAGGCGAGCAGCAGCAGCAGACCGAACACGAACGGGATCAGCTCGTACACCAGCCGATAGGCGAGAACCATACCGAGCAGGGCTCCGGCCGGCAGCTCGCGGAAGGCGAGGAACAACACCGACTCGAATACGCCGAGCCCGGCCGGCACCCCGGACAGAGCGCCGGCCAGCACCGCGGCGACATAGACCGCCAGAAAGGTCGCAAATCCGATTTCGGCCGCGGGCGGCAGCAGCACGTACAGCGTAGCGACGGCGCCGAGTATTTCGCAGGCTCCGAACAGGTACTGGGCGGCGGTCAGGCCCGGCGACGGCAGCACGAAGGCCGGCCACCAGCGGCCAAACGGCCGCACCCGCCGGAGCACGAGCGCGACATAGGCGCCGTGCAGCAGCAGCAGTACGCCGCCGCCGGCCAGCACGATGGCCGCGTCGATGCCCACCGCCAGCCCGGTCGTGACCGGATCCGTGAGCAGCGCGACACTGGCCAGCAGTCCGACTCCGGCCGCGTACGGCATCACCGACAGTACGATCAGCCTGCCGACGTCGGCGGCAGTGAAACCGGCGGCGGTGTACAGACGGTAGCGGATCGCGCCCCCCGAAAACGCCCCGAAGCCGATCGCGTGTCCGAGCGGATAGGCGATCAGCGCGGTGACGAACGGTCGCCGCCAGCCGGTTCGCGGCCGCAGGTAGCGCAGCATGCGGACCTCATACAGCGCGAGCGCCAGCCAGGCGACGGCGGTCAACAGACCGGCGAGCAGCAGCGACTGGGCCGGGATCGTCGCAAACGCGGCCATGACCTCGTTGGGGCGCACGTTACGGACCTCGCGCCAGAGCACGAAGCCAGCCAGCACGATCACCACGATCGAAGCAAGTGCCGGCAGCCAGCGCAGCAGCCGCGCCTTCATGCGCGGGAATCCGCAAGGAACGCGGCCACCGCGGCGACGGTCGGCGGATCCGCGAGCAGATCGCGATGACCGAGACCGCGGGTTGCCACCAGATCCGCCAGCGGCCACAGCGCCGCCAGTTCCTCCGCATTGCGGAACGGGATCACCGCGTCGTCACGATCGTGGACGATCAGACCCGGCAGAGCCTGGCGTGGCAGGACGCTGGCGAGGTCGAACTCCTGCGGCGGGCGACCGGCCTGCTGCTCCATGATCCGCAGCAGGTGCCCGACCGCGCGTTCGGGCAGCGCCAGCGCCCTGGCCATGGCGAGCGGCAG
This sequence comes from Gammaproteobacteria bacterium, assembly GCA_016882265.1. Lineage (GTDB taxonomy): Bacteria > Pseudomonadota > Gammaproteobacteria > Steroidobacterales > Steroidobacteraceae > SCUD01. Next base: position 23,375 of record VGVB01000038.1, read on the forward strand.
CTTTGACAGACGGGCCGGACTCGCGATCACGGCCAACCGCTGCGGCGCCAGTCCCTGCAGCAGTGCCGCTCCAAGCACGGCGCCCCCGAACGAGTGGCCGATGACTCCATGCACGGGACCGAGGCGCTCGGCGACCTGCGCGATCAGACCGCCCACGATCCGCGGGGTGGCCCGCCCGGCTGAGCGGCCGTGGCCGGGCAGATCCAATGCGACCGTGCGGCAGCCCAGTGCCAGCAGAGCCGCCGCCAGCGGCAGGAACTGCATCGGCCGGCCACGCCAGCCGTGCACCGCGAGCACCAGCGGGCCTTCATCGCCCCAGCTTCGGGCGTAGAGCCCGGGCAGCGGTTCGATTTCGCTGGCGACCGGGCCGGGAGCGCTTTCCCAGGACTGCGCCGGGTTGCGCCCCTTCGGATCGGCGATCATCGCCGCCAGCTTCCTGGCCGCAGCGGCCGGAGCCAGGTGACCCAGCAGGCGGAACAGCAGGCGCTGCGGTCTCGACAGGGCGTGGTTCAAGCGCGCTCACGAAAAGGCCGGCACGGATGCCCGTGCCGGCCCGCTGGTCCAGGACGGATCCGCAGAGATCAGCCGGCGGCCGGCTCGGCGGCCGGAGCTGGTTCCGCGGCGGATGACTCGGAATCCGGGGCCGGTTCAGCGGCAGAGGGCGCCGCGGGCGCACCGCTGCAGCCATCCACCCCATCGATGAACTGGATCGCCAGGTCGCTGTCAGCTCTGATCAGGCGCTGGCACTGCGCGGAACCGGAAGCGAGCGGCGCGCTGAACTCCCACATGCCCGGGGCCAGCGGCAGCGTCTGGTCCGAGCCATTGCACATCGGCGCCCCACCTTCGTCGGTCGGGCCGGTCATCGCGATCTCGCGGACCATCATGCGGTTGTTGGCGTACTTGTTGGCCTGTCCAATCAGCTCCTTCGGCGTCATGCGCACGCGAATGGCATCACAGCGCCCGCCCTGTGAGACGCTCTTGATCGACACCGTCGCACGGATCAGCGGCAGCTCGTCGTTGGCGCTGCCGCCGCCACCGCAGGCTGCGAGCGTCATTGCCGCCGCGGCGGCGATACCGAAGGCCCTGAGGCCCGAGAGCTTCTGGAACGCCATAGTCGGGAACTCCCCCTGATACCGGCAGCCCACCTCAGGCCGCACCGCACTGCGCCGGATTGTAGAGCAATTTCCGGGGATCCGGCACGACCGCGTGGCCGGTCAGCCCGGCCACGGCCGCTCCAGCTCCCACAGCAGCGGCGCCCAGCCGCGCCGGGCCAGCAGGCCGCCGCCCAGCGGCCGGAAGCCCCGCCCGAGACGGCGGCGGTACCAGTCGGCCGGCCGCAGCCGGACTTCGCCGTCGGTGCGGGAGCGGTCGGCCGTACGCCGCCAGTCCTCGAGGGTCAGTACGCTGAAATACAGGGCTCCCCGGCACAGCCGGGCCAGATTCGCGAGCGCCCGCCGGGCCTCGGGGTCGCCGAGATACTGCAGCACGTCGTGGCAGATCACCAGGTCGAACGGCACCCGCGGCCGGTACTCGGCGAGGCTGCCGTGGACCCAGCCGTAACGCCGGCACAGGTACTCGCTGACCTCGAGCCCCGTGTAGCTCGCCCGCGGGAAGTACTCGCGCACCGGTCCGCGCAGGTGCCCGAGTCCGCAGCCGGCATCGAGCACCCGCCGGACCCGGAAGCCGAGGCAGGCCGTCCAGGCGCAGATCATCCGCCCGAGCCGCAGGCCGTCGGCGCGCGATGCCACCCGGGTCGCCGGGTCGCGGTAGTAACGGTGGTAGAAGCCGGCGTCGAAGCGCAAGGGCGGCTATTCGACGGTGACTGAATGAGTGAGGTCGGCAGCAGAGAGCACCCTGCTGCCCACATGCTTTTTTGATCGATGCACTCCAGTGACATCCTGATAGATCTCGCACTGACATGGCGGGCACAGCTCATCGATGTTACCAACAGCAGCATCATCCGACTGATCAGATGTTCGTCCTGCAAGGAGTCTCGTCACGTGATCAGTGAACGTCAGATCAACACTGTGTTGGTTTGATTCGGTGTCGAACCTCACAGTGATCCGGCTGACGATGTTGCCAATGACAGCCCTTTTCTCACCGTCTGAAAGCGCGTCGATCTGCTCTAGTGACATCGGCAAGATCCCGTCAGCAGGAAACCCGGATCCGTCTTCATGAACATGGTGCTCTGATCCGTCACGGTCGGATGACACCGGCAATCGGTCTCGGATCTTCTGCCCAGCATCGATGATCATCCTCCAGACAAGCTGGTCCGTCTTTCCAATGTTGACGGATCGAACCATAGAACACCCGGTACCGCGTTTCCATTTCGGTTCGTCATCTTCCCGGGTCTTCCACTGGCGTTCCTTGTGAACACAGTAGTAAACGCGCTGTTGCCCAGCCTTGCTCGTCCGTCCACCCATTGGCGATCCGCAATGCCCGCAATAGATCACTCCCCTCAGAAGGTAGAAGTGCTTGCTCGGGTTGACGTGGTGCTTGTGCTCTCTCGTCGCTTTTCGTTTGTTCTGCGCAATATCGAACTTCTCCGGGTCAATGATGATGGGGGTCTGGATACGTACCGTCTCCCCCAGCATCTTGTCGGTGTAGTCAAAGTAGCCCGAGTACACGGGGTTGCGCAGGATCAACTGGATCGAGCCAAGTGACCACTGGACATTGCCACGTCTTGTCACCACCCCATGTCGGGACAGCCTCGATTGGATCTCCTTGACTGCCACGCCATTGCAGTACCAGTCGAACAGGGGCGTTTCCCGTGGTGTATTCCCCTGGATTCCAGACGGTATGTCATATGCCCATTGAGCATAGCCACGGGTTCAAATCAACTGGAATACATCCGATATTGATATCGATCAGCAGCCATGCTCTCAGTATGTACCACTCAGTGATAGCACATGCCCATCCGGGATTGGAAGGCTGCATTGACAAGGTTTACCATCGAGTTCGGAGATCGCATATCCGACAGTTGATGTCCGCCCTGTTTACACGAAATTCAGCACACGCCCTTCAATGGTTTCTTGAAAACGACCCTGAGTGGTCCTCAATAGTCGAAGAGATATGGTTGTGGGACCAATATCCAGGGCGGTGGGGTCCAGATTGTGGCATCAACACTTGCTTTCCGGATGCCCTATGCGATCAGATCCTGAATTCATCAAGATCTAAATGCGTGTCTACGTTCCTGATGCGGAGCAGGAATTTCCCATTAACTTCGTATGTCAACAGATGCTTGTAAATACGACCACTGTCCAAAACGGTCTGGTGCAAGTCATTCCAGACGCTCTCCAGTGCAGCATACGGAACGGCAAAAGCAAAATCTTTATCGGTCATTGCTAAGACCAAGAAGCCCTTTTTCCCTTGTGCAAGAAACTTCCTTTGGGGCTCTTCGTGGTAAGCGTACCAATAGCCATCATCGTCGTACCGTTTGGAGACCACGACTACAGCGTGCAAATCGTCTGACGGGTCAGAGTAAAGTGAATTTCGACGTTTCTGGATCGCAGCTGATTCCCGACGAGCAAGCCGCTCGATCGCCTCAACTTTCTTGGCGTCGATGATCTCGCGCGGTGTGCGCTGTTGTATTCTGCGCTCCTGCGTTTCCTTTATGTTAGGCAATGCAATGTCATCTTCAATTTGAAGCTCTTTGTCCTCTACGGTCGTAAAAACAAAATCAACAATCTGATCAATCCTGGTGTACTCGAAAGGACGAAGAATCGTATGGATCTTCTCGGTCACATCGTCACTTGACGTGGAGAGATTCACTTCCATGAGCTTGATTATTGAGCCTTGCATAAATGCCTTGCAACTTTTCCGTATGCCGTGAGTCCAATCCGATGTACATTCCCGGACGGAGCGAGCATGCGGAAGT
>VGVB01000039.1 GCA_016882265.1 Gammaproteobacteria bacterium
GAAGTTGGGCAATGACCGAGTTGGCCGCGAAAACCGCGGAGGAGCGGCGCGCAACTGTGCCGCTGCGCGCGCCCAGTCCCAATTCCTTGTCGCAGACCGCTGTCATGGCCAGTTTTTCAGAGGTTCCCTAACGCCAGCAAGTTTCTTGGTTCTGCGGGCAGTTACCACGGTAGAACTAATCGGGTATCAAGTGACGCGACGCTATCGCCGCCTTGCGATCCTGTGCATGATTTGTCGAGCGATGCGGTCACGGGCCGGCTTGCGACCCGGCCTGTCTGGTGGCCGGGAACGTGAACGCAAGGCGAAATAGATGATTGCAAGGGAAAGGATAACGATCAGAATAATGTTCGCAATCGCTTGGAGATCCGGTGAGACATACGGACCAGCGAAATTGTTGACCAGCAACAGCACCACTGGAACGGCGAGCGCCATCAAGCGCTTTCTTAGCTCGGGCCATCCAGTGCGCGGGGTGATGGGCATTGTGCTTTCCGTAGCCGTCGATTCACTCTACAGCGATGCCGAATAAGAACCATAGATCGCGGATCCAATCGCGTACCGGCCGAGCGCCGATCCTGCAATGCCGACTCCGGCGAGAACTCCAGCTGGCTGGCCTTCCGCAACGGGTGCTTTCTCCTCGATAAGCCGCCCGAACCGGTCATAGGCAAAGCTCGTCTGATACACCGAGCCGCCTGTCAGGTACGGCTGCGAGCGCCCGCTCAGCCGGCCGAAGGCATCGTACTGCGTCTCGACGATCGCCGGGCCGGACTCCAGCGTGTCGTGCTGCTCGAACCGGATCCGGTCAAACCCGTCATAGAATCCCTCATCGCTGCGCAGGATGCCGTCGCTGGTATCGCGTGTGGTGCGGGTGAGCCGGTAGCACACGCCGCAGCCCTTGCCGCACCGGTTGTTCGCGGCATCGCAGGCGGTCCGTGCTGCGAAGCCATAGGCAGGCTTATTGTCGCCTCACACTCTTAGTCACGAACACGAAATCCCTCCGACAGGAATTTTCGACCAATTCCTGCTGGAAGTACCTTTTCGAAAGCAGTCTATCAGCCGCACTATTCCCCCTTGACAGCGTGTCGTATCGGATCGCGTAGCCAACTGCGACAACCCTTCGACCATGCAAATTGTTGTACTCGGAGCGCTCCGATCCGGTGGCGTTGACAAGGCTCGTGCATTTTCTTTCTTCCGCCGCAACAAAAGGGTCGTACTTGTCGAAGTCGGGCGTCGGGAAGAGCGTCCATTCTCCTCTCGCTGAGAACCACCCTTCAAGTCGCACTGTGTCCTGGCGTACTACCATGACAGCTTCCGGTATTGTCGTGCTGACACATCCCGGCTGCGACACCATGCACGCTGCACACAACATCCATGAGCACGCCCTCAGTTGCATTTGTCGCGGCAGGCCTCCGTGCATCTCCAGTCGACCGGCGGCACCAGCGTCCGCCGGCTGAAGTCGGGCGCTTCGCACACCCGCGCGCGGTACTCGCCCTCATAGCTGCGCGCCGTACAGTCCGCCGCGCAGACCGGATCGGTTGCCTCAGCCGACCGGCCGTGCGCCACGCCCGCCCACACGCCGGGCACTTCTGCCAGCACCAGCAGAATCAGCACGCGCACCAGCACCGCGCCGCCACGGACACTCCGTACCGTTCGCTGCATGGGCCCTCTCCAATCGCACCACGGCCCCACTTCCCCGGTGCCGCAGCTCTCGTTGCTTCTTCTTCGACCGATCGGTCCCTGGTCGCGGGAGAAAATGCGCCGGGCAGGCTAGTCTTGTCAAGAACTGAAATAGTCTCCGTCGTCGCGTCACTGCTCCCCGCCACCCGCGCGACTCGCGACCCTTTCGCCGTCCCAGAACACGAGCTCACCCAAGTCGGGGCGCAGTGCCGCCAGCGCCGGCCTGTTCCAGTCCTCCGGCCAGCGAAAGTCCACGCACATGGTCCGGCGCTCCGGGCCCAGCCAGTCGTGAGCGGCGGACGTGCCGAACAGCGCGCGGTGCTCGTCGTACGGCTGCATCGGCAGATGCCGGCGCTGGCGCTAGTAATGCCCGATGACGGTCGGATGCGACGGCGGGCTTTGCTCCCACCACGGCCGGCGCTCGAGGAAGCGCCACTTCCGTCCGAGCCAGCGCGGCACCGGCGCCGGGGCTTCGAGCCCCGAGGTCAGACACCGGAGTGGATTGCCGGTCTGTTCGAGTTCCTCGCCGGCGATCAGGTCCGCGATCCATTGCTGCTCGGCCGGCGCGACCGCGAGGTCCGGCCGCCAGTCGCGCTCGTGCCTGCGCTCCACGAGGGCCTCCCGCGCTGCCGGGTAGCGTTCGTCGAGACCGTGTTCGGCGACGAGCGCCGCGGCTCGCGCGGCACAAGCCGCCGCGATTGCACGGTTCGACGCCGTGCCCAGCGTGCGGATGAACTCGATGCTGGCCTCGTCCCAGCAGGCGTGCACGAGCCGCAGCCGCGGGTGCCGGACGACCACCGGCAGCGTGTCGCAGAAATCCGCGATGCGCTGCCGCTCAGCCGTCGTCGCGCGCCGGAACGGGCCGAAGACGGCGGCATCCCGCGCACTGGCAGCGGGCTCGTCGTCGAAGAACCAGGCATTGCCGGGCTTGTGCCGCCGCTCCGCCTCCGACTCGAGGAACGGCAGTTCGTGATTGCCGAGCACGCAGACCGCGCCGCCCGCAACCACCGCCTGCATGACCAGCGCGAACACTCCCGGACTGTCCGGCCCGCGATCGCCAAGATCGCCGATGAACACCAGCCGGCGGCCGTCCGGGTGCCGGCCGTCGGCGGAATAGCCGAGCCGATCCAGCAGCCGCTGCAGCGCTTCGAGATGGCCATGTACGTCGCCGACGATGTCGATCGGCAAGTCCGGCAGCTCGCCGATGGGACTACGCAACCGAGCTTCCGCCGCCGACGTCTTGGTCACCCCGGCATCAGCGGCCGCGGCCGTCCGATCGCGTAACCCTGCACGAAGTCGATGCCCATGCCGCGCGCGGCCTCGAGCGCCGCCGCGTCCTCGACCTGCTCGGCGATGAGGCGGAAACCGAGCGTGCGCGCCATGCCGATCACGCCGGTGACCACCGCCTGATTGACCGGATTGCGCGCCAGATCGCGGATAAAGGAGCCGTCGATCTTCAGGTAGTTCATCGGCATCTGCCGCAGGCTGGTGAAGCCGCCGAGGTCGTTGCCGAAATCGTCGAGCGCGAACTGGCAGCCCATGCCGTGCAGCACCTCGACGAAGCGGCGCGCATGTTCGAGATTGCCGACGACTGCGGTCTCGGCAACTTCGAAGCACAGCAGGGCCGGCGCGACACCGCTGCGGTCGAGCTCGTCGACCACGTACTCGAGGAAGCCCGGGTCGCCGAGCGTCTGCCCCGACACGTTGAGCGCCACGCTGCGACCCGGCGGCAGCCGCAGAGCCCCGGCCGCGAGCGCGCCGAGCGTCGCGTTCAGCACCCAGCGGTCGATCAGCGGCAACAACCGGTAACGCCCCGCGGCCGGGAAGAACTCCGCCGGCGCCACGGTCTGGCCGTCGTCGCGCAGCCGCACCAGCACCTCGCAACCCGGGCCATCGGCATGGTCGCGGGTCGCCTCGATAGGCTGCACGAACAGCTCGAACAGGCCGTCGCGCAGCGCGACCTGCAGGCGCTGCAGCCAGTGGATCTCGCCACGGCTGCGGGCGACCACTTCGTCCTGCGCCGAGTAGACGTGCACGTGGGCATCGGCCTGGCGCTTGGCGACGTAGCAGGCCGAGTCCGCCGCATTCAGCGCTTCCTCGATCGAGCTGCTGTCGCGCGTGATCTCGACCAGGCCGACACTGACGCCGATGTTGAAGATGCGGTCCTTCCACACGAACCGGTACTCACCGATCGCGCGCCAGATGTCGTCGGCGATCTGCCGCGCCTTGTCCAGCGGGCAGCCGACCAGCAGCACGCCGAATTCGTCGCCACCGATCCGGCCGACCGTATCCGAGTCGCGCACCGCCTCACGGATCAGCACCGCGACCTCGCGCAGCAGGTTGTCGCCAGCGACATGCCCGCTGCTGTCGTTGACCGCCTTGAAGCGATCCAGGTCGAGGTAGCACAGCACGTGGTTCTGGCGGCCGCTGCGCGCGGTCTCCAGCGCCTCGCCGAGCCGGCGCTCGAACTCGCGGCGGTTGACGAGCCCGGTCAGCGGGTCATGGGCCGCCTGATAGGACATCTGCCGGGCCAGGCCGCGCTGTTCGGTGACGTCGTGCAGGAGGACCACGGTGCCCGCCAGCTCACCCTCGTCGCCACGAATCGGCGCGGTCGTTGCCTCGACGCCGAGTTCGGCGCCAGTCGCTCGCACCAGCAGCAACGCACGCCGCGCGAGCCCGACCCGGGTGCCGGTGGCAAGGCACTGCTGGACCGGGTCCGGCAGCGGCCGCCGGTCGTGCTCTTCGACGAAACCGATCAGCGCACCGAAACTCTGCCCGACGGCGTCGGCGGCGCGAATGCCGGTCAGCTTTTCTGCGGCAGGATTCTGGTAATCGATGCGCCCGGTCGCGTCGGTCGTCACCAGTCCCTCGCCCAGGAACTCCAGCGCCCGCACGGCCCGCACCGCCGGCAGCGCCGGTGCGGCCGGTTCACCGCGCGGCAGCATCTCCCCGGCGGTCAGCAGCACCAGACGGCGGCCAGCGATCTCGAGCGGCGTCGCCTCCAGTTCAAGTCGTGTAACCTGACCGTGGGAATCGGTCAGCTCCGCCTCGGTACGCGCCGGGCCGTCCGCTCCAGTCAGCGCCCGCTCGATCGCAACGGCGACCAGCCCGGAGTATTCCGCTGCCACCAGTTCCGGCAGGCGGCGACCGCGCAGTTCCGCGACCGGGATGCCGACGAGGTCGGCAAACGCCGGGTTCACGGTCTCGATGCTCTCGCCATGTACCAGCGCCGGCTCGCGCATCGCCGCAATCACCGCCTGCGCCGCTGCCGCCGCGTCAGGCTCGGCCGGCGCCGGGGCGCCGGCCGCTGCGGTGGCCGGCTCCCCTTCCTCGTGCCGCGACCGGCGCCGATCGATCCAGACGATCACGCCCAGGGCGGTGGCCAGCACCGCCAGCGCCGTCGCCACGATCTCCGGGATCGCCATCGCGCCGTTCGTCCCCTGTCGTGCGGATGCGGACACGGACACCCGCAACGAATTCTTGTGCCACCGTGCCGGCAGGCAGCATATCCCAGCGCCGGACGCCGCCCTTCGCGATTCACCATAATGATTCGGCGTTTCACCCTTGTCGGGCGCCGCCCGAGGCCGTAACCTCTGCGGCCCGTCCGCCCCTCGTTGCGCCAGCGGAAACCGTTATGACCGACCAGCTCGAATTCGCCCGCCACCAGATGATTCAACAGCAGGTCCGCGCCTGGGAGGTGCTGGACCCGCGGGTGCTGGAAGTCCTCGAATCGGTGCCCCGCGAGCGCTTCGTCCCGGAGGCCTATCGCGACGTCGCGTTCGCCGACACGAGTGTTCCGATCGGTCACGGACAATGCATGCTGCCGCCGAAGGTCGAGGGACGCATCCTGCAGGCGCTGGAGCCGGGCCGCTCCGACCGCGTGCTCGAGGTCGGCACGGGAACCGGCTTCTTTGCCGCCTGCCTCGCCGAGCTCGCCAGCAACGTCGAGTCGATTGAGATCCATGCGGAGCTGGCCGAGCGGGCAGCCGCCAGGCTCGCGGCCGAAGGTTACGGCCGCGTCCAGGTCCTGAACGGTGACGTCTTCGCCCGACCGCTCACCGAAGGCTACGACGTGATCGTCCTGACCGGCTCGTTGCCGGTTTACGACCCGCGATTCGAGCGGGTCCTGGGGGTCGGCGGCCGGCTGTTTGCAGTCGTGGGTACCGGGCCGGTCATGGAGGCCCGCCTGATTACCAGGACCGCTCCGGATGCCTGGTTCAGCGAGTCGCTGTTCGAGACCCGCATTGAACCCCTGTTGAACGCGGCGCCCGCCTCACGCTTTATATTCTGACTGTCCGGCCGTGTGCTGCCCCGGAACCTTGATCTGGGTCATATGGTGATCTACACTACTAATACACTAGTTATCACCCCGCCCACCAACGCTGCCTTGAGGGAGCGCTCCGCATGAAAACCCGCTTCGACCTTCGCCCAGCCCTCTTTGTCGCCAGCCTGTTGTCCACGGCGCCGGTCCTGGCAACCGATCTCGCGACCGTGTACCAGAAGGCCCTGCAGAGCGACCCGCTGATCCGCGAGGCCGAAGCCAACCGCCTCGCCGCGCTCGAGGCGAAGCCGCAGGCCCGCGCCGCGCTGCTGCCGCAGGTGTCGGCGAGCGCAGCCTACGACGACAGCTCTTCCGATGGTTCGCGCACCTTCTTCCAGAGCACCGGCACCGGCATCGCGATCGTCAGCATCGACAGCGAGAGCGATGCGACGCGCAGGACCTGGGACCTGACGCTGCGGCAGAACGTGTTCCGCTGGGAGAACTGGGTGGCATTGCGCCGCGCCGGCGACACCGTTGCGCAGGCCGAGGCCGATTACGCGGCCGCGCGCCAGGAACTGATCGTGCGCACCGCCGAGACCTATTTCAACGTACTGGCCGCGCAGGATACGAGCGAGGCCGCGCAGGCCACCTACGATGCGATCGCGCGCCAGCTCGAGCAGTCGGAGAAGCGCTTCGAGGTCGGCCTGATCGCGGTCACCGACGTGCAGGAGGCGAAAGCCGCATCCGATTCGGCGAGTGCCGCGCTGATTCAGGCCAAGCGCAATCTCGCGACCACGCAGGAACGGCTGCGCGAGCTGACCGGAGAGGCCTATGCCGAGCTGGCGCGGCCCGGTACGCAGATGCCGCTCGCCGGCCCGGATCCGGCCAACGCCGAGGACTGGGTGCGCCTCGCGCTGGACCAGAACCAGCGCCTGATCGCCAGCCGGCTCGCCGCCGACATCACGCGCGAAAACGTCAGCGCGCAGCGCGGCGGGCATTACCCGAGCCTCGACCTGGTCGTGTCGCGCTCGCACTTCGAACTCGACTCGGATTTCAGTTCGGGCGGCTTCAGCGGTCCGAACAACTCCGATTCGGACGACACCAGCGTCACGCTGCAGTTGACCGTACCGGTGTTTTCCGGCGGCGCCACGAGCTCGCGCGTCCGCCAGGCCGAGTACCAGCACCAGGCCGCGCGCCAGCGGCTGGAACGCGTCGCGCGACAGACCGAGCGCGAGACGCGAGACGCCTATCTCGGCGTCAACGCCGAGGTCGCGCGGGTCCGTTCCCTGCACCAGGCGGTCGAATCCGCCAACACCGCGCTGCAGGCGACGGAAGCCGGCTACGAGGTCGGCACGCGCACGTCGGTTGACGTGCTCGACGCGCGGCGCCGCCTGTTCGAGGCCCAGACCAACTATGCGCGCAGCCGCTATGACTACCTGATCAACGTGCTGCGCCTGCGGCTCGCCGCCGGCACGCTCGATGCAGCCGGCGTCAGCGAGATCAACGGGCTGCTGACCGAGAACGTGCAGTTGCGCTGAACGCCCTCGCGCCGCGCGCAGGGTTCACGGCGCATCAGGCAGCGCCATGCCGGAACCCGCCGCGGCCCGCCGCAGCCGATCCGCGATCGCGGCCCATGGTTCGGCCTCCGGCACCTGCTCGACAAGAATGCGCGTGACCCGCGCTTCATCCAGCTCGCGCAGCGTCGCATAAAGCTGGCGCGCGTAGCTCTCCGGCTCCGGGCCGAGCTGGCGCCACACGCATCCGGCCGCATCCGGGGGCGGCGGACTCCACGCCAGCACCGCGATCCGCTCACCTTCGGCCAGCGCCATCCCTGCGGCGCCGGGTAACCGGCCGGGATCGACAAGCTGCATCGGCGTCCGCGGCGCGTAGTGCGCCCGTTCCGAACCGGGCACGCGCGGCACCGCGGCACCGGGCGCGACCAGCGGACCCGCGACCGCGGCGATGCGCGAGGCGGGAATCCCGCCCGGCCGCAACAGCGTCAAGCCCTGCTCCGTGCAGCCGACAATCGTGGATTCGAGCCCGATCGGACAATCGCCGCCATCGAGTATCAGCGCGACCCGGTCGCCCAGCTCCGCGACGACGTGGGCCGCGCGGGTCGGGCTGATGTGACCGTAACGGTTCGCTGACGGCGCGGCGATGCCGCCGCCGAATGCCGCGAGCAGTGCCTGGGCCACCGGGTGCGCCGGCGCGCGCAGGGCCACAGTCGGCTGTCCCCCGGTGACTGCGTCCGGCACGGCCCTGGCGCGCGGCAACACCAGCGTCAGTGGTCCGGGCCAGAACGTCGCGGCGAGTCGCCGCGCGGCCTCCGGCACGGTCGCCGCCCACTCGCTCGCGGCAGCAAGATCGCGGACATGCACGATCAGCGGATGGCTGGCCGGGCGTCCTTTCGCGGCGAAGATCCGGGCCACCGCAGCGGGATTGCGCGCATCGGCGCCGAGTCCGTAGACCGTCTCGGTCGGAAAGGCAACGAGTTCACCGGCCCGCAGCAGCGTGGCGGCGCGTTCGAACAGGACCGGGTCGGGCAGCATCAGCCGATGATAACCGCGACCGGCCGCGCGGCCGTCACTCGAGCGGCTGGCGCCGCCAGCCGCCGTTGGCGCGCCGCAGCTCGTAGGCCGGCCAGTAATGCCGGTCGAGACGCAGCGTGATCACCTCGACCGAGTCGTTCCAGTCCACCGTGCGCAGCCGCACCGAAGACCGGTCCGCGCGGCCGCGGATCGCGCCAACGAAGGCGTCGAGATCGGCCACCGGTTCGCCATCGACCTCGGTGATCCGGCGTCCCGCCCACAGCCGGTAGCGGGCGGCCGGCGAGCCGTACATGAAATAGGCCACGAACACGCCGGCCGGCTCGATGCCGCGCTGCGCGGCCAGCGCGCGGTGCGGTTCCTGCAGCGTAGCGCCCGCCCACACCAGCACGCGTTCGACGTCACGGCCGCCGAGCGCGACGGTGGCGACCGGCACGGTCCGCTCGGCCCCGTCCCGCCACAGCGTGAGCTGCACGCGCGGCGCAGCAACCGCCGCACGCAGGTCAGCGAAACCGCTGACCACGCGACCGTCCACCGCCAGCAGCAGGTCGCCGGGCATCAGCACCTCCGCGGCCGGCGCTCCGGCCACGAGGCGCTCGACAGCCAGCACCTGGCGGCGCTCCGGATCGTGCTGCACGAGCCGCTCGAGCCACGCGGCAGCGAGCCCGAGACCACTGGCCGTGGCGAGCGGCAGCGCCGCGAATTCCGCCTCCAGTGAATACAGCGGCCGGCCGTCGCGGGCGTGTTCGAGCAGTTCCTGCACCAGCGCAGCCGGAATGCCCTGGTTCTGCTGTTCGAGCTGCCGGCCGGAGTTCCAGGCGAAACTCGACCACAGGCCGAGCACGGCACCGTGGCGGTCGAGTATGAGCCCGTCGAATTCCTGCGGCCCGCTGACCAGGCGGATCGTCTCGAGGTTGGCCTCGCGGAACTGCAGTGTGCGCGACAGTGGGAACCCGACCGGCGCGAGCGACGCGACCCGCGCCCGCTGCGAGGCCAACCGGTGGTCCGGACCCAACCCGACGACCTGCACCTCCTCGCCGGCGTCCGGCAGGCGCGGCGCGAGGCGCACCGCACGCACCGGCGTTGCGCCGAGCGCGGCCGGGTCGTAGCGCACCAGCGCGAGGTTGTGCAGCGGGTGCACGTACTCGACCCGCCCATCGACCTCGACGGTACCGGCAAAGGTCAGGCGCAGGTCGCCGAGGGCCACCGGCACCGTGTTGCGATCGACGACGACCAGGCCGCGCGCCGCGTCGAGCACGACGCCGGTACCGTGGTAGTTGCGCTCGGTCACGCCCGAGACCGGGTACGGCATGCTGAACTGCACCAGCGCGAGAGACGGTACGACGGCGTCGATCAGGCGATCGCCGGTCCGCGTGAAATCCGTGCCCAGCGGCGCGGGCGGCGGGGCATCGGCTCCGGCCGGCAGGTCGACACAGGGCCAGCGGCCCAGCACGTCGTCGCGCCGGCACCAGCGCGCCGGGAACCAGCGCCGATCGATGCGCAGCGAGCGCAGTTGCGTCACCCGCGTTTCGTCGGGCGTGAAGAAGCGCACCGGCACACGCTGGCCGTGCCCGAGCGTGCCAAGCACAGCCCGTACATCGGCCAGCGTGGCGAGCGGCTGCCCGGCCAGTTCGGTCAGCACCGCGCCGCGCGGGATACCCGCGCCGGCGAACAGGTAGCCGTGATTGGCAACGAACACGCCGGTGACCGGCACGTTCATGTGCCGCGCCATCTGCCAGGACAATGCATTCAGCACGCCATCACCGATCTCGACGTACTCGTCCGGCGCGAGTCCGTGCAGGTCCTGGACCGGCAGGCCGACCTCGAGCGCGGTGCCGCCACGGATCAGCGCGAGCCGCACGTTCGCGCCGACGCGCTCATCGAGCAGCGCCTCGAGCGCGTCGAAGTCGGCGATCGGCTGGCCATCGATGCCGACCAGGATGTCGCCGACCGCGAGCGCGCGATGCGCCGGTGAACCCGGCTGCACCTCGGTGACGACCAGCAGTCCGGTGCGCGCCGGCGCCGCCGCGCGGGCCGTGGCCTCGGCGGCGGCCGGCAGTCCCAGCCGGCGCAGTTCGTCATAGGGCGTGTAACGGAACACGACCTGCAGCGTGCCGCGGCTGACCGGCCGGCCGGCCTGCAGCAGCGCGAGCGCCCGCGCGACGCGGGTCAGCGGCAGGTAGAAGTTCGAAGCGGCCTCGGACGAGCCGCCGGCATTCAGCGCCACCACCCGGCCATCGATGTCGATGACCGGCGAACCGGACGAGCCACCCGAGGTGCCGGACGCCGCCTGGTAGTAGAACGTATTGAAGTCGTTGTACTTGCCGGCGCCATAGTCCGGCGCCTCGCGGTCGAGGCGCGCGAGCGTGCCGGCCAGGATCGAAAGCTGTTCGCCGGCATCGTTGCCGACGACCCGGATCTCGACTCCGGTCCGGGCGCCGGCCGGAGACAGCGGCAGCGCCGGCGGCTGGATGAAGCGCAGTTTCGCCGGATCGTAGCGATAGAAGCCGAAGTCGTGCACCGGGTCGCGGTAGACCGGCTGCAGCTCGACCTCCTCGCGATTGACGAAGGTCGCCTGGGCGATCACCGGACCGGGTGTCACGACGTGGCGGTTGGTCAGGATCAGCCCGCGCGCGGCATCGACGACGAAACCGGTCGCCTGCGCGCTGGCATTCCACTCGGTGTCGAAGGCGCGCGTGGCGTCGACCTGGATGGCAACGACGGCGGGTGCGATCTGCTCGAGCGTCCGGGCCCAGCGCGCGGCCGGATCGGCGGCGCCGGCCGCCACGGCCGGCAGCGCCAGCAGCGCCAGCACGAGCCCGCGGCGGCCGCGATCAGTCCAGCCGATAGCCAAAGTGCGCATGGAACAGTTCGCCGAATTCCTCCGGCGTGAAGCCGTGCCGCTGCGTGCCGGCGACAGCGATCTTCAGCGCGCCGATCAACGCGGCGATGCGCCCGGTCGTCTCCCAGTCACAGCCGCGCATCAGGCCGTGCAGCAGGCCGGCCCGGTAGGCGTCGCCGCAGCCGGTCGGATCGATGACCTGGCGCGCCCGGACCACCGGGATCTCGAGCACGCGCCCGGCAGTGTGAATGCGCGAGCCCTCGCCACCGCGCGTCACGATGTAGGCGGCGACGCGCCCGGCCAGCGCCTCGGCCGTGAGCCCGGTGCGCTCCTGCAGCAGGCCGGCCTCGTAGTCGTTGACCGCGACCCAGGTCGCCTGGTCGATGAAGCCCTCGAGCTCCTGCCCGCCGAACAGCGGCAGGGCCTGGCCGGGATCGAACAGAAACGGAATGCCGTCGCGGCTGAATTCCGCGGCGTGCCGCAGCATACCGTCGCGCCCGTCCGGCGACAGGATGCCGATCGTGACCCCGGAATCCGCCGGGATGCCCTGCTCATGCGAACGGGTCATCGCGCCCGGATGGAACGCCGTGATCTGGTTATCGTCGAGGTCCGTGGTGATGTACGCCTGCGCGGTGTACTCATCGGCGAGCTCGAGCAGGCAGCGCGTGGACAGGCCGTTGCGCGCGAACCAGTCGCGGTACGGGCCGAAGTCGTGGCCGACCGTACCGAGGGCGTAGCCGCTGCCGCCGAGCAGCTTCAGGTTGTAGGCGATGTTGCCGGCGCAGCCACCGAAATGGCGGCTCAGCTTCGGCACCGTGAACGACACGTTCAGCATATGGATCCGGTCGGCCAGGATCTGATCGCGAAAGCGGCCCGGATAGACCATCACCGTGTCGTAGGCCAGCGAACCGCAGATCAGTGCCGCCATGGACGCCACCTCAGCAGCGGTCGAGCAGGACCAGCAGCCAGCAGGTCCCGAGCAGGACGAAGGCCGCGAACACGGCCGCCGAGCCCAGTTCCTTCGCCTTGCCCGACAGCGGATGCCGCTCGCTGCCGATGCGATCCACGGTCGCCTCGACCGCGCTGTTCAGCAGCTCGACGATCAGCACCAGCAGCATCGGGCCGGTCAGCAGCAGGCGCTCGATGCCGTCCGCGCCGAGCCACAGCCCGAGCGGTACGACGACGACCGCCAGCCCGCACTCCTGCCGGAATGCGGCCTCGTCGCGCCACGCGGCGGCGAGCCCGCGCCAGGTACTGCCGAAGGCGCGCGCCAGGCGCGCGAGGCCGGTCCGCTGGTCGGGCTGCCCGCTCACCGCGCGGCCGGACGCCAGGCGAGGTCGAGCTGGCGCGCCGCGCGCACATCGTCGAGGCGCCTGACCGGCAGCGAGTGCGGCGCGCCGCGCACGAGTTCCGGGTCGGTTGCGGCCTCGCGTTGGATCGCAGCCAGCGCCTCGACGAAACCGTCCAGCTCCTCGCGCGTCTCGGTCTCGGTGGGCTCGATCAACAGGCACTCCGGCACCAGCAGCGGGAAGTACGTGGTCGGCGCATGGTAACCGTAATCGAGCAGGCGCTTGGCGAAATCCATCGCCGTGACGCCGAGCTCGCGCGCCTGCCGCCGCAGCGTGACGATGAACTCGTGGCTGGCCCGGCGTCCGGAACAGGCGGGCTCGAAGCCGGCCTCGGTGAGCCGCGCCAGCAGGTAGTTGGCGTTCAGCGTCGAGTACTCGGCGACGCGCCGCAGCCCCGCGGCGCCGAGGATCCGCAGGTAGACCCACGCCCGCAGCAGGATGCCGGTGTTGCCCATGAACGCGGACAGCCGGCCGATCGACTGCGGCAGGTCGCGTTCGTCGAGCCAGCGGTAGCAGCCGCCGTCGCGGCCGACGATCGGCACCGGCAGGAACGGCAGCAGGCGCTCGCCGACCCCGACCGCGCCGGCGCCCGGACCGCCGCCGCCATGCGGCGTCGAGAAGGTCTTGTGCAGATTGACGTGAATCACGTCGAAGCCCATGTCGCCGGGACGCACGCGGCCGAGGATCGCGTTGAGGTTGGCGCCGTCGTAGTACAGCAGGCCGCCGGCCGCGTGCACGCGGCGCGCGACCTCGACTATGTTGCGCTCGAACACGCCGAGCGTGCTCGGGTTGGTCAGCATGATGCCGGCCGTCGCCGGCGACAGCGCGGCATCGAGCGCGTCGAGATCGAGGTCGCCGTCGGGCCGCGAGGCCAGCTCGCGGACCTTCATGCCGCACATCGTCGCGGTCGCCGGATTGGTGCCGTGCGCGGCGTCCGGCACGAGGATCTCGTTGCGGGCGTGGTCACCGCGCGCGCGATGGTAGGCGCGGATCATCGCCACACCGGCGAACTCACCCTGCGCACCGGCCATCGGCGTCAGCGACACGCCGGCCATGCCGGTCACGGCGGCCAGCAGTTCCTGCAGCTCGAACAGGCAGGCCAGCAGCCCCTGCCCGGTCGCGGCCGGCGCCAGCGGATGGCGGGCGAGGAAGCCCGGCAGCAGCGCCAGCGCGTTGCACACCTTCGGGTTGTACTTCATCGTGCACGAACCCAGCGGATAGAACCGGGTATCGATGCTGTAGTTGAGCTGCGACAGCCGCGTGTAGTGGCGCACGACCTGCAGCTCCGAGACTTCCGGCAGCGCCGCCGGCTGCCGCCGGCGGAACTGCTCCGGCAGCGCGGCGGCCGCCGCCGGCGGCTGCTGCGCGGGCGTCGTGCGGCCGGGCCGTGACAGTTCGAAGATCACCGGTTCCGGTGCCAGCATCGCTGACTTCTCCATCAGGCGGCCCGCGTCCGTTCCAGCAGCGACCCCAGGGCCCGCGCGTAGCGGGCGATATCGGCACTGGTGCGGGTCTCGGTCGCGCACACCAGCAGCGCCTGGCCCAGCTCCGGGTAGTCGCCGGCGAGATCGAAGCCGCCGACGATGCCCTGCGCCGCGAGCACCTCGAGCACGGGTGCGACCGGAGCCTCGAACGCGAGCGCGGCCTCGTGGAAACGCGGTCCGCTGAACAGCAGCCGGACGCCGGTCTGCGCCGCGAGTGCGGCGACCAGCTCCTGGCTGCGCGCCATGCAGGCTTCGGCGACACGCTGCAACCCGGTCGGGCCGAGCAGCGCCAGATGGATCGTCGCGGCGGTCATCAGCAGGCCCTGATTGGTGCAGATGTTCGAAGTGGCCTTGCCGCGTCGGATGTGCTGCTCGCGCGCCTGCAGCGTCAGCGTGAATCCCGGCCGGCCGTCGCGGTCGACGGTACGGCCGGCGATGCGGCCGGGCATCTGCCGGACGTGTTCGATGCGCGTCGCCATGAAGCCGAGGTACGGTCCGCCGCCGGACAGCGGGATGCCGAGCGGCTGGCCCTCGCCGCAGGCGATGTCGGCGCCATCGTCGCCCCATTCGCCCGGCGGCTTCAGCACCGCCAGCGCGACGGGGTTCACCGCGGCGATCACCAGCGCGCCCAGTGCCCGGGCCTGGCGCGCCAGCGCGTCCACGTCCTCGAGCTGGCCGAAGAAGTTCGGCTGCTGGATCACGACGGCGGTGACATCGGTGCCGGCCTGCGCGGCGAGCGCCGCCGCCGGCGTCGTACCCGTCTGCGGGTCGCAGGGCAGTTCCTCGAGCACGAGGCCCTGGCCCTCGGTGATCGCCCGCGCGACGCGCCGCCAGGTCGGGTGCACAGTGCGGGGTACGAGGATGCGGGCCGCGCGCGACCGGCGGTGCGCGCGTACCGCCATCAGGCAGGCCTCGGCCAGCGCCGAGGCGCCGTCGTAGAGCGAGGCGTTGGCGGCATCGAGGCCGGTCAGCGCCGCGATCATCGACTGGAACTCGTACATCACCTGCAGCGTGCCCTGGCTCGCTTCGGCCTGGTACGGCGTGTAGGCGCTGTAGAACTCGCCCCGGCTGACCAGCGCCCAGACCGGCGCCGGCACGTGGTGCTCATAAGCGCCGGCGCCGATGAAATTCAGCGGCTGTCCGTCCGCAGCGGCACGCTCGCCGGCCAGGCGCGTGACCTCCATCTCCGACAGTGCCGGCGGAATGCCGGGAAGCTGGTCCACACCGAGGCCGGCCGGGATCTCGTCGAACAGCTCGTCGAGCGAACGCACACCGATGCGCTCGAGCATCGCGCGCAGGTCGTCGCTGGTGTGCGGGATGTAGGGCATGGTCAGTGCCCGGCAGCGCTCAGCTCGCCGTACGCTGCCGCGTCCAGCAGGCCGGCGCTGTCCGGATCGACGTCGGCTTGCAGCCGCAGGATCCAGCCCTGGCCATACGGATCCTGGTTGATCAGTTCCGGTTGCGTCGCCAGCAGCTCGTTGCCGGCGATGACCTCGCCACCGACCGGCGCATAGACATCGGATGCGGCCTTCACCGATTCGACCACGGCGCAGGCATCGCCGGCCGAGAGCTGGCGCCCCGCTTCGGGCACCTCGACGAACACGAGATCGCCGAGCGCTGCCTGGGCGTGATCGGTGATGCCGATCTGCAGGCTGCCGTCGGGCAGCACCCGCACCCATTCATGACTCTTCGTGTAACGCAGCTCGGCCGGCACGTTGCTCATCGCTCACTCCGTTTCAGGATTCGACCAGGACCCGGCCGTTGCGCACGAACGGCGGCCGGACCACCCGTGCGGGCAGCAGGCGCCCGCGAATCTCGACCTGCACCTCGGCTCCGGTCGCCGCGGGCACGCGCGCCAGACCGATCGAGCGCTCGAGCGTCGGCGCAAAGGTGCCGCTGGTCACCTCGCCATCCGCGCCCACGCCCGTGACGACCCGCTGGTGGGGCCGCAGCACACCACGCTCCTGCAGGACCAGCCCGACGAACCGGCGCAGCGCGCCGCGGCCGCGCTGCTCGAGCAGTGCCGCCTTGCCGATGAAGTCGCGTTCGTCGTCGAGCACGACCGTCCACGCCAGCCCGGACTCGAGCGGCGTCACCGTCGCGTCCATGTCCTGGCCGTAGAGATTCATGCCGGCCTCGAGCCGCAAGGTGTCGCGGGCACCGAGGCCGCAGGGCCGCACGCCCGCCGCGCACAGCGCGGACCAGAAGGCGGCGGCCACCTCCGCCGGCAGCGCGATCTCGAAGCCGTCCTCACCGGTATAACCGGTGCGCGAGACGAACCAGTCCCCACAGCTCGCCGCAAAGAACGGCTGGAGTTCCGCGGCCGGCGCCGCGCAGGCCGCCGGCAGCAGCGGCAGCGCCAGCGCTCGTGCCATGGGCCCCTGCACTGCCAGCAGCGCGAGTTCACGCCGCGGCAGAACGGTCACGCCGGTCGTCGCCGCGTGCCGGCCGATCCATTCGAGATCCTGCCCGGCAGTGGCGGCGTTGACCACCAGCCGGAACCACTGCTCCTCGAGCCGGCAGGCGATCAGGTCGTCGAGGATGCCGCCGTCCTCGCGCAACAGGCACGAATACAGCGCCTTGCCGGGCGCCTGCAGGCGGCGCACGTCGTTGGCCAGCAATCGTTGCAGCAGCGCGCTGCTGGCCGGCCCGCGCAGGTCCACGACACACATATGGGAGACATCGAACACGCCGGCTGCACGCCGCACCGTGTGGTGCTCGTCGATCTGCGAGCCGTAGCTGACCGGCAGGTCCCACCCGCCGAATTCGACCATGCGCCCGCCGGCCGCGACATGTTGCGCGTACAGCGGTGTCCGTCGTCCCATCAGCGCCCGTCCCGGCAGCTTCGCTGCCCGCAAGAACACAGCCGACGGCGGGCCATTGCGACCCGCCGCCCCTCTGTCCTTGAACCTGAGAGATGGGGTCCGCGGGTCATCCCCGCGGCCGCTCCCCTTCGGTGGGCCCGATCAGGCCACTCTCCAGAGATCGCCGGATCCTGCCGTTCCTGGTGCCTGAGCGTTTCCGGGCGGGTTGCGCCTTCGGCGCCGCATTGCTGCGGTCTCTCCGGCTGGATCCGATCGCGATGGCGCGGATTCTACACGCCTGCGCAGGGCCCCGTCACGGCGGTATATTCGTCGTGCCGCCGGCCCCTTCCCTGAGCCCCGGCACGGAGCCCTGAATGAAAATACACGGATCGTTCCTGTCGGCAGGGTGCCTGCTGGTGTTCTGGGCGCTGCCGGTGGCGGCGGATGGAGCCGCGGCAGACCGGCTGCACGCGCTCATCGAGCACGAATGGGAACGCGATCTGGCTGACGACCCGCTGCTGGCGACCTATCGCGGGGACCTGCGCTACAACGACCGCTGGCCCGACCTCACTGCGGCCGCCCGGACCAGCCGCCGCGCCGCGGATGCGCGCGTACTCGCCGAGCTCGACGACCTCCCGCGCGCCGGACTCACACCGGCCGACCAGCTCAATTACGAGCTGTTCCGGTACGAGTACGCGGACCGGGTCGCGACGGCGCCATTTGCAGCGGAGGCCTGGTCGATTACCGCGCGCGACGGACCGCAGGCGCTGAACGAGGTCGCGGAGCAGATGCCGTTCGCCACGACCGCTGACTACGAGACCTGGCTGCGGCGTCTCGCGGCCCTGCCCCGCTACCTCGATCAGTACGCGGAGCTGCTCCGCGAGGCCGCGGCCGCCGGCCGCACGCAGCCGCGCGTGGTCATGGAGCGGGTCCTGCCGCAGCTCGAAATGCAGCTTGCCGCGCCAGCGGAGGCCAGCCCGTTCTACGACCGTTTCCGCGATTTCCCGCAGACGATCCCCGCGGCCGACCGCGAGCGGCTCCGGCACGAGGCCCGCGCGGTGATCGGCGCTGCGGTCGTCCCGGCCTATCGGCGTTTTCAGTCGATGTTCCGCGACGAGTACCTGCCCGCCTGCCGCGCGGCGGCCGGCATCAGCGCGACGCCGGACGGCGCGGCCTACTACGCCAATCGCGTCCGCCATTTCACGACCACCGGGCTGACGCCGGAGCAGATCCACGCGCTCGGCCTCGCCGAAGTCGCGCGCAACCGCGCCGCGATGCTGGAGATCATGCGCGAGGTCGGCTTCACCGGCACGCTCAGCGAGTTTTTCGCCTTCCTGCGCAGCGACCCGCAGTTCTATTACGGCTCGGCCGACGAGCTGTTCCGCGCCTATGTCTACACGGCGAAGATGATCGAGCCCGAGCTGCCGCAGCTTTTCGGGCGCCTGTACCGGACGCCGTTTGGTGTGCGGCCGATCCCCGCGACCAGCGCGCCGAACACGACGACGGCCTACTACTCCGGGCCGTCGCTCGACGGCACGCGTCCCGGCTGGTTCTACGTCAACCTGTACCGGCCCGAGGTCCGGCCGAAGTACGAGATCGAGGTGCTGACGGTGCACGAGGCCGCGCCCGGCCACCACCTGCAGATCGCGCTGGCGCAGGAACTCACCGGGCTGCCGAAGTTCCGCCGTTTCGCCGGCTTCACGGCCTTCGTCGAGGGCTGGGCGCTGTACTCGGAACGGCTCGGCTACGACCTCGGCCTGTACCGCGATCCCTGGTCGCGCCTCGGCCAGCTCACTTACGACCAGTGGCGCGCGGTGCGTCTGGTCGTCGATACCGGCATCCATCACTTCGGCTGGAGCCGCCAGCAGGCGATCGACTACTTCCTCGACAACGCCGCGAAGACCGAGGCCGACGTCATCAACGAGATCGACCGCTACAGCACCTGGCCGGGCCAGGCGCTCGCCTACAAGATCGGCCAGTTGCGCATCCTCGCGCTGCGCGAACGGGCCGCCGCGGCGCTGGGCCCGCGCTTCGACCTGCGTGCGTTCCACGACGCGCTGCTCGAGAACGGCGCGCTGCCGCTCGACCTGCTGGAGCGCCGCATCGACGCCTGGATCGCGGAGCGCCGCGGACCATGACCGCGCTGCGCCGGCCCTGCGTCGCGGTCCGGGTCGGCGCCGTTACGATCGGCGGCGGCGCACCGGTCGTCGTGCAGTCGATGACCAATACCGACACCGCGAACGTCGCGGCCACCGCGGGCCAGGTCGCCGCACTCGCCGCCGCCGGTTCCGAACTGGTCCGCGTGACGGTCAACACGGCGGCGGCGGCGGCGGCCGTGCCGCGCATCCGCGAGCAGCTCGATGCGGCCGGCGTCACGGTCCCGCTGATCGGCGATTTCCATTTCAACGGCCACAAGCTGCTGGCCGCGCAGCCGGACTGCGCGCAGGCGCTGGCCAAGTACCGCATCAATCCCGGCAACGTCGGCCGCGGCAGCCGCCGTGATCCGCAGTTCGCCGCGCTGATCGAGCTGGCCTGCCGCTGGCGCAAACCGGTGCGCATCGGCGTCAACTGGGGCAGCCTCGAGGCGGAGCTGCTGACCCGGCTGATGGATGAGAACTCGCGCAGCGCCCGGCCGCGTGCGGCCCGTGAGGTGCTCCGCGAGGCGGCGATCGTCTCGGCGCTCGGCAGCGCGGCGCGGGCCGAGGAACTCGGCCTGGCGCACGACGCGATCGTGCTCAGCGCCAAGGTCAGCGGTGTGCCCGACCTGATCGCGATCTACCGCAGCCTGGCTGCACGCTGCGACTACCCGCTGCATCTCGGCCTGACCGAGGCCGGCATGGGCAGCAGCGGCATCGTCGCCTCGAGCGCGGCCCTCGCGGTGCTGCTGCAGGAAGGCATCGGCGACACGATCCGCGTGTCGCTGACGCCGGCGCCAGGCGGCGAACGGACCGACGAAGTGCGGGTAGCCCGCGATATCCTGCAGAGCCTCGGGCTGCGCACGTTCATGCCGCGCGTGGTGTCCTGCCCCGGCTGCGGGCGCACGACCAGCGACTATTTCCAGCGGCTCGCCGGGCGGATCCAGGACTACGTCGCAGTCCGCATGCCGCAGTGGCGCCGCGATCATCCCGGCGTCGAGGCGCTGACCATTGCGGTGATGGGCTGCGTCGTCAACGGCCCCGGCGAAAGCCGCCACGCCGACATCGGCATCAGTCTGCCCGGCACCGACGAGCAGCCGGTCGCGCCGGTCTACGAGGACGGCGAGAAGACCGTCACGCTGAAGGGCGCGGACATTGCCGCCGAATTCGAAAAGCTGCTCGAGCGCTACGTCGCGCGCCGCTATCCGCCGGCGGGCGGCTGAAGCGAGCGCGGCACTGCGCCGGCGAGGCCGAGCGCACGCCGTACCAGCAGGCGTTTGGCGGAGGATGAGGCATCGACGAGATCGAGGCCGCGGCGCCGCAGCCAGGCGGGTACCGGCGCATCGGCCGCGAACAGCCTCCAGATCCCGTCGAGCGCGGTGATCATCGGTCCGCTCGCGGCGCGGCGCCAGCGCTCGTAACGGCGCCGCGCGCGCGGCTCCCCGGGATCGCCACCGCCGGCCACCGCTTCGCCCAGCACGTCGGCGAGCGCGCCAACGTCGAGGAAACCGAGGTTGACGCCGAGCCCGGCGAGCGGATGCACCTGCTGCGCAGCATCGCCGACCAGTACGACGCGGTGGCCGGCGTGCCGTACGGCGCGGCGCAGGCGCAGCGGAAACGCCGCCCGCGCCGTGGTCAGCTCGAGCCGGCCGAGAACGCCAGCCGCGGCCACGGTGACGCGCCGCCCGAATTCCGGCGGCTCGGCCGCGAGCAGCGCCGCGGCTTCGGCCGGTGCCGTGGACCACACCAGCGACACTCGTCCGTCGGCGAGCGGCAGGAGCGCCAGCGGACCGGTGCCCAGGAAACGCTGCCACGCCGTATCGCGATGCGGCCGTTCGGCCTGCAGATGGGCGACCACCGCATGCTGGCCGTAGTCGTGGCCGGTGGTGGCGATACCGGCGAGCCGCCGCACGCTGGAGTCGCTGCCGTCGGCGCCGACCAGCAGCGCCGCCTCGAGCCGCCGGCCATCGCTGGTCCCGATCGCGATCGCCGTGGCCGCGGGCGTCAGCGACTCGACTCGGGTCGGCAGGACCACGGCGCCGGCCGCGGTCGCGCGCGCCAGCAGCGCCGCCTGCATCGCGCGATTCTCGACCAGATGACCGAGGTCCGGCTCGCCACAATCGGCCGCGGCGAACACCAGCCCGCCGGCGCCACCGGCGCTGCCGTGCTCGTCCCAGATCACCATGCGCTGGCAGGCCGCCGCGCCGCGCGCGACGACCGCGTCCCACGCGCGGCAGTGCCGCAGCAGTTGCTCGGAGCTGCGCGACACGAGCGAGACGCGCAGATTCAGCGGCGCACCGGCCGGCGGGGCCAGCACCGGCGCCGGCTCCAGCACCGCGACGCGCAAGGCCGCGGTGGGCGGCCAGGTGGCGAGCAGCGCCGCGGTCGCGGCCCCGGTCAGGCCGCCGCCCGCAATCACGACGTCGAAATCGCGCGGCATGCCGCTACCGGGCCGCGCGCAGCGGCAGGCCCCGCAGCAAGCGCGGCTGGGTGCCGGCCAGGCCCATCACGCGCCGGCCAAACTCGCGCTTGAGCGGCACGGCGAGGTCGAACAGCAGCAGTCCGGCGCCGCGCGCCGCGCGCAGCAGCGGCCGGTCGCTACCGAACAGATCGACGATCGAATCGGTGAAACGGATCGCGCCGCGCCGATCGGCCGCGCGCCAGGTCACGTAGCGCGCCGCGACGCGCGGCGCGCCCGGATCGGCCACCGCACCGTGCTCCGCCAGTTCGTCGGCCAGTACCTCGGCGAGCGCCGCCACGTCGCGCAGCGCCAGGTTGAAACCCTGCGCCGCGGCCGGATGCAGGCTCTGCGCGGCATTGCCGAGCAGCAGCGCGCGCGGTGCCGAGATCCGCAGCGCTTCGGTCAGAGCCAGCGGCCAGGCCGCGCGGCGCCCGGCCTGCCGCAATCGCCCGAGCCGGAATCCGAAGGCGCGCTGCAACTCGGCGAGGAAGGCGTCGTCGCCGAGTGCCAGTACGCGGTGCGCCTCCACCAGCGGCAGTGTCCAGACGAAGGTCACGCGCCCGCCGGTGGCCGGCAGCGCGGCGATCGGTCCCGCCGGTGTGAAGCGCTCATGCGCGACGTGCGCGTGGAACCGCCCGGTGGCGACGTTGACCACGATCGCCATCTGGCCGTAGTCGCGGACCCTGGTCCCGATACCGAGCGCCGGGCGCAACGCCGAGTCGGCCCCGTCGGCTGCGATCACGAGGCGCGCCGCGACCGTCACTCCGGCGCTGGTCGCGACCTGCCAGTGGTCAACTCCGGCCTGCAGGCCGGTCGCCGCCGCTGGAAGCTGGCGCCACCGCGGCAGTTCCGCCGCGCGCGCGCGCAGGGCCTGGCCGAGAGCCGCGTTCTCAACCGTGTGCCCCAGCAGTTCGAGTCCCTGTTCCGCGGCGGTCAGCCGCGCAAACCCGCCGCTGGCGGCATCGCTGATGCCGATGCTGCGAATCGGTGTCGCCTGGGCGGCGACGCCCGGCCAGACGCCGAGCCCTTCCAGCACGCGCCGGCTGCCCGGCGCCAGCGCGGTCATGCGCGCATCGAAGCTCGGCTGGACGGAGGCAGTGGCCGGCACCGGCTCGATCACGATCACCGACAGCGGCAGCTCGCCGAGTGCCACCGCGAGTGCGAGGCCGACCAGTCCGCCGCCCGCGATTGCGACATCGCAGCTCAGCATGCCGTCCATGGCAACGCTCGTGTTCACCGTCGGGTCGGGTCGCGCGCCGAACTCATCCGGCGTTCGATTTCGTCGGGGTCCTTCGGCAGCGCCGCGGTCAGCACTTCCGGCTCGCCCTGGGTCACGACGACGTCGTCCTCGATGCGCACGCCGATGCCCCACCAGCTCTTCGGCACGCCGCGCAGGCCGGGCGCGATGTACAGGCCCGGCTCGATCGTCGTCACCATGCCCGGCTCGAGCAGCCGCCACTGCTCGCCGACCTTGTACTCGCCGACGTCGTGCACGTCCATGCCGAGCCAGTGCCCGGTGCGGTGCATGTAGAACGGCCGGTAGGCGCCGTCGCGGATCAGCTTCGGCACGCGCCCGCGCAGCAGCCCGAGCCGCACCAGTCCCTGCGTGATCGCCAGCACCGCGGCATTGTGCGGGTCGTTCCAGTGCTGGCCCGGCCGGACCCGCTGGATCGCCGCGAGCTGCGCCTCGAGCACGACCTCGTAGACCGCGCGCTGCCGCGGCGAGAAGCGCCCGCCGACCGGCAGCGTGCGACTGATGTCCGCGGCGTAGTACTGGTATTCACAACCGGCGTCGATCAGCAGCAGTTCGCCGTCCTGCATCTGCCGCGCGTTGCCGCGGTAGTGCAGCACACAGGCATTCGGCCCGCTGCCGACGATCGGCTGGAACGAGGCTTCGGCGTGGTTACGGTGGTACTCGTGCAGGATCTCGGCGGCGATCTCGTACTCCATGCGCGCGGGCGCCACGGCCCGCAGCGCGCGAAGCTGCGCCGCGACCGTGATCCGGGCCGCGTGCCGCAGCGCCGTCAGTTCGGCCCGGCTCTTGAACAGGCGCATCTCGTGCAGCGGGTGATCGAGCGCGACGAACTCCTGCGGCGTATGCAGGCCGCGCCCGGCCTGCGTGCGCAGCCGGTTGACCCAGCCGATGACCCGCTGGTCGAACTCCGGGTGCGTGCCCATCGTGTAGAACACCCGCGTGCAGCGCTCGAGCAGGCCCGGCAGGATCTCGTCGATATCCCCGATCGGGAACGCGTCATCGGCGCCATACTCAACGACCGCGCCCTCGACCCCGCTGCGCGCACCATCCCAGGTCTCGCGCGTCGCGTCGCGCTCGCGCGCGAACAGCACGTATTCGCCCTGCGGCCGGCCCGGCAGCAGCACGGCCACCGCTTCCGGCTCCGGGAATCCCGTCAGATAGTAGAAGTCGCTGTCGGGACGGTAGGGATACTCCACGTCGCCGTTGCGGTGGCGCACCGACGCGGCCGGCAGGATGGCGATCGCGCCGCGCCCCATCAGTCGCTGGAGCTGGCGCCGCCGCCGTGCGAATTCGTCCCTGCGCATGCGCTCCTCAGTGCCGGCCCGGGCTGCCGGCCGCGAGCGCCCGGCCCCGCCACCCCGCCAGCTCCTCGTAGGTCAACTGCACACCGGCGCGTACGAACTCGAACAGCTCGGCCCAGGCCTGCTCGCTCTCCTCCGCGGTCAACTCCGGCGACAGCCCGGCCCGGGCGACCTCGGCGAAGTCGCGCAGGATCTCACTGAGATCCCCATCGTCCGCCGGCAACGGACCCGCACCGGTGGCGCCGAGGCCGTAAAGGAATCCGTCACACCAGGCGGCGAGCGCGCGGACCCGCTCCGGCAGCGCGGCCGCATCGTTCGGCAGCAGCGGGACGAAATCCGGATCGCGCGCCGCGAGCGCCGCCCGCGCCGCCTGATGGATCGCGCCGAGTGCCGTGGCAAGGCCCCCGTCCGGCACCGGCTCAGCGACCCCGCTGAGCTCCGCAGCCCAGGCGGCGGCCCCGTAATTGTCGCTGGCGCACAGGGCTCCGCACAGGCAGCCGTGGGCCTCGGCCGCGCCGATCGCGACGCCAAGGTCATCGAGAAGCTGCTGCACGTCGCGATGATTCATGCCCGCCATCCGAGCGCCGGCCGACATTATGGTGTCTGCATGTTACTCCGGCCCGGGACCGTTCCGCCCGCGCCCCGGGGCCGCATGCCGCGCCTGGTGCGAACGCCGTACACCGTGCGCCGTACACCGTGCGTTGACCGGCTGCGCGACGCGGTTCCATAATGAGCCCATGGAAGATGCGGCGACCCGGGTCGTACTCGATCGTGAGCTGAAGCGGCTCGACCGCCGCGTCGACGAGCTGGTGGCACTCGTTGCGCGACTGAAGGACGAGAACCGCGCATTGCGCCAGCGCCAGGACACGCTGAGCACCGAGCGCGCGGCGCTGGTGCAGAAGAACGAGCAGGTCCGGGCCCGGGTCGAGGCCATGATCGGCCGGCTGAAGACGATGGAAAGCAACGCGTGAGCACCGATCTCAGCCGCGTCAGCATCCGGATCCTCGAGAAGGAATACCACGTATCCTGCCCGCCCGAGGAGCGGGCCGCGCTGCTGGACTCGGCCGAGTTCCTGAACCGCCGCATGCGCGAGATCCGGGACAGCGGCAAGGTCGTCGGCCTCGACCGGATCGCGGTCATGGCGGCGCTGAACTTCGCCAATGACCTGCTCCAGGTGCGCGGTCGCGATGAGAGCCTGGAGAAGGACGTGGCCGGCCGGCTGCGGACCCTGTGCGAGCGCGCCGAGACTGCGCTCGCCCGCGGCCAGCAACTGGAACTATGAGGTTGACCGGCGACCCGCGCACGGCGCTGGCGCCACGATCTGGCGCCGCCTGCGGTGTTCGATGTGGGCCTGGGTACCTCTCGACCCTAATGTGAAAGACCCAGGAGCGCGGTTCAGCGGCAGCATTGTGCAGGTCCGCCCCGAAGCGGAAAGCCTTATTGAGCCTTGCATAAATGCCTGACAGTTTCACAATGGCAGTTCAGCCTGTTGCCAGAAGGCGCGGATCAGGCTCGGGCGGCGTTGCATGGAGCACAGCCGATTGCGCGCAGTGGTTTTGAGGTCAGCGAAGGTGCTGGCA
>VGVB01000040.1 GCA_016882265.1 Gammaproteobacteria bacterium
CGCGCGAGGAAGGCGTGCTCGCCGACAAGCTCGGCAGCTACGGCGACTACCGCGGCATCCTGCAGGTACACGGCATGGGTAGCCGCTATGCCAACTGCGGCTGGGTGCTCGGCGACACCGAGTGGAACTTCGACGGCCAGGAGATCTTCAAGCGCGCCGTGCACGGCATGAGCCACGCCTGCGAGACCGTGCTGAAGGCGCGCACGCTCGCGCCGGACGACATCCGGCTCGTGATTCCGCACCAGGCCAATCTGCGCATCATCGAGGCGGTTGCGCGCCGCGCCGGCGTGCCGATGGAGCGCTGCTACGTCAACATCCAGCGCTATGGCAACATGTCGGCGGCGACCGTGCCGGTGGCGCTGGTCGAGGCGCTCGAAGAGGGCCGCATCGCGCCGGGCGACCACCTGCTGCTGACCGGCTTCGGCGCCGGCCTGTCGTGGTCGGCGCACGTGGTCCGCTGGGGCGAGCGGGTCACGCCGCGTGGCACGAGCGACGCCGGGCTGCCGCCCTGCGACCGCAGCGCGCTCGAGATGGTGCGCGGCTACCTGGCCGCGAAGCGCGGCTCGCGCCTCGCGCCGGGCGCCTGATCCGGGTGGACTGACGATGGGACGCATCTTCGAAGTCCGCAAGCATGCGATGTTCGCGCGCTGGAACCGCATGGCCAAGCAGTTCGCGCGCATCGGCAAGGACATCACCATCGCGGTGCGCGCCGGCGGCCCCGAACCGGCCAACAACCCGGCGCTGCGCCGCGTGATCCAGAACGCGCGCGCGATCAATATGCCGAAGGACCGGATCGAGGCGGCCATCCGCCGCGCCTCGGGCCAGGAAGCGACCGACTACCAGCAGGTGATCTACGAGGGCTACGCGCCGCACGGCGTCTCCGTGCTGGTCGAAACCGCCACCGACAACCCGACCCGCACGGTCGCCAGCGTCCGCAACCTGTTCAGCCGCCACGGCGGCAACCTCGCCAGCACCGGCAGCGTATCGTTCCTGTTCCGGCGCATGGGCGTGTTCCGGCTCGACCCGGCCGGCATCGACCAGGACGAGCTCGAACTCGACCTGATCGATCACGGGCTCGACGAGATGGGCGAGAGCAGCGGCGACAAGGGCGAGCCGCAGCTCGTCGTGCGTTGCGAGTTCGAGAACTTCGGCCAGTTGCAGAAGCGGCTCGAGGAACGCGGCCTCACGCCGCTGTCGGCCGAACAGGAATACATCTGCACGGTCCCGGTCGAGCTGCCGGAGGCGGCGGCCAACGAGGTGCTGGAGCTGATCGACCGGCTCGAACAGGACGACGACGTGCAGAAGGTGTATCACGCGCTGGCGTGAGCAGCCGGGGCGGCGGCCAGCCGCCCGCGTCGGTCGCCTAACGCGTGATGGTCCCGATCGGAAGCGGTTGCAGGCGGACCCTGACCGGCCGGATGACCCGATACTCGCCGACGATGACCTTGATTCGTACGCAACCCGCAGCGGCCACGATCAACTGAAACCTGGCTCCATCGCTGCCGGCCGGGACGGTCACATTGCCCGCCTGGCCCGCTGGAATGTTCAGGGTCCCGGTCGCCAGGCCGGGCACCGACATGGCGATGTTGTCGTAGTTCTGCAGGCTGATGGTCCAGCCTGCGGTTGTGCCGCCGGGATCCAACCGCCTGACACTGACGTCAAACGGCTGGCCCACGATCGCCGTCGCCGGTGCTTCGAAGTCCAGTTCCCAGTCGTCGTCCTGGTAGACCAGCAGATCCCGTGTCAGCGAGGCCCCTTGGTAAGCAGCGGTAATGCTGGAGCAACCGAACTTCAGCGGGTCCAGCGTCAGCGACACGCTGCCATCGCCATAGGTCCGGATAGTCGGTGACGCCGTCGCGCGACCGCCAGTGAAGGCCGCCACCGTGGGATCGCTGGAGGTCAGGTTGACCGCGACGTCGGCCTTCGGCAGCAGCGACATCTGGACCTTCGCCGTAGCTCGGGACGCTCCCGGTGTGGATGACCAGCGGACCGGAACCGGACTGATGGTCAGGTCGCTGAGCCGCAGCGTATTCACCGCCGCACAACCGAGGCCGAGCGAATCGATCCAGCTTCCGGCCTTGCCCCGTAACAGCCGCGCCGGCTGGCTGCTGCTGCAATCGAACGGACCAAAGGCGTTGCCTCCGCCGCCGCCAGCGGTACCGCTCAGGTAATCGCCATAACTCGCCAGCATCCCGTTAGGGCCGAGCCGGCCGCAGCGAACCCTGAGCTGGTCGATGTAGGAACCCGCCCTGCCCTTGATGCCGCTCACCGCATGGCCGGTCGGGCAGATCAGGCTGAAACTCGTGCCTGACGATTTGCCGG
The DNA here is from genome assembly GCA_016882265.1 of Gammaproteobacteria bacterium. Taxonomy (GTDB): domain Bacteria; phylum Pseudomonadota; class Gammaproteobacteria; order Steroidobacterales; family Steroidobacteraceae; genus SCUD01. The sequence continues at coordinate 2,323 of VGVB01000040.1, forward strand.
CGAATGAAGTCGTGACGGTACTTCCGACCCAGCTCCCGTCATGACTGACCTGGACACAGACCCCCTGCAGACCATCGATGAAGCTGCCGGCATAGCCCTTGATCCCGACCAGCGCCTGATCGCTGCCGCAGCTCGCCGTGAAGGACGTTCCGCCGCCGCCGCCAGCCGTACTGGTGTAGTCGAGCGCCAGCGTTGTCGCGGGAACCGCCAGCAGCGACACTGCGACAACGCCCGCCCGGCGCGCGGCCGATTGGAATGCCGAGGCGCATTCATTCCAGTGCTTTTTCATGGCGACCCCCCGAGGCACCGGAGTGTAGCAGGGTCACTTCGGAATGACGGACATCTGCACTCGAACTCAGAGCCGTGCGCACACCAAGTCCAACCGGACGCAAGACAGGCCCTCTAGCCATCCTTGGGAGCGGCCTGACGCCCTCCGAAGTCTGTCCCCAGAACTGTCCTTGGCTGGCGGCGGCAATGTTTGCTACGATTTGCTCACTACTACCCCAGTGGCTTCGGCTGCCGGGCGCGGGGCCTCTTCGGAGGCCCTGGCTTTTTCTGGGGACGAATAACATGACGAAAGGCCCCTACCGCACTGTCATCTATGTGGATGGCTTCAACTTCTACTACGGCGAGGTCCGTGGCACCCCATGGAAATGGCTCGACCCCGTGGCGCTATTCGGGAAGATTCTCGGGCCGCAGAACACGCTGGTAAAGATCAAGTATTTCACCGCCCGCATTCAACCCTCGCCCAGTGATCCGGATGTCAACGTCCGGCAAGAAACGTACTTGCACGCATTGCAGGCACACTGTCCCTTGGTTGAGTTGTACTACGGGCACTTCCTGCGGCACCGGGTTCCGATGGAGCACGCCAATCCGCCGCCGGCCAGCGTCGAAGTGTGGAAGAACGAAGAGAAGGGCTCGGACGTAAACCTTGCCCTACACGTCCTCAACGACGCCTGGCTTGATGCCTACGACTGCGCCGTGATCGTGTCGAATGATTCGGATCTGGCCGAGTCCCTGCGCCTGGTGAAGGCGCAGAATCGGAAGCTGATCGGCTTGGTCACGCCCGGTGCGCCGCAGCGCAAAACTTCACGTCAACTACGAGCGCATGCGGACTTTGTCAAACCCATCCGCACCTGGATGCTGAAATCGAGCCAGCTCCCCAATCCCATCCCGGGGACGACTATCCACAAGCCGGCCCGTTGGTGAGCCTCCGGGCGAAGCCCCTAAGTCAGCCGCCTGCAGTCGCGGCGGCTGGCCGGACGGGCGGCGGCGTGCTGGTTGAAAGTCGGCGCGGCTTCAGAGCCGCGCCTGAAACGGCAACACCGCCGGCAATTGCCAGAACCCCGCCGGCGCGGCGCAGACGGCCGGGATCGCGCGGATCACCAGCGCCGCAGTCGCATCCATCGCGGCCCGGGACGGCGGCGCGGCCGGGTCGGGATCCTCGACTGTGAAACTCAGTTCGACGTTGGGACGGCCGCGCAGTCGGATCTGCCAGTGCGCAGCGTCGCGTTCACGATGCAGCGCCGGATCTGCGGTCCACAGCAGTGAGTGCGTCATGCGGCGGCGGTCGGCGAATTCGGCGTGCCAGCGCCACTCGGTCGCCGCGACGGTGCCCTTGTGCACCGTGCCCGCCGCGAGCGGCAGGTCGCGCGGAGCCAGTGTCAGGCGGTGATCGGGCACCAGCTTCGCCACCGTCGTGTCGAGCATCCGCGCAACGTAGCCGAAGGTCTCCGCATACAGCGCCGTGTACAGGTCCGCCAGCGGCCCGCGGGTGATATCGCCGGCCGCCGGCTCGCTGCCGAAGCCCATCACGTCGAACACAAAGCCCGGCGCCGGAATGTACGAGGCATCCACCGTCTCGCGGCATTCGATCGTCTCGAGCTGCGCCATCAGCCCGGTCAGCGTCAGCGCGAGACGTTCAGCGATGAAGCCGGGATTCAGGCCGATGCCGGCGAGCGTCGCGTTGCCGCGAAGTGCGGCCTCGCGCAGCGGCCCAGCGTAGTCCTCGCCGTGCACCTCGGGCCGGTAGAAGCCGTTCACCGAGATCACGTTCTTGCCGGAAACCAGCAGGCGCACGACGTCGGCATTCTGCGCCGCATACGGCACGCTGATGCGCGGCGTGTGCAGCACGACGTCGGCCTCGAGCGCGAGGATCTCCTCGATACGGTCGGTGGCGCACACGCCGGTCGGCGGCCGCTTCGCGATCTCGCCGGCGTCGCGGCCGATCTTCGCGGGGTCGTAGACGAACAGCCCGACCAGCTCGAGGTCCGGATGATCGATCACCCGACGCAAGGTCGTGCGCCCGACCGAGCCCGTGGCCCACTGGATGACCCTGAACATGCCCGATCTCCCGCTGGCGGCCGTCTCTGGTATAGTCCGCCCGCTTTTCTATCCCCCGGACCTTCCAGACATCATGACATTCCACGACCTCGGGCTGGAGCCCGAGCTGCTGCGCGCCGTCGCCGACCAGGGCTACGAGTCGCCGACGCCGGTCCAGACCGGTGCAATCCCGACGATACTCGCCGGTCGCGACCTGCTGGCCGGCGCCCGCACCGGTACCGGCAAGACCGCCGGTTTCGTGCTGCCGTTGCTGCAGCTTCTGGCCGCGCCGCAGGGCCGTGCGCCGCGCGCGCTGATCCTCGCGCCGACCCGCGAGCTGGCCGCGCAGATTCACGACAGCATCCGCACCTACGGCGCCCACAAGAAGCTGCGCAGCCGCGTGATATTCGGCGGCGTCGGCGAGCAGCCGCAGATCGATAGCCTGCGCGCCGGTTGCGACCTGCTGGTCGCGACTCCGGGCCGGCTGCTGGATCTCGCCGGGCGCGGGCTCGCCGATCTGTCGCGGGTCGCGCACTTCGTGCTCGACGAGGCGGATCGCATGCTGGACATGGGCTTCATCCACGACATCCGGCGCGTGATCCGGCTGCTGCCAGCGCAGCGCCAGAACCTGCTGTTCTCCGCGACCTACACTCCGGACATCCGCAAGCTGGCGGCGCGGCTCCTGCACGATCCGGCGCAGGTCGAGGTGACGCCGCCCAACAGCACGGTCGACAGCGTCACGCAGGTCGCATTCCGCGTTGACCAGGCCGGCAAGCGCGACCTGCTGATCCACCTGTTCGAGAACGGCAGCAATGGCGAGGGCCCGTGGTACCAGGCGCTGGTGTTCACGCGCACCAAGCACGGCGCCAATCGCCTTGCCACGCAGCTCGAGCGCGCCGGCATCCGCGCCGCCGCGATCCACGGCAACAAGAGCCAGTCCGCGCGGGTGCGGGCGCTCGCCGAGTTCAAGGCCGGCAAGGTCACGGCGCTGGTCGCGACCGAGGTCGCCTCGCGCGGGCTCGACATCAAGGAGCTGCCGCAGGTGGTCAACTACGAATTGCCGAATGTGCCCGAGGATTACGTGCACCGGATCGGGCGCACGGCCCGGGCCGGCGCCCTCGGCCACGCGGTGTCGCTGGTCGCCGACGACGAGGTCGGCCTGCTGCGCGACATCGAGAAGACCATGCGGCAGCCGGTGCCGTTCGCGCCGACACCGCGCTTCCAGCGCCGGGCGGTCCGCGCAACGGGCTAAGATGAGCGGCCAGCACCCGCTGGCCATCCCGGGCCCGGACGATCATGGATTTCAAGACCGCCGATCTCTGCGACCAGTTCGGCGGCGAGCTGCAGGTCGCCGAACCCGTATTTCACTCGTATGGCGGGCGCCGCACTTTCGCCGGGCCGGCGAGCACCGTGCGCTGCTGCGAGGACAATTCGCGCGTCAGGGAGGCGGTCGGCGAGCCAGGCGCCGGTCGCGTGCTGGTCGTCGATGGCGGCGGCTCGCGCCGCTGCGCTCTGCTCGGCGACCTGCTGGCGCAGCAGGCGGCCGCTCACGGCTGGGCCGGCGTCATCATTTACGGCTGCGTGCGCGACTCGGCCGAGATCGCGGGCTTCGCTCTCGGCGTGCTCGCGCTCGCGACGCTGCCGCGGCGCAGCGACCGCCAGGGCCGCGGCGAGCGCGATGTGCCGGTCGAATTCGCCGGCGTCCGCGTCCGGCCCGGCGACTGGGTCTATGCCGACGAGGATGGGCTGCTGGTCGCGCGCCGCGCGCTCGTGCTCAACCCGAGCGACGGGCCCTGACGCGAGTGACGGCGGGCGCGGTCAGCGCCATGCCCTGCTGGCCGCGCTCGAGATCGAGCAGCGCCTGCTTCCGCCACACGCCGCCGCCGTAACCGCCGAGGCGGCCGTCCGCGTTGACCACGCGATGGCAGGGAATCACGATCGCGATGCGGTTCATGCCGTTCGCCGTGCCGACCGCGCGCGACGCGGCCGGCTGGCCGACGCGCGCGGCGAGTTGCTGGTAGGACCAGGTCGCTCCGTACGGAATCGTCAACAGCGCCCGCCAGACCTTCTGCTGGAAGTCGGTGCCGCGGATCACGAGCGGCAATTCGAAGTTGCGCCGCTGGCCGGCGAAGTACTCGCCGAGCTGCTGGCGCAGCGCCTGGAGCCAGCGATGGCGGCCAGGCAGCAGCACGCCGCCGATGCGACGTTGCAGCGTCCTGATCTGCGCCTCCAGCATGCGCCGGTCCGAGAACTCGAGCAGGCACAGGCCCTCATCGGTCGCCCCGGCAATCAGCGGGCCGACCGGCGATGGAATCCAGTCGAGCAGGACCGCCGTGTCCGCGGCCGACCTTCGCGGCGCACTGCCGAAGGCGCGGGCGAAGGCCGCGCGGAAGCCACTCTCCGACTCGAAACCCGCAGCGCCTGCGATTTCACTCACTGCTGCCCCCTCCCGGATTCGCCGGAACGCCTCGCCCAGCCGGCGCGACCGGCACCAGGCCTGGAACGTCATGCCATAGTGATTCTGGAACCAGCGCCGCGCGCGGGCCGGATCGATGCCGGATGCGCGCAGCTCCGCGGCCCGGATCCGCACCGCGGGCTCGCGCTCGACGCGCGCCAGCAGGCGCTGGACCCAGTCCGGCGCCTGTCCGTCGGCATGCAGCGGCCGGCAGCGCTTGCACGGGCGATAGCCGGAGAAGCTCGCCTCGCGCGGCGTCGCGAAGAACTCGACGTTCTCCGGGCGCGGCTTGCGCGCCGTGCACGATGGCCGGCAGAAGATGCCAGTCGTCCGGACGCCGGTGTAGAACACGCCGTCGTAGGCCGCATCGCCGCGCAGAAAGGCACGGCGCATTTCCGTGGTCGATGGCAGCGACTTCATGAACCGAACCGTAACACCGGCACCGGGGTTCCGCCGCCGAAAATGCGACAAGTAATTCGCGCCGCGCCCGAGCGGCGGGTCCGGATGCTGGCTGCGGCGTCGCTCACGCTCGATGGCATCGAACCCACATGAGCTACCCCGCTCCGCCCGCCAGACCAGTCACTTGCCGGCAGCGATGGCCTCGCCTGTTTGGAGTGTAACGGGCCGACAACTCGGACGTATCAGGACGCTGGTTCGGCGACCAACTTCACTCCGAGGGCAGCACAGACTCGAGACACGGTGTCGAACCGCGGCTCGGCACCCGGCCGAAGCGCCTTATAGAGAGCTTCGCGCGCGAGGCCCGTCGACTTCGCGATTTCGCTCATGCCCCTTGCGCGCGCGATGTCGCCGAGCGCCGCTGCCAGTAGCGCCGGATTATTCTCGGCGAGGACGGCCGTGAGGTACTCGGCGACCGCCTCTTCACTATCCAGGTATTCTGCCGCGTCGAACTCCGGCAGATCACTGGCCTTGATCTTCTTGCGTTTCACCATCAACCCTCCTCGATCATCGCGGCTCGCCGTTGCGCCACCCCGATGTCCGTCCGTTGCGAAGACTTGGACCCACCTCCGAGCATGACGACCAACTCGTCGCCCCTCAGGGTGAAGTACCTGCGCCAGCCGGGACCGAAGTGCTCTCGCATCTCGACAACACCCTTACCGACGGGCTTCACGTCACCCAGGTTGCCGAGCGAAGCCTTGCGAAGTCGCGCGACTAGCCGACGCGGCGCCGTCTTGTCGCTCAGGCCCCTCAGCCAGGCATCGAATTCGGGCAGCGTCTTGATGACGTACACGCACGAAGTGTAATCGTTCGATTACATTCCTGCAAGTTACCCAAGAACGACGAAGGGCCCCCGAAGGGCCCTTCTTAGTCTTCGAAATCCGGTGGAGCGGGTGATGGGAATCGAACCCACGTTAGCAGCTTGGGAAGCTGCAGTTCTACCATTGAACTACACCCGCTTCGGGCCGGATTCTAGGGGCCGGCCGCCACTCGCGGCAAGCGGCCCGCCGCCTACTCCGCCGCGATGAGCTCGGTTTCGTAGCGCCAGACCTGCAGGTCCGCGGCCCAGAAACCGGCTTCCCAACCGGCCTTGCGTTTCAGCAGGTGCAGAAACTCGCGCGGGTCATCGATCTGCTCCCAGACCTTGGGCAGAAAAGTGACGCGGCGCCCGCGCCACTCGAGCACCAGTCCGTCGCGGCCCGGCACCAGCGCGCGCAGCAGCTCGGCCTCGCTGCCGGCGCGCAGTGGCTCGCAGGGTGTCAGCACCGAGATCTCGAGCCCGACCGAGTCCCATTCCGTCGCGTCGAGCGGCGGAAAGCGCGGGTCGCGGAACGCGCTCGCCTGCGCAGCGTGCCAGACATCGAGAACGAGCGGCCGGCTCGGCTCGATCGAACCGCAGCAGCCGCGCAGTTCCGCGGCGATGGTCAGCGTCACGAAGCTGGCGCGCGGTTCGCCGAGCACGCCGCTGCGGGCGGCGGCCGTCGGCGGTTCCGCCGTCGTCAGGCCCAGTCCGGCCTCGATCGCGGTGGCTGCGGTTTCGAGCAGCGCGCGACGCGCCGCCGGATCAAGCCTGGTAGACGGCAAAGCTGCCATAACCCACGACGCGGGAAGCATCCCCGGCGGTATCGCCGGAATTGCGCAGGTCGAGCTGTTCGACGACCAGCCCGCGGCGGCGGGCCGCGAGCAGCAGGCCGTTGATGCCGGTGGCGCCGCAAGCCTGCTCGCCGTCCAGTTCGCGGCGCTGTTCAACGATGGCCGCGGCCGTTGCAGCGTCGAGCCGGCGCGCGAGCACCGCATCGTGATAGTGACTCAGGTCCGAGCTGACCAGGAGCAACGTCTCCGGCCCGTTCCAGACGGCTTCGATCACGCGTGCCACATCCGCGCTCGTCGCCTCGCCGACGGCGATCGGCAGCAGCTCGAATTCACCGAGCACGACCTGCAGGAACGGTAACTGCACTTCCAGCGAATGCTCGAGCTCGTGCGGCGCATCGGCGACCGTCACCAGCCCGAGCCCGACCAGCCGCTCCCGGCCTTGGCGATCGATGGCCACCTCGCCAAGCGGCGTCGTGAACGCATTCACCGCCGGGACCGCCAGCCCGGTCAGCGCCACGCGATGGCTCGGACCGAGCAGCACCACGTGGCGGATGTCGGCGGCCGCATCGCGCAGCAGCCGATAGGCACTGCCGGCGACCGGCCCCGAATACACGTAGCCGGCATGCGGCACGATCAGCGCCTTCGGCCGGCGCAGCGTCCCGTCCGGCAGGCGACCGGCTGCGACATACGCGGACACGGCGCGACGCAGCCCGGCGGCATCGCCGGGATAGAACAGGCCCGCGACCGCCGGCGGGCGGCTGCTTGACTTCTCGGGTTTCAGGCTCAACATCGTGGCGTGAAAGCGGTTGCGACTGGGCCGGATATGGAGTCGCCGCGGAACGAAAGCAATATCGCGCCGCGCGCGGCGCGCGTCAATGACATGGACGCCGAACTGACTGGCATGCCCACACGTTACCAGACGCGCCTCGCCGACGGCCGCGTGCAGTGCGACGTCTGCCCGCGTCACTGCCGGCTGCACGAAAACCAGCGCGGCCTGTGTTTCGTCCGCGGTCGCGGCCGCGACGGCATTGAGCTGTACACCTGGGGCCGCTCCAGCGGCTTCTGCGTCGATCCGATCGAGAAGAAGCCGCTGCACCACTTTCTGCCCGGCTCGGCGGTGCTGTCCTTCGGCACTGCGGGCTGCAACCTGGCCTGCAAGTTCTGCCAGAACTGGGACCTGAGCCGCTCGCGCGAGACGGATACGCTCGCCGACGCGGCCACGCCGCCGGAACTGGCCGCAACCGCCCACGGGCTCGGCTGCGCGAGCGTCGCGTTCACCTACAACGACCCGACCGTGTTCATGGAATACGCGATCGACGTCGCCGGCGCCTGCCATGACGCCGGAGTGCGTACGGTAGCGGTGACCGCCGGCTACCTCTGCCCGGAGCCGCGCGCCGACTTCTTTGCGGCGATGGACGCCGCCAACGTGGACCTGAAGTCCTTCAGCGACGACTTCTACCGGCGGATCTGCGGCGCCCGCCTCGGCCCGGTGCTCGATACACTCGTGTACTTGCAGCGCGAGACCCGGGTCTGGTTCGAGATCACGACGCTATTGATCCCCGGCGCGAACGACTCGGACGCAGAGCTCGACGCACTGACCGGCTGGATCGCGCGCGAGCTGGGCCCCGACGTCCCGCTGCATTTCTCGGCCTTTCACCCCGACTGGAAGATGCGCGACTACCCGCCGACGCCGGCGGCGACACTGACCCGCGCGCGCGATCGCGCCCGACAGAATGGCCTGCACTACGTGTACACCGGCAACGTCCGCGACCCCGGCGGCGGCAGCACCTGGTGCCACGGCTGCGGCGCACTGCTGATCGAGCGCGACTGGTACGAGCTCGGCCGCTGGGGCCTCACCGCCGGCGGCTGCTGTGCCGCTTGCAGCGCGCGGCTGCCCGGAGTGTTTGCGGCACGTCCCGGGAGCTGGGGCTCGCGGCGGATGCCGGTGCGTCTGCACCAGCGGGCGGCCGGCGCCGGCGCTCTATAATCGGCGCCCCGTTCCAGGAGAACACCGCAATGGACCGCTGGCCGCGCCCTCCCCGCCTGCCCGCCACGCTCGCCGCCGCGCTGCTGGCGCTGGCCGTGACATCAGCCGCGAGGGCGCAGCACGACCATGAGCACCAGCACGAGCCGGCTCACCAGCACCAGTCCGACGCCGCCGCGGTGGCGCAGATGCAGCTCGACGGTGAGCGCAAGTGGCCGACCGACGCGCCGCTGCGCGCCGGCATGGCGGCGATCCGCGCGGCCTTCGATACCGACCACGCAGCGATCCACGCCGGCACCGAGACCGAGGCGCAGTACGCGACGCTGGCCGGCACGATCGAGGCTGCGGTCAATGAAATCATCGCGAACTGCAGGCTGCCGCCGGCGGCGGATGCCAACCTGCACTATGCGATCGCCGATCTGATGGCCGGTGTCGCGCGGATGCGCGACACCGAACCCGGCGCCGATCGACACGCCGGCGCGGCACTGGTACACGGCGCGCTGCAGGCCTACGGCCGCTTCTTCGACGATCCGGCCGCCGCCGAGTGAACGGCACCCGCCTGCGTCACTGCGCGTAGTAGTCCGGGTAGTCGGGTGTGTAGGCGCGGAAGCGCCGGTGGATCCAGCGGTACTGTGCCGGCGCCGCGCGGATCTGCTGCTCGACGAGCTGGTTCAGTCGGGTGGCATCGGCCACCGGGTCGCCGCTCGGGAAACCCTCGAGTTCCGGCCCGAACACGAGCCGGTAGCCGTCACCACCGGGGAGCCGCAGTACGAGGAACGGCAGCACCGCCGCGCCCGTAAGCCGCGCAATCCGCATCGGCGTCGTGTTGGTCATCGCCGGCACGCCGCAGAACGGGGCGAGCACACGGTTCTTCGGCGGGTAGATCTGGTCCGGCGGATACCAGACGACATGGTTCGCGCGCAGGCTGCGGATCACGGCCCGCGGTTCGCGGCTCTCGATCAGACGCCCGCCGCCGCGCGCGCGCCGCTCGCGCATCACGGCGTCGATCGCCGGCTGGCTGAAACGCCGGTAGACGATGTCCGGCACCACATGCCGGTGCAGCAGCGCGGCGCCGAGTTCCATCGTCGTGAAGTGCGCCGGCAGCAGCAGCACGCCGTGGCCGCGCGCCAGCGCGCGCTCGAGCTGCTCGAGCCCCTCGGTGCGGCCCAGCGGCCACAGGCTCGGCAGCGGCCGCCACCAGGCCAGCGCCGTCTCAAAGAGCGCGATGCCGAGCGACTCGAAATGCTGCCGCTCGAGCGCGGCGCGCGCCGGCTCATCGAGCTCCGGCAGACACAGTGCGATGTTACGGCGCGCGTTGTGGCGCCGCTCGCGCATGACCAGCCGCGCCAGGCGGCCGGTCACACGTCCGAGCGCGAGCAGCGGGCGATACGGCAGGCGCGCCGACAGCGCGTGCAGCCGGAGAACCGCCCGGATCCACCAGTCGCCTGGAGTCCGGGACCGGGACAACGACTACTTCGCGACGAAGATCTTCTTGACCCAGCCGGCGCCCTGGCCGGACTCGACCTGGACGTAGCCGTCCTGCTCCTGGCCCATGCAGACCATCTCGTCGCTCTTACCGAGCGTAGCGAGGACCTGGCCGGCATCGCCCGGAGTACCCATCAGCTTGACGCCGTTGATCTTCGGGTGCAGCACGTCGCCGGCACTGAATACGGCGCCGGCCTGGGTCGAGCCGCCAGCCGCCGCTTCCTGCGCCAGCGTGCCGACGTCGCGCTGCAGGGTCGGATCGTTGCGGATCACGCGCACAACATTGTTGTAGTTGTCGGCGAAGCTCGCCGCGATGATCTTGCCCTCGTTGGCGTTGCTATAGCCGCCGAGCCCGCCGGCCGCGCCGCCGCCGATGACCAGCCCGCCGAGCGCGAGATCGGCCTTCTTCGAACTGCCTTCCGCAGCCGCGACCTGCACGCCGCTGCGTGCATCGGCGACCAGCATGCTGGTCTGTGCTTCCTTGAACTTGAGGCCGCCGGCAATCGCGCCGAGCACCCCACCGCCGCGCCCGAACAGGCCGCCGCCGCGCCCACCCATCAGGCCGCCGAGACCACCGGCGATCTTGCCGGCATCGCTCTCCGAGAACACGACCGAGGGCGTCAGGATGAAATCGGCCGCAACCATCTGCCCGCCGCCCATGTTGGAGCCGCCGCGCAGCTCGCCACCGCCGGCCAGCGCGCGTTCCTGCATGATGTTCTGCGTCGCCGTGCCGCGCTCGACGACGACGAAGCAGTTCGACTGCTGGATCATCATGCGGATCAGGCCGACCGGCGACTGCAGCCCGTACTGCGCGAGCGACGCGGTCACGAAGTCCTGCGGCTCAACGACCGCCATCGCGCCCATCGGCCGGTCGCAGCGTTCGAGGTCCTGGGCAGCGCCCTGCGCGCCCTGCGTACCGGCAGCACCCTGCACGTCCGATCCGCCCTTGCCCTTCTTGGTGCCGAGCAAGCCGCCGGCCCCGGAGGCGGTGGCGATGCCGAGTCCGCCGATCAGCACGATCATCGCCCGCAGCACGCGTGAGTTCCCTCGCATGACGACACTCCTGTTCCCTGGGTAGCGGCGAATATACCGCAGCACGTCCGTGAGTGTACATTGCGGCCATGCCGGTACTGCACTACCGGGCGGAAGTGGTCATTGCCGGTGCCGGCATCGCCGGTATCTGCGCGGCTATCGAAGCGCTCGATCGCGGGCGCAGCGTGGTGTTGCTCGATCGCGACGAGCCGGCGCAGCTCGGCGGTCTGGCGCGGGAAGCGTTCGGCGGCCTGTGGTTCGCCGGTACTCCGGAACAGCGCCGCTGGCGGATCCGGGACAGCGCGGAACTCGGCCTGCGCGACTGGCTGGCCTTCGGCGAGCTCGGACCCGAGGAGCGCTGGGGTCGTGCCTGGGCGGAGACGTATGTCGAGCGCTGCGTCGCCGACGTGCACGACTGGTTGACCGGCCTCGGCATCCGCTTCCTGCCGCTGCCGATGTGGGTCGAGCGCGGCCTCAGCGGCAACGGCAATTCGGTTCCGCGCTGGCATGTCGTCCAGGGCACCGGCCTCGTGCTGGTCGAAACGCTGGCCCGCCGCCTCCTCGAACACCCGCGCCGTGCGCGGCTGGAACTGAAGTTCCAGCACCGCGTCGATGCGCTCACGCGGGCGGCAGGCCGCATCTGCGGCGTGACCGGCACCGTCGAAACGCAGGACCAGCCGTTCGAGGCGACCGCGGAATCGGTGGTCATCGCCAGTGGCGGTATCAGTGGCGACCTCGACCGCGTGCGCCGGCACTGGCCGGCGGATTGCGGCCGGCCGCCGGCCACGCTGCTGAACGGCGCGCACCGCTTCGCCGACGGCCATCTGCACGATGCGGTGTCAGCCGCCGGCGCCGCGGTCACGCACCTCGACTGGCAGTGGAACTACGCCGCCGGCATCCGGCACTGGCGCCCGCGCCGGCCCGCGCACGGCCTGTCGCTGGTGCCGCCGAAATCGGCCCTGTGGCTGAACGCCCGCGGCGAGCGCATCGGGCCGCGGCCGCTCGTCGCCGGCTTCGACACGCACGAGCTGGTCGCGCGACTGTGCGCCGAGCCCGGCGGCTACGGCTGGCTGCTGCTCAACCGGCGCATCGCGCTGCGCGAGCTCGCGGTGTCGGGCGCCGAATTCAATCCGGCGCTGCGCGACCGGCAGCGTCTGAAGTTCCTGCTCGAGATGGCCACCGGCCAGCGCTGGCTCTATGACCAGCTTACCCGCAACAGCGAGGACGTCGTGCTGGCGGACGACCTGCCGGAGCTGGTCGAACGCATGAACGCGGTCAACGGCGATGACGTCGTGGACCTCGCCGCGGTCGCAGACGCGGTGGTGCGTTACGACGCCGGCATCGCGCGCGGCCCGCGCTTCCACACCGACGAGCAGCTTCTGCGCATCGCCAGCGCGCGGCGCTGGCTCGGCGACCGGCTGCGCACCTGCGCGTTCGCACCGATCGGCGCGCGGCGCTCGCGGCCGCTGCTGGCGATCCGCGCCTGTGTGATCAGTCGCAAGAGCATGGGCGGGATCCGCAGCGATCTCGCCGGCCGCGTGCTCGACGCCGCCGGCCGGCCGCTGCCGGGACTGTACGCCGCCGGCGAAGCCGCCGGCTTCGGCGGCGGCGGCATGCACGGCAAGCGCAGCCTCGAGGGCACCTTCCTCGGCGGCTGCATCCTGACCGGGCGGAGCGCGGGCCGCAACGTCTGAAGGCGCGTCACATCGCGGTTGACATATGCTGCCGCCTCCGACCGACCCGCAACGGAGTCCCGGCATGGAACCGGCCGACCAGCACGACGCACCGCGGCAAGCGCGGGCGATCCGCAGCTTCGTGCGGCGCGCCGGGCGCATCACCCGGGCCCAGCAGCGCGCGCTGGACGAGCTGCTGCCGCGCTGGGGCCTGCCATTCACGCCGCGAGCGCTGGATCTCGATGCCGTGTTCGGGCGGCACGCCCCGCGCGTGCTGGAGATCGGCTTCGGCGACGGCGCGACACTGCTCGCGCTCGCGCGCGCGCGGCCCGAAGTGGATTTCCTCGGCATCGAAGTGCATCCGCCGGGCATCGGTCATTGCCTGCTCGGCATCGCGGCCGGCGGGCTCACCAATCTGCGGCTGATTGCGCACGACGCCGTCGAGGTACTGCAATGGCAGGTCCCGCCGGACTCGCTCGACGAGCTGCTGCTGTACTTCCCGGACCCGTGGCCGAAGAAGCGCCATCACAAGCGGCGCCTCGTGCAGCCGGCCTTCGTTGCGTTGCTGGCCACCCGGCTGCGGCCCGGCGGCCTGCTGCGCATCGCCACGGACTGGGAGCCTTATGCCGAGTGGATGCTCGCGGTCCTGGGCGCCGAACCGCGCCTCGCGAACCTGGCCCCGGGCGGGGGGTACCTGGACCATACCGACCGCGCCACGACCCGCTTCGAGTCGCGCGGCCGCCGCCTCGGCCACCGCGTGTTCGACCTCGCTTACCGCCGCGCCTGAAAAGGGGACGCTTCCCTTTTTCGCTCTGGCGAAAAAGGGAAGCGTCCCCTTTTCAGGTATCTCTTCCGGCGGTGCCGAGCGCGCGGTCGACCAGACCCTGCCGCAGCAGGTACGCGAACAGCAGGATGCCCGGCAGCGCCAGCACGGTCGTCAGCAGGTAGAAGTTCACGTAGCCCATGGCCTCGATCAGCGCACCGGCCGTGGTACCGGTCAGCACCCGACCAAGCACCGAGGCCGCCGCCGAGATCAGCGCGTACTGCGCCGCGGTGAACCGCAGGTTGCAGAGCGCGGAGAAATAGGCCACCACGACAACGCCGCCAAAACCGCTGGCGAGGTTCTCGAAGCCGATCGCCGCGGCGAGCCCCGGATTGCTGTGGCCGGCCGCGGCCAGCGCCGCGAAACTCAGGTTCGACACGCACATCAGCACCAGCGCGACCAGCACCGAGCGCTTCAGGCCGAGCCGTGCATACAGCACGCCGCCGATGAAGATGCCGGCGAGAAATGCCCAGAAACCGACACCGACATCGTACAGCGCGATCTCGTCATTGCTGTAGCCGAGCTCGTCGAACAGCAGGCGGAGCGTCAGGTTGGCGAGCGTGTCGCCGATCTTGTGCACGAGCACGAAGAGCAGCACCAGCCAGGCGCCGTTGCGGCGCAGGAACTCCGTGAACGGGCCGCTGATGGAGTTCCACACCGCTGTCAGGCCGCGCTGCCCGCTGGCGACGACATGCCGGGCCGGCTCGCCGACGATGAGCCCGGTCAGCATCGCCGGCAGCGCGAATGCAGCGCAGGCGAGGTAGGCCGCCGTCCAGCCGTGGCGCCCGGCGACGACCAGCGCGAGCGCGCCCGCGGCCGCCGCGCCGATCCGCCAGCCGTACTGTGACATGCCGGAACCGACGCCGAGCTGGTCCGGCCGCAGCGTCTCGATGCGATACGCATCGATGACGATGTCGAAGGTCGCCCCGGTGACGCCGACCAGCACCGCCGCGAGCACCGTGGCCTGGATGCTGGCCGTCGGATCGACCAGCGCCAGGTTCACGACCGCGCCGATCACGGCGCTACCGGACAGCAGCAGCCACGAGACCCGCTGGCCGAGCCGGCCGAGCAGCGGCAGGCGCACGCCGTCGACGATCCAGGCCCAGAATACCTTGAGGTTGTAGGCCAGGAACGCCAGCGTGAACGCTGTGACGGTACGCTTGTCGATGCCGTCCTGGGCCAGACGCGTGGTCAGCGTCGCTCCGATCATCGCATACGGGAACCCCGAGGAAACGCCGACGCAGAAGGCCGCCAGCGGTTCCTTGTCGAGATAGGGCCGCAGCGCGGCCCACGCCCGGTTCACAGCTCGTAGTCCATCACGAGCGGCGCATGATCGGAGAAGCGCTGGTCGCGATAAATCGCTGCCGCGCGCGCACCACCCTTGAGCCCGGGGCTCGCGACCTGGTAATCGATGCGCCAGCCGACGTTCTTCGCCCAGGCCTGGCCGCGGTTCGACCACCAGGTGTACTGGTCAGGTCGCGGGTCGACCTCGCGGAACGCGTCCACCCAGCCGAGATCGTCGAAGACCCGGTCGAGCCATGCGCGCTCTTCCGGCAGGAAGCCGGAGTTCTTCTGGTTGGCACGCCAGTTGCGCAGGTCGATCGGCCGGTGCGCAATGTTGAAGTCGCCGCACAACAGGTAATGGCGGCGGCGGCGCTGCAGGCGGCGAAGCTGCGGCAGGAACGCCTCGAGGAAGCGGAACTTCGAGGCCTGCCGCTCCGGCCCGGCCGAACCGGACGGAAAATACACCGACACGACCGCCAGCCGGCCGAAGACCAGCTCGAGGTATCGTCCCTCGCGATCGAACTCGGCGACGCCGAAGCCGCGGATCACGCGTTCCGGGCGCCGCTTCGAGAACACTGCGACCCCGCTGTAACCGGGGCGCTCCGCATCGTAGTAATAACAATGCATCCCGGCCGGCCGGAACCCGTCGCCGTCGAGCTGGTGCTCCTGGGCCTTGGTCTCCTGCAGGCAGACGACGTCGGCGCCCTGCCCCGGCAGCCATGTAAACAGCCCCTTGCGGGCCGCGGAGCGGATGCCGTTGCAGTTGAGCGTGATGATGCGCATGCTGCGCCCCGTCCGGCGACGCGCCATGATACGCATCGCGACGGGAGACGTGCATGCAGTCGTACCAGCGGGAGTTCCTCGAGCTCGTGATTGCGCGCCAGGCGCTGCGCTTCGGCACGTTCACGCTGAAGTCCGGCCGCGAGAGTCCGTATTTCTTCAATGCCGGCCAGCTCAACGATGGCGCCGCGCTCGCCACGCTCGGCGCCTGCTATGCCGCCGCGGTCGTCGCCTCCGGCGTCGCTTTCGACCTGCTGTTCGGTCCGGCCTACAAGGGCATTCCGCTGGCCGGCGCGACCGCCATCGCGCTGGCGACGCACCACGGCCGCAGCGTGCCCATCGCGTTCAACCGCAAGGAAGCCAAGGGCCACGGCGAGGGCGGCAACCTCATCGGCGCACCACTGCTCGGCCGGGTACTGATCGTCGATGACGTGATCACGGCCGGCACTGCGATCCGCGAGTCCATCGAGCTGATCCGCGGCGCCGGCGCGACGCCGGCCGGCGTGGTGCTGGCGCTCGACCGGCAGGAGCGCGGTCACGGTGCGTTGTCCGCCGTGCAGGAGGTTCAGACGGCGTTCAGCATCCCGGTCATCAGAATAGCCACGCTCGATGATCTGATCGAGCACCTGGCGGCGGCCGGGCGCAAGGACGAGTTCGGCCGCCTCCGGGCATACCGCGAGCGCTACGGCGTCGTGGCCGGGACGTGACACAGTCGTCAGGCAGTCCGGCCGGCGCTGGCAGAATATGTCAGCAGAGGTGCAAAGCGATGACCACTTGGACGAGCCGCTGCGTGTTGACCGCCCTGCTGCTCGGCCTGCTGGCCGGGGCGGCCGACGCCCAGTCGGGCGGCAAGAAACTGTACCGCTGGGTCGACAAGACCGGCCAGGTCCATTACGGCGACACGATTCCGCCCGAGTACGCGAACCAGGACCGCGAAGTGCTGAACCAGCGAGGTGTCGCGGTCGGCCGCGAGCAGGGTGAGGTCACGGCCGAGGAAGCCAAGGCCCAGGAAGCGGCGGCCCGCGCCGAACGCGAAGCCCGCGAACGCCAGCGCCGCGACCGCATGCTGCTGAGCTCCTACCAGTCGGTGCAGGAGATCGAGGTACTGCGCGATCGCCGCATCGAGCTGGTGGACTCCCAGCTCACGATCCAGGAACAGTCGCTGGCCAATCTGCGCAAGCGCCACGCCGACCTCGAGAAGCAGGCCGCGCGCTACCAGCCGGTGAACAAGGACCCGGGAGCCGAACCGCTGCCGGAGGGGCTGGCCGCAGATCTCGAACGCTCGCGCAGCGACATCGCGACACAGGCAGCCAATCTGGCGAAGAAGCGCGAGGAACGGGCCTCGATCCTCGCCGCGTTCGCCGCCGACATCCAGCGGTTCCAGGAGCTGCGGGCGGTCGCCCCGCGCTGAGGAATCAGTGCCGTCCTGAGCTGCCGAAGCCACCACCACCGCGCACCGAGGCGGCGAATTCCGGCACGATCTCGAGCTGCACCTGGACCACCGGCACGATGACCATCTGCGCGATGCGCTCACCGGGCTCGATCGTGAACGGATGGTGGCCGCGGTTCCAGACCGAGACCATCACCGGACCCTGGTAATCGGAATCGATGAGCCCGACCAGATTGCCGAGCACGATCCCGTGCTTGTGGCCGAGCCCCGACCGCGGCAGCAGCATGGCGGCGAGCCCCGGGTCGTCGAGGTGGATCGCGAGACCGGTCGGGACGAGCTGGGTCTGCCCCGGCTCGAGCACGACTGGCTGGTCGAGGCAGGCCCGCAGATCGAGGCCGGCCGAGCCATCGGTCGCGTAGGCCGGCAACGGGATTTCGCGCCCGATCCTTGGATCGAGCACCCGCACTTTGAGCTGGCGCGGCGGCGCCAAGCGGGCCGTCACGCTTCGCCGGACGCCGCAGCGCCCGGCGCGCGGCGGACCGCGCCGCGCACGCTGGCGATGAGGCCGATCAGCCGCTCGGCCAGCAGTGGCTTGCTGCCGGCGCCGAGGTCCTCGCGGCCGCCGTTCCACAGCACCAGCAGCGAGTTGTCTTCACAGTCGAAGGCCAGGCCGTCGCCGACCTGGTTGGCGACGATCATGTCGAGACGCTTGCCGAGCAGCTTCTGCCGCGCGTGCTCCTCGAGCTTCTCCGTCTCGGCGGCAAAGCCGACCACGAACGGCCGGCCGTCACGCAGCGCCGCGATCGAGCCGAGAATGTCGGGCGCGCGCACCAGATCGATGCGCAGGTTCTCGGCGGTCTTCTTGATCTTCTGCGTGGCGACGGCGGCCGGGCGATAGTCGGCAACCGCCGCCGTGCCGATATAAATGTCGGCCCCCGGCAGCGCGGCATGCACGGCGGCGTACATCTGCTCGGCGCTCTCGACACCGATGCACTCGACACCGGCCGGAGCTGGCAGCGCGACCGGACCGCTGACCAGCACAACGCGGGCGCCGGCATCGCGCGCGGCCGCGGCGACCGCGTAGCCCATTTTCCCGGAGCTGCGGTTACTGATGAAGCGGACCGGGTCGATGCGCTCGCGGGTCGGACCGGCGCTGATCACCACCTTCAGCCCGGCCAGTGACCGCTCGCGCCGCAGTCGGCCGAGCAACAGCTCGGCCAGCTCCGCGGGTTCCAGCATGCGGCCCTCGCCGGTTTCTCCGCAGGCCTGTTCGCCCGCCGCCGGACCGAGCACCGCGACACCGCGGCTCTCGAGCAGTGCGACATTCGCGCGGGTTGCCGCGTGCGCCCACATTGCCCGGTTCATGGCCGGCGCCACCAGGATCGGCACTTCGGTCGCCAGACACAGCGTCGTCAGCAGATCGTCCGCGTTGCCGCAGCTCAGTCGCGCCAGGAAATCCGCGGTGGCCGGGGCGACAAGCACCGCGTCGGCCCAGCGCGCCAGCTCGATATGACTCATCGCACCCTCGGCCGACTCGTCCCAGAGTCCGGACCGCACCGGCCGGCCGGAGACCGCCTGCAGGGTCAGCGGCGTGATGAAATTCGTGGCGCCGCGGGTCATCACGACCTGGACCTCGGCGCCGCGCTCGCGCAGGCGCCGGACCAGGTCGGGCGTCTTGTAAGCGGCGATCCCGCCGGTCACGCCCAGCAGGATCCGCGCCGGGCGCGGGCTGTTCATGCCGGCATTATCGGCGGCCCACCGCCCGATACCAACCCCGGATAACCGCCGGTTCTACGGTCATGCCGGGCGCGGCCGCCCGTTACTGGCCGAACCGGCGGCTTATTCGCCGACCGCGTGCGACCGTGCCGCGGCAGACTGCTCCCGGAGGTGCTCATGCAGATCAGGGACTGGCCCCCGACCGAGCGGCCGCGGGAAAAGCTGCTGCAGTTCGGGTCCGGCGCGCTGTCGGAGGCCGAGCTTCTGGCGATCTGGCTGCGCCATGGCCCGGCCGGCATGAGCGCTCTCGATCTCGCCCGCGCGTTGCTCGGGCGCTTCGGCTCGCTGCGCGGCGTGCTGGCGGCCGAACGCCACGTGCTGTGCCGGGAACGTGGCGTCGGCCCGGTGCGCTGGGCCGAACTGCAGGCAGCGCTCGAGCTGGTGCGGCGCCATCATCTCGAGCGGCTGCAGAGCGGGCCGGTGCTGGCCAGTCCGCGGGCGGCCCGCGACTACCTCATCGCCCGTCTGCGCGATCGCGATCACGAGGTCTTCTGCTGCCTGTTTCTCGACAGTCGCCACCGCCTGATCGCCTGCGAGGAGTTGTTCCGCGGCACCGTGGATGGCGCCAGCGTCCACCCGCGCGAGGTCGTCAAGCAGGCCCTGGCGCGCAACGCCGCGGCCCTGATCCTCGCCCACAACCATCCCTCCGGCGTCGCCGAGCCGAGCCAGGCGGACGAGATCATCACCGCCCGGCTGCGCGATGCCCTCGCACTGGTCGAGATCCGCCTGCTCGATCACCTGGTGGTCGGCGACGGGAACTGCACGTCACTGGCCGAGCGCGGCCTGGTCTGAAAAAGGGGACAGTCCCCTTTTTCCGGTGCCGCCGCCGGCCGTTACACTAGCGGCCGGTCGGCCCCGCTGGAGGATCCATGCGCCTACTTCGATTGTCGCTCACCGCCTGCCTCACATGGCTGGCCGCCGCTCCGACCCTGGCCGGAGCGACCGATTCCGTGCTGATCACCGCGGCCCGCCTGCTCGATGTCCAGAGCGGCCGCTGGATCGAGGAGCCGCGCGTCCTCGTCCGCAACGGCCACATCGTCCGCATTGACCGGGGCCCGGCCACCGGTCCCGCCGGGGACGAACCGCAGCAGCGCATCGCTCTGCCGGGCCTCAGCCTGCTGCCCGGGCTGATCGACATGCACGTGCACCTGGACTCCGACCCGACCTACGGCGGCTACACCGGCCTGCAGTTCAGCGACCGCTTCTGGTCGGTGCTGGCGGTCGTGCACGCGGAGCGCACCTTGCAGGCCGGGTTCACGACTGTGCGCAACGTCGGCGCCGACGCATGGAACGACGTCGGCCTGCGCCAGGCGATCGACGCCGGCAAGCTGCGCGGCCCGCGCGTGGTCAGCGCCGGGCATGCGATCGGCGCCACCGGCGGGCACTGCGACTCGACCTTCTTCCCGCCGTCGATGCAGCAGCACAGCGAATTCCTCGCCGACAATCCCGACCAGGGCCGTCAGCGCGTCCGCGAGGTGCGCAAGTACGGCGCGCAGGTGATCAAGATCTGCGCCACCGGCGGCGTGTTCTCGCGCAACACCGAGCCTGGCCAGCAGCAGCTCACACTCGAGGAAATGCAGGCCATCGTGACCGAAGCGCACATGTGGGGGCTCAAGGTCGCCGCGCACGCGCACGGCGCGGCCGGCATCCGCGACGCGATCCGGGCCGGCGTCGACACGATCGAGCACGCCAGCCTGATCGACGCCGAGGGTATCGCGCTCGCCCGGCAGCATGGCACCTGGCTGTCGATGGACATCTACAACACCGAGTACACGCAGGCGGAAGGCCAGCGGAACGGTGTGCTCGAGGACAACCTGCGCAAGGACCGCGAGGTCGCCGATCTGCAGCGCGAGGGCTTCCGCCGGGCCCATGCCGCCGGCGTGAAGATGGTCTACGGCACCGACGCGGGCGTGTACCCGCACGGCGACAATGGCCGCCAGTTCGCGTGGATGGTCCGCTACGGCATGAGCCCGCTGCAGGCCATTCAGACGGCGACGTTCAACGCCGCGGAAGCCCTCGGCCGCAACGACGTCGGCGTGATCGAGGCCGGCCGCTTCGCCGATCTGGTCGCCGTGGCCGGTGACCCGACGATGGACATTACGCTGCTCGAGCGGATCCCGGTCGTGATCAAGGGCGGCGAGGTGGTGCGCGACAAGCGCTGAAAATGGGGACGCTTCCCTTTTTGGGCGACGCGCGCTGAAAAAGGGAAGCGTCCCCTTTTCTATTTGCCTTTCCGCCCCTCGGCTGGTCTAATACGCGCCCCCGAAATTCAAGGCATTACGACGGAGCAGGGCCATGTCCCGAGTCTGCCAGGTGACCGGCAAGCGGCCGACGACCGGCAACAAGGTGTCGCATTCGAATATCAAGAAGCGGCGCCGTTTCCTGCCGAACCTGCACAGCCAGCGCTTCTGGGTGGAGAGCGAGAGCCGCTGGGTGACGCTGCGCCTGTCGACCCGCGGCCTGCGCACCATCGAGAAGCGCGGCATCGACGCCGTGCTGGCCGAGTTGCGCGCCGCCGGTACGCACGTCTGAGGAGCCGACCATGCGCGACAAGATCAAGCTCGTTTCCTCGGCCGGCACCGGCCACTTCTACACGACGACCAAGAACAAGCGCCTGCACCCGGAGAAGATGGAGGTCAACAAGTTCGACCCCATCGCGCGCAAGCACGTCAAGTACAAGGAAGCCAAGATCAAGTAAGCGGGCCGGGCCCGCGCCGGCGCGTGCCGGAACTGCCTGAAGTCGAGACCACGCGCCGCGGCATCGAGCCGTGGGCCAGCGGCCGGCGCATCACCCGACTCGTCGTGCGCAACCGCCGCCTGCGCTGGCCGG
Source organism: Gammaproteobacteria bacterium (assembly GCA_016882265.1). Taxonomy (GTDB): domain Bacteria; phylum Pseudomonadota; class Gammaproteobacteria; order Steroidobacterales; family Steroidobacteraceae; genus SCUD01. The sequence goes on from VGVB01000040.1 coordinate 24,206, forward strand.
TGCCGCGCGAGCTCGCCGCCCGCGTCGCCGGCGCGACCATCGACGCTATCGGGCGGCGCGCCAAGTACCTGCTGCTGCGCACCAGTGCCGGCACACTGATCGTGCACCTCGGCATGTCCGGCAGCCTGCGGGTCCTGCCGGCCGGCAGCCGGCCGCAGGCACACGATCACTTCGACCTCGAGCTCGACTCCGGCCACTGCCTGCGCTTCAACGATCCGCGGCGCTTCGGCAGCCTGCTGTTCACGCGCGGCGACCCGCTCGCACATCCGCTGCTCGCAGCCCTCGGGCCGGAACCGCTGTCCGCGGATTTCGACGACGAGCGCCTGTGGCGGCGCGCCCGCGGCCGCCGCGCCGCGATCAAGACCTTCATCATGGATGCACGGACCGTGGCCGGCGTCGGCAACATCTACGCGAGCGAGGCCCTGTTCCGGGCCGGGATCCGCCCCGGCCTCGCGGCCGGCCGGGTCAGCCGCGCGCGGATGCTGGCGCTCGCCGCCGCGATCCGCACGGTGCTCGCCGCGGCGGTCGGCGCCGGCGGCACGACGCTGCGCAATTATGTGGATGCGGCGGGCCTGCCCGGTCACTTCCGCCCGCGGCTGTGGGTCTACGAGCGCGCCGGTGCTCCCTGCCGGAAATGCCGCACGCCGATCCGGCAGGTCGTGCTCGGCCAGCGCAGCAGTTACTGGTGTCCGCGCTGCCAGCGCTGAGCGCCGCGGCGGCCCGCGGACTCAGTTCGCGCCGGCCCGCCCGGCGCGCCGCGCGGCCAGCGCCTCAGCCACCAGCGGATGCACGAAGCGCGAGACATCGCCACCGAGCAGCGCGATCTCGCGCACCAGCGTCGAGGAGATGAAGGTGAACTGCTCCTGCGGCGTCAGGAACACGTAGTCCACGTCGCGCGCGAGGTGGCGACTCATGTTGGCGAGCTGGAACTCGAACTCGAAGTCGGTCACCGCGCGCAGTCCGCGGATCACGACACCACAACCCTGTTCGTGCGCGAAATCGACGGTGAGTCCGGCGTAGCCGATGACGGAAACATTCGGCATGTCCGCCAGCACACGGCAGGCGAGATCCACGCGCGCCTCCAGCGAGAACAGCGGCGCCTTGCCCGGGTTGGCGGCGATGCCGATCACGACGCGGTCGAAGATTCCCGCGGCCCGGCGCACCAGGTCCTGATGGCCGTTGGTGATCGGATCGAAGGTGCCTGGATAAACGGCGCTGCGGCTGGCATTCACGATGCGCACTCCCCGGCCGGCTTCCGAACCGGCGGCAGATGATAGCCGACTGGCTCGCCGCGAGGGGCCGGGAACCCCGGCGGGCCGGACCTCAGGCCGCGCCGGCTGCGGCGCCGGC
>VGVB01000041.1 GCA_016882265.1 Gammaproteobacteria bacterium
GCCCGCGGTTGGCGTGGCGCGCCCGCTCGGCGAGCAACGCCTCGACCTCGTCCGCGCCGGGCGCCAGCGCCTCGAGTTCTCCGACCTGGTAGCGCAGCAGCTCGAGGCGTGCGGCCCGCTCGGTCGCCGCGGCCGCGAGTTCGTCGCGCTCCGCGGCGCGGCGGCGCCAGGCGCTGGCCAGCTCGCGGACCGGGGCGCACTGCGGTTCCAGCGCTCCGTGGTCGTCGAGCAGCCGGCGCTGCGCATCGCTGCGCAGCAGTGACAGGTACTCCTGCTGACCGTGGACATCGACCAGCAGGTCGCCGAGGGCCCGCGCGCTCTGCGCCGGCAGAGTCTGGCCGTTGACGTACTGCCGCGAACGCCCGTCGGCGCCGATGATCCGGCGCAGAATCAGTTCATCGCCATCGGCGGCAATGGACTGTTCCGCCAGCCAGTCGCGCGCGGCCGCGTTGCCGCGCAGATCGAAAGTCGCGGTGACCTCGGCGCGCCCGGCGCCGTGGCGCAGCAGGTCAGTGCTGGCCCGGCCGCCGGTCGCCAGCAGCACCGCATCGACCACGATGGACTTGCCGGCGCCGGTCTCGCCGGTCAGCGCGGTCAGGCCGGTGCCGAACTCGAGCTCGACGGCGTCGATGACCGCGAGGTCGCGGATCTGCAGGCACTGCAGCACCGTCAGGGATCCGCGGCGTTGCGTGCGCTGCGTCCCCAGTGCAGCTTGGAGCGCAGCAACCGATAGTAGTCGTAGCCGGGCGGATGCAGCAGCGTCACCGACTCCGCAGACAACGTCACTGCCAGCGCAACCCCGTCGTCGAGGGCGCCGAGCGGCAGTCCGTCGCCGGTGACCTGCGCGTGCGTCGCCGAGCGGGACACCAGCCGGACCTCGACGCGGCTGTCAGCGCCGACGACCAGCGGCCGGTCGCTCAGCGTGTGCGGCGAAATCGGCGCGATCACCAGCGTGTCGAGCGACGGATGCACGATCGGTCCGCCGCAGGACAGCGCGTACGCAGTCGAGCCGGTGGAGCTCGCGATCACGAGGCCGTCGCCGCCGTGCGTATTGACGAAGCGGCCGTCGATCCAGGTCTCCAGCTCGATCATGCGGCCGCCCTCGTCGCGCCGCACGACGATGTCGTTGAGCGCGCGGCAGCCGGTCGCCGCGTGGTCGGCCCGGGTCAGTCGCGCGGCCAGCAGCCGGCGCCGGTCTGCCGTGCAGCGCCCGTTGAGCAGCGCGTCGAGGCTGTCGCGCATGTGGTCGGGCGACACGTCGGTCAGGAAGCCGAGCCGGCCGCGGTTGACGCCGAGCAGAGGAATGTCGCGACCGATCGCGAGCTGGGCCGCGTAGAGCATCGTGCCGTCGCCGCCGACCGCGACGATCAGGTCCACGGCCTCGGCCAGCGTGCCGGGCCGGCAGCGCCGGACCACCTCCGGCAGCAGCTCCGCACCACCGGCGGCTTCGGTACTGACGCTGCAACCGCGCTCCAGCAACTGCCGGGCGAGAGCCGCCATCGAGTCGGCCACCCGGGCATCCTCGACCTTGCCGATCAGACCGATCCGCGTGAAACCAGGCGGCATGGCTGCGGTCTTTTAGCATGTCAAGGCAGACCGCGGCCACCATCGGGCGGTTGGCGCGGCCGGCGGGCGCGGTATGCCTTGACACTGCCGGAGGCACGTTGCTAGTTTCGGTGTCCGATCGGGCCCGGCTGTACTAATCCCTTGCCAGACAGGTACTTGTGACAGACACGCTGCGAACAGGCGATGAACCGCTCGGCGACCGGGCGCAACAGCTCCTGCGCGCGCTGATCGAGAGCTACATCCGCGACGGCCAGCCGGTGGGATCGCGCACCCTGTCGCGCGAGTCGGGACTGCACCTGAGCGCCGCGACGATCCGCAACGTGATGGCGGACCTCGAGGAGCACGGTTTCGTGGTCGCGCCGCACACCTCGGCCGGCCGGGTGCCGACCGACAAGGGCTACCGGTTCTTCGTCGATACCCTGCTGCGCTGCCAGCCACTGGAGAGCACCGAGCTCAATGAGCTGCGCCGCAACCTGCAGCAGCGGGCCGGCGATTCCCGGGCCCTGGTGACGGCGGCTTCGCAGTTGCTGTCCAGCCTGACGCAGCTCGCCGGCGTCGTCACGGTCTCGCGCGAGATCCATGCGGAGCTGTCGCAGATCGAGTTCCTCGGCCTGTCCGGCAACCGCGTGCTCGCGATCCTGGTGGTCAACGAGCGCGAAGTGCACAACCGCGTGCTGCAGTTGCAGCGCCATTTCAGCGCCGACGAACTGCGGCGGGCGGCGCGTTACCTGAACGAGTTGTTCCGCGGCCAGCCGATCGCCGGCGTACGCGCACGGCTGCTGGCGCAACTGCACGAGACCCGCGAGCAGATGAACCAGCTCATGCTGGACGCGATCACGCTGGCGCAGGGCGCCTTTGCGCCGCAGGCGGCCGGGTACGCCGCCGACGTCGTGATCGCCGGCGAGACCAACCTGATGGGCTGCGCCGAGCTGTCCAACGTCGAGCGCCTGCGCCGCCTGTTCGAGGCCTTCAACGAGAAGAGCGACATCCTGCACCTGCTCGACCAGAGTCTGCACGCGCAGGGCGTGCAGATCTTCATCGGCCATGAATCCGGTTACCAGATCCTCGACGATTGCAGCGTCGTCGCCGCGCCGTACGCGGTCGACGAACAGGTGGTCGGCGTGGTCGGCGTGATCGGGCCGACCCGGATGGCCTATGAGCGCGTGATCCCGGTGGTGGACATCGCGGCCCGGATGCTCGGGTCGGCCTTGAATCCGCGCGCCTGATCCCCAAGACTGCGCCACCGGCCGGGCGGCAGTCGCCGCCGGTGCCGATCAGCCATTGGAGCCCGTCCGGATGACCGATTCCGACCCACAGGCGAACGGAGCGCCCGCCGCCCAGCCCGCGGCTGCCCCCCCGGCTGCTGCCCCGAGCCCCGAGGAGCTGCTGGCCGCGGCCGAGGCGAAAGCGGCCGAGCACTGGTCCGCCTGCCTGCGCGCGGTCGCCGAGCTCGACAACTACCGCAAGCGCGCGGCCCGCGAAATCGAAGGCGCGCGGCAGTACGGCGCCGAGCGCCTGGCGACCGAGTTGCTGCCGGTGCTGGACAGCCTCGGCCTGGCGCTCGATGCGGCCGCCGCCGACGCGGCTACGCTGCTCGAGGGTCAGCGGGCGACGCTGCGGCTGCTGCTGAAGGCCTTCGAACGGGCCGGAATCAGCGAGATCGACCCGCTGGGGCAGCCGTTCGACCCGCAACTGCACGAGGCGATGGCCCTGCAGCCAGCAGCCGGGCAGCCGCCGGATACGGTGCTGCAGGTCGCTCAGAAGGGCTACGTGCTGAACGGCCGTCTGCTGCGGCCGGCCCGGGTCATCGTCGCCCGGGCGCCCGATCCGCCGGCTGGCGGTTGAAACCCCCATCCCCCGGCCTCATCTCCGCCACCAGTTCTCACATCGCTTTACGGAGCCAGCGCAATGGGCAAGATCATCGGCATCGACCTCGGTACGACCAACTCCTGCGTCGCCGTGATGGAGGGCGGGTCGCCCAAGGTCATCGAGAACAGCGAAGGTGACCGGACCACGCCATCGGTCGTCGCCTTCACCAAGGACAGCGAGGTGCTGGTCGGGCAGCCGGCCAAGCGCCAGGCCGTCACCAACCCGCAGAACACCTTCCACGCAGTCAAGCGGCTGGTTGGCCGGCGCTTCGAGGACGCGGTCGTGCAGCGCGACATCCCGCTGGAGACCTACAGGATCGTGCGCGCCGACAACGGCGACGCCTGGCTCGAGGCCCAGGGCAAGAAGATGGCGCCGCCGGAGATCTCGGCCCGCGTGCTGATGAAGATGAAGAAGACCGCCGAGGACTATCTCGGCGAGACGGTCACCGAGGCGGTCATCACGGTGCCGGCCTACTTCAACGACGCGCAGCGCCAGGCCACCAAGGACGCCGGCCGCATCGCCGGCCTGAACGTCCGGCGCATCATCAACGAGCCGACCGCGGCGGCGCTGGCCTACGGCATGGACAAGAAGGGCCGCGACCGCAAGATCGCCGTGTACGACCTCGGCGGCGGCACTTTCGACATCTCGATCATCGAGATCGCGGATGTCGATGGCGAGCGCCAGTTCGAGGTGCTGTCCACGAATGGCGACACTTTCCTCGGTGGCGAGGACTTCGACCGGCGCGTGATCGAGTACGTAGCCAGCGAGTTCCAGAAGGAGAGCGGCGTCGACGTGCGCAAGGATCCGCTTGCGGTGCAGCGCCTGCGCGAGGCCGGCGAGAAGGCCAAGATCGAGCTGTCCTCGGCGCAGCAGACCGAAATCAACCTGCCGTACATCACCGCCGACGCCAGCGGGCCGAAGCACCTGACCATGAAGCTGACGCGGGCCAAGCTCGAGTCGCTGGTCGAGGATCTGATCCAGCGCACGATCGAGCCCTGCCGCATCGCACTGAAGGATGCCGGCATCGCCATCGGCGACGTCGACGAGGTGATCCTGGTCGGCGGCCAGACCCGCATGCCGCTGGCGCAGAAGGCGGTCCGGGACTTCTTCGGCAAGGAGCCGCGCAAGGACGTCAATCCGGACGAGGCCGTAGCCGTGGGCGCGGCGATCCAGGGCGGCGTGCTGGCCGGTGACGTCAAGGACGTGCTGCTGCTCGACGTGACGCCGCTGTCGCTCGGCATCGAGACGCTCGGCGGGGTGATGACCCGGCTGATCGAGAAGAACACGACGATTCCGACCAAGGCGACCCAGGTGTTCTCGACCGCCGACGACAACCAGACCGGCGTCACCATCCACGTGCTGCAGGGCGAACGCGACCGGGCCGGCGACAACCGCTCGCTCGGCAAGTTCGACCTGTCGGACATTCCGCCGGCGCCGCGCGGCCTGCCGCAGATCGAGGTCACCTTCGACATCGACGCCAACGGCATCCTGCACGTTTCGGCCAAAGACAAGGCCACCGGCAAGGAGCAGAAGATCGTCATCAAGGCCTCGAGCGGCTTGTCCGAGGACGAGATCAGGAAGATGATCCGCGACGCCGAGGCGCATGCCGCCGAGGACAAACGATTCCGCGAGCTGGCCGAGACACGCAACCGGGCCGATGCGCTGCTGCACGCGACCGAAAAGTCACTGAAGGACCTCGGCGACAAGGTCAGCGGCGAGGAGCGGGCGGCCATCGAATCGGCGGCGGGTGACCTGCGCTCGGTGCTGAAGGGCGACGACCAGGCAGCCATCGAGCACAAGGCCGAGGCACTGGCCAGGGCCAGCGCGCCGGTCGTGCAGCGGGCCTACCAGGCCGAGGCGCCGCAGCCCGGTGCGACCGGCGAAGCGGGTGCGGCCGGCGCTGGCGCGGCCAAAGGCCAGGACGACGTGCTCGACGCCGAGTTCGAGGAGGTCAAGTCGAAGGGACCCAAGCCGAACTGACGGCGCGGTGCGACGGTGACGGCTGAGCCGCCGGGTGACGACGGTCGCCCGGCGGCCGTGCGTGCGGAGCGATATGTCGAAGCGTGACTACTACCAGGTGCTCGGGGTCGCCCGCAACGCGACCGAGGACGCGATGCGCAAGGCGTACCGGCGCCTGGCGATGAAGTACCACCCCGACCGCAATCCGAACGACGCGGAGGCGGAGGAACGCTTCAAGGAAGCCAAGGAAGCCTACGAAGTCCTGACCGACACGCAAAAGCGTGCGACCTATGACCAGTTCGGCCACGCCGGCCTCGACGCGGCTCGCGGTGCCGGCGCGGGTCCGAGCGCGGCCGAGGCCTTCGGCGACATCTTCGGCGACGTGTTCGGTGACATCTTCGGCGGCGGCCGCCGGCGCGGCGGCCGGCCCGGCGTGTATCGTGGCGCCGACCTGCGCTACGAACTCGCACTCGATCTCGAACAGGCCGTGTTCGGGACGACGACCGAGATCGATTTCCACACCACGGTGGACTGCAAGGACTGCGGCGGCAGCGGCGCCGCCAAGGGCCACGCCCCGGTGACCTGCGAGACCTGCAGCGGCGCCGGGCAGGTGCGGGTCAGCCAGGGGTTCTTCACGGTTCAGCAGACCTGCCCGCGCTGCCGCGGGCGCGGCAGCGTGATCGACAAGCCGTGTACGGCCTGCGGTGGGCAGGGGCGCGTGCGGACGGCGAAGCGCCTGTCGGTCAAGGTACCCGCCGGCGTCGATACCGGCGATCGGATCCGCCTCGGTGGCGAGGGCGAGGCGGGGCGCAACGGCGGCCCGCCCGGCGACCTGTACGTCGAGATCGCGGTGCGCGAGCACCCGATCTTCGAGCGCGACGGCGCCCACCTGTCCTGCGAAGTCCCGGTCAGCTTCGTGACCGCCGCCCTCGGCGGCAGTGTCGAGGTGCCGACTCTGGAGGGCCACGCGAACATCAAGGTGCCGGCGGAAACCCAGTCGGGACGCGTGTTCCGCCTGCGCGGCAAGGGGGTCCGGCCAGTCCGTGGCGGCGCAACCGGCGACCTGTTCTGCCGGGTCGTGATCGAAACCCCGGTCAACCTCAGCGACGAGCAGCAGGACCTGCTGCGGCGCTTCGATTCCGCGCTGGCTGCGGATTCGCGCAGTCACAACCCGCGCGAGCGTTCCTGGCTCGATGGCGTGCGCAAGTTCTTCGGCGGCTCAGGGGGCTGACATGACCAACGTCGCCATACTCGGCGTGAGCGGGCGCATGGGCCGCTGCCTCGTGCGCGCGCTGCGTGAGGATCCGGAGCTGGTACTGAGCGGCGCGCTGGCCTCGCCGGCGAGCACCGCTCTCGGCCGCGATGCCGGGGACGTCGCCGAGACCGGTCCGGTGGCGGTCGAGGTCACCGCAGATCGGCGGCGCGCGCTCGCGGGCGCGGCGGTGGCCGTCGACTTCACGCTGCCCGAGGCGCTGGGCGAGAACCTCGCTACGGCGACTGCGCTCGGCATTCCGCTGGTCATCGGCACGACCGGGCTCGCGGCCGAGCAGCACGCGGCGATCCGCCGCGCCAGTGCGGCGCTGCCGGTGCTGGTCGCACCGAACATGTCGCTGGCGGTCAACCTGCTGTTCGCGCTGGTCGGCCAGGCGGCCGCGGCGCTGCCGGAGAGCTACGACATCGAGATCCTCGAGGCGCACCACCGGCACAAGGTGGATGCGCCATCCGGCACCGCGCTGCGGCTCGGCGAGATCGCCTGCGGCGCGCGCGACCGGTCGCTCGCCGATCTCGCGGTGTACGGCCGCGTCGGCCGCACCGGCGAGCGTACGCCGGGCACGATCGGTTTCGCCAGCCTGCGCGGCGGCGATATCGTCGGCGAGCATCGGGTGCTGTTCGCCGGCACCGGCGAGACGCTGGAACTGGCCCATCGCGCGACCGACCGGATGACCTTCGCGCACGGGGCACTGGCCGCCTCGCGCTGGCTGATCGGCCGCCCGCCCGGGCTCTACGGCATGGCGGACGTGCTGGGCATCTAGTACACTTCCCGCTCGGGTTGCGGCCCCCTTTGAACGTGAACAAGCCCAGGTAGACGGAGCCCCGCCGGCTCCGCCTGCTACGCGCCTGCACCCTGCCACGGCAGGGGCCGGGCCCGAACAGTGGAGATGGCATCGGTGACAGCCACGCCCGCGGTGCTCGCCCTCGAGGACGGCACAGTGTTTTCCGGCGTCTCCATCGGCGCGCCCGGCAACACCAGCGGCGAGGTCGTCTTCAATACCGCAATGACGGGCTACCAGGAGATCCTGACGGACCCGTCCTACAGCCGCCAGATCGTCACGCTGACCTATCCGCACATCGGCAATACCGGCGTCACGCCGGAAGACCTGGAATCGGCCGCGGTCCATGCCGCCGGCCTCGTGATCCGCGACCTGCCGCTCGCGCACTCGAGCTGGCGCGCGAGCCAGTCGCTCGACGGGTTCCTGATCGAGGGCGGTATCGTCGCCATCGCCGGCATCGACACGCGGCGGCTGACCCGCATCCTGCGCGAACGCGGCGCGCAGGCCGGCTGCATCATGGCCGGCGCCGACGCGGATCCGGACACGGCGGTACAGCTTGCGCGGCGCTTCCCGGGCCTCAAGGGCATGGATCTGGCGCGCGTCGTGACCACCCGCGAGCCCTGGCAGTGGAACGAGGGCAGCATCGGCCGCGAGCCGGGCCGGGTGCCGCGGCCCGGCTCGCGGCTGCACGTAGTCGCCTACGACTTCGGCATCAAGCGCAACATTCTGCGGCTGCTCGCCGATCATGGCTGCCGCATGACCGTGGTGCCGGCCGAGACGCCGGGCGAAGCGGCGCTCGCGCTGGCCCCGGACGGGATCTTCCTGTCGAACGGCCCCGGCGATCCGGAGCCCTGCGATTACGCGATCACGGCGATCCGCCGCTTCCTCGAAACGGACCTGCCCGTGTTCGGCATCTGCCTCGGCCACCAGCTTCTGGCGCTGGCCAGCGGCGCGCGTACCGTCAAGATGAAGTTCGGGCACCACGGCGCCAATCATCCGGTGCAGGAACTGGCCAGCGGCCGCGTGCTGATCACCAGCCAGAATCACGGCTTCGCCGTCGACGAGGCCTCGTTGCCGCCGGAGCTGCGCGCGACCCACCGCTCGCTGTTCGACGGCTCGTTGCAGGGCATCGCCCGCAGCGACCGGCCGGCGTTCGGCTTCCAGGGCCACCCGGAGGCGAGCCCCGGACCGCACGATCTGCGGCCGCTGTTCGGGCACTTCGGCTGGCTGATGCTGCGCCGGGCCCAGCGGCAGCAGCGCGCCCAGGCCGCCGGCGAAGCCGTGACGGTGCGCTGAGCATGCCCAAGCGCACCGATCTCAACAGCGTCCTGATCATCGGCGCCGGCCCGATCATCATCGGCCAGGCCTGCGAGTTCGACTACTCCGGCGCGCAGGCCTGCCGCGCGCTGCGCGAGGAGGGCTACCGGGTCATCCTCGTGAACTCGAACCCGGCCACGATCATGACCGACCCGGAAATGGCCGATGCGATCTACATCGAGCCGGTCGACTGGCGCACGATCGCGCGGATCATCGAGAAAGAGCGGCCGGACGCACTGCTGCCGACGATGGGCGGGCAGACCGGGCTCAATACCGCGCTCGACCTGGTGCGCGAGGGCGTGCTGGAGAAGTTCGGCGTCGAGCTGATCGCGGCCTCGCGCGAGGCCATCGACATGGCCGAGGACCGCGAACTGTTCCGCAACGCGATGCGCTCGATCGGGCTCGAGTGCCCGCGCTCGTACATCGCGCACAGCCTCGACGAGGCGCTGGCGGTGCAGGCCGAGGTCGGTTACCCGACGGTGATCCGGCCGTCGTTCACGCTCGGCGGCTCCGGCGGCGGCATCGCCTTCAACCGCGAGGAGTTCGAAGCGATCGTGCTGCGCGGCCTCGATGTCTCGCCGACCAGCGAGGTGCTGATCGAGGAGTCGGTGCTCGGCTGGAAGGAATTCGAGATGGAGGTGGTGCGCGACCGCAAGGACAACTGCATCATCGTCTGCTCGATCGAGAACCTCGACCCGATGGGCGTGCACACCGGCGACTCGATCACGGTCGCGCCGGCGCAGACGCTGACCGACAAGGAATACCAGCGCATGCGCGACGCCGCGATCGCCGTGCTGCGCAAGGTCGGGGTCGAGTGCGGCGGCTCGAACGTGCAGTTCGCGGTGAACCCGGCGGACGGACGCCAGCTCGTGATCGAGATGAATCCGCGCGTGTCGCGCTCGTCGGCGCTGGCCTCCAAGGCGACCGGCTTCCCGATCGCGCGGGTCGCGGCCAAGCTGGCGATCGGCTATACCCTCGACGAACTGCAGAACGAGATCACCGCCGGCGCGACGCCGGCCTCGTTCGAGCCGACCATCGATTACGTCGTAACCAAGGTGCCGCGCTTCACCTTCGAGAAGTTCCCGGGCACCAGCCCGCGCCTGACCACGCAGATGAAGTCGGTCGGCGAGGCGATGGCGATCGGCCGCACCTTCCAGGAGTCGCTGCAGAAGGCGCTGCGCAGCCTCGAAACCGGCTGCGACGGACTGACCCCGATCGCAACGCTGCCGCTCGACGCCGATGATGAGCAGCGCCTGGCCGAGGAACTGCGCCATCCCGGCGGCGAGCGCATCCGCTGGGTCGCCGATGCATTTCGCGCCGGCTGGTCGCTGGCGCGCGTCGCGGCCGGGTCGGCGATCGACCCGTGGTTCCTCGCCCAGATCGAGGACCTCGTGCACGAGGAGCAGCGGGTCGCCGCCGACGGCATGGCCGGGCTGACCGTCGACCGGCTGCTGGTGCTGAAGCGCAAGGGTTTCGCCGACGCCGCGCTGGCGCGCGCGCTCGCCGCGCCGGAGGCGCGGGTCCGGACCCGGCGGCTGGCCTGCGGCGTGCGCCCGGTGTACAAGCGGGTCGACACCTGCGCCGCCGAGTTTGCGACCTCGACCGCGTACCTGTACTCGACCTACGAACAGGAGTGCGAGGCGGCGCCGACCGAGCGGCGCAAGATCATGATCCTCGGCGGCGGCCCCAACCGGATCGGCCAGGGCATCGAGTTCGACTACTGCTGCGTGCACGCCGCGCTGGCCCTGCGCGAGGACGGCTTCGAGACCATCATGGTCAACTGCAACCCGGAGACCGTGTCCACCGACTATGACGTCTCCGACCGGCTGTACTTCGAGCCGCTGACGTTCGAGGACGTCATGGAGATCATCGAGCGCGAGCGGCCGCAGGGCGTGATCGTGCAGTTCGGCGGGCAGACGCCGCTGAAACTGGCCCGCGCGCTGGCGGCGGCCGGCGCCCCGATCATCGGCACCAGCCCCGACTCGATCGACGTCGCCGAGGACCGCGAGCGCTTCCAGCAGCTTCTGCGCCGGCTCGATCTGCGCCAGCCGGCCAACGCGACCGCCCGCGACGAGGACCGCGCGCTGGCGCTCGCGCACGAGGTCGGCTATCCGCTGATCGTGCGCCCCTCCTACGTGCTCGGTGGCCGGGCGATGGAGATCGTCTACGAGGAGGACGACCTGCGCCAGTACATGAAGGAGGCGGTGCGGGTCTCGAACGACAGCCCGGTGCTGCTCGACCGTTTCCTCGACGTCGCCATCGAAGTCGACGTCGATGCGGTCTGCGACGGCAATGACGTGCTGATCGGCGGCATCATGGAGCACGTCGAGCAGGCCGGCGTGCATTCCGGCGACTCGAGCTGCTCGCTGCCGCCGGCCAGCCTGACGCCGGCGGTGCAGGATGAACTGCGCGAACAGACCCGCAAGCTGGCGCGGGGCCTCGACGTGGTCGGTCTGATGAACGTGCAGTTCGCGATCCAGAACGGGCTGATCTACGTGCTCGAGGTCAACCCGCGCGCTTCGCGCACCGTGCCGTTCGTGTCGAAGGCGACCGGCCTGCCGCTGGCCAAGGTCGCGGCGCGGGTGATGGCGGGGCGCCGGCTGGCGCGGCTCGGCGTGCTGACCGAGCGCGTGCCGGCCTACTACTCGGTCAAGGAAGCCGTGTTCCCGTTCAGCAAGTTTCCCGAAGCGGATCCGATCCTGGGCCCGGAGATGAAGTCGACCGGCGAGGTCATGGGCACCGGGCGCACTTTCGGCGAGGCCTATGCCAAATCGCAGGCGGCCAGCGGCATACGGCTGCCGCGCAGCGGCGTCTGCCTGCTGTCGGTCCGCGATCGCGACAAGGACAGCGCCGTCGATATCGCCCGCCGCCTCGGCGCGCGCGGCTTCACGCTGGTGGCGACCCAGGGTACCGCGAACGCACTGGCTGCGGCCGGCATTGCCTGCCGCCGGGCGCTGAAGGTGCGCGAGGGGCGGCCGAACATCGTCGATATGATCAAGAACGACGAGTTCGCCCTGATCATCAACACCACCGAAGGCAAGCATGCGATCCGCGAATCGCGTTCGATCCGCCGCGAGGCCGAGCTGCGCCGGGTCACCTACTACACGACGGTGGCGGCCGCGCTTGCGACCTGCGAGGCGCTCGATCACCTCGAGGACCTCGAGGTCAACCGGCTGCAGGACCTGCACCGCGAGGTAGCAGGCTGATGCGGGCTCCGATCACGCTGCGGGGCGCGGAACAGTTGCGCGCCGAGTTGCGCCGGCTGAAGTCGGAGGCCAGGCCGGCCGCGATCCGCGCCATTGCCGAGGCGCGCTCGCACGGCGACCTGTCGGAGAACGCCGAGTATCACGCGGCGCGCGAGCAGCAGGGCTTCATCGAGGGCCGCATCAAGGAAATCGAGCACCGCCTGGCCGACGCCCAGGTCATCGACCCGGCGAGCCTGGCCGGGTCGACACGAGTGGTGTTCGGGGCGACCGTGCAGCTCGCTCCGGTCGACGGCGGCGCCGAGGTCAGCTATCAGATCGTCGGCGACGACGAGGCGGATATCCGGGCGGGCAGGATTTCGGTCAACTCGCCGATCGCCCGGGCGCTGATCGGCAAGGCGGTCTGGGACGAGGTCGAAGTCGCGGCGCCGGGCGGCACCCGCGTCTTCGAAATCCTCGAACTGAGCTTTACCTGACCGGTCCGGGATGATCGGGATTCCAGTCGAGGAATCCGTCTGAACTTACTGTTTTTAATAGAGTTACATCGATGAGCCGGCGGAGCCGTTCCAGCGGCCGCTGGCTGCGCGAGCACGCCCGCGACCCGTACGTGCGCAGGGCGCGCGCGCAGGGTGCGCGTTCACGCGCGACCTTCAAGCTCGAGGAGATCGACCGCGTCGAGCACCTGCTGGCCCCGGGCCGCACCGTCGTGGACCTCGGCGCGGCACCCGGCGGCTGGAGCCAGTACGCCGCTGGCCGGCTGGGCGCTCGGGGTCTGGTCGTGGCGCTCGATCTGCTGCCGATGGCCGCTGTACCCGGAGTGACGTTTCTGCAGGGTGATTTCCGGGATCCGGCGACCGTCGCCCGACTCGAGGAACTGCTGGGCGGCCGGCCGGTGGAGCTTGTAATGTCCGACCTGGCCCCCAACATGACCGGTGTGGACGTCGTTGACCAGGCGCGGGCGGCGGAGCTTGGGGAACTGACGCTCGACTTCGCCGGGCGCGTGCTGGCGCCGGGCGGTGTGCTGCTGATGAAGGTATTCCAGGGCGCCGGGTTCGCCGCACTGCTGGCGGCGGCGCGGCGCCGGTTCGCGACGGTGCGGATCCGCAAGCCGGCGGCGTCGCGGCAGCGCAGCGCCGAGACCTATCTGGTAGCGGGGCGCCGCGCGGAGTAGTAATGTCGAACCCGGCAGCGACAGCGCGGTCGAATCCGCGGGCACGGAGCGCAGCGCCGGAACTGCCAGGAGTGGCCGCTTGAACGACCTGACCCGCAATATCGTCCTCTGGGTAGTCATCGCGATCGTCCTGCTCGCGGTGTTCTCCAACTTCGGCCAGCGCGCGGCTGCGCCGGAACCGATCAAGTACTCCCAGTTCCTGGCCGAGGTCGAGTCGGGCTCGATCCGTACCGCCACGTTCCGCGGCGATACGATCACCGGCCAGCGCGCCAGCGGTGATCCGTACGTGACTTATAACCCGGAGACCGACAACTCCGCAGTGATCGGCGCGATGCAGCGCAAGAACGTGATGTTCGACGCCGCGCCGCCGGAGCGGCAGTCGTTCCTGATGCAGCTCTTCGTGTCGTCGTTCCCGATCCTGCTGCTGATCGGCGTGTGGATCTACTTCATGCGCCAGATGCAGGGCGGCGCCGGCGGGCGCGGCGCGATGTCGTTCGGCAAGAGCCGGGCGCGGCTGCTGTCCGAGGACCAGGTCAGCGTGACCTTTGCCGACGTCGCCGGCGTCGACGAGGCCAAGGAGGAGGTCGCCGAGATCGTCGACTTCCTGAAGGACCCGTCCAAGTTCCAGAAACTCGGCGGCAAGATTCCGAAGGGCGTGCTGATGGTCGGCTCGCCGGGTACCGGCAAGACGCTGCTCGCGCGGGCGATCGCCGGCGAGGCCAAGGTGCCGTTCTTCACGATCTCCGGCTCGGATTTCGTCGAAATGTTCGTCGGCGTCGGCGCCAGTCGCGTGCGCGACATGTTCGAGCAGGCCAAGAAGCACGCGCCCTGCATCGTCTTCATCGACGAGATCGACGCGGTCGGCCGACACCGCGGCGCCGGGCTCGGCGGCGGCCACGACGAGCGCGAGCAGACGCTGAACCAGTTGCTGGTCGAGATGGATGGCTTCGAGGGCAACGAGGGCGTGATCGTCATCGCCGCGACCAACCGGCCCGACGTGCTCGACCCGGCGCTGCTGCGGCCCGGCCGCTTCGACCGCCAGGTCGTGGTGCCGCTGCCGGACGTGCGCGGGCGCGAGCAGATCCTGAAGGTGCATATGCGCAAGGTGCCGGTGGCCGAGGATGTGCGCCCGGCGGTCATCGCGCGCGGCACGCCCGGTTTCTCCGGCGCCGACCTCATGAACCTGGTCAACGAGGCGGCGCTGTTCGCGGCGCGGGCCAACCGGCGCCTGGTCACGATGGAGGAATTCGAGCGCGCCAAGGACAAGATCATGATGGGCGCCGAGCGCCGCTCGCTGGTGATGAGCGAGCAGGAGCGTCTGAACACCGCCTATCACGAGGCCGGGCACGCGATCGTCGGCATGAGCCTGCCGGAGCACGACCCGGTGTACAAGGTGACGATCATTCCGCGCGGGCGCGCGCTCGGCGTGACGATGTTCCTGCCCGAGGAGGACCGCTACAGTTACAGCCGGCGGCGCCTCGAAAACCAGATCGCCAGTCTGTTCGGCGGCCGCATCGCCGAGGAACTGCGCTTCGGGCCGGATTCGGTGACGACCGGCGCCGCCAACGACATCGAGCGGGCCACCAACCTGGCGCGCAACATGGTCACCAAGTGGGGTCTGTCGCCGAAGCTCGGCCCGCTGTCGTACATGGAAGATGCCGGCGAGGTGTTCCTCGGCCGCTCGGTGACCCAGCACAAGCAGGTCTCGGACGTGACCGCCCATGCGATCGACGAGGAGATCCGCCGCGTGATCGACATGGCCTACAACCACGCGCGGCAGATCCTGGTCGACAAGCGCGACCGGCTCGACGCGATGGCCGAGGCGCTGATCCGCTTCGAGACCATCGACGAGCAGCAGATCCGCGACATCATGGCAGGCCGCACGCCGCGCGAACCGCAGGACGACGAGGGCAGCGGCAGCGGCGGTCGCGCCGCGCCGGCGGCCCCGGCCGAGCCGGTGATCGGCCCGCGCGCCAGCCAGACCTGAGGACTCCGGGCGCCGCCCGATGCAGCTCCGCTGCGGCCGCTACCGGGTGGATCTGGTCACACCCGTGGTCATGGGCGTGCTGAACGTCACCCCGGACTCGTTCGCCGATGGCGGGCGCCACACAACGCGCGCAGCGGCGCTGGCGCAGGCCGAGCGCATGGCCGAGGAGGGCGCGGCGATCATCGACGTCGGCGGTGAATCAACGCGGCCGGGCGCCCGGCCGGTGGCCGCGGACGAGGAGCTGCGCCGCGTGCTGCCGGTGGTCGAGGACCTGGTGGCGAGACTGGCGGTCCCGGTGTCGGTCGATACGCGCCACGCGGCGGTGATGAGCGCCGCGCTCGGCGCTGGCGCCAGCATGATCAACGACATCGCCGCGCTGCGTGAGCCCGGCGCGCTGGCGGCAGTCGCGGCGAGCGACGCGGCCGTGTGTCTGATGCACATGCGCGGCGAACCGCACGGCATGCAGGACGCGCCCGTCTACGCGGACGTCGCCGCCGAGGTCCTTGGCTTCCTGCGCGCGCGGGTCGCCGCCTGCCGGGCCGCCGGCATCGACGCCGGGCGGCTGGTCGTCGACCCGGGATTTGGCTTCGGCAAGACGCTCGCGCACAATCTCGAACTGCTGCGGCGGCTGCCGGAGCTGGCGGCCGACGGCGTGCCGGTGCTGGCCGGCCTGTCGCGCAAGTCGATGGTCGGCCAGTTGACCGGACGCGGCGTCGGGGAGCGGCTGCCGGGCAGCCTCGCGCTGGCGGTTCTGGCCGTGCTCGGGGGGGCGCGCATCGTGCGCGCGCATGATGTCGGACCGACGGTCGATGCCGTCAAGGTGGCCGCCGCGTTCGCCGGGGAGCGGAACGGGACAGCATGAGCAGGCGCTATTTCGGCACCGATGGAGTGCGCGGCCGGGTCGGGACGCAGCCGATGACGGCGGAGTTCGCGCTGCGCCTCGCCGGTGCGGCCGCGCGCATACTCACGCCGACCGGCGGCAAGGTGCTGGTGGGCAAGGACACGCGCCTGTCCGGCTACATGTTCGAGTCGGCGATCGAGGCCGGTTTCGTCGCGGCCGGCGCCGACGTGCTGCTGATGGGGCCGCTGCCGACGCCGGGCATCGCTTACATGGTGCAGCGCCTGGGCTGCGACTTCGGCGCGGTGATCAGCGCCTCGCACAATCCCTACGACGACAACGGCATCAAGTTCTTCGACCGCACCGGCGCCAAGCTCGCCGACGAGCTGGAGGAGCGGATCGAGGGGCTGCTCGACGAGCCGGCGCCGACCCGCGAGTCGGCGGCGCTCGGCCGCGCCTCACGGGTCGACCGCGAGCGCGTGCTGTACCAGCAGTTCTGCGCGGCGACGCTGCCCGCCGGCATGAACCTGCAGGGCTTCAAGCTGGTGATCGACTGCGCCAACGGCGCCGCCTACAAGGTGGCCCCGCGGGTGCTGGCCGATCTGGCCGCCGATGTCGTGCCGATCGGCTGCTCGCCGAACGGCCGCAACATCAACGATGGCTGCGGCTCGACCCATCCGGCCTTGCTGCAGATGACGGTCGCGGGCGTGCGCGCCGATGCCGGCATCGCGCTGGATGGCGACGGCGACCGCATCGTCATGGTGGACCACCTCGGCCGGGTTGTGGACGGTGACCAGTTGTTGTACGTGCTGGCGCGCGCCGGGCTGGCCGACGGCACGCTGCGCGGTCCGGTGGTCGGCACGGTGATGAGCAATTTCGGCCTCGAGCTGGCGCTGCGCGAGCTCGGCATCCCGTTCCTGCGGGCCGCCGTCGGCGATCGCTACGTACTGCAATTGCTGCGCGAGCACGGCGGTACGCTCGGCGGCGAATCGTCCGGTCATCTGCTGTGTCTCGGACACACGACCACCGGCGATGGCCTGGTCGTCGCGTTGCAGGTGCTGGCGGTGATGAAGCAGACCGGCCAGAGCCTGGCCGAGCTCGCCGCGGGCATGCACCGGCTGCCGCAGCACATGATCAACGTCCGGGTGGTCCGCCGCTTCGACGCCGGTGCGGATCCGGCCGTCCTGGACGTCGTGCACGGGGTCGAGCAGGCGCTGGCCGGGCGCGGCCGGGTCGTACTGCGGCCCTCGGGCACCGAGCCTGTGATCCGGGTGATGGTCGAGGGTGAGGACGCCGGAGTCGTCGCCCGGCATGCGGCGACGATCGCGCGTGCGGTTGAGGTGGCCGCCGCGCAGCGCGCCGCGAATTGATCGCGGCCGGCCGGCCGCGTATCCTTGCCGGCCCGTTTTTCCCGGAGGAATCCGCCGATGCGGCGCGCACTGGTGGCCGGCAACTGGAAGATGCACGGCAGCCTGGCCGAGTCCGGCCGGCTGGTTGACGAACTGCTCCGGCTGGGAGCCGGTGCGGGCGGCGCGGAAGTCATCGTCTGCCCGCCGTTCGTGTATTTGCCGGCCGTGGCCGCGCGGCTGCAGGGCACTCCGCTCGGTCTCGGTGCGCAGAATGTCTGTGCCGAGTCGGTCGGGGCCTATACGGGCGAGGTTGCCGCAACGATGCTCGCTGAAATCGGCTGCCGTTACGTGATCGTCGGGCACTCCGAGCGCCGCGCGCTGTATGCGGAGGACGATGCGCTGGTGGCGCGCAAGTTCGTCGCCGCCGGGCGGCACGGACTGATACCGATCCTGTGCGTCGGCGAGACGCTGGCCGAACGCGAGGCTGGCAGCACCGCCGCGGTGGTTACGCGTCAGCTCGACGCGGTACTGGAAGCCGCCGGAGCCGGAGCGTTCGCCGCAGCCGTGGTCGCCTACGAACCGGTCTGGGCGATCGGCACCGGGCGCACGGCGACGGCCGGACAGGCGCAGGAAGTACACGCGCTGATCCGCGGCCGGATCGCGGCCCGCGATGCTACAATCGCCGCCTCCCTCAGGATCCTGTACGGGGGCAGCGTCAAGGCGGCGAATGCTGCCCTGCTGTTCGCAATGCCCGATGTGGACGGAGGGCTGGTCGGCGGCGCCTCGCTGCAGGCCGGGGAGTTTGCATCAATCTGCGCCGCGGCCGGCGGCTGACCGGCGGCTCGGGAAGGCTGGCATGCTGCGAAACCTGCTGATGGTCCTGCACGGGTTCCTGTCGTTCGCGATCGTCGGACTCGTGCTGCTGCAGCGCGGCAAGGGCGCGGATGCCGGCGCCGGTTTTGGCGCGGGCGCGTCGGGCACCGTCTTCGGTGCGCGCGGATCGGCGACGTTCTTTTCGAAGCTGACCGCGGTGCTGGCGACGCTGTTCTTCCTGACCAGCATGTCACTGGCCTGGTTCGCGACGCGGCCGCTGGCGGAACGTCCGAGCAGCATCGTCGACACGGCGCCGGCCGCACCGGCCGGCATCGACAGCGATGCGCCGCCGGCGCTGCCGGCGCCCGAGCCCGCGGCGCCGGCGCCTGCGGGTGAGTGACGGATACGGATCACGGAACACGGCCGACGTGGCGGAATTGGTAGACGCGCTAGCTTGAGGGGTTAGTGGGGCAACCCGTGTCGGTTCGAGTCCGACCGTCGGCACCATCCGTGATTTCCGAAACGGCTCGGCAAAGGCGCCACATGCGCAGCGACCTGCGGTTACAATGCCGCAACTGTTCAAGCGGGCGGGCCTGTCGCCTGCGATGGTCGGCGCAGTGCTCCAGAATTACCTCCCCGTCCTGATCTTCCTCGCCGTCGCAGCCGGCTTCAGCGTCGTGCTGATCGTGCTCGGTTTCGTGCTCGGGCCGCGCCGGCCGGACGCCGAGAAGACCTCGGCGTACGAATGCGGGTTCGAGGCCTTCGAGGATACGCGCGCGCGCTTCGACGTGCGCTACTACCTGGTCGCGATCCTGTTCATCGTTTTCGACCTCGAGATCGCGTTCCTGTTTCCGTGGGCCGTGTCGCTCGAGGCGATCGGCGGTTTCGGCCTGCTGTCGATGGGCGTGTTCCTGACCGTGCTGGTCGTCGGCTTCGTCTACGAATGGAAGAAGGGCGCGCTGGAATGGGACTGACCGTCGAGGCCCCGATCGTGCAGGGTCGCGGCTTCCTGACCACGACGGTGGACAGCCTGATGAACTGGGCGCGCACCGGTTCGCTGTGGCCGGTCACCTTCGGGCTCGCCTGCTGCGCCGTGGAGATGATGCACGCCGGCGCGGCGCGCTACGACCTGGACCGCTTCGGCGTGGTGTTCCGCGGCAGTCCGCGCCAGTCCGACGTGATGATCGTCGCCGGGACGCTGGTCAACAAGATGGCCCCGGCGCTGCGCAAGGTCTACGACCAGATGGCGGAGCCGCGCTGGGTGATCTCGATGGGCTCCTGCGCCAACGGCGGCGGCTACTATCATTACTCGTACTCGGTCGTGCGCGGCTGCGACCGGATCGTGCCGGTCGACGTCTACGTGCCGGGCTGCCCGCCGACGGCCGAGGCGCTGATCTGGGGCATCCTGCAGTTGCAGGACAAGATCCGCCGCACCAGCACGATTGCGCGCGGCTGACCATGAGCAGAATCGAAGCGACCGCGCAGGTGATTGCCGACCGGTTCGGGGCCCGGATCCGGCGCATCCCGGCGCTGCCGCGCGAGCTGGCCATCGAAGTCGCGGCGCCGGACCTGCTCGAGGTCTGCACCGAGCTGCGCGACCGCCCGGAGCTGGCCTTCGAGCAGCTCACCGACCTGTCCGGCATCGACTATTTCGACCACGGCCGGGCCGAGTGGATCACGGCCGCAGCCACCGCCACCGGCTTCAGCCGTGGCGTGGCGCGCGAGCAGCCCCGCACGGACACCGCCGGGCGGCGCTTTGCGGTGGTCATGCACCTGCTCTCGGTGTCGCGCAACGTGCGCCTGCGCCTGCGTTGCTGGTGCCCGCCGGGCGAGCCGCCGATGGTCGACTCGGTGACTGGCATCTGGGCTTCGGCCGACTGGTACGAGCGTGAGGCCTTCGATCTGTTCGGCATCCTGTTCCGCGGCCATCCGGACCTGCGCCGGATCCTGACCGACTACGGCTTCATCGGCCACCCGTTCCGCAAGGACTTCCCGCTCGGTGGCAACGTCGAGGTCCGTTACGACCCGGCGCGCGGGCGGGTCGTCTATGAACCGGTGACCCTCGAACCGCGCGTCAACCAGCCGAAGGTGATCCGCGCCGACACCGGCCGCCCGGTCCCGGAGCCGCGTGCCGATGGCTGAGATCCGCAATTTCACCGTCAACTTCGGGCCGCAGCATCCGGCCGCGCACGGCGTGCTGCGGCTCGTGCTGGAAATGGACGGCGAGGTGATCCGCCGCGCCGATCCGCACATCGGTCTGCTGCATCGCGGCACCGAGAAGCTGGCCGAGAGCAAGCCGTTCAATCAGTCGATCGGCTACATGGACCGGCTCGACTACGTGTCGATGATGTGCAACGAGCACGCTTACGTGCGCGCGATCGAAAACCTGCTGGGCGTCACCGTGCCGGAGCGCGCGCAGTACATCCGCGTGCTGTTCGACGAGATCACGCGGATCCTCAATCACCTGCTGTGGATCGGCTCGCATGCCCTCGACGTCGGGGCGATGACGGTGTTCCTGTACGCGTTCCGTGACCGCGAGGACCTGATGGACTGCTACGAGGCGGTCTCCGGCACGCGCATGCACGCGACCTACTACCGGCCGGGCGGCGTGTACCGCGATCTGCCGGACACGATGCCGCAGTACCAGGCCTCGCGCTGGCGCAGCGAGCGCGACGTGGTCCGCCGCAACGCTGCGCGCGCCGGCACGCTGCTCGACTTCATCGCCGACTTCGCCGAGCGCTACCCGGCCTGCATCGACGAATACGAGACGCTGCTGACCGAGAACCGGATCTGGAAGCAGCGCACCGTCAACATCGGCGTCGTGGCACCGGAGCGGGCGCTGCAGCTCGGCTTCACCGGGCCGATGCTGCGCGGCTCGGGCGTCGAGTGGGACCTGCGCCGCAAGCAGCCGTACGCGGTCTACGACCGGCTCGAGTTCGAGGTGCCGGTCGGCGTCAACGGCGATTGCTACGACCGCTACCTGTGCCGGGTGGCTGAGCTGCGCCAGTCGACCCGGATCATCCGCCAGTGCGTGGACTGGCTGCGCGCGAACCCGGGCCCGGTCATTGCCGCTGACCACAAGGTCACGCCGCCGCGCCGCGAGGACATGAAAGGCGACATGGAATCCCTGATCCATCACTTCAAGCTGTTCAGCGAGGGCTACTGCGTACCGGCCGGCGAGACCTATGCCGCGGTCGAGGCGCCGAAGGGCGAATTCGGCGTGTGGCTGGTGTCGGACGGCGCCAACAAGCCGTACCGCGTGAAGTGCCGCGCGCCGGGCTTCGCGCACCTCGCGGCGATGGACGAGATGGTGCGCGGGCACCTGCTGGCCGACGTCGTCGCGACGATCGGCACGATGGACATCGTCTTCGGGGAGATCGACCGGTGACCGCGCTGGCTGCGCCGGCCACGCTGCTCAGTGAGCACTCCTGCCGGGAGATCGACCACTGGCTGGCGAAATTCCCGCCGGACCGGCGCCGGTCGGCGGTGATCGCCGCGCTGCGCATCGCGCAGCACCAGAATCGCGGTTACCTGACCCCGGAGCTGATCGAGGCGGTGGCCGCCTACATCGGCGTGCCGGCGATCCAGGTGCAGGAGGTCGCCGGCTTCTACTCGATGTTCGCGACCAGGCCGGTCGGCCGGATCCACGTCTCGATCTGTACCAACATCTGCTGCATGCTGCGCGGTGCGGACGAGATCGTCGCGGCGGTCGAGCGGCACCTCGGCATCCGTACCGGTGAGAGTACGCCGGACGGGCGGATCTACCTGAAGCGCGAGGAGGAATGCCTGGCCGCCTGCAACAACGCGCCGATGATGATGGTCGATCATGTCTATCACGAGAACCTGACGCCGGCAGCGGCGATCCGCGTACTGGACGCGCTGGAGTGAACCGATGGCCGCCGCGCTGAACCAGGTCGTGTTCGAGCCGCTGCAGCACGCGCAGAGCTGGACGCTGGCGGTCTATCGCCAGTGCGGCGGCTACGAGGCCTGGGAGCGGATCCTGCGCGAGCACACTCCGCCGGAGAAGATCATCGAGGAGGTCAAGGCCTCCGGCCTGCGCGGGCGCGGCGGGGCCGGCTTCCCGACCGGCGTCAAGTGGAGCTTCATGCCGCGTAACTCGCCGGAGCAGAAGTACGTGGTCTGCAACTCGGACGAGAGTGAACCCGGCACCTGCCACGATCGCGACATCCTGCGCTTCAACCCGCACGCGGTGATCGAGGGCATGGCGATCGGCGGCTACGCGATGGGCGCGACGGTCGGCTACAACTACATCCGCGGCGAGTTCCTCGGCGAGCCGTTCCCGCGCTTCGACGCGGCCGTGCAGGAGGCCTACGCGGCCGGGCTGCTGGGGCGCAACATCCAGGGCAGCGGCGTGAACTTCGACCTGCACGCCGTGGCCGGCGCCGGCGCCTACATCTGCGGCGAGGAGACCGCGCTGCTGGAATCGCTCGAGGGCAAGCCGGGCCGGCCGCGTTTCAAGCCGCCGTTCCCGGCGAGCTTCGGTCTGTACGGCAAACCGACCACGATCAACAACACGCAGAGCTTTGCCAGCGTGCCGGCCATCATGCGCCGCGGCGCGCGCTGGTTCGCCGAGCTGGGCGTGCCGAACTCGGGCGGGACCGTGATCTTCTCGGTCTCGGGTCACGTCAACCGCCCGGGCAACTACGAGCTGCCGCTCGGCGTCCCGTTCCGCGAACTGCTGGAGATCGCCGGCGGCGTGCGCGACGGCCGCAGGCTGAAGGCCGTAATCCCCGGCGGCTCGTCGGTGCCGGTGCTGCCGGCGGCGCTGATCATGGACTGCACGATGGACTTCGACTCGCTGCGCAAGGCCGGCTCCGCGGTCGGCTCGGGCGCGGTGATCGTGATGGACGAGACCACCTGTATGGTGCGGGCGCTGGAGCGGATCTCGCGCTTCTACATGGCCGAGTCCTGCGGCCAGTGCACGCCGTGCCGCGAGGGCACCGGTTGGATGCAGCGCATCCTGCGCCGGATCCTCGACGGCCGCGGCCAGTTGCAGGACCTCGATCTGCTGGTGACGGTCGCCAACCAGATCGAGGGCCATACGATCTGCGCGCTCGGTGATGCCGCGGCGTGGCCGGTGCAGAGCTTTCTGCGCCATTTCCGTCCTGAGTTCGAGTACATGATCCGGCACGAGGGCCGGAGCATCGTCACCGCGCCGGCCGGAGCGGCGGGCGCATGAGCGATGAGCTGATCCATATCGAGGTCGACGGCCGTCCGCTGTGCGGGCGGCGTGGCCAGATGCTGATCCAGGTCGCGGACGAGGCCGGCATCTACGTGCCGCGCTTCTGCTACCACGAGAAGCTGTCGGTCGCCGCCAACTGCCGCATGTGCCTGGTCGAGGTCGAGAAGGCGCCGAAGCCGCTGCCGTCCTGTGCGACGCCGATCGCGGAGGGCATGAAGGTCTTCACCCGTTCGCCGCGGGCTATTGCCGCGCAGAAGGCGGTGCTGGAGTTCCTGCTGATCAACCACCCGCTCGACTGCCCGATCTGCGATCAGGGCGGCGAATGCGAGCTGCAGGATCTCGCGCTCGGTTTCGGCAGCGCCGCTTCGCGCTTCGACGAGGGCAAGCGCGCGGTCACGGATCCGGACCTCGGCCCGCTGATCGCCACCGACCTGACCCGCTGCATCCACTGCACGCGCTGCGTGCGTTTCACCACCGAGATCGCCGGCCTGCCGGAACTCGCCGCGCTGGGCCGGGGCGAGGACCTGCACATCGGCGCCTGGCTCGGCCACAGCGTCGATCACGAACTGTCCGGCAACGTCATCGACCTGTGCCCGGTCGGTGCGCTGACCTCGAAGCCGTTCCGCAACCGCGCCCGCTCGTGGGAGATGACCGAGCACGCGCTGGTGTCGCCGCACGATCCGGTCGGCTCGAATCTCTACGGTCATGTGCTGCGCGGCCGACTGCTGCGGGTCGTGCCGCGCCCGAACGAGGCCGTCAACGAGACCTGGATCGCCGATCGCGACCGCTTCTCGTACGCGGGCGTCTATGCAGCGGACCGCCTGCCGGCGCCGCTGCTGAAGAGCGAGGGCCAGTGGCGCGAGGTCGGCTGGGAAACGGCGCTGGCCGCCGCGGCCGAGCGCCTGCAGGTGGCGGGTCGGTCCGACACGGCGCGCCTCGGGTTCCTCGGCTCGCCGGCGGCGACCACCGAGGAGCTGTGGCTGCTGGCCCGCATTGCGCGCGGCCTCGGCTCGGCGAACATCGACACGCGGCTGCGGCAATTGGATTTCCGCGACCAGCAGCACGAGCCGGCGTGGCCGGGCCTCGGCCTCGAGCTGGCCGAGGTGGACCAGCTCGAGGCGCTGCTGCTGGTCGGCTGCCGGCCGCGCGAGGAAGCGCCGATCCTCGCCCATCGTGTGCGCAAGGCGGCGCGGGCCGGTGCCCGTATCAGCGTCGTGGATACGCGGATGCAGGAGCTGCACTTCCCGGTGCACCGGCAGCTCGTTGCGCCGGCCGCAGCCCTGCTCGGCGAACTGGCCGCGCTGCTGCGCGCGGCAGCGGATGCGGCCGGGCGGCCGCTGCCGCCCGCGGTCGC
>VGVB01000042.1 GCA_016882265.1 Gammaproteobacteria bacterium
TCGCCGCGTAGCAACAGACGCCCGCCCCGCAGGCGACGGCGCTGCAGCTCCCGACCAACCTTCTCTGACTTCCGCATGCTCGCTCCGTCCGGGAATGTACATCGGATTGGACTCACGGCATACGGAAAAGTTGCAAGGCATTTATGCAAGGCTCAATATATAGCAAGCAATTGTCAAATTGAACGTGATCCGAATCCCAGAACATCGGCATCGCCTCCCCCACCCGGTCCCGGGTGGCCCGTTCCGACCGCCGCCGATGCTGCCTGTTAGGCATCACCCCGACCGTGTGCGGCGTCACGATCCGCGCGACGTATACCGCACCCGTGCCGCGCACCCACGAACCCGCGTGACTATGCATAATCGCCGTGGCCATTCCTCATCCGGCCACGGTTCCCCGCGGTGAAGCCCCGTACCCTTCGCAGCCTGTCCCTGATCGCCATGGCACTGGCGGCTCCGGCCGGCCTGCTGGTACTGGCGCTGCTGGCGACATTCTACTACCTGAAACCGACCCTGCCCGACGTCAGTCAGTTGCGCGACATCCGGCTGCAGGTGCCGCTCCGGATCTACAGCCGCGACGGCCTGCTGCTGGCGCGGATCGGCGAGCAGCGGCGGGTTCCGGTGCGCTGGGAGGAGATTCCGCCGGTGGTTGTCCGGGCGGTGCTGGCCGCCGAGGATGACCGCTTCTTCCAGCATCCCGGTGTGGACTGGCAGGGCGTCCTGCGCGCGGCGGTCGTAGCCGCTACCACGCTCGAGGCATCGCAGGGCGGCAGCACGCTGACCCAGCAGCTCGTCCGCACCGTGCTGATCACGCGGGAGAAGCAGTTGCGGCGCAAGCTGCGGGAGGTGTTCCTCTCGCTCGCGCTCGAGAACGAACTGACCAAGGAAGAGATCTTCACGCTGTTCGTCAACAGCCAGTTCCTAGGCCAGCGCTCCTACGGTTTCGCGGCCGCGGCGGAGACCTACTTCGGCAAGCCGCTGGCCGCGCTCGACGCCGCGGAAGCGGCACTGCTGGCCGGCATCCTGCAGGCCCCGTCCCGGCAGAACCCGGTGGCCAGTCCCGTACTGGCCGGCGAGCGCCGCTCGTACGTGCTGCGGCGCATGCGCGAACTGGGCTACCTGGACGACGCCGGCTACGCGGCCGCACTGCAGGCACCGATTCCGCATGAGCTGCACGGCCCGCGGATCGAGCTCGATGCACCGTTCGTGGCTGAACTGGTCCGGCTCGCGCTGTTCGACGAGTTCGGTGAACGTCTGTACAGCGACGGGCTGCAGGTGTTCACGACGGTGGACAGCCGGCTGCAGCGAGCCGCCGACATCGCGCTGCGCAGCGCCGTACTTGAATACGACCGGCGGCACGGTTATCGGGGCCACGTCGGCCAGGTCCCGGCGGCGGCCGACACCGAGATCACTGCCCGACTCGAGCAGTTACCGGTCGTCGGCGGCCTCGTACCGGCGGTGATCGGGACGGTCACCGCCGGATCGGCAGTGGCCATCGGCAGCGATCAGAAACGCTACCGCCTGCCCGCGGAGGCGGTGCGTTGGGCCCGCCCGGTCCTGCCGGACGGCGGCGTCGGTCCCGCGCCGCGCATTCCTGCCGACCTGCTGGCGGCCGGCGATATCGTCTATCTGCTGCCCGCCGGACCCGATACTGCGCTGCTCGCGCAGGTTCCCGAGGTCCAGGGCGCCTTCGTCGCGCTCGATCCGCGCGACGGCGCGATCGTGGCGCTGGCCGGTGGCTTCGACTACGGGTTGTCCAAGTTCAACCGGGTCACCCAGGCGCGGCGCCAGCCGGGTTCGTCGTTCAAACCGTTCGTCTATTCGGCGGCGCTCGACAACGGTTTCACACCGGCGTCGGTCGTCCTCGACGCCCCCATCGTGTACGAGGCGCGGCTCGACGACGCCGGCGTCGAAGTCGAACGGGAATGGCGACCGATGAACGACTCGCGCCGCTTCTATGGTCCGACGCGGCTGCGCGACGCTCTGGCCCGGTCCCGCAACCTCGTGACGATCCGCGTCATGCGCAGCCTGGGAGTCGGTTACACACTCGACTACGTGCGGCGCTTCGGCTTTCCAGAGCAGCACATTCCGCGCGATCTCACCGCGGCGCTCGGGACCGCCCAGTTGACGCCGCTGGAAATGGCGAGCGGTTTCGCGGTGTTTGCGAACGGCGGCACACGCGTCTCGCCGTATTTCATCGAGCGCATCGTCGACGCCGACGGCCGGCTGCTGCGCCGGGCGGAGCCGCTGATCGCCTGCGCCGATTGTGCGGCGCCCGCGGCCGCACCGCAGCGGGTGCTGCTACCGGTCGCAGCTGGTGACGGCAACGGCGTACTGCACGCTGCCGAAGTCGGCGGCGCGCTGCCGGCGGCCGCGGACGAGCAACTCGCACCGCGGGCGATTTCGGCCGCCAATTCCTGGATCATCGGCGACATGCTTGGCGACGTGATCCGCCGCGGGACCGGCCAGCGCGCACTGGCACTCGGCCGGCAGGATCTCGCCGGCAAGACCGGTACGACCAACGACGGCCGCGATGCCTGGTTCTCGGGTTTCAACCCGGAAATCGTCGCTACCGCCTGGGTCGGCTTCGACCAGGAACGGCCGCTCGGCCCGCAGGAAGAGGGCGCGCGGACCGCACTGCCGATGTGGATCTATTTCATGCAGGAAGCGCTCCGCGGCCGGCCCGGGGTCCGGCCGCTGATGCCAGAAGGAGTGGTCACGCTGCGGGTCGGCGCGGAAGCCGGGGACCCGCCGGATGCCACCGATACCGGCGCCGCCTTCGAATACTTCCTCGCCGATCACTTGCCGGCCGGCACGGAGACCAGCGGCGCCACAGCACCGGAGACGTCCGCACCCCGGCGCTACGACGAACCGATCTTCTGATGGCCAGGCGTTCGTCCCGCCCGGAGCTCCTCCGCCAGGCACTGGCCCGCGAAGCCGCCCGCCTGATGATCGAACACGGCATTGACGATTACGGCTTCGCCAAACGCAAGGCTGCGCAGCGCCTCGGCGCCGGCGACCGCGCGGTCCTGCCGACCAATGTCGAAATCGAGACCGCGCTGGCCGAGCACCAGCGGCTGTTCGGGCCGGCGACGCATGCCCGCGAACTGGCGGCGATGCGCGTTGCCGCGCTGCAGGCGATGCGCGTACTGGCCGGCTTCCGGCCCCGCCTGGTCGGTTCGCTGCTGGCCGGCACGGCAACCCCGCACAGCGAGATCGAGCTGCACGTATTCGCCGACACGCCCGAGAAGGTGACGGTCGAACTGCTCGATCGCGGCATTCACTACCAGGTCGCGGAGCGCCGCCTGCGCTACCAGCGGGATGCCGTGACGATCTGCCCGGCGCTGCGGTTCGCCGCGGGCGGCTACACCGTGGAGGCCGTGATCTTTCCGGTCGACGGCATCCGGCAGGCGCCGCTCGGCCCGGTGGATGGGCGACCGCTGCGGCGGGCCACGCCGGACGAACTGGCGGCGCTGGTCGACTCCGCGCCGGCCGCAGGCAGCGACTGAACTCCGGCTAGCGCTGGTCGATCGGCCGGTAGTCGCGCTGGCTCTGCCCCAGATAGAGCTGGCGCGGTCGCCCGATCTTCATCGCCGGATCGGCGATCATCTCCTGCCAGTGCGCGACCCAGCCGACCGTACGCGCCAGCGCGAACATGACCGTGAACATCGAGCGCGGGATGCCGAGCGCGCGATAGATGATGCCGGAGTAGAAATCGACGTTCGGGTACAGCTTGCGGCTGATGAAGTACTCGTCCCGCAGCGCGATTTCCTCGAGCCTGAGCGCCAGCTCGAACATCGGGTTGTTCGTGTGGCCGAGGCGGGCCAGTACCTGGTGGCACATCGCCCGAATGATCTTCGCCCGCGGATCGAAGTTCTTGTAGACGCGATGGCCGAAGCCCATCAGCCGCACGCCACCTTTCTTGTCCTTGACCCGCTCGAGGAACTTCGGCACCTGGCTGACGTCGCCGATCGCCTCCAGCATCTCGAGCACCGCTTCGTTGGCGCCGCCGTGCGCCGGCCCCCACAGGGCCGACACGCCCGCCGAGATCGCCGCGTACGGATTGCAGCCGGTGCTGCCGGCCAGCCGCACGGTCGAGGTACTCGCGTTCTGTTCATGGTCGGCATGCAGGATGAACAGCAGGTCGAGCGCCCTGGCGTGCAGCGGGTCGACGTGGCAGGCGTCACAGGGCACGGCGAAGAACATGTGCAGCAGGTTGCTGCAGTAGTCAAGGTCGTTGCGCGGATAGACGAACGGCTGGCCCAGCGCGTGCTTGTAGGCGGCCGCGGCGATAGTCGGGATCTTGGCGATGATGCGGTGCGCGAAGATCTCGCGGTGATGCTCGTCGTAGATGTTGGTGGTGTCGTGGTAGAAGGCCGACATCGAGGCGACGATCGCCGCCACCATCGCCATCGGGTGCGCATCGTGGTGGAAGCCGCTGTACAGCCGCAGCAGCGACTCGTTCAGCATCGTATGCTGGCCGATCGAACGGGTGAACGCGGCCAGCTCGCCGGCCGCCGGCAGCTCGCCCCGCAGCAGCAGATAGGCCACCTCGAGAAACGTACTCCGTTCGGCGAGCTGGTCGATCGGGTAACCGCGATAGAGCAGCACTCCGGCATCGCCGTCGATGTAGGTGATCCGGCTGGCGGTGGCGGCGGTGGCCATGAACCCCGGGTCGAACGTGAACAGGCCGTGGTCGCGGCCCAGCGTGCCGATGTCCAGCACGTCGGGTCCGAGCGTGCCGGGGTGGGCCGCCAGCTCGCTCGCCTGGCCGGTCGCGAGATTGGTCAGCCGATAGCGGCCCGCGCCTGATCTGTGCTCTTCGGTCACGTTCATCCAGTCCCTGTCCGCTGTTAAGCTTCGGAGACTGTCATGTCGATAACCGGGAATCAAGGCGGATTTGCCGAGATCGCGCTGTATGTGCACCTGCCGTGGTGCGTGCGCAAGTGCCGGTACTGCGACTTCAACTCACATCCGGCACCGGAATCACTGCCCGAGACGGAGTACGTCGAGGCCGTGCTCGCCGACCTGGATGCCGATCTCGAACTCGCCAGCGGCCGCATGCTGGGCAGCATCTTCTTCGGCGGCGGTACGCCGAGCCTGTTCAGTCCGGCCGCACTGGACCGGCTGCTGACCGGCGTGCGGCAGCGGCTGCCGCTGGCCGCCGGGGCCGAGATCACGCTGGAGGCGAATCCAGGCACGACCGAGCGGGGTCGTTTCGCGGACTACGCCCAGGCGGGAATCAACCGGGTTTCGCTCGGAGCGCAGTCCTTCGAGCGACGCCAGCTTGCGGCGCTCGGCCGCATCCACGGCCCGGACGAGACCTTGGCGGCGGTAACGGATCTGCGTTCCGCCGGCATCACCAATTTCAACCTGGATCTTCTCTACGGACTGCCCGGCCAGACCGTCATTGAGGCCGCCGCGGATCTGGAGGCAGCGCTGGCCCTGGATCCGCCGCACCTCTCCTGCTATCAGCTCACCATCGAGCCCGGCACATCCTTCGCCAGGAACCCGCCGGCGCTGCCGACCCAGGATGCCGTCTGGGAAATGGAACAGGCCTGCGCGCCGCTACTGGCGGGCGCCGGCCTGCAGCAGTACGAAGTCTCGGCCTGGGCTCGTCCGGGGATGCGCTGCCGGCACAACCTCAACTACTGGGGGTTCGGCGACTACCTCGGCGTCGGCGCCGGCGCACATGGCAAGATCACGACCGGCTCCGGAATCCTGCGGACCGAAAGAGCGGCGCGGCCGGATGACTACATGCGCGGTGTCCGCGAGCAGCGGAGTTCGCGGCGCCGGTTCGTGCCGCCGCAGGAGCTGCCGTTCGAGTTCATGCTGAACGCGTTGCGTCTGCGCAGCGGGTTCACGCTCAGCGCCTACGAGAACAGGACCGGGTTGCCGACCCATACAGTCGAAACCCCGTTGCAGCGGATGCGGGAACGCGGCCTGATGGAAATGGCGGATGCAACCTGGCGTCCGACTGCCCTTGGATACCGGTTCCTGAGCGATCTGCAATCCTGGTTTCTGTGACGGTGGCGGGCGCCAGTTGTGCACAGCGGGCCGGGGGCCGCCGTGGGACCGGCACTTCCCGCACATTGTTGCGGATCCGCCTTAAATGCCGGGATGTAACCTGTTGTTGAGAAAAGCATTAACGGACTGGTCAAAAAGTGTTCAAAGAGGCGAATTAGCCGATTCGGAAGCAATTGAGCCGCACTCGGGAGGACCGTTCCACAGAGTTATCCACAAGTTTTGTGGATTAGACAAAAACCCGTACAGATTCGGGAACTTGCAGCAGCGCTCGCGCGTTCCAGCGGCCGGAGGCGGCGATGCCTTGCCGCCCATCGGCCAAGCCGCTAGACTGCGCGGCCCGTTTGACCGCCCGCCACCAGGATCACGTCATGAAGGAAGGCGTACATCCCAAGTACACGGAAATCACCGTGACCTGTAGCTGTGGCAACAGCTTCACGACCCGCTCGACGCTGGCCCAGAACCTTGACGTCGAAGTCTGCTCCAACTGTCATCCGTTCTATACGGGCAAGCAGAAGATCGTGGACTCTGGCGGCCGCGTCGATCGTTTCCGCAAGAAGTACGGGTACAAGTAACCCGGCCGCAACCGCCCGCGATCCGCGCCTGCCCGCGGAGAAGCCGATGACCAGCTTCCGTCTCTGGATCGTGCTCACCGCCGTCGCCGTGCTGGTACCGGCCTGCGCCACCAATCCCGTTTCCGGCCGCAGCGAAGCGGTACTGATGTCGGAAGCCAGCGAGATCCGCACCGGCAAGCAGTTGCATGTCCAGATTACGCAGACCATGGGCGTGTACGACGACCTCGAGCTGCAGGACTACGTGCAGCAGCTCGGCGCCAGGCTGGCCGCGGCCAGCCACCGGCCGAAGCTCGAGTGGAAGTTCACGATCGTCGATACCGACAACGTGAACGCCTTCGCGACACCAGGCGGTTACGTGTACATCTCACGCGGCATCCTGCCGTACCTGCAGAGCGAGGCCGAGCTCGCCGCCGTGCTCGGCCACGAGATCGCGCATATCACCGCGCGGCACGCGGTCCAGCAGCAGAGCCGCGCCGCACTGGCCGGCATCGCGAGCGTCGCTGCCGCGATCTTCACCGGCCAGCAGGCGGTCGGCGACCTGACCAACGTGGTCGGCTCGGCGATCGTCAGCGGCTATGGGCGCGAGGCCGAGCTCGAGGCCGACCGCCTCGGCGCCGAGTACCTGGCGAAGACCGGCTACGACCCGGACGCGATCATCCGCGTGGTCGCGTCGCTGAAGGACCAGGAGCTGTTCGAACGCGAACGGGCCCGGCTGGAGCAGCGCGAGCCGCGCATCTACCACGGCGTGTTCGCGACCCACCCGGACAACGACACACGCCTGCGCCAGGCAGTGGCCGCGGCCGGGCGCGTGCAGGGCACCGGCAACACGACCAACGAAGCCTGGTTCCTCAAGGCGATCGACGGCATCGCGGTCGGCTCGAGCCGGCGCCAGGGCATGGTCCGCGACAATCGCTTCTACCATGCCGACCTGCAGTTCACGCTGGCCTTCCCGGCCGGCTGGAAGATCCAGAACGAACCGCAGCAGATCCTGGCCAGCCCGGCCGGGCGCGCACACATGATGCAGGTCACCGCGCAGGCCCCGCCCGCCGGCGTGACCGATCCCCGGCAGTTCGCGGTGCGCGGACTGGCCAACCGGCGCCTCGAGCGTTCGCAGTCGCTCAGCATCAACGGGCTGGATGCGTTCACGACGGTCGTCCGCGGCGATGCGTCCCCCTATGGCAATAACAGCAGCGTCCGCTACGTGATCGTGTATCACGCCAATCTGATGTGGATCATCAAGGGCGCCAGCCGCGCGGGCGACGGGGTCCCGGAAGGGGATCGTCTGTTCCTCTCGTCGGCCCAGACCTTCCGGCCGCTGCGTTCCAACGAATTTTCGCTGGCCGAACCGCATCGCCTGCAACTCGTGCGGGCGGCACCGGGCACGACCTACGAAGCGCTGGCGAAACAGGCCGCGCTGCCGGAATATGCGGTCCAGCAGCTGCGGCTGTTCAACCGGCAGTATCCGAGCGGCCAACCGGAAGCGGGCCGCACGATCAAGACCGTCAAGTAGGCGCCAGCGCCGCCAGCGCCACGCTCAGCGCTGCCAGCGCGCGGCCGCGGTGGCTCAGTCGGTTCTTTTCGTCGGCCGGGAGTTCAGCCGCTGTGCGCCCGTCGGTCACACCGATGAACAGCGGGTCGTAACCGAAACCGCCGGAGCCGCGCGGCGCCTCGGCGATGCGGCCTGCCCAGACTCCTTCGGCGATCAGCGGCTCCGGATCGGCTGCCGAGCGCACGAGGGCGAGCACGCAGCGAAAACGCGCGCCGCGCCGGGCGGCCGGCACTCCGGCCAGCTCCGCCAGCAGCCGGCGGCTATTGTCCGCCGCGGTGGCCTCCGGCCCGGCATAGCGGGCCGAGTGCACCCCCGGGCGGCCACCGAGGCAGTCCACCTCGAGCCCAGAGTCGTCGGCCAGCGCCGCCAGACCGCTGGCCGCGGCCGCGTGGCGCGCCTTCAGCAGCGCATTCGCCCGCAGGTCGGCGCCATCCTCGACGGCGGCGGCGATGCCGAGTTCCGCCTGCGGCACCAGTTCCAGCTCGTGTCGCGCGAGCAGTGCGCGCAATTCAGCCAGCTTGCCGGGATTGCCGCTGGCGAGAACGATCCGCTTCACTCGCCGCGTGCCGCGCGCTGCAGCGCACACAGGCGCGCGATGCCGCCCGCCGCAAGGTCGAGCAGCGCCTCCAGTTCCTCGCGCCGGAACGCATGGCCCTCGGCTGTGCCCTGCACCTCGATGAAGGCGCCGCCCGAGTTCATCACGACGTTCATGTCGGTCTCGGCATCGACGTCCTCGGCATAGTCGAGGTCGAGCACCGGCTGGCCGGCGATGATGCCGACCGATACCGCGGCCACCTGCCCGTGCAGCGGGTTGCGCTCGAGCTGGCGGCGCGCGAGCAGCGCATCCACTGCATCGGCCAGCGCCAGGTAGCCACCGGTGATCGCCGCGGTGCGGGTGCCACCGTCGGCCTGCAGCACGTCGCAATCAATCGTGATGGTGCGCTCGCCGAGCGCACCGAGGTCCATGCAGGCCCGCAGCGACCGGCCGATCAGGCGCTGGATCTCCTGCGTGCGCCCGGCCTGCCGGCCGCGGGCGGCCTCACGCGCGGTCCGCGTGTGCGTGGCGCGCGGCAGCATGCCGTACTCGGCCGTCAGCCAGCCCCGGCCGCTGTTGCGCAGGAATGACGGCACGCCGTGTTCGACGCTGGCGGTGCACAGAACCCGGGTCGCCCCGAACTCGGCCAGCACGGAACCCTCCGCGTGTGCGGTGAAACCGCGCGTGAAACGCACCGCGCGCAGCGCATCCGGCGCCCGACCATCGTGCCGCTGCATCGCCCCGCTCCTCACGCCCGCCAGCAGAGCACTGCTGCGGACGCATTGTCACTGTGCGGGGCATTGGCACGAACCGCGGCGCTGGCCAGTTCCTGCAGCGTCTCCCGACAGTCGCGCGCGCCGGGCATCCAGCAGGCCGCCAGCTCGGCATCGCGCAGGTGCGTCCAGACGCCGTCGGTACAGACCAGCAGCACGTCGCCATCCGCGAGCGGCACCCGCCCGGACAGCGACATCTCCGGCAGGGCCGGCTCGCCGCCGAGACAGCACTCGACGTAATTGCGCAGCGGGTGGCCACGCACTTCGTCCTCGTGGATCGAGCCCTCACGCAGCAGTTGTTCGACATGACTGTGATCGCGCGTGCGCGTGCGCACCGCGCCGCCGCGGAAATGATAGACGCGGCTGTCGCCGATGTGCGCCCACCAGGCTTCGCCGCGCTGCACCAGGCAGACCGCGCAGGTCGCGCGCGGCCGCAGGTCGAGCGGCAGCCCGCCGCCGAGTGCCACGACCTCGGCATGCGCGCGGCCCAGACCGAGATGCAGGAAGCCCTGCGGATCGAACAATGGTTTGGGCTGCGCGGCGAACAGCCCGAGCAGTGTGCGACAGCCGGTCTCGGCGGCGCGCCCACCATCGACGTGGCCGCCCATGCCGTCCATCGCGACCAGCAGCACAGCGTCATCGGTGCTGGCCACCGCGACCCAATCCTGGTTCTCGTCCCGATCTCCGATCAGGCTGACGTCCGCCACCTCGACCCGCACGTCCCGCTCCCCTGCGGCCGGCCTCGCTGGCCGGTCTGTTAGACTGCCGCGCAGCTTACAACACCGGAGCGCGGTCGACCTCCGCGGAACTGCCACCGATGATCCGGAGCATGACGGGCTTCGCCCGCGCGGAACGGAGCGGGCCTGGCGGAGTCCTCACCTGGGAGCTGCGCGGCGTCAACCATCGCTATCTCGAGGTCAGCCTGCGGCTGCCCGAGGAACTCCGCAGCGCCGAGGCGGCCTTCCGCCAGGCGATCGGTGCGGTGGCCCGCCGTGGCAAGGTGGACGGCACCCTCAGCCTGCGCCCGGCCAGCGCCGATCGGCGTGGACTCACCCTCGACGAGGCCTTGCTCGACCGACTCGCCGAGGCCGCGGCCAGCCTGCAGCGCCGCCTTGGACCATCCGCTCACATCGAGGTCGGCGATCTGCTGCGCTGGCCGGGCGTCGTCATCGAACCCGGCCGCGATGGGGCGCCACTGCTCGCGGCGGCGCAGGCGCTGCTGGACGAAGCGCTGGCCGGTTTCTCGGCCGCGCGCACCGCCGAGGGGGAGCGAATCACCGACCTGCTGACCGGCCGGGCGACTGCGCTGCTGCAGTCGGTGGATTCAGTCGCCTCCCGGCTGCCCGAAGTCCAGGCCCGCATCCACGCCCGGCTGCGCGAGCGCCTCGCCCAGCTCGGCGGCGAAGGCCAGCCCGAGCGGCTCGAGCAGGAACTGGTGATCCTGCTGCAGAAGCTGGACGTCGCCGAGGAACTCGACCGGCTGCGCAGTCATGTCGCCGAACTGCATGCCGCTCTGGCCACC
This sequence comes from Gammaproteobacteria bacterium, assembly GCA_016882265.1. Classification (GTDB taxonomy): domain Bacteria; phylum Pseudomonadota; class Gammaproteobacteria; order Steroidobacterales; family Steroidobacteraceae; genus SCUD01. The sequence goes on from VGVB01000042.1 coordinate 10,976, forward strand.
GACGCTGCGGTCGGCCGCAAGCTCGATTTCCTGATGCAGGAGTTCAACCGCGAGGCCAACACACTGTCGTCGAAGTCGCAGGATGCCGAGACCACCCGCGTCGCGGTCGAGATCAAGGTGCTGGTGGAGCAGATGCGCGAGCAGATCCAGAATGTCGAGTGACCCCGGGCAGACCGGCGCCGCGCTCAGCGGCAGTGCGCGCCGGCTCGGCTCCTGCCACAACATCGCCGACCTGCGGCGCCTGGCCCGGCGCCGGTTGCCGGCGCCGATGTGGCACTACCTCGAGGGCGGGGCGGACGACGAATGGACGCTGCGCCGGAACAGCAGCGCCTTCGACGACTACCAGCTCGTGCCGCGGCAACTACTCGACATCGGCCAGATTGACCTCGGCACGCGGGTGCTCAGCCAGGAGCTGCGGCTGCCGTTCCTGCTCGCGCCGACCGGCATGTCGCGGCTGTTTCACCATGAGGCGGAACCCGCCGTGGCCCGCGCCGCGCAGCGCTGCGGCACGTTGTATGCACTATCGACGGCGGCGACGACGCGCCTCGAGGACATCGCCGCGCTCGGCGGCGGGCCGTGGATGTTCCAGATCTACGTGTTCCGCGATCGCGGTCTGACCCGCGAGTTCGTCGAGCGCTGCCGCGCCGCCCGCTACCACGCACTGTGCCTGACCGTCGACGCGCAGATCGCCGGCAATCGCGAGCGCGACCGGATCACCGGCATGACGCTGCCGCCGCGGTTAACGCCGCGCAGCCTGATGAGCTTCCTCGGCCACCCGCGCTGGGCGCTGCAGTTGCTGCGCCACCCGCACTTCGAGCTCGCCAACGTCGCGCATCGGGTCGACGCGCTGTCCCGCTCCAGCACCTCGCTGGCCAGCTACATCGCCGGCCAGTTCGACCGCAACGTGACCTGGAAGGACGTGGCCTGGCTGGCGCAGCAGTGGCCGGGCCCGCTGGTCGTGAAAGGACTGCTGTCGCCCGCCGACGCGCGCCGGGCACGGGAGTCCGGCGCCACTGCGATCATGATCTCGAATCACGGCGGCCGGCAGCTCGACGGCACGCCGGCGCCGATCGACTGCGTCGGGCCGATCCGCGACGCCATCGGTGACACACTCGAGCTGATCGTGGACGGCGGGATCCGCCGTGGCACGCACATCCTCAAGGCCATCGCCCGCGGCGCGGATGCCTGCTCGATCGGACGCGCTTACCTGTACGGGCTCGCGGCCGGCGGCCAGGCCGGCGTCGAGCATGCGCTTGGCCTGCTGCAGGCCGAAGTCGAGCGGGACATGGCGCTGCTCGGCTGTCGCAGCATCGCCGAGCTGCGCGGCGCGGAGCTGTGGCCGCTGCGCGCGCGGAGCTGAGCGTTGCCGATCCCGCTGTGGTTTCAGCTCGCCTGGACGGCCTTCGTGCTGTACGTACTGGCGGTCTGGTGGCGCCACTACGGCTGGCGCAACTATCTGTGGTTCTCGGACCTCGCGCTGATCGGTTCGGTGCCGGCGCTGTGGCTCGGCAGCGCGGCACTGGCCAGCGTGCTCGCGGTCACCGTACTGCTGCCGGAACTGCTGTGGAACCTCGATTTCGCGCTACGCCTGCTCAGCCGCCGCCGGCTGACGCCGCTGACCGATTACATGTTCGAGCGCGAGCGCCCGCTGCTGCTGCGCGCGCTGTCGCTGTTCCACATGCTGTTGCCGCCGGTGCTGCTGTGGCTGCTCGCCGCGTACGGCTACGACGCGGCGGCCGGACTGCCCGGAGCGCTGCTGCTCGCAGCGATCGTGCTGCCGTGTAGCCGCGTCCTCGGCTCGCCGGCGCAGAACATCAACTGGGCCCACGCCTTCGGTGACCGGCCGGTGCGCTGGCCGGCCTGGCGCTACCTCGCGGTGCTGTACGCCGGGATGGTGCTGCTGGTCTTCGTGCCGACGGACCTGCTGCTGCGCGCGATCGCCGGTTGAAACGCCGGCCGCGCGCTGCCGCAGCTCACAGTCCGGTGAACGGGAAGTCCACGACAACCGTCTCGCCGGCATTCACGGTGGCGTTCGCCGTGACCCAGCTCATGCTCTGGTAGCCTGGCTGACCTTCGGTGGCGGCCGGGTCGTACTCGCTGGCATCGGCCGCGGCATCGACGGCGAAGTCACAGGTGAAAGCGACCGTGTAGCTGCCGGCCTCGATGAACGGGAACGTATAGGACGCCACCGTACCGCCGGCTGCGTCGGCCGTGAGAGCGGCATACACGAGCGGATCCGGTCCATCCGCTGTGGCGCCATCCATGTCGTCAGGCGTCGCATCGCTGCCGGTGAACAGGTACACGCCGGCGGTGCAGCTCTCCTTCTGCAACTCCGTGCCTAGCGCCGCCAGATCCACCTGTCCTTCGAGCGTACCGGTCTGCAACTCATCCACGAGCCGCAGCGTCGGCTTCAGCAGGTAGTTCGGCGCGAGACCCGGTGGCGCGATGACCGACTTGCGCAGGTCAAAGTCCACGACCAGGCGGGTGATGCCGCCCTGCGCCACGGTGAACGGGCGCACCAGCTTGAGGCCGGTTTCGGCTCCGCTCGGCACGTACAGCGGGTACTGGTTGCCGTTGTCCAGCCGGATGTAGGAGGCATCGTTGCGGTTGCGCTCGGCGACGACCGCGAGCCGCAGCCATTCGTACTGGCCGGCGGCCACGCTCTGGTTGCGCAACAGGTCATCGGTGACGCCGTCCTGAAGCTGCAGCAGGTCGATCCGCCGGCAGTCCGCCAGGTTGCCCGTCGGATTGCAGAAGTCCACACGGAATGGCGCACCACCCAGCGGTTTCAGCTCGACACCGGTGAAGACGACGATGACCTCGAGCGCATTGTCCACCGGCGCATCGCCGATTCTCAGGTTCAGGGTTCCCGTCGCCTGCGGCCCGCCGCCACCGCCGCCACCACCCCCGCAGGCGGCCAGTATGGCAAGGCTGGCTGGCACCAGTAACCGGGCAATGCTTCGCTCCATGACCAACTCCCGTGACGCTGCCCGTTGCGGCGGACCTGACTGCCATAGAATTGCGCTGTCGGACCGAGACAGGTGCGACGCCCGTCACAACTTCGGCCGCCGGCCAGGAAGCGCATACAATTCGCGCCAGCGCTGCCGGGAGGCCGGGAGCACGGAGCAGGCGTGGCGGATCGCGGTCATCTGTTCGTCGTCGCGGCGCCCTCCGGTGCCGGCAAGACCAGCCTGCTGCGGGCGTTGCTGGCGCGCCGGCCAGGGCTCGAGTTCTCGGTATCGTGCACGACCCGCGCGCCGCGCCCGCAGGAGCAGACGGGTCGCGACTATCACTTCGTCGGCCGCGAGGAATTCCAGCGCCTGGTCGACAGCGACGGGTTCATCGAGCACGCCGAGGTTTTCGGTAACCGCTACGGCACGCCGCGCCGCCAGGTCGAGGCCGCACTGGCGGCCGGCCTGGATCTGGTCCTCGAGATCGACTGGCAGGGCGCCCGCCAGGTCCGACAACGATTGCCGGAAGCGGTGCAGATTTTCATCCTGCCGCCGTCCCGCGCTGAACTGGCACAACGGCTGCGCGGGCGCGGTACTGACAGTCCGGAAGTGATCGCGCGGCGCCTCAGCGAGTCGGTTGCGGACCTGTCGCACTGGGCCGAATTCGACTATGTGGTCGTCAACCGGGATTTCGCCACGGCGGTCGGCGAGCTGGAGTCCATCGTCGCCGGCCGGGGCGAGGCCAGCCGGCGCGATCGTCCGGGACTGGAGGCTTTCGTGACGGAGCTGCTGCAAACCGCCGGCTGAGCTGGAATGGGCCCGGGAATCGTGGGCCCGGGAATCGTTGCAGCGCTGGCTTTCTCGGGTAGCATGGAGACAGTACGGAGAGAGGCTGATGGCCGGAACACCCCGGACAGGAACACCCAGCACAGGACGAGGTAAGGCGGCGGCCGACCGCCGCTGGCATGCGGTCTCGGTACGGCCCGGGCCCAACGCCTGCAAGGCAGCGGTTTCTGGCAAAGCGCGCCGCTGGTTGTCCCGGGAGGCACCCAAGGTGCCGCTGCCGGAGTGTACGTGCCCCGGGAGCTGCCGCTGCACGTATCAGCATCATGACGATCGTCGCGCCGGCGGCCGCCGGGCCGACGAGGTGGATGCGTTCCGTCAACAGGCCCAGGTCAAGGTCGAGCGGCGCACCGGCAGGGACCGCCGCGCACCACGGAGCGATTGACCGGTCGGAAGCCTGCGTCAGAGCTGAGTCCGGCGCTGGCCGGCCGGTGGCGCATCGGCTATCCTATACGGCCCATCTGCCTGAAATACCGGTCTTTTCCCATGGCCCGCATCACCGTCGAAGACTGCCTGCACAACGTCGACAACCTGTTCGACCTCGTCATGCTCGCCGCGCGGCGTTCCCGCCAGCTCGCCAACGGCGCCGAGGCACGCGTCGAATGGGAGAACGACAAGCCCACGGTGGTGGCGCTGCGCGAGATCGCGGAAGGCAAGGTCACGATCGACCTGCTGAACGAGCCGGAGCCGGAGCCGGAACCGGAACCGATTCCGGAGAACCCGCTCGACTTCGCCGCCGACTTCCGCGCTCCGCAGCTCGGCCTGGGAGACTGACGCCGGGCGCGCGCGCCCAATGAACTATGCGTCCTCCATCCTCGGGCTGCTGCCGGGCGAGAGGCGCGCCCCGGGCATCGCGCAACTGACAGCCAAGGTCGAGGCCTACCTCCCCGCCGCCGAGACCGAGCGCGTGCGCGCCGCGCATGACTACGCGGCGGCGGCGCACCGCGGCCAGAAACGCCAGTCCGGCGAGGCCTATATCACCCACCCGATCGCCGTGGCGGACATCCTCGCCGACCTGCACATGGACGGTCCGACCCTGACCGCCGCGATGCTGCACGACGTCGTCGAGGACACGCCGTCCTCCGCGGTCGAGGTCCGCGAACGCTTCGGCGACGAGGTCGCGGATCTGGTCGACGGGGTCACCAAGCTCGACCAGGTCCAGTTCAAGAGCCGCAAGGAGGCCCAGGCCGAGAGCTTCCGCAAGATGATCCTGGCGATGGTGCGGGACATCCGCGTGATCATGGTCAAGCTCGCCGACCGCACGCACAACATGCGCACGCTGGAGGCAATGCCGCCCGCCAAGCGCCGCACGATCGCCCGCGAGACCCTCGATATCTATGCGCCGATCGCCAACCGCCTCGGCATCCACTCGCTGAAGCTGGAACTCGAAGACCTCGGCTTCCATACGCTGTACCCGCAGCGCTACCGGGTGATCGAACGGGAGCTGCGGCGCGCACGCGGCAACCAGCGCGAGTTCCTGCCGAAGATCGTCAAGGCGCTGCGCAAGGCGCTGGCCGATGCCAGCATCAGCGGCCAGGTCGAGGCCCGCGAGAAGCACCTGTATAGCACTTACACCAAGATGCGCCGCAAGAAGCTGCCGCTGGCCCAGGTCATCGACGTGTTCGGCCTGCGCATCGTCGTCGGCAGCATCGACGAGTGCTACCGGGTGCTCGGCCTCGTGCACGGCCTGTACAAGCCGATGCCGGGCCGGTTCAAGGACTACATCGCGATTCCGCGCGTCAACGGCTATCAGTCGCTGCACACGACACTGTTCGGCCCGAACAGCATGCCGATCGAGGTGCAGATCCGCACCGAGGACATGCACCGGATGGCCGAATCCGGCATCGCCGCGCACTGGCAGTACAAGAGCGGCGAGCACAACGGCCAGGCGCAGCAGGCCCGCGCGCGCGAATGGCTGCAGGGCGTCATGCAGTTGCATGAAGGCGCGACCGGTTCGGCCGAGGAACTGCTCGAGAGCGTCAAGGTGGACCTGTTCCCGGACAAGGTCTACGTGTTCACGCCGAAGGGCGACATCATGCGCCTGCCGCGCGGCGCGACCTGCGTGGACTTCGCCTATGCGGTACACACCGGCGTCGGCCAGCGCTGCGTCGCCGCCCGCATCGACCGGCGCATGGTGCCGCTGCGCACCGTGCTGCGCAACGGGCAGACGGTCGAGATCGTCACCGCCAGGGGCGCACAGCCGAACCCGGCCTGGGCGGGCTTCGTCGTGACCGCCAAGGCCCGGGCCGCCATCCGGCTGTACCTGCGCGGCCTGCAGCGTAATGAAGCCGCCCAGCTCGGCGCGCGGATGCTGAATCAGGCGCTGGAGGAATTCCAGCTTTCGCTGCGCGCACTGCCGGAGGGCCACCTCGACCGGGCCGCGCAGACGCTGGCGCTGCGCGATGGCCGCGAGCTGCTCGAGAAGATCGGGCTCGGCGAGCGCTTCGCGCCGCTGATCGCGCGCCGCCTGCTGCCAGCCGGCACCGACCCGGAGGGCAGCGGCACACCGCAGCCGCTGGCGATCGCCGGCACCGAGGGGCTGGTGGTCAGTTACGCCCGCTGCTGCTTCCCGATCCCGTTCGATCCGATCGTCGCGTTCCTGTCGAGCGGCCGCGGCGTGGTGATCCATCGCGAGAAGTGCGCCAACGTCACCGCCTTCGGCAAGCAGCCGGACAAGTGGATCCCGGCCGTGTGGCAGAAGGACCAGCAGCGCCTGTTCTGCGCCGGCCTGCGGGTCGAAGCCCGCAACCGCGTCGGCATCCTCGCCGAGGTCGCGACCCGGATCGCGGCCGAACAGAGCAATATCAGCCATGTCAACGTCGATGCGCAGCAGGGCGAGCTGTCGACGCTGCTGTTCGAGGTACAGGTGCACGATCATGCCCATCTCAGCCGGCTGATGCGCGAGATCCGCGCGATGCCGGATGTCATCAAGGTCGAAAGGAGTCTTGCGTGAGCCGCCGTATCATTCATTCCGAACAGGCCCCGCGGGCCATTGGCCCGTATTCGCAGGCCGTCGCCGCCGGCGGCGCGGTCTGGCTGTCCGGCCAGATTCCGCTCGATCCGGCCACCGGCGAGCTGGTCGGCGGGGACTTCGAAGCCCAGGCACGGCGCGTGTTCGACAACCTGGCCGCGGTGGCCAGCGCTGCGGGCTCGAGCCTGGCGGGCGCCGTGCGGGTCACCATCTATCTGACCGATCTCGGGCAGTTCGCCACGGTCAACCGCGTGATGAGCGAGTATTTCCGTGAGCCGTATCCGGCCCGGGTGACGATCGGCGTGGCCGCGCTGCCGCGCGGTGCCGCGATCGAGGTCGACTGCATCCTGGTGCCGTGAGCCTCGAGTCCAGGCCGGTCACGGCGCAGAGCGGCGTCGGGCGCGCCCTGGCGCAGCGGCTCGCCCGGCTGGGCGTCGAGACCGTCCAGGATCTGCTGTTCCTGCTGCCGATCCGCTACGAGGACCGCACGCGGCTCGTGCCGATCGGCACGCTCCGCGCCGGCATGCGCGCCGCGGTCGCCGGTACGGTCGAACTCGCCGAGGTCGTGTTCCGCGGCCGGCGCATGCTGCTGCTGCGCCTCGCCGACGGCACTGGCTTCCTGACGCTGCGCTTCTTTCACTTCAACGCCGCGCAGCAGCAGCAGCTTACGCGCGGCACCCGGCTGCGCTGCTTCGGCGAGGTCCGGCGCGGGCCGCTCGGCGCCGAAATGGTGCATCCGGAATACCGGCTGGCGGATTGCCCGGATGCACAGGCCGTCGAAGGCGCGCTGACGCCCGTGTACCCGGCGACCGAGGGCGTGCAGCAGGGCCGGCTGCGGGTACTGACGGCGCAGGCCTTGGGCGCGCTGGCACAGGAGCCGCTGGTCGACTGGCTGCCACCCGGACTGTGGCGCGACGGCGAGCTGCCGGACCTGCGTGCCGCGCTCGAATACCTGCATCGGCCGCCGCCGGATGCCGAGCTCGGGCTGCTGCAGGCGGGCCGCCATCCGGCCCAGCGGCGTCTCGCCTTCGAGGAACTGCTCGCGCAGCAGCTTGCGCTGCGCGTGCTGCGCGAGGAGGTATGCCGCGACCCGGGTTGGGAGATCCGCGTCCCCGGCGCGCTGGCCGCGCGCCTGCGCGCCGGACTGGAATTCGCGCTGACCGCGGCGCAGCAACGCGTCATCCGCGAGATCGACACCGACCTGGCCGGCGGCCGCCCGATGCTGCGACTGGTGCAGGGCGACGTCGGCTCGGGCAAGACCGTGGTCGCCGCGCACGCGGCGCTCGCCGCCATCGAGGCCGGCTGTCAGGTCGCGCTGATGGCGCCGACCGAACTGCTGGCCGAACAGCACGCGCGCAATTTCTCGCACTGGCTGCGGCCGCTCGGCCTCGACACGCTGCTGCTGACCGCGCGGCTCACCGGCCGCGCGCGCCACGCCGCCGGCGCCGCAATCGCGGCCGGCAGTCACCCATTCGTGATCGGTACGCACGCGCTGTTCCAGGAGCGCATCCGCTTTGCCCGCCTCGCGCTCGTGATCGTCGACGAGCAACAGCGCTTCGGCGTGCAGCAACGCCTCGCGCTGCGTGACAAGGGTGTGGCGGGTGGCCGGCTGCCGCACCAGCTCATCATGACCGCCACGCCGATCCCGCGGACGCTGGCGATGACCGCCTATGCCGATCTCGACATTTCGGTGATCGACGAGCTGCCGCCCGGACGGACGCCGGTACGCACGGTCGTGTTGCCGGACACGCGGCGCAATGACGTCGTCGCCCGGATCCGTCGCGCCTGCCTGGCCGGGCGGCAGGCCTACTGGGTCTGTCCACTGATCGAGGAATCCGAGCTGCTCGAGGCCCAGGCCGCCGAGGACACCACTGCGGCGCTGGCGGCGGCCCTGCCGGAACTGAGCATCGGTCTCGTGCACGGACGCATGCCGGCCGCGGCGAAGGAACCGACCATGGCCCGGTTCCGGGCCGGCGAGATCCGCCTGCTCGTTGCCACCACGGTCATCGAGGTCGGCGTGGATGTGCCGAATGCGAGCCTGATGGTCATCGAGAATGCCGAGCGCATGGGCCTCGCCCAGCTTCACCAGTTGCGCGGCCGGGTCGGCCGCGGCGCCGAGGTCAGCACCTGCGTGCTGCTGTATCACGCGCCGCTGTCACGGCTGGCGCGCGAGCGGCTCGGCGTGATGCGCGCGACCAACGACGGTTTCGAAATCGCCCGCCGCGACCTCGAGCTGCGCGGCCCCGGGGAGCTGCTCGGCACGCGCCAGGCCGGGCTGCTGCAGCTCCGGGTCGCCGATCTGCTGCGCGACGCGGACCTGCTGCCGCGCGTGCGCGATGCGGCGGACGTGATGCTGGCCGCGCATCGAGCTAACATTGCCCCGCTGACGCGGCGCTGGATCGGCGCCGGCAGCCGTTACGGCAAGGTATAGGCCATGCGCTCCAGCGCCCGGATCCAGCAACAGGAACCCCTGCGCCCGGCCCCGCCGCGCCGGCCGCCGCGCGACCCGCAGTACAAGCCGCGCTGGCAGACCCGGACCGCGGTCCGGCATTCGGGCCTGGCGCTCGGCCGGACGCTGCGCGAATACGCCGAGCTGGTGCGCCTGCACCGGCCGATCGGCATCTGGCTGCTGCTGTGGCCGGCGCTGTGGGCGCTGTGGATCGCGGGCACCGGCCATCCCGATGAGCGGTTGCTGCTGATCTTCGTCGCCGGAGTCGTCGTCATGCGCTCGGCGGGGTGCGCGATCAACGACTACGCCGATCGCGATTTCGACCCGCACGTCGAGCGCACGCTCGACCGGCCGCTGGCGGCACGGCGCATCGCCCCGGCCGAAGCCCTCGGCGTGTTCGTCGCCCTGGGACTGATCGCGGTGTGGCTCGCGCTGCAGCTCGAGCCGCTGGCGCGGTTGTATGCGGCGGCGGGCGGTTTGATCGCGGTGACCTATCCGTGGCTCAAGCGCGTCGTGCACGTGCCGCAGTTCTACATGGGCGTGGCCTTCGGCTGGTCGATCCCAATGGCCTTCGCCGCCCAGACCGGGGCCGTGCCGCGGATCGCCTGGCTGCTGTTCGTCGCCGTCGTGCTGTGGGCCGCGCTGTACGACACGATGTACGCGATGGTCGACCGCGACGAGGACCTGAAGATCGGGGTCAAGTCCACGGCGATCCTGTTCGGCGACGCCGACCGCGTGATCATCGGCATCATGCAGGGCATGGTGCTGCTGGCGCTGTGGCTGGCCGGCGATGAAGCCGGACGCGGCGCATGGTACCGGGCGGGCCTCGCCGCCGGTGCGCTGTTCTTCCTGTGGCAGCAGTGGCTGATCCGCCGGCGCGAGCGCGCCGGCTGCTTCGCCGCCTTCCTCAACAATCACTATTTCGGCATGGCCGTCTTCATCGGCCTCGCGCTCGACTACCTGTACGACTGAACGGCTGGCGCCGGCGGGTAGCCGATGGCTCGGGCCACCGCCCAGACCTCGACCCGGTGCGCACCCGCGGCGAAGAGCGCGGCCGCCAGCGCGTCGGCGGTCGCACCGGTGGTCAGCACGTCATCGACGATCGCCACGTTCCGGCCGGCCACTTCCGCTCCGGCGACAAAGGCGCCGCGCAGGTTGGCCTGGCGCTCAGCGGCCGGCAGCGCTGCCTGTTCGGCCGTGACCCGCAGGCGGCGCACCAGCCCGTCGGCGAGCGGCAGGCCGAGCTCCCGCACGGCATAGCGCGCCAGCTCGCGCGCCTGGTTGAAGCCGCGCTCGCGCTCGCGGGCCACGTGCAGCGGCACCGGGATCACCAGCTCCGGCCGTGGCCCGACGCGCGTGACCAGCCGGTGTCCGAGCACCGTACCGAGAACCCGGGCGAGCGCCAGCTCACCGCGGTACTTCATCCGGTGGATCAGTTCGATCACCGGGTACTCGTAACGGCAGGCTACGCAGGCCGCGTCGAACAGGTGCGGCGCGGCGTCACAGCGCGCGCAGCGCTCGACGGCCTGCGGGGTCGGCATCGCGCAGACGGCGCAGCAGCAGCCGAGCCACGGCAGTTCCTGCTCGCAGGCCAGGCACAGATCCAGCGCCGGGGGCTGGCCCGGATCGAGGCACAGGTAGCAGGTGGGCGGGAACAGCCCGTGCACGAGTGCGGCGAGCCGCTCGCGCAGCGCGCGTGTGCGCCCGGAGGCGCACAGTGATGCGACGGCAGGCAGGACGGCCATGGCGCCAGCCTGCCGTGCGACACCGGCGGCGATGAGCCGATCAGTGCGCGTCTATGGCCAGAAATGCACCGGTGCGAGGGCTACTTGTTCCGGCCCTTGCCGCCGCCGGAGCCCGCCACCGTCACCGCGGCCGACGGCCCGACCCACGCCGATGAGCCGCCGCCATTGACCGCGCGGACGCTGTACCGGTACGTACCACTGGCCGGGCTCTCGACCCACGAGGTCGCGTTCGCCGCGGCCGTACCGACGACGGTCATGCTGCTCCAACGCCGGTTCTTTGAGTTATAGCTCTCGCGTCCGATCTCGAAGCGAGTCTCGTTGCCGGACAGGTCGCTCCAGCCGACCGTGACCTGGGCGCCCGCGACCGCCGCGGTCACGTTGGCCGGCGCCGCGGGCGGCAGGTCCGGAGTCGTCACCGTCGCGACATTCGAGGGCGCCGAGTTGCCGACCGAATTCCACGCGCGCACCCGGTACCAGTAGTTCGTCAGCGCCGTAACGCCGTTGTCGCTGTAGCCGGTCACGTTGGCACCGAGCGCGGCGATCTGGCTGTAGTCCACGCCGTTGCCCGAGCGTTCGACGATGAATCCGGTCTCGGTACTGGAGTTGTCACTCCATTGCAGATCCACGCGCGCGGCCGAGACCGGCGTTGCCGCCAGCGCTGATGGTGCGACCGGCACCTCGGTCGCAGCGCCCTGACGGAACGCGGCGACGGTCGCCGCGGTGTTGCCCATCGAGCGCGCGGCCTCGGCCGAATTGGCCGGGTCGAGTTCGTAGGAGATGCCGGTCGCGTAACCGTTGTAATAGACGTTCGGATTGGCGAAATAATTGACGCGCGGGGCGCCGGTGCAGCTATAGGACATGACCGTGCGGAAACCAGTGCCGTCGGTGACACAGCGGCGGTAACCGTACGAGTACGGATAGGCGCCGGCATTGCTGGAATCCTCGCGGTTGTGCATGTTGCCCTGGTTATGACCGACTTCGTGCGCCAGCGTCTGACCGGACAGGCAGTTCGACGCGGTCACGCTGAAAGCGTAGCCGGCGAAGCTGGTGCTGACCGAGGTCATCACGTAACCGATGCCGCAGTAGTTGCCATCCTCGTCGACCAGCGCGACCAGATCGGCGCCATACTGGTCGCGCAGCGCGTGTGCCTCGTCCATGACGCCGTCGCCGTTCTGGCGCAGCGCCGACAGCGCCTGACTCATGTCGCCGGTCTCGACGTACTGCGTCTCGGCCATGTGCACGAGGTTCAGGCTCAGCGCGAGGCCGCTGTTCGCATAGGCCTGGTTCGCGGCGGCGATGGCCGACACGATGCGTGATTCGACGCCGCCCGAGCTCTGGTAGCGCGTGCGCGCAGCCGGTGTGTACAGGACCAGAAGGTCCTGCACGATGCCGTCGCCGCCGGCGGTGGCGGTGGCATCGGGGACCGTGCCGCCGTCGTCGCCCGCGAAGGCATCCGGCGGCGGGAACTGCAGCGGACCGACCGGCGGCAGCCGCGACTCATCAACGCGGTACAGCAGATGCCGCCCGCCGCGGCCCGGTGCGATTTCGTAGACGTCAGCGCCTTCGTGGAAGAAACCGGTGACCGCGCCCTGCCAGCGGCTGAGCACCAGCAGGCTGCCCGGCGCGTGCTGGAACGCTCCGACCCAGGCCTCGCCGCGCCGCGCATCGCGCAGCTCGCGCTGCCGCTCGGCCACCAGCACGCGCCCATCGGCCAGATCGAGCCGCAGCCGCAGCGCGGAGAGCGCCGCCGCGTTCAGGTCGCCAGCGATGCCGCTGCCGCGCGCCGCCTGTGGCGGCAGCTCGTGATCGGCAACGGCACCGCGGCGGATCAGGATCTCAGCCGGCGGATCGCCGGCCAGTGCCGGCGCTGCGCCCAGCGCGAGCCAACCGAGCAGGAGCAGGAAGGGGTGGAACAGGTGCAGGCGGTTGGTCTTCTTCATAGGAAGGCGGAGCGTCGGGAGACGTGCATGGCCTGTCCACCCGATCCGGACATAACACCGGAGCCGCGCGCGGATTCTTGACGGGGATCACCGATTGCTGCCGCGGCAACCAGCCGATCGTCAGGTTGATCGTTCGAGGTCGGCCAACTTGCGCGCCAGCGCCGCATTCATGATTGCGCCATGCTCGGTGAAGGCCAGGGGTGGATACTTTGAGTGATGTCCCCGCCCGGTTTCTATGGTCGCAAATTGCGACCTTATTGAGCCTTGCATAAATGCCTGACAGTTTCACAATGGCAGTTCAGCCTGTTGCCAGAAGGCGCGGATCAGGCTCGGGCGGCGTTGCATGGAGCACAGCCGATTGCGCGCAGTGGTTTTGAGGTCAGCGAAGGTGCTGGCA
>VGVB01000043.1 GCA_016882265.1 Gammaproteobacteria bacterium
CGCCGCCGGCGGCGGCCTGGCCGCGCGGCGGGCGGAACTCATCGAGCAGGCGGTCCGGCGCAGCCAGGGCCAGCCGCTCTCGCCACTGTTCCGCCGGGCCGGAGCCGTCGACCGCCAGATCAAGGGTTTCGGCCGCGGCGATGTGTGGTCCGGGCTCGAGGGCCTGGTCGCCACGCTGGCGGGCCTGGCGTTGCCCGCGCTACCGGCGGCCTGAAGCCGATGCGCCCGCTCGGCATCTTCGGCGGGATGTTCGACCCGATCCACTACGGGCACTTGCGCACGGCGCACGAGATCACCGAGGTGCTCGACCTCGAGGCTGTCGTCTTCGTGCCGGCCGGTGATCCGCCGCACCGGCGGCCGCCCCGGGCGGACGCCGCAACGCGCCTCGCGATGCTGCGCGCGGCGCTGGCCGACGATGCGCGCTTCCGCATCGATGAGCGCGAGCTGCGGCGCGCAGGCCCGTCGTGGACCGTGCCGACGCTCGAGGAGCTGCGGGCCGGGCACGGCGCCCGGCCGCTCGTGCTGATCGTCGGCCTCGACGCTTTCGCCGGGCTCGCGACCTGGCACCGCGCGGACGAGCTGATCGGGCTCGCGCACCTGGTCGTTGCGCGCCGCCCGGGAGCGCGTCTGCCGCGCACCGGTCTGCCGGCCAGGCTGCTGCGCGAACGGCGCGCCGGCACACCGCGGGAATTTGCTCGCGCGCCGGCTGGCCGCGTCTGGCTGCACGAGGGTACCCGGCTCGATGTGTCCTCGAGCGCGGTCCGCGCCGTCGTCGCCGCCGGGCGTGATCCGCGCTACTTGATGCCCGAGGCCGTGCGTAGGATCATCCTCGCCACGGGCAGCTACGCCCGGCCACCTGAAGCCGAGGAATGACCGCCACCCCAGCGCCGAAGTCCCGCCGCCGCTCCGCCACCACCGCCGCCAGCCGTCCCCGGGCTGCCGCCCCTCGCCAGAAGAAGTCGCCCGCTCCCTCGCTGACCGATATTGCCGTTGCCGCGCTCGGCGACATGAAGGCGGTCAACGTCAAGGTCATCGATGTGCGCAAGCTCACCGATGTCACCGACACGATGATCATCGCGACCGGCACCTCCGACCGTCACGTGCGCTCGATCGCCGATCGCCTGATCGAACGCTGCCGCGGCGCCGGCCACCGGCCCAGCGGCGTCGAGGGCGAGCGCGAGGGCGAGTGGGTGCTCGTCGACCTGCGCGATCTGATCGTGCACGTGATGCTGCCGCGGATCCGCGAGTACTACGGCCTGGAAAAGCTCTGGGAAGTGCGCCCGGGCCGGGCCGGGCCGGTCCCGGCCTGAGTGGCGATGCGCGTCCGGCTGCTCGCGGCCGGTACGCGCCAGCCGGCCTGGGTCCGCGAGGGCTATGCCGACTACGCCGGCCGCCTCGCTGCGGAGCTGCGACTCGAACTGGTGGAAATCCCGGTGGCTCGCGGCCGCGCGGCCGGCAGCGCCGCACGGGCGGTCGCGGCCGAGGCCCGGCTCATGCTCGAGGCGATCCGCCGCGGCGATTACGTCGTTGCCCTGGAGGTCGGCGGGCGGGCCTGGTCCACACCGGATCTGGCGCGCTGGCTCGGGCGGCGCCTGGCCGCCGGATCCGATCTGGCGCTGCTGATCGGCGGCCCCGATGGCCTCGGCCCCGAGGTGCTCGCGCGGGCCGACGAGCGCTGGTCGCTGTCGCCGCTGACACTGCCGCACGGCCTCGCCCGCGTGGTCGTCGCCGAGCAGCTCTACCGCGCGGCGAGCCTGCTCCGGGGGCATCCGTATCATCGCGCGTGAAGGTTTGCGGACAAGCTGCTAACTTACCGCCCGTTCAATGAGTTACGACTCGATCCGGCTGGCGTCCGCTTCTCCTCGCCGCAGCCTGCTGCTGCGTCAGATCGGCGTGGCGCATGCGGTCGCGGCGGTGGATGTGGACGAAACCCGATTGCCGCCGGAAACCCCGGCTGAGCATGTGCTGCGCCTGGCGCGGGCCAAGGCCCGGGCCGGCGCCTGCGCGGACCTGCCAGTGCTTGCGGCGGATACGGCGGTGGCGCTCGGCGGCGAGTTGTTCGGCAAGCCCGTTGACGAGGCCGACGCGGTGCGGATCCTCGGCGCGCTGGCCGGACGCTGCCACGAGGTGTTTACGGCCGTTGCCGTCGAGTGTCCGGGCCGCGTGAGCACGGCGCTGTCGGTCAGCCGCGTCTGGTTCCGGCCGATCACCGCGGACGAGTGTCGCCGCTACTGGGCCACCGGCGAGCCGGCGGGCAAGGCTGGCGGCTACGCGATCCAGGGCTTCGCTGCGGTGTTCGTCGAGCGCCTCGAGGGCAGCTACTCGGGCGTCATGGGCCTGCCCCTGTACGAGACCGCGGCACTGCTCGACGGGGCTGGCGTGCGGCGCTGGAGCACGAGCCCGTGACTACCGAGATCCTCGTCAACGTGACCCCGCGCGAGTCACGCGCCGCGCTGGTTGAGCACGGCATCGTGCAGGAACTGTTCCTCGAGCGCGCCAACCGCCGCGGGCTGACCGGCAACCTGTACCGCGGGCGCGTGTCACGGGTGCTGCCCGGCATGCAGGCCGCGTTCGTCGACATCGGCCTGGAGCGCAATGCCTTCCTGCATGCCGCCGACATCGCGGCGCCAGCCGGGGACAGCGCCGGCGCGATTGACGCGCGCGCGGCGCCGCCGATCCAGGCACTGCTGCGCGAGGGCGATGAGCTGCTGGTGCAGGTACTCAAGGATCCGCTCGGCACCAAGGGTGCGCGGCTGTCGACGTACGTGTCGCTGCCGTCGCGCTTTCTCGTGTTCATGCCGCAGGGCAGCGGGGTCGGGGTCTCGGCGCGGATCGCCGAGGCGGCCGAGCGTGAGCGCCTGCGCGGCATCCTGCAGGACTTCGCCGCCACCGGCTCCGGCGGCGGCTGGATCGTGCGGACGGTCGCCGAGGGAGCGTCGGTCGAGGCCCTGCACGCCGACCTGCTGTTCCTGACCCGGGTCTGGGAAATCGTGCAGGAACGCGGGCGCGGCGCCGCGCCCGGCGCGCTCGTCCACGAGGACCTGCCGCTGCCGCTGAAACTGCTGCGCGACCTGCTCGCGCCGCAGATCGAGCGGGTGCTGGTGGACGCACCGGCGATGCATGCGCGGATGCTCGAGTTCACGCGGACCTTCATGCCGGTGCTGGGTGACCGGATCGCGCTGTACGACGGCCGGCGCCCGATCTTCGACCTGTACGGCATTGAGGACGAGATCGAGCGGGCGCTCGAGCGCAAAGTGCCGCTGAAGTCCGGCGGCCACCTGGTGTTCGACCAGACCGAGGCCCTGACCACGATCGACGTCAATACCGGCGGCTACGTCGGTCACCGCAACCTCGAGGACACCGCCTACCGGACCAATCTCGAGGCGGCAGTCGCGATCGCGCGCCAGCTTCGGCTGCGCAACCTCGGCGGCATCATCATCGTGGACTTCATCGACATGCACGAGCCCGGCCACCGGCAGCAGGTACTGGCCGCGCTCGAGACGGCGCTGGCCGGTGATCATTCGCGGCCGCAGGTGTCGGCGGTGTCGCCGCTGGGCCTGGTCGAGATGACCCGCAAGCGGACTCGCGAGAGCCTGGAACACCAGTTGTGCCGGCCCTGTCCAAGCTGTGGCTCGCGCGGGTTCGTCAAGACTCCCGAGACGATCGCGTACCAGATCTTCCGGGAAGTGCTGCGCCAGGCGGGCCAGTTCGATTTCCAGGAGCTGCTGGTGCTGGCGCACCGGGACGTCATCGAGCTGCTGCTGGACGAGGAGGCGGCGGCGTTGGCGGAGCTGGAAATCGCCGTCGGCCGTCCGCTCCGGCTGCAGGCCGAGGCGCAATATGCGGAGGAGCAGTTCGACGTGGTGCTGGTGTAGGTCATGGCAATGGCGGGCATGCGGGCGCTGAAGCGCGTCTGGCGCTATCTGGCGGCGGCGTGCGCGGCCGCCGCGCTATTGCTGGCCCTCGGGCTCGGCGCCTTCCGGCTGGCGATCGACCTGCTGCCGGGCTATGAACAGCGCCTGGTCGAGCAGTTGCGTGAGGCCACCGGGCTGCGTGTCCGGTTCGATTCGCTGTACGCGCGGGTGGGTCGTTATGGACCGGAGATCGCGTTCCGTGGCGCGCGCGTCCTGCCGGCGAGCGGCGAAGAGCCGCTGATCAGCGCCGCGTCCGGCCGGGTCAGCCTGGCGGTGTTCCGCTCGCTGCTGCACCGGCGGCTCGAGGTCGGGCGCTTCATGCTCGTGCAGGCACGGCTGCATTTCGTGATCTACGCGGACGGCGCGGTCCGCCTGGTCGGGCAGGAGTCCCTGCGCCGCTCGCCCGAACGCGAGGGCAGCCAGGCGATGACGCTCGAGCGGCTGCCGCGCGGATTGTTCGTCGTGCGCGATGCGACGCTCGCGGTACTCGATCTGCGCGCCGGGCAGGGCCAGTTCGAGCTGACCGGCGTGCACCTGGCGCTCGAGCGCTCCGGTGACGAGGTCACGCTCGATGGTCGCATCGAACTGCCGCGCCACCTCGGCGCCAGCGTGGCCTTCGAGGCCGGGGTCCGCGGTGAACTCGCGGACCCGGCGACGCTGCGCTGGCAAGGACGGATCGCGGCCCGGGAACTGGATCTGGCTCAGTGGGCGGCGCTGCTGCCGGCCGGCTATCCGGTACCACGCGCAGGCCACGGCTCGCTCGAGGTCGCGGCCGAGGGGGTCGGGCGGAATATCCGTGCGTTGCGCGTGCAGCCGCGCCTCGCCGACCTGCGCCTGCACACGGGAGCCGAATTCACCCGGGTCGCCGGCGACCTGCGGCTGCAGCGCGCAGCGGGCGAGCTGTCGGTCGAAGCCAGCGGGCTCGAACTGTCGCGGGCCGCGGCGCCGTGGAAGCCGACCCGGCTCGCGGCCCGACTCACGGTGCGCGATGGCCGCCTGCGCAGCGCGTCGCTGCGGGCGGACTATCTGCGCATTGAGAACCTCGTGGCGCTGGCCACGCTCGCTCCGCCGGGCACGGCGCGCGACCTGGTGGTTGCGCTGGCGCCGCGTGGCGAGCTCGCGGGTCTCGATTTCACGGTCGATGATGCCGGGCCGGGGCGGCTGCCCGACATCACCGGTCAGGCGCGCTTCAGCGATCTCGGCTCCGAGCCGAATGGGCGGATCCCGGGCCTGCACGGCCTCGATGGTTCGATCGAGGGACGCGGTGCCGGCGGCATCGTGCAGATCGCGACGCGCGACGGCGCAGTGGTCTGGCCGCTGAAATGGCGGGCCCCTGCCGACCTGCGCACGGCCAACGGCCGGCTCGAATGGCAGCGTGGCGTCGACGGCGTGCGCCTGTGGCTGGATGACGCGGAACTCGATACCGGCTACGGCCGCGCCGGCGGGCGGCTGCGCGTGCTGCTGCGGCCCGGCGAGGTACCGCTGCTCGACCTGTCCGCGACCGTTACCGATGCCGATCTGACCGAGGTCTGGCGCTTCCTGCCGATCGACCGGCTG
Organism: Gammaproteobacteria bacterium; assembly: GCA_016882265.1. GTDB lineage: Bacteria > Pseudomonadota > Gammaproteobacteria > Steroidobacterales > Steroidobacteraceae > SCUD01. Next base: position 5,472 of record VGVB01000043.1, read on the forward strand.
AAGCCCGGTTCGATCGCGTGGATCGACGCCGCGCTGCGCGGTGGCCGGGCATCCGGCAGCGTCGCGGTCACCGGCCCGGGGCGCGGTTTCCCGTATCGCCAGGGCGAGGGCGAGTTCCATGCGAGCGGGCAGATCACCGGTGGCCGGCTGCTCTATGCGACCGGCTGGCCGGAGGCGTACAACCTTGCGGCCGAGGTCGCATTCGACGGCCCGGCGATGACGGTGACCGCGACGCAGGGAACCGTCGCGGGCCTCTCGATCCGACGCGCGGAGGTCGCCAGCTCCGACCTGCGCGATGCAGTGTTCGGCATCCGCGTCAGCGGGGCGGGCGACGCCGGCCGCGCGATCAAGCTGCTGCAGCAGAGTCCGCTGGCCGCGGACCTCGGTCCGCTGTTCGCCGGCCTGTCCGGCCGCGGCCCGTTCAGCGGCGAGTACGCGATGTTTCTGCCGGCCCGCGACCGCGAGCGGCGAACGGTCAGTGTGGTCGCGGATCTTGCCGGGGTTACGCTGCAGCACGCCGGTCAACCGGTCGCACTCGAGAATCTCACCGGGAGGTTCTGGCTGCGCGACCGCGAGATCGAGGCCCCGGAACTCGCGGGTTCGCTGCTTGGCGGTCCGGTGAGCCTGCGTGTCACGACCCGCCAGGAAGACGGCGGCCGGCTGCAGACCGTCGTCGATGCCCACGGGCAGTTCACGGCCGAGGCGCTGCGTCCCGCCGCGCACCTGCCGGTCAACGCCGGCCTCGCCGGCAGCGCCGAGTGGCAGGGCCAGCTCTCGATCCGCCGGCCTGCCGACCGCAAGGTCCCGGCCAGCGGACGGCTGCACGTGACCAGCGAGCTGCACGGGCTGGCCTCCGCGCTGCCGGCGCCCTTCGCCAAGGCCGCGGACACAGCACGGCCGCTGGTCGTGGACCTGGATTTCGGCAGCGACAGCGCACCACGCGTCGAGGCGCGCCTCGGTCGCGACGTGCACGCATTGCTGTTGTGGCGACAACGCCCGGAAGATCCGCCGATCGAGCGGGGTCTCGTCGTGTTCGGTGGTGCGGCCCCGGGGGCGCTGCCCGATGCGCGCGGACTGTGGCTCGCCGGCCGGCTCGATGAGGCCAGTCTCAGCGACGTCCTCGACCTGCGCTGGGACGAGCCGGCGCAGCATCCGCTGCACGCCTGGTTCGCCGGCGGCAACCTGATGATCCGGAAGTTCGAGGCGCTCGGTTACGGATTCACGAATTTCACCGGCCGGCTGCAATCGGTCAGCCGCGCCTGGCAGGCGGACGTGGTCGCCGACGAAGTCAGCGGTCGCGTGATGATTCCACAGGTGTTGCCGGGCGATGTGCCGATGACGCTCGACCTCGAGCGCCTGCAGCTTGGCGAACCGATCCGACCGCCGGGCGCAGAACCGGATCCGCGCGCGCTGCCGTCGATCCGCATCGATGTTCGCGAGCTGCGCCATCTCGGCCGCGATTTCGGCCACGTGCAGGCCGAGCTGGCGCGCGGGACCGCCGGTCTGACGCTCAACCGCTTCACGATCCGGCACGCAGCCTACACGGCCACCGGCCACGGGAGCTGGCTGGTGCAGGATGGAGCCCAGCGCTGCACGCTCGAATTCGAGGCGGACAGCGACAACGTGCAGGGCGTCCTCGAGGCGATGCAGTTCGGCCCGGCCGTAGCCGGGCGCAAGGGCCGGGTCGTCGCCAGCGTCTGGTGGCCCGGGCCGCCCGAGAGCAACGCCATCGAGCGAGTGTCGGGACAGCTCGAGCTGTCAGCCGCGGATGGCCGGCTGATCTCGGTCGAGCCGGGCGCCGGCCGGATTCTCGGGTTGATGAGTATCGCGCACCTGCCGCGACGTCTGGCCCTCGACTTCGGTGACCTGACCGGCGAAGGACTGTCGTTCGACACGCTGCGCGGCACGTTCCAGCTCAGGAGCGGCGAGGCCACGACCGACGATCTCGTGCTGCGCGGGTCCTCGGCCGAGATCGGCATCGCCGGCATCACCAGCCTGCGGCACCAGACCTACGACCAGACCGCGGTCGTGACCGGACAGGTCGGCGCATCGCTCGGTGTCGCCGGTGCGCTCGCCGGCGGACCGGCGGTCGGTGCGGCGCTGCTGCTGTTCTCCCGGATCTTCAAGGAACCGCTGCAGGGCGCGACGCGCGGTTACTATCGCATCACCGGCACCTGGGACGAGCCGCAGGTGCGCCGCATCGATGCGCGGGAGCTGAAGGAGACCCGGCAGGCCGGGCCCGGTTCCGGCTGAACGGCGGGAGGCGCGATGAGCGGGGCGGTGGTCGCGGCAGTACAGATGACCTCGGTGGCCGATCGTGACCGCAACCTGGCGAGCGCGCGCCGGCTGCTCGAGCAGGCACGGGCCGGCGGTGCGTGTCTCGCCGTACTGCCGGAGAACTTCTCGTTCATGGGTCGCAGCGAGGCCGAGCGCCGCGCCGTGGCCGAGGCCGATGGTGACGGCCCGGTGCAGATCGCGCTCGCGAACGCTGCGCGTGAACTCGGCCTGTGGATCGTCGGCGGGACGCTGCCGCTCAGCGTGCCGGGCGATCCGCGGCCGGCGAATGCCTGCCTGGTGTTTGACGCGGCCGGCCGGCGCGTCGCGCGCTACGACAAGATCCATCTGTTCGACGTCGACCTGCCCGGACGACAGGAAGCCTACCGCGAGTCGGAGAATGCGCGCCCCGGCGAGCGCGTGATCGTCGTCGCTACGCCCGCCGGCCGGCTCGGTCTGAGCGTGTGCTACGATCTGCGCTTTCCGGAGTTGTACCGGCGGATGGTGACGGCGGGCGCGGAGCTGTTCAGCGTGCCAGCCGCGTTCACCGGTCCGACCGGCCGGGCGCACTGGGAAGTCCTGCTGCGGGCGCGCGCGATCGAGAACCTGGCCTTCGTCGTCGCCGCCGCGCAGGCCGGGTTCCACGACAACGGCCGTGAGACCTACGGCGACAGCCTGGTCGCCGACTACTGGGGGCGCGTGCTGCGGCGGTTGCCGCGCGGCAGCGGCGTCGTGCTGGCGGCGCTCGATCGGGACGGACAGGCGACTACGCGCCGGGAGTTCCCGGCCCTGGCCCACCGGACGCTGGATCTGACATGAACCTGCACGCCGCGCCATCGTTCGCCGACCCGCTCGAGCTCGCGCGCAGCCTGATCCTCGCGCCATCCGGTCTCGACGAAACGCGACTCGAGCGCGCGCTCGGCACGCTGCTCGGTGCCGCGGTGGACAACGGCGACCTGTATTTCCAGCTTGCCCGCGAGGAGCACTGGTCGCTGGAGGACGGCCTCGTCAAGGAGGGCACGCACGGGATCGAACAGGGCGTCGGCGTGCGCGCGATGGCCGGCGAGCGCACCGGCTTCGCCTATTCCGACGAGATCGTTCCGGCCGCACTCATCGAGGTGGCGCGGGCCGCGCGCGCGATCGCGCGCGGCGGCGGCCAGGCGCCGGTGCTGGCCTGGCGCGCGGTCAGCGGCCATCGCCTGTATCTGCCGGACGATCCGATCCCGACGCTGGCCGACGGGGACAAGGTCGCGGCGCTCGCCGCGGTCGATCGCGCCGCGCGCGCTGCCGATCCGCGCGTCACGCAGGTGGTCGCCAGCCTGGCGGCCGCACACGAGATCGTGCTGATTGCGGCCAGCGACGGCACACTGGCCGCGGACGTGCGCCCGCTCGTGCGCATGAACGTGTCGGTGATCGTCGAGCACGCCGGCCGCCGCGAGCAGGGCTACGCCGGCATGGGTGGCCGCCGCTCGCTTGCAGCGCTGCTGCAGGAGGACGCACCGCAGCGGCTGGTCCGCGAGGCGGTGCGGCAGGCCACCGTCAACCTCGAGGCGGTACCGGCGCCGGCCGGAACGATGCCGGTCGTGCTCGGCGCGGGCTGGCCGGGCGTGCTGCTGCACGAGGCGATCGGTCACGGGCTCGAGGGCGACTTCAACCGGCGCGGCACGTCGGCGTTCACCAACCGCATCGGCGAGCGGGTTGCTTCGCCGCTGTGCACGGTCGTCGACGACGGCACGCTGCCGGGCCGGCGCGGGTCGCTGAACGTCGACGACGAGGGCACGCCGACGGCCTGCACGACGCTGATCGAGAACGGCGTGCTGCGCGGCTATCTGCAGGACCGGCTGAACGCGCGGCTGATGCGCCAGCAGCCGACCGGCAACGGGCGGCGCGAGTCGTTCGCGCATCCGACGCTGCCGCGCATGACCAACACCTACATGCTGCCCGGTCCGCACGCACCGGAGGAAATCATCCGCTCGGTGCAGCGCGGCCTGTACGCCGTCAATTTCGGTGGCGGCCAGGTGGACATCACTTCGGGCAAGTTCGTGTTCTCGGCGAGCGAAGCCTACCTGATCGAGGACGGCAGGATCACCGCACCGGTCAAGGGTGCGACGCTGGTCGGCAACGGCCCGGACGTGCTGACGCGGGTCAGCATGGTCGGCACTGACCTGAAACTCGACGACGGCATCGGTAGCTGCGGCAAGGACGGCCAGACGGTGCCGGTCGGTGTCGGCCAGCCCACGCTGCGCATCGATGCGCTGACCGTCGGCGGTACGGGCTGAGGTGCGGCGCATGCGCCTGTCGCGACCGGTGTACGAAGCGCTGCCGTACGTGTACGTGGCCGGCGGCTTCGGCGCGCTGCTCGCCTCCTTTCTGTGGCGTACCGCGGCGTGGACCGAGCTGCTGGCGCTGCCCGGCGTCCTGCTGATCGTGATCGGCCTCGTGCTGGTGCTGAAGCGGCGCGACTATCGCATCCAGATGCGCCGTTACGGCGGCGAGTTCGACGACGACTGACCGCGCGCGGCCGCCAGACCGGCGCCGCAGCGCCGGTTCAGCGGCCGGGGTCCCGCTCGCAAACTCGAGCCGATCTTTACGAGTTCGCTCGCGGGCCCCGTCCGCCTCGCCGGCGCCGTGTGATGCGGTGGTGTCTCGCCCGCGGCATCACAGCGGGCTGGGGGCCGGGACGTCGCGAGCGAGTGATTGTCCCGGCCCGCAGCCCGCGTGGCAGTGACGAGCGATGGGTCCCGGCTCTCCACCCCGCTGGAACCCGTCGAGCGCCAGGTTCAGGTCGTGTCCGCGGCGCCTGTTCGGCTGCCGGGGTCCCGCTCGCAAACTCGAGCCGATCTTTACGAGTTCGCTCGCGGGACCCCGTCCGCCTCGCCGGCGCCGTGTGATGCGGTGGTCTCGCCTGCGGCATCGCAGCGGGCAGGGGGCTGGGACGTCGCGAGCGAGCGCGTAAATCGGGCGCGCGCGAGCGAGTGATTGTCCCGGCCCCGAGCCCGGCTTGCTGAAGCGCGCGAGGGTCCCAGACCCGAGCCCGCCTGACTGCAGCAGACCCACAGCGCCCCTGGCCGCGTGGCTGCAGCGGGTGGTCGCGTCAGTCGCCAGTCGATGCAGCCGCGGCGGGCGCGTCGGCGGGTTCGTCGTCCGCGGGTGCCGGGTCCGGGTCGTCGTCGGTGGCGTGCGGCGCGGCGCCGGCCGGGGCGCGCCGGCGCGCGGCGCGCTCGTCGAGGTACATGATCTCGTGCTTGCCCAGCACGATGACGTCGCCGTCGTTCAGATGATGGCGGCGCACGCGCTTCGACTTCACGTACACACCGTTCGTGCTGTTCAGGTCCTCGAGCACGCTGCCTTCCGGCGTCGTGATGATCTGGCAGTGGTGCCGGCTGACAAAGCGGCTGTCGACCTGCAGGTCGTTGTCCGGCGTGCGGCCGATGATCAGCCGGCCGCAGCGCAGCGCCCGCTCGCCGACGCGCGCGCCGTCGTGCGCGATCACCAGGCGGGCCATGACCTCGTCGGTCACGCCGAGCGTGGTCGGTGCCGTCACTGCGGCGAGCATGCGGTTGGTGCGGGCCGCGAACTCGACCCACTGCAGCTCGTCGATCGCGGCCCGCAGCTCGGTCAGGCCGATCGTGTCGTGCCCGAGCGCATAGGCGCCCAGCAGCGCCGTGTCGCACAGCGTATTGATCAGGCGCGGCACGCCACCGGTGTAGCGGTAGATCACCGGGAAGGTCTCCGCGGCGAACAGCTCGCGCCCGTGCGAGCCGGCGACTTCGAGCCGGTGCAGCACGTAGGCGCGTGTGTCCTCGGGCGACAGCGCCGTCAGGTGGAAGCGCAGCCGGACCCGCTGCAGGAGCTGCACCAGCTCGTCGCTGTCGAGCTTGGCGTTCAATTCGGGCTGACCGGCGAGAATGATGCGCAGCACCTTGTCGCGGGTCGTCTCGACACCCGACAGCATCCGGATCTCCTCGAGCACCCGGTTCGACAGGTTCTGCGCCTCGTCGACGATCAGCAGCACCTTGCGTCCGGCCGCGTACTGCTCGATCAGGAACTGGTTCAGCGTCGCGATCAGTTCAGCCTTGCGCATCTTGAACGGCGCAAAGCCGAATTGCACCAGCACCGCCTGCAGAAACTCGATCGGCGATACCTGGGTCTGCGCTACCTGCGCGACGACGACATCCTTCTCCAGTTCGCGCAGGAAGGTTTCGATCAACGTAGTCTTGCCCGAGCCGATCTCGCCGGTGATGATGACGAAGCCGTCGGTGAACCAGATTGTCGATTCCATGTACGCCTTGGCGCGCGCATGGTTCTTCGACAGATACAGGAAAGCCGGATCCGGGCTCAGCCGGAACGGCAGTTCGGTAAGCTGGAAGTGCTCCAGATACATCGTGCCGATCTTCCCCCTCGGCCGCGCGGCGCGGATCAGCCGCTGGCGGGATCCGGTTGGGCCAGCACTGCCGCCGTCTGGCGCTCGCGAAAGGCGCGCAGCGCGTCCGCGTAGCGCGGGTAGCGGCCGGCCAGGATGGCGGTGGCCAGCAGTGCGGCGTTCTTGGCCCCGGGCACGCCGATCGCCACGGTCGCGACCGGGATGCCGGCGGGCATCTGCACGATCGAGAGCAGCGAATCGATCCCGTTGAGCGCTGGCGACTGCATCGGCACGCCGATGACCGGCAGGATGGTCTTGGCGGCGATGACGCCGGCCAGGTGTGCCGCGCCGCCAGCGCCGGCGATCAGCACCTCGATGCCGCGGCTGGCGGCGGTCGCGGCGTAATCGAGTGCCTGGTCGGGAGTGCGATGGGCCGACAGAACCCGCGCCTCGGACGGCACGCCGAGGGAAGTCAGCAGCTCCGCCGTATGGCGCATCGTCGGCCAGTCCGACGATGAGCCCATGAGGATGCCGACAAGCGCTGGCGCGTTCATGGCGGAATCTTATCATGCGGGGCCGTCGCGGCCAGCGTGGCGGGCGGTTCGCGGTCGAGCTGCTCGCGCAGCCAGCGGAACAGCGCGCGCGCAGCACCGGCGGCGCCGTGCCCGGCGCGCTCAGCCAGCGCGCGGTCGACGAGCGCCGTCAGCTCGTCCCGGCCGGCGCCGGGGCAGGTCAACAGCAAGGCGGCAATAGCGGGCGGGCCGTCGGCGAGCAAACGGTCGCGCCAGCGCTCGGCCCGGCGGAAGCGCGACGCTTCGGCGCGCGCGCACGCGTCGGTGCCGGCCAGGGCCTGCTGCAGCGGCGCGGTATCGAGGTCACGCAGCAGGCGGGCGACGAAGCGCCGTTGCCGCAGCAGCGCGCCGTGGCTGCTGATCCGCCGGGCCGCCTCAATCGCTTCGCGCAACTGCTCCGGCAGTGCCATGGTGGCCAGCACCGCTGCGGGCACGGCGATCAGCCGGTCACCGAGCTCCTGCACCGCGAGCGCCTGGCGCCGCAGTTCGCCCTTCGACGGCGGCGGTGGTTCTCCTGCGATCTGGCGGCGGCGCATGCGCCGAATGCTAGCATGCAGGTCCGCGCCGGCGCGGCCCGGTACAATTTCAGTCGTTGCCACGGAGCAGGTCCGATGCCGGCAGTCACCGAACCCAATGCCCAGGAGCTGGAGCGGTACGTCGCCCAGGCTCTGGCGCTGGCCCGCCAGGGAGGCGCGGCCCAGGCCGAGGCCGGCGTCAGCGTCAGCACCGGCCTGGCGGTCACCGTGCGCCTCGGTGAGGTCGAATCGCTCGAGTACCAGCGGGATCGCGGGCTCGGCATCACCGTCTACCGCGATGGCCGCAAGGGTTCGGCGAGCACGGCCAACCTCGCCGCCGAGGCGATCGCCGAGACCGTTGCCAAGGCGCTGTCGATCGCACGCTTCACCGAACCCGACGAATTCGCTGGCCTGCCGGACGCGGCGCTGCTGGCCTGCGACTGGCCGGACCTCGATCTGTACCATCCCTGGGAGCTGGACGCACCGGCGGCGATCGAGCTGGCGCAGGCCTGCGAAGCCGCCGGGCGCGCCTGCGATCCGCGGATCACGAATTCCGAGGGTGCCACGGTCAGCACCCAGCGACAGCATCGCGTGCTCGGCAACAGCCACGGTTTTCTCGGCGGCTACCCGTCGAGCGTGCACAGCATGAGCTGCGTCCTGCTCGGCCAGGCCGGCGACGACCTGCAGCGCGACTACTGGTACACGACCGCGCGTGACTGGCGGCAGCTCGAGGATCCCGCTGACGTCGGTCGCCGCGCCGCTGAGCGGGCGCTGCGCCGGCTCGGCGCGGGCCGGCTGTCGACGCGGCGCGCGCCGGTGCTGTTCGTGCCCGAGCTGGCGCGCGGGCTGATCGGCTCACTGGTCGGCGCGGCCAGCGGCACGGCGCAATACCGCCGCAGCAGCTTCCTGCTCGATGCGGCCGGCGCGCAGGTGCTGCCGGCGGGCCTGTCGCTGGTCGAGCGGCCGCACCTGCCGCGGGCGCTGGGTTCCGCGCCGTTCGACAGCGAGGGTGTCGCGACGCGCGACCGCGATCTCGTCGTCGACGGCGTGCTGCAGGGCTACGTGCTCGATACCTACGCGGCGCGCAAGCTCGGTTGCACGACCACCGGCAACGCCGGCGGCGTGCACAACCTGATCCTGCGCGGCCCGGCGCTCGCGCCAGAGGAACTGCTGCGGCGGATGGGCAGCGGGCTGCTGGTGACCGAGCTGATGGGGCAGGGCGTCAACCCGGTGACTGGCGATTACTCGCGCGGCGCCGCCGGGTTCCGGGTGGAACAGGGCGCGATCGCCGGCCCGGTGCACGAGATCACGATCGCGGGCAATCTGCGCGACATGTATCGCGGCATCGTCGCCGTCGGCGACGACATGGACGAGCGCGGGGCGATCCACTGCCCCTCGCTGCTGCTCGGCGAGATGACGATCGCCGGCGACTGAGCTGCAGCGCGTCAGGCGGGTGGCTGTGAGCGTCGCCCGCCGCAGCATGGCGGGCTGGGGGCTGGGACACTCGCTCGCTCGCGCGAGCCGAACCTTACGCGCTCGCTCGCGATGTCCCAGCCCGCTGCCCGCCGAGTTGCCGCGGGCCCGACCACCGCATCACGCGGCGCGGCGCGGCGGACGGGGCCCGCGAGCGAACTCGTAAAGATCGACCGAGTTCGCGAGCGGGACCCCGGCAGCCGAACCAGCGCCGCGGCGGCGCTCAGCCGGCGGCCAGTTGCCGCAGCGTCAGTTCGCCGGTCCGTTCGCGGATTGCGGCGTCGACGCTGTCGGCGAGCGCGTCCGCGGCCGGCTCGGTCGCGGCGCGGCCTAGCAGCCAGGTTTCGTAGTGCTGCTCGTCGCGCACCGCGAGCAGGATGTCATGAATGCGGATCGACTCGAGGTCGCGGGCCGGCAGCACCTCCTCGCGGTCGGTCGTGGTCAGCAGCCCGGACTGTTCCAGCGCCTGCACCACCGGCGACAACGCCGAGCCCGGGATCTCCAGCTTTTCGGCCAGCCGGCGCAGGCGCCATGGCGGCGCGCCGGCCAGGAAGGCACGCGCGGCCAGCAGCATCGCCGACAGCGCCAGTCGTTCGCGCAGCCGGCTGGTCAGACGCACCGGCACCTGGCCGGCACGCAGGTAGCGCGGGTTCTGCACGTAGAACGAAAGCTGCGCGCCGAGCAGCAGAATGAGCCAGCTCAGGTAGATCCAGATCAGCGCGGCGAGGAAAATCGCGAAGCCGGCGTAGATCGCCACCATCCGCGCCGAGGCGGTCACCACCTGCGCGAACAGTGCGCCGCTCGCGGCCCACAGCGCTCCGGCGGTGAGGCCGCCGAGCAGCGCCGCGCGCAGCCGTACGCGCGTGTTCGGCACGAACAGGTACAGGAACGTGAACGCCGCGGTCACGAACAGCCAGACGCCGGCGCGGCCGAGGCCGCTGACCAGACCACCGAAGGCCGGATCCTCGGTCAGCCAGCGCAGCGCGTCGAGCTTCGCGACCGCGCCCAGCAACCCGAGCGCGATCGCGATGACCAGCGGACCGACGACCATCAGGCTCAGGTACTCGCTGATGCGCCGCACCAGGGAGCGCGGCCGGTCCACGTGCCAGGCGAAGTTGCAGGCCTCTTCGAGCTTCTGGATCGTCGCGACCACCGTGTACAGCAGCAGGGCGAGGCCGACGGAGCCGAGCACACCACCACGGACGTTGTCGACGAAGCGCATGAACTGCGCGGTCAGCTCATCGGCCTGGGCGCCGACCGGACGCAGGAACTCGTAGACCAGCGGCTCGAGGTCGCGATGGATGCCGAGGCCCTTGAGCACGGCGAAGGCGAAGGCCGCCAGCGGTACCAGTGACAGCAGCGTCGTGTACACAAGGCTCATCGCGCGCAGGTTCAGTTCGCCGGTCAGCAGGTCGCGGACCAGCGCGTACGGATAGCGCAGCAGTTGCAGCAGCCAGCGGGCCGGCGCCAGACGCAGTGGCGGCTCGCTGTCGAACAGCAGCCGCTCGATGCGCCGGCGTGGATCGAGCTCCACGGTCATGGCCGCAGCCTGTCACAGCGCAGCACGACCCGCAATCCCGGCGCTGTTCAACCGGTCAGGCGCGCGAGCGCTTCCTGATACTTCGCGGCGGTCTGCGCGATCACAGCCGGCGGCAGCCGCGGCGCCGGCGGGCGCTTGCTCCAGTCGAGCGTCTCGAGGTAGTCGCGCACGTACTGCTTGTCGAACGACGGCGGGCTGGTGCCTGGCCGGTACGACTCGACCGGCCAGAAGCGCGACGAGTCCGGTGTCAACACTTCGTCCATCAGCACGACGTTGCCGGCGCGGTCGAGGCCGAACTCGAACTTGGTGTCGGCGATGATGATGCCGCGGGCCAGCGCGCGCTCGGCCGCGAAGCGATACACGGCGAGCGCGATATCGCGCACGCGCCCGGCGAGTTCCGTCCCGACCAGCGCCTCGATCTCGCGATAAGTGATGTTCTGGTCGTGCTCGCCGGGCGGCGCCTTGGTCGCCGGCGTGAAGATCGGTTCCGGCAGCCGCGCGGCCTGCACCAGCCCCGCCGGCAGCGGAATGCCGCAGACCGTGCCGCCGCGCTGGTAGTCCTTCCAGCCCGAACCGATCAGGTAGCCGCGCACGACGGCCTCGAGCGGTAGCGGCTGCAGGCGCTGCACGACCACCGCGCGGCCGGCCAGCATCGCGCGCTCGGCCGGGTCGCTGACGTAGTTCTCCAGCGGCTCGCCGGTCAGGTGATTGGGCACGAGGTGCCGGGTCTGCGCGAACCACCAGTCGGAGATCGCGGTCAGGACCCGGCCCTTGCCCGGGATCGGATCGGGCAGCACGACATCGAAGGCCGACAGCCGGTCGCTGGCGACGATCAGCATGCGGTCGTCGCCGATCGCATAGTTGTCGCGGACCTTGCCGCGATGCAGCAGCGGCAGGCCGCTGAGCCGGGATTCGTACACGGGAGCCTGATTCATCCGCAGGTTCCTCTTGCTAGGATGGCGGTCGTTTTGCGGGGCGGCGGCGGATCTTGCAGCGCCGGCGTTCCCCGGGTCAAGGAGCGGCGATGAACTGGATCGGCAAGCTGATCGGCGGCCTGCTCGGCTACCTGCTGACACGCGGGCCGTTCGGAGTGCTGCTCGGCCTCGTCGTCGGTCACCTGTTCGACCGCGACGCGTTGCCGCGCGGCCGGCCGACCTGGCGTCGGCGCGGGCCGTGTTCTTCCGCACCACGTTCGCGGTCATGGGCTACGTCGCCAAGGCCGACGGCCGGGTCTCGGAGCGCGAGATCGCCGCGGCGCGCGGGATGCGATAGGCGCCCTGCCGGCGCTCGGTTACAGTAGCGCGTCACTGCGCTGGAGTCCGCCGATGCAGCCACCGGTCATCGCTCCCTCGATCCTCTCGGCCGACTTTGCGCGCCTTGGCGCCGAAGTGGACGCGGTGCTGGCGGCCGGCGCCGACTGGATCCACTTCGACGTCATGGACAATCACTACGTGCCGAACCTGACCGCAGGCCCGCTGGTGTGCCGGGCGCTGCGCCGGCACGGCGTGACCGCACCGATCGACGTGCACCTGATGGTCGAACCGGTGGACAGCCTGGTGCCCGAGTTCGCGGCCGCCGGCGCGACCTATATCAGTTTTCATCCGGAGGCCAGCCGGCACGTCGACCGCACGATCCGGCTGATCCGTTCGTTCGGCTGCCGGCCCGGCCTGGTGCTGAATCCGGCGACGCCGCTCGGCTGGCTCGATCACTCGCTCGGTACGATCGACCTGCTGCTGCTGATGTCGGTCAATCCCGGCTTCGCCGGCCAGGAGTTCATCCCGGCGGTGCTCGACAAGCTCACCCAGGCGCGCCGGCTGATCGATGCCGGTGGGCACAAGGTACGGCTCGAAGTGGACGGCGGCGTGAAGCTCGACAACATCGGAGCGATTGCGCGGGCCGGGGCGGACACTTTCGTGGCTGGCAGCGCGATCTTCGGCACGCCGGACTACGCAGCGACGATCGGCGCACTGCGCGCCGCGCTCGGCTGAAATGGGGACGCTTCCCTTTTTCTGTTCCGGCCACGGCCGGAACAGAAAAAGGGAAGCGTCCCCATTTCAGCGCGCGGCGGGAGCCGCGCGGGTCAGTTCGGCGGCGGGCCGGGGCTTCATCTTCGGGCGCGCGCCGAACACGACGATGGTCTTACCGCGCGCCGTCAGCAGGCCCTGTTCCTCGAGCACCTTCAGTACGCGCCCGGCCATCTCGCGCGAGCAACCGACCAGTCGCGACAGCTCCTGGCGGCTGACCTTGATCTGCATGCCCTGCGGGTGGGTCATCGCATCCGGCTCACCGCACAGGTCCATGATCGCGTGCGCGATGCGGCCGGTGACGTCGACGAAGGCGAGATCGCCGAGCTTGCGGTTGGTGCGGTCGAGGCGCGTCGCGAGCTGCGTGGCCAGCTCGAAGACGAGGCCGGGGCTCTCGGCCGCAACCTGGCGGAAGCGCGGGTAGGTCATTTCGGCCAGCTCGCACTGCGAGCGCGTGCGCACCCAGGCGCTGCGCTGCTGGCTGTCGGAGAACAGGCCCATCTCGCCGAAGAACTGGCCCTTGTTGAGGTAGGCCAGCACCATTTCGTTGCCTTCCTCGTCCTCGATCATCACCTCGACCGAACAGTGATGATGAAGAACAACACGTCGGGCAGATCGCCCGCGTGGATCAGCACGGTGCGGGATGGCACGGTGCGCACCCGGCAGTAACCCAGGAAGCGGTTGATGGCCGGGATCTGGTTGATCTGGGTCGAAGTGGGTTCCATGTGGGGCCCCGCGATGGTTTGGCAGCGATCCTGCCGGCTTTGTATTACAGAGCCGTGCATACCGCAAGACATAATGCCGTCACAGCCAGTGCGCCGTCCCGGTCATGACCCGCGCCGCCAGGCGCATCGCGACCCGGGCCGGCCACGGCAACGGCTCCGCCCCGGCGCGCCGGGCGGCCTCGGCATGCGCGACCTCGTCCGTACGCATGCGGGCGACGATCGCGCGGCTGCGCTGGTCCTCGACCGGCAACCGCTGCAGGTGCCCGTCGAGATGTCCCTCGACCTGGCGCTCGGTTTCGGCAATGAAGCCGAGGCCGACGCGATCGGCGGCGAGCCCGGCCAGCGCGCCGAGCGCGACCGCACCTGCGTACCACACGGGGTCGAGCAGGCTGCGACGGCCGCCGAGCTCGGCGATCCTTTCGCGACACCAGGCCAGGTGATCGCCTTCTTCGGCCGCGGCGCGACGCAGCAGCGCGCGGGTCATCGGGGTTCGCGCGGTCAGGGCCTGTCCCCGGTACAGCCCCTGCGCCGCGATCTCCCCGGCATGGTTGACGCGCATCAGGCGCGCCGCCCGGGCGCGGGCTGCGGCATTGGCGGGTTGGTCCCGGAGCCCGGCCCCCGGTGCCGGACTCCCTGCTGCGGGCGCCGCTACCAGGGCCCGCAGCGCCCCATCGGCCACCTCGAGCAGGCGATCCAGCGGAGAATATTCGCGGGTCTCCATCGGCAGGACAGTACCAGAGGCCGGATCTCCTGTCCCGGCAAGGACTTGCGGACGGTTGCCGGGACTTTGCAATGCCCGCCCCACTTCATTAAACTTGCCGGCCTTTTCCAGCACGCGACCCTTTTCAGGGGCCCACGATGAAGACGGTTTTTCCCAAGCCGGAGCGCGATGCGCGCGACTGGTATGTGGTGGATGCATCCGGCAAGACGCTGGGGCGGCTGGCCTCGGCCGTCGCCTTCCGGCTGCGCGGCAAGCACAAGCCGGGTTTCAGCCCGCATCTCGACTGCGGTGATCACATCATCGTGATCAACGCCGGCAAGGTCGCGGTTACCGGCAACAAGCTGCGCGACAAGGAGTACCACCAGCACACCGGCTACCTCGGCAACCTGAAGACGATCGCGCTCGGCAAGCTGCTGGCCGAGCACCCCGAGCGGGCGATCGAGTACGCGGTCAAGGGCATGCTGCCGAAGACGGTGCTGGGACGGCGGATGTTCCGCAACCTGCACGTGTTCGCCGGGACGACCCATCCGCACGCCGCGCAGCAGCCGCAGCCGCTCGACCTTGGCTGAACCGCAACAGGACGAATTACTGATGGCCTCGAACCAACCCTACGGCACCGGCCGGCGCAAGACTGCGGCGGCGCGCGTCCACCTGCGGCCCGGCAGCGGCGCGATCAGCGTCAACGGCCGCCCGCTCGATGACTTCTTCGGGCGCAAGACCGCGCGCATGATCGTGCGACAGCCGCTCGAGCTGGTGCAGATGGTCGATCGTTTCGACATCCGGGTGCGGGTCGCCGGCGGTGGCGTGACCGGCCAGGCCGGCGCGATCCGCCACGGCATCACCCGCGCGCTGCTGCGCTACGACGAAACGCTGCGCAAGCCGCTGCGTGACGCCGGCTTCGTGACGCGTGACGCGCGCGAGGTCGAGCGCAAGAAAGTCGGCCGGCGCAAGGCCCGGCGCGGCACGCAGTACAGCAAGCGCTGAGGCACGATCCGGAGTTGGGGGATCGTCTAGCGGTAGGACTACGGACTCTGACTCCGTCAACCTAGGTTCGAATCCTAGTCCCCCAGCCAACCTTCCGGTGCCGGTGTTACGGTTTCGGTAACTGCATGCCAGGCGGGATCGCCGGGGCTGGAACCGGCCCGGTGCGATCGTGCAATCTCAGGCTATTCGACTGGAGCGGCCTGGCCAACGATTCCGGTCACCACTCGAGTTGCGTGGCCCGAAGCAGCGGCCGGCCATGTTTCAACAAGCAGCCAGGTCGTGAAGAGGCGAACTCCGGGCACTATTCGCAGCGCCTCAACGATCATCATGTCCGGTACTGTGGTGATTGACTCTGCAGGCGGCGCGGCGGCGATGGGCGAGCGTGACGATAGACACCGAGTTGCCGCGTAGGTGATGAATCACTCGCCAGGAGTGCGCGGGGACTTCGCGGATGTCTGCGTCATCGAATTCGGGCACTCGCCGGCCGACGCGCGGGGTCTCGGGCAGGGTGGCGGCGTGGGCCAGGATGTCGCGCACGACGGGCTTGGCGTTGGCGGAATGTCCCTGGCGATGTAGTCGTGGATCGCCTTCAAGTCTGCCCGCGCCCGCTGCGACCAGCGAGGTGCATTCACCAGGCTTCGATCTCGCGGGCAATCGCGTCGGTGGAGACGGTGCGCCCGGCGTCGATGTCCTTCAGGCCCTGCCGGACTTTGCTGAGCACGTAGAGCCGGTAGACGATCTCATCGAGGGGCACATCGTCGGGAAGCCGCTCGATGGCGTGCAGGGCGTCCTGCTTAGGCGTCTGGGCAGGCATCGCAAAATCTCTGATCGACAATAAGGCAGGATGACATGCGACGCTTACGGCCAGGCCCCGAGGCAGATATCAATGGATCTCGTCGCAACTCTTCTTTCCGGACCGGAGCGGCCTGGGGAGAGTATCTGGCTGGAAGCGGCGCACCAACCGCAACGCCGCCCCAAGTCAGCACAGGTCAGTACCGCCGGCGGATCAGCGCCTGATCGTCTGCACGCCCTGCGCGCCGGCGACCAGCAGCACGTCGGCGGGGCGCCGCGCGAACAGCCCGACGCAGACGACCCCCGGCAGCAGCCCGATCTCGGCCTCGAGCGCGGCGGGGTCGGTGATCTTCAGGTTGTGCACGTCGAGGATCACGTTGCCGTTGTCGGTGACACAGCCCTCGCGGTAGACCGGCTGGCCGCCGAGCCGCACCAGCCGGCGGGCGACCAGCGAGCGGGCCATCGGGATGACCTCGACCGGCAGCGGGAAGCGCCCGAGCACCGGTACCAGCTTCGAGTCGTCGATGACGCAGACGAATTTCCGGCTGGCCGCGGCCACGATCTTTTCCCGGGTCAGCGCGCCGCCGCCGCCCTTGATGAGCTGCAGGTGCCAGGTGGCCTCGTCGGCGCCGTCCACATAGAGCGGCAGGTCGCCGGTGTCGTTCAGCCCGGCCACTTCGATGCCGGCATCGCGCAGCCGGCGCTCGGTCGACGCGGATGAGGCGACCGCTCCGGCGATGCGCTGCCGCCGCTCCGCCAGCGCCGCGATGAAGTGATTGACCGTCGATCCGGTGCCGACGCCGACCCAGCTTCCGTCCTCGACCCAGGCCAGCGCGGCGCTGGCGGCGGCGCGCTTCTTCGCCTCGGCGTCCATGTTTCGTCTCCCGGAAGAAACTGTGCCCGCTTGCGCGGGCACAGTCTCAGCACTCTCAGAACCGGCGGCCGGAAGACTGGTGGTCATCCGACCGCCGCTTCGACTGCCAAAGGGCTTACTTCTTCTTCGCAGCCTTCTTCTTGCCCTTCTTCGCAGCCTTCTTCTTCGTCGCCATGTTGGATCTCCATGTCGGGTTAATCCGGGATCGGAGTATATACATGCTTGACGGGATTGCAAGCAAGAGGTAAGCGCGCGGCGCGCGCTCCGGTCACTGCGACGTTCACCAGCGCGGCTTGGCGCAGTATCCGCGCGCGCCGGCGCAGCACTCCATGCGCACTGGCGAGCGTGCCACTGCACGCCGCTCGTGAGTGCGCGCACCGCGGTTTTTCCCGTACGAAACGCACATCAGTCGAGGCAGCGCGCGGCCGCGCCGTACACCGCGCGCTCGGTGACCACGCCCCACAGCGGCACGTCGTGCGGCGCGGGCGCGAGTGCGGTCACGCGCTGCAGTTCGAAGCCGAGGCCGAGCAGGCGCGGGCGCCGCCACGCGCGGCGCGCGCGCAGGAACGCGAAGTGCCGGTCATAGAACCCGGCGCCCATGCCTAGGCGATTGCCGCCGGCATCGAAAGCGACCAGCGGTACCAGGACGAGATCGAGCCAGCGCGCGCTGTCGTCCGGCACCGGCCGCCGGAACAGCTCCGCCTCCGGCACGAGCCGCATGCGCCGGCTGCGCCAGTCGGTGATCACCGGCAGGTGGATCGCACAGCGGCGCGCGCGCGCGCGCGCGAGCACTGCGGACGGATCGATCTCGCCGTCGAGCGGCAGATACGCGGCGATCCTGGCGCCCGG
Organism: Gammaproteobacteria bacterium; assembly: GCA_016882265.1. GTDB lineage: Bacteria > Pseudomonadota > Gammaproteobacteria > Steroidobacterales > Steroidobacteraceae > SCUD01. The sequence continues at coordinate 23,178 of VGVB01000043.1, forward strand.
GCGCGGCAGACCGAGCCGCGCGAGCTGGGCAACGAGCGCGACGGCCGCGGCGGCGCGTGCCGTCTCGTCGACGGCGCGGCGCGCCGCGCGCAGCTCCCGCCGCAGGGCCGCGCGGCCGTCGTCAGCCATCGGGGGAGAGAGGCGCCGCCCGCCTGTGCCGTTGTGGACCGCTGCTCTCGAACCGGAGCAACAGGTGGAGCAGGCCGCGGCACTTATTGAGCCTTGCATAAATGCCTTGCAACTTTTCCGTATGCCGTGAGTCCAATCCGATGTACATTCCCGGACGGAGCGAGCATGCGGAAGTCAGAAAAGGTCGGTCGGGAGCTGCAGCGCCGTCGTCTGCGGGGAGGGCGTCTGTTGCTACGCGGCGAGTCGCAGGCGGAGGTGGCACGGCGGGTCGGGGTAACGCGCTCGACGGTGAGCGACTGGAACGAGGCGTTGCGCGCCGGCGGGCTGGAGGCGCTCAGGCGCCGGCCGCGCGGGCGACCCCCCGGACTCG
>VGVB01000044.1 GCA_016882265.1 Gammaproteobacteria bacterium
CGGTGGCCGCGGCGCGCAAGGGTCAGCGGGCGGTCGGCGGCGGCGACGGCGCGGAGCAGGTCGAGGTGCCGGTATTCGCGCGCGAGCGGCTCGGCCGCGGCCACCGGCTGGCGGGGCCCGCGATCGTCGAGTCCGGCCAGACCACGTTGCTCGTGCCGGCGGGCTGGCGGCTCGAAGTCGATCGCTTCGATCACCTCGTGCTGCAGCACGACGCGGCCGCGGCGGAGGTGAGCCAATGAAGGTACGCATCACGGAATACCTGGACATCGACCTGGCGACGGAGCAGTGGTGCTGCAACCGCTGCGGCCGGGCGCTGGTCGGCGCGCGCGAGAATTACAAGCACGGCTGCCTGGTGCGCGAACGCCCGCTGGAGGAAGTGCACCCGCCGGTGGTCGACGGCGGCGAGTTCAGTTTCTGCTTCGATCCAGACTACTGCCGGCTGCTCGAGTTCTGCTGCCCCGGTTGCGGCGTACTGATCGAGAACGAGTACCTGCCACCGGGCCATCCGATCACGCACGACATCGAACTCGACATCGACGCGCTGCAGCGCCGCTACGCCGCACCGCGCAGGGACGGCGCGGCGTGAGCACGGCACGGCAGCGGTTCGAGGCCATGCTGGCCGGGCGCTGCAACGGCCCGCCGGCCTGGCTGCCGCTGATGGATGTACTGCCGGCGCGGGTCACGCGCACCGGCTATCGCGAGATGACCGCCGATGCCGGCCAGTGGTGCGCCGGGCTCGTCACCGCGGCTGAACTGCTGGGCGCGGACGCGATCGTCGCCGGTTGCGATCCGACGCTGACGGCCGAGGCCTGCGGCGCCGCATTGAACTGGGACGCGGTGCCACCGGCGCTGGCGTCGGCGCCGGCGCAGATCGCAGCGCATCCGCTGGCTGCGCCCCGCCAGGCCGCGCTCGTCGAAGTGTTGCGTCGCCTCGGCGCCACCGCGCGGGCCCGCTTCGGCATCGTCGCGGTACTGGCCGGGCCGGCCACGCTCGCCCGGCAGCTTTGTCCGGGACAGCCGTTCGAAGAGGCATTGCGGCAGTTGCGCGGCGCGCAGATGCTGGTGGCCGAGGCGCTGCTGCAGGCGCGGCCGGATCTGCTGCTGCTGACCGAGCGGATGCCGGCACCCGATGCGGAGCCGGAACGCGCATGGCAGCGCGCCTTCGGCACGCTGCGCAACGCGGCCGCGCACTACGACGTGCCGCTCGCGCTGCGCGTCGAGAACTGGGGGGCGGGGCACGCGGCGTGGCTCGCCGGGCTGCGCCTGCAGGCTGTGCTGCTCGGACCGGGCAGCGGCGATGCACTCGCTCTGGCGCGGGAGCTGGCCGCGTCGGTGCCGGCGGTCGGCGTCCCGGTCACGGCCGAGGACGTGGCGGCCCGGGCCGCACTGGCCGACGCGGTCGGCAGCGCCCGTGCCGCCGGGGCCAATCTCTTTCTGAGCACGGCCGGCGCCGTGGGCGGGCAGGGCGACCTGGCGGTGCTGCGCGAGTTCGGTGCGGTGCGGCAGGCGGCGGCGTGAGCGGAGGACGGCAGGAATGATGCGCATCGGCGTCGATGTGGGCGGTACGTTTACCGACTTCTGCGCGATCGGCGCGGATGGTCGGGTGCAGGTGGCCAAGACGCCGACCACGCACTACGACCTGTCGGTCGGTTTCATGAAGGGCCTGCGCCAGCTCGCCCGCGAGCAGAAGAGTGAGATCGGCACGCTGCTCGGCCAGGTCGAGTCGATCCGCTATTCGACCACGGTCGGCACGAACGCGCTGCTGGAGCGCAGCGGGCCGAAGCTCGGGCTGATCACGACGGCCGGCTTCGAGGACACGATCTTCATCGGCCGGGCGCGGGCCTGGGCCGACGGCGGCTCGGTCGAGGCCAACCGCGACCTCGCCCGCATCGTCAAGCCGGCGCCGCTGATCGCGCCCGACATGGTCGTCGGCGTGCGCGCGCGGATGGACTACAGCGGCGCCGTCATCGCGCCGCTCGACCGCGCGGACGTGCTCGAGCAACTGCAGAAGCTGGTCGACCGCGGCGCGATGGGTTTCGTCGTCAGCCTGCTGTGGTCATTCGTGAACCCGGCGCACGAGCAGGAGGTCCGCCGCATCATCGAGGAGGAGTATCCGGAGGACTACCTCGGCGCGCTGCCGGTGTTCCTGTCCTCGGATATTTCGCCGAAGGGCGGCGAATACACGCGGACGATGACCAGCATCGTCAACGCCTACATCCACAGCACGATGGCGGACGAGATGAACCGCCTCGGCAACGAGCTGCGCGATGCCGGCTTCGCGCGACCGCTGGTGCTGGTGCACAGCACCGGCGGCACCAAGAAGCTGGCGCGCACGCGCGCCGTGCTCACGCACAGCGCCGGGCCGGTCGCCGGCCTGTACGGCGCCGCGCTGATCGGGCGGATTTCCGGCGACGCCAACATCGTGTTCACCGACATGGGTGGCACCTCGTTCGACATCGGCGTCATCGCCGGCGGCGAGATCCGCGCCCAGGACTTCATTCCGGTGATCGATCGCTGGCGCACCAACATCCCGTCGGTCGAGGTCAAGTCGATCGGCGCCGGCGGTGGCTCGATCGCCTGGGTCAACCGCGAATTCGGCGGCGCGCTCGAAGTCGGGCCGCGCTCGGCCGGCTCGATGCCGGGGCCGGCCTGCTATGACCAGGGCGGCAGCGAGCCGACCGTGACCGACGCCGATCTGGTGCTCGGCCTGTACAACCCGGACAACTACCTCGGCGGCGCGATGCAGCTCGATCCGGAGCTGGCGCGCGAAGCCATCGACGAGCACGTGGCGCAGCCGCTCGGCATCTCCGTGGTCGAGGCGGCGTGGCGCATCCGGCGGCTGGTCGATGCACGGATGGGCCAGGAGGTCTTCAACGAGGTGGCGCTGAAGGGCCACGATCCGCGCCGGTTCACCGTGTTTGCCGGCGGCGGCGCCGGCGCGGCGCACGCCACCGGCATCGCCCCGTACATCGGCGCTGACCGCATCATCGTGCCGCCGATCGCCTCGGTGTCCGGTGCGTTCGGCGCGGCGACGATGAAGATCTCGGAACTGTGGGAGAAGTCCTGCCGGCTGCGGATCTTCGAGTGGGCGACCCAGCAGTACAGCGCGGACGTCGGCACCTTCAACACGGTCGTGGCCGAGCTGACGGATCGCGCGGTGCGCGACCTGCAGCTCGAAGGTTATGCGCGCGAGGCGATGCACTTCGACCTCGATCTCGAGATGCGCTTCGGCAGCCAGTACAACCTGACGCGGATCCGGGCGCCGCGCTTGCAGCTCGGCTCGGCGGACGATTACCGGCAGCTTGGCGAGCTGTTCGTACGCCGCTACGGCGAGATCTATTCGCCGGAAGCGACCTTCCTGGTCGGCGGCATCAACATCGAGTCGTTCTGCCTGAACGCCTGGGTCGAGGCCGCGCCATACGCCCCGGCTGAGGCGGCCGCCGAGGCAGCTGAGCCGGCCGCGCCGGCGCGGACCGGCGCAAGGCCGGTATGCTGGCACCCGGAGCAGGGCTTCACTGAGACAGCGGTCTTCGATTACGCCGGCCTGCGGCCCGGCAACCGGATCGCCGGACCGGCGATCATCGAAGCACGGGAGACGACCTACGTCATCGAGCCCGGCTGGTCGTTCCGGCTGGACGGCTGGCGCAACGGCATACTCGAGCGCACGGCGCCGCCGGACCGGCCGGCGGCCGCGGAGGCAGGACGATGAGCGGATTCAGTTACGGTCGTGACCACGAAGTCGTGCAGCGGATGCGCCCGGAGCCGATGACCGCCGACGAAGAGCGGGCCCAGGCCGCGATCGGCGATCTCGAGTTCGGCATCTTCCGGCACAAGATGCACATGATCGCGCTGGAGGGCAAGGAAACGACGATGAAGCTCGGCGCTTCGACCGCGATGCGCTGGGGCGACGTCGCCTTCGGCATTTTCACCGCGCCGGGCGACCTCGCGGTCTGTGCCACCGGCATCTACCATCACGCGGTACTGGGCCAGATCCCGCTCAAGTACGTGGTCCGCCACTGGGTCAACGAGCCGTCGGTCGGTGCACGCGAGGGCGACGCGTTCTTCTACAACGACCCGTTCTACGGCGGCGTGCACAACGCCGACATGGGTCTCGCGATCCCGGTCTTCCACGACGGCCGGCTGGTCTGTTTCGTCGGCGCCGCGGTGCATACCGGTGAGTGCGGCGGTGCCGAGCCCGGCGGCACCTCGCCGCACGCGCGCACCCAGTACGAGGAGGGCCTGCGCGTACCGCCGATCAAGATCGGCGAGGACTTCCAGCTCAAGGAAGACCTGCTCAACATGCTGGCGACGATGACCCGTGACCCGCGCACGATGATCCTCGACATCAAGGCGCGACTGGCCGCGGCGCGCATCGCCGAGCGGCGCATCAAGGACCTGATCGCGGCGCAGGGCGTCGAGTTCTTCATCGGTGCGTTGCGGCGCGTGCTGACGGTCACCGGCGCGGCGGCGCGGCGGCGCATTGCGCAGCTCAACGATGGCATCTACCGCCAGCCGCGGTTCATGGACACCGTCGGCACCGGCCCCGGGCTGACGCGCATCCACCTGGCGGTGATCAAGCAGGGTGACCGCATCACGCTGGATCTGAGCGGCACCTCGCCGATGGTCGCCGGCAAACCGGTCAACAGCTTCTTCCAGGGCATCATCGGGCTGGCGATGGTGTATTTCTGCGGCTGGCTGTTCCATGACCTGCCGGCCAACAACGGCCTGCTCGAGGCCGTGGACTGGCGTTTCCCGGACGACTGCATGGTCAATGCGCACGGCGAGGTGTCCACATCGATGGCGCCGGTGGTGCAGGTCTGCTTCACGCAGGGCATGTTCCTGTGCGGTTCGCGGATGACCTACGGTGGCATACCGTCGCACGCGGTCGCTGCCTGGTTCAGCGGTTTTGCAATTCCGGTGTACGGCGGCTTCAATCAGTTCGGCGACCCGATCGCTGACATCAGCCCGGAGATCAACGCCACCGGGTCCGGCGCGCGGCCGGACATGGACGGCGTGGATGTCGCCGGCGCTTTCTTCGCGACCCTGTCGGACTGCTCGGACGTCGAGAGCACCGAAGCCGACCGGCCGTTCCTGTACACCTTCCGGAATTTTGGCCAGCGCTCCTACGGTCACGGCCGTTTCCGCGGCGGCGCCGGCGCCGGCTTCGGGCTGATGGTGCACGGCGTGCCGGGCCTTGCGCTCGGCGGGATGGGCGCCGGCTCGCGCTTTCCGATGACGCTCGGCCTGTTCGGCGGCTACGCCGGGCCGCCGACCTTCCTGCGTTACGTCGAGGGCAGCAACCTGCGCGCGGCGATGGCCGCGGGCGGTACACCGCGACCGCGGCGGCTGGACGAGGTGTACGAGCCCGGCAATCCCGAGCAGGGCCGCGTCGGCCTGCACGATATCGCGATGGGTGTGCGGCCGTTCCCGGCCGGCGACACGCTGTACTTCGGTGTCGGCGGCGGCGGCGGCTATGGGGACGCGCTGGAGCGCGAGCCGCAGGCCGTGATGCGCGACCTGCGTGATGGGCGCATGACGCACCAGGCGGCGCGCGAGATCTATCAGGTCGTCTACGACCCGGACAGCCTGCGCGTCGACGAGGCGGCGACGGCACGGTGGCGGCAGGCGGTGCGCGCCGAGCGGTTGCGGCAGTCGCGGCCCTTCCGCGAGTTCCAGCGCGACTGGCAGCGCCTGCGGCCGCCGGAGCCGGCGCTGGTGCACTACGGCAGTTATCCCGATCCGGCCGTGCCCGCGCTGCCGGCGGTCGCCAATGGGTAGTCCGGTGCCATGACCGCGGAGCTGCCACCCTTCGTACCCGGCGTATTCCAAGCAGGCGCCAGCGGGCCGGTGCTGCTCGGCAGCCGCTGCGGCTCCTGCCAGCAGCACTTCTTCCCGGCCTGCGAGCTGTGCCCGGACTGTCTCAGTGCGACCAGCACGGCCGAGCTTGGCGCGCACGGGCGGATCTACAGCCACACGGTCGTGCGGACCAAGCCGCCGCTGGGTCTGCCCGCGCCGTACGCAGTCGGTTACGTCGATCTCGATGATTGCGGGCTGCGCGTATTTGCATTGCTCGATCCGGCGCTGGTCGGACGGCTGCAGATCGGTCTGCCGGTACGGCTCGCGGTTGCGCCGCTCGGCACGGACCAGCACGGGCAGCCCTGCCTGCGCCCGTACTTCACCGCGGAGCCGGCATGAACGATGTGTACGTGATCGGCGTCGGCATGACGCCGTTCCGCCGCGCCGCACGCGAGGACCTGGCCGGGCTGGGGCGGATCGCGGCGCTCGAGGCGCTGCGCGATGCCGGCCTGACGCCCGCTGCTATCGGTGGCGGCTACTTCGCCAACGTGCTCGGCCCGCAACTCACCGGCGAGGTCACTGCCGGCCAGTTCGTGCTGGCCTCGATCGGCGTGCGCCGCGTGCCGATCGTCAATGTCGAGAACGCCTGCAGCTCGGGCTCGACGGCGCTGTGGCTGGCGGTCAACGGCATCCGCGCCGGGGAGTTCGACGTTGCGCTGGTGCTCGGCGCCGAGAAGATGTCGGTGCCGGGGCTCGGCCTGCTGCGCGGCGGCAGCGAGGAGCTCGAGACCCAGCTCGGCATGGTGATGCCGGCGAGTTTCGCGCTGCGCGCCGCGCGCTACCTGCACGAGTTCGAGGTCACGCCCGCCGCGCTGGCGCAGGTGGCGGTGAAGAACCGGCGGCACGCCGCGCTCAATCCACTGGCGCAGTTCCGCGAGCCGGTGACGCTGGCGCAGGTGCTGGATTCGCCGCTGATCGCCGACCCGATCACGCGGCTGCAGTGCTGCCCGACTGCCGATGGCGCCGCCGCCGCGGTGCTGGCGAGCGGCCGCGTGGCCCGCGCCGACCGCCGCGCTGTGCGCGTGGATGCCGCGGTGCTGTGCACCGGCAGTTACCAGAATCCGACCGACCTGGTGCGCTGGGAGACCGACCGGCGCGGCAGCCGGATGGCCTACGAGCGGGCCGGCATCGGCCCCGAGGATCTCGACGTCGTCGAGTGCCACGATGCGTTCACAATCGCGGAGGTGCTGCATACCGAGGCGCTCGGCCTGTGCGGGCCGGGCGAGGGTGCGCGGCTGGCGGTCGAAGGCGCGACTGCGCTCGGTGGCCGTATTCCGGTCAACGTTTCCGGTGGGCTGCTGAGCCGCGGGCATCCACTCGGCGCGACCGGGTGCGCGCAGCTCATCGAGATCGTGCAGCAGTTGCGCGGCGCGGGCGGCGCACGACAGGTCGAGGGCGCGCGGGTAGGCCTCGCGCAGTGCATGGGCGGTGACCAGTCCGGCGACGCGAAGTCGTGCACGGTATTCGTCGCCTCGCGCTGATGCCGGAACGGATCCTGGTGGAGCAGCAGTGAGAATCATCGACTACTTCGACAAGGGCGCCGAACTCGCCCCCGACCGGACCGCAATCGTGGCCGGCGAGCAGGTGATCGGCTATCGCGAGGCGCAGGCCCGCACCTGGGCGATCGCGGCGGGCCTGTGGGCCCGGGGATTCGCCCTCGGGCACAAGGTCGCCGTGTTCTCCGGCAACGACGCGCAGGCGTTCCTGTGCATGCTCGGGCTGTGGCGCGCTGGCGGTGTGTGGGTCCCGGCCAACGTGCGCAACTCGCTGCAGAGCAACATCGATTACCTGAATTTCGTCGGTGCCGAGTGGCTGATCTTCCACAGTGACTATGCCGCCAGCGTGCCGCCACTGCGGGCGGCGGTGCCATCGCTGCGGCACTTCGTCTGCCTGGACCGCGAGCTGCCCGACAGCCAGTCGCTCGATGGCCTGATCGCGGGCGGTTCCGGCACCACGGTGCCGGACTGGGCCGACCCGTACGGCAATCCGGACCAGGTTGCCGTGCTGTGGCCGACCGGCGGCACGACCGGCCGCTCCAAGGCGGTGATGATGACCAATCTCGCCTGGGGTACGCTCACCGAGATCGCCGGTCGCTACTGGAGCTGCCCGGACCTGCCGCCGGTGTGCCTGATGGTCGCGCCGATCACGCATGCGGCCGGGGGCATCGCCGTCCTCGTGACGCAGTTCGGCGCGACCAACGTGATCCTGCGTGGCTTCGAACCGCTCGAGGTCATGCAGGCGATCGAGCGCCATCGCGTCACGCACCTGTTCCTGCCGCCGACGGCGTTCTACGCGCTGCTCGCGCACCCGCGCGTGCGCGAGTTCGATTACTCGAGCCTGCGCTACTTCATGGTTGGCGCGGCGCCGGTCGCGGCTGAGAAGCTGCGCGAGGGCGTGGAAGTCTTTGGCCCCTGCCTGTGCCAGTCGTTCGGTCAGGCCGAGTCCCCGGTGATCCTGACCTGGCAGGATCCGGCGACGATGGCCGCGGCCGCGGCCGGCGACCACCCGGAACGCCTGAAGAGCTGCGGTCGGGCCACCTACCCGGTGCGGGTCGCGGTGATGGCCGAGGACGGGCGCCTGCTGCCACCCGGCGAACCGGGCGAGATCGTCGCGCGCGGCACGCTGGTGACGCCGGGCTACTACCAGAACCAGGAGGCGACCGCGGAGATCCGCAGCTTCGCCTGGCATCACACCGGCGACGTCGGCTTCATGGACGAACACGGGTTCTTCTACATCGTCGACCGCAAGAAGGACATGATCGTCACCGGCGGCTACAACGTGTTCTCGGCCGAGGTCGAGGGTACGGTGCTCGAGCTGCCGGCGGTGCGCGAGTGCGCGGTGATCGGCGTGCCGGACGAGAAGTGGGGCGAGGCGGTCAAGGCGCTCATCGTGCTGCGCCCGGGGCAGACGGTCGCGGCCGGCGACGTGATCGCGCACTGCCGCCAGCGGCTCGGCGGCGTCAAGGCGCCGAAGTCGGTCGAATTCAGGACCGAGCTGCCGAAGACGGCGGCCGGCAAGCTCGACAAGAAGGAACTGCGCCGCGCCTACTGGGCGGGCCGGGAGCGGGCGGTCAACTGAGGGCCGGATGGCGGTGGCCGGCACGGGGCTGGTCAGACCCGGCCGAATGTGCCTAGAATAGAACGATCGTTCGATGTAGTCATGGCCGCATGACCGGGGTCGAAACCAGACAGGAGGGATTATGCAACCGATGAAGTCGCGAACTGTGCTCGGGAGTGCGATCGGTGTGGTACTGGCGGCAGCGTTGTTGCCAGCCCGGGAGGCGCGGGCGGCCGAAGCGGCCGAGACCACGTCGCTGCTCAAGGAGATCACGGTAACCGCCCGCAAGCGTGAGGAGAGCCTGCAACTGGTGCCGGTGTCAGTCACTGCGGTCTCGGCGGAAGATCTCGAGGTCCAGTCGCTGAACAGCCTGAAGGAAGTGGCGCAGTTCACGCCGAACTTCACCATCTCCAACCAGGGGCAGGCCGGCAGTTCGGTCGGCCTCGTGTATATCCGCGGCATCGGCCAGTCGGATCCGCTGCCGACCAACGAACCGGGTGTCGGTATCTACCTCGACGGCGTGTATTACGGCCGGATGCAGGGTATCGACCTGGACATGATGGACCTCGAGCGGATCGAGATCCTGCGGGGACCGCAAGGCACGCTGTTTGGCAAGAACACGATCGGCGGCGCTGTCAGTATCGTCTCGGCGAAGCCGGCGGATGAGTTCCAGGGCCGGGTCAAGCTGACCGCCGGCCGGTACGAGCGTCGTGATGCCGTCGCCAGCGTCAACCTGCCACTGGTCGCGGACCGGCTGGCGTTGCGGGTGGCGGGATCATCGCGCCACAGCGACGGCTTCGGCCACGACGGCAACGGCGCGGACATGGGCTCGATCGACAACCTGTCCGGACGTGCCACTCTGCTGGCGACTCCGAGCGACAGTTTCGAACTGCTGCTGGCGCTCGACGTCACCAAGGTGCGCGAGAATGGTCCGGTGCGTGACGTGCTGGCGATTCCGACGCGGCCGGCATCGGGGATCATCGGTCTGCTGAATGCGCTGCGTGGCCTGAATGGACTACCGCCGTACGATGATCGCTGGGTCAATGAAGACCCGTTCAACAGCTTCGCCACCGAGGGAAACCTGAGCGAGAACGACCTGCACGGAGCATCGCTGACTGCGACCTGGTCATGGGATTCCTACGCGCTCAAGTCGATCACCGCATATCGCGACAGCGACACCTACTATTGCGTGGATCCGGACGGTTCGCCGGTCACGATCATCGACCAGTGCATCAGCACTACGCATCACCAGTTCTCGCAGGAATTCCAGCTCAATGGCCAGTCCTTCGACGACCGGCTGTCGTGGGTCGCCGGCCTGTTCTATTTCACCGAACAGGCGCATACCTGGGGTGACATCTTCGTGATCACGGATGTCTTCACGCTGCCGCGTCCGACACCACCGCTGCCCCCGCCGATCGACATTACCTTCAGCAACGACATCCGGATCGATAACGAGAGTTACGCAGCCTACGCCCAGGGCACCTACGCGCTGAGCGACCGGCTGGGCCTGACCGCCGGGCTGCGTTACACCAGTGAGGACAAGCAAGGGGAAATATTCCGGAACCGCATCTTCACGCCGGGAGTGATCATTCCGTTCACGCAGAACAGCAAGAGCTGGGACAAGCTCTCGCCGCGGCTCGGGCTGGACTTCCGCTGGACGCCGGAAATCATGACCTACGTTTCGGTGGCGCAGGGCTACAAGGCCGGCGGCTTCAACGGCCAGGCATCCCGGAACGATGCCTTCACCGCCTACGATGCCGAGACCGCCTGGACCTATGAGGCGGGACTCCGGTCGGACCTGCTCGACGGGCGGCTGCGCTTCAACGTCACGGCTTTCTACAGCCAGTACGAGGACATCCAGTTCACCGTCATTCAGGGTAACGCACAGGGCGAGCCGATCAGTACGGTGCAGAACGCCGGCAAGGCCGAGATCAAGGGTGGCGAGATTGAGCTGGTAGCCGTGCCCGCGGAAGGCTGGACCTTCAATGCGGCGGTGGGCCTGACCGATGCCAACTACACGAGGGTCAACCCTGAGGTCACAGCCGGCTCCGGCGTCACGACCGATTCGCACTTCATCAAGACGCCGAAGTGGTCGCTGACGCTGTCGGGCCAGTATGAGCGGCCGGTCAGCGAACGCCTGGGTCTGCTGGCCCGGGTCGACTACGCGTACAAGAGCAAGATCTACCACGATGCGGCCAACAGTCCGCTGATCGTGCAGAGCGCTTATCCGCTGCTGAACGCCCGGCTGGGGCTGAAGGAGCGCGACGGCGGCTGGTCGCTGGCCGTGTTCGGCACCAATCTGACCGATGAGCATTACATCGTCGCGGGTACGGACTTCCGCACTTCGCTCGGCTTCGCCGAGGTGCAGTACGCCCGGCCGCGGGAATGGGGCGTCAGCGTCGAGTACACCTGGTAAACCGGTGTAGCCGGGCGGTGCGCCAGGCGCACCGCCCGGTCGCGTGGGGCTGGTCACACAGCGATCGGGGCACCTCCATGAACACGAAAGGCATCGACCGGCTGGTGATCGGCGTTCGGGACATGGACAAGGCGACCCGGCTGCTGTCACGGCTGCTGGGAATCGAGTTCCGGGAGGTGACCAGCAAGGAACTGCTGGAGACGGCCAACGTCCGGATGTGCGTGGGCTCGATTCCGCAACTGACCGACCGCATTCACCTGGAGATTCTGCAGCCGCTGCAGCCGGTACCGGACCTGAAGCCGCCGTTCGTCAGGGAAATGGCGGAATCACTCGAGCACGCCGCGGCGACCGTGCACGCCGTCCTGTTCCGGGTCGACGACGCCGCGCGGCTCGGGCAGGAGGCTGGCCGGGACGGGGTGCGCGTTCTGAAGACCATCGAGCGGGAAACGACGGTAGTCGGCGGCACCGATCTCGTAGAGGTCGTGCTGGATCCGGAGGATACGCTCGATATCCGGATTGCGTTCATGGAGTACGACGATGGCGGGCCCGATAGCGCACCGGCGCCGACGGGCAAGGCCGTGACTGGGTGTAATTCCGACCAGTGAATGTGGACGCTGAGCCGCAGGTCGCATCCCTGTTGCTGGCCCGACAGGCCGGGAAGCTGGGCGATCAGCCCTTTCTGCAGTTCCGCGAATCGGAGTTCACGGTCGCGGACCTGTACCTCATGGCTGGCCGGATGGCCGCCGGCCTGCGCGATGCGGGGGTGCGACGGGGCGACATGGTCGGCGTCATGCTGCCGAACTGTCCGGAGTATGTCGCGCTTTCATTCGGAATTTCCTTCCTGGGGGCCATCGAAGTCCCGGTCAATGTGCACCACAAGGGAGAGATCCTCGCCTGCCTGATCGGCAGTGTACCGGCCAGCGTGCTGGTTCTCGATGCCAGCCTGGCCGACCGCTTTGCGGAACTGGAGGCCGTACCGGCAAGCCTCAGCCGGATCGTCATCAGGCGTGCCGCCGGCGACAGCACGACCGCCCCAAATCTCGGCGCCATTCCCGTCGAACCGATGTCCGCCTGGTCCGCCCTCGAGCCGCTGTCGCCTGATCCGTCGGTCCGGCCGATGGACGCCTGTTGTCTGCTGTTCACATCGGGGACGACCGGACCGTCCAAACGCTCGCTGTTGCCTCACCACTATGGCTTTCACGTCGTCGACGTGCTGACGGCTCACCTGGAAATCGAGCACAGCGACAGGATCTACACGTTCATGCCGCTGTTTCACAACAACGCCAGGTTCGGCGCGGTCCTGCCGGCCCTGGTGCATGGCTGCCGCCTGATACTCGCGGACCACTTCTCGGTGACCAGTTTCTGGCAGGACATGCGCCGGCACGACGTGACGCTGACCAGCCTGGTCGGCGGCCTGGTCACCGGCCTGTTGCAGAAGGAGCCGGCGGCCGGGGACCGCGATCACCGGCTGCGCCGGGTCTTCACGGCTGGCGCCGGCGGCAAGGCAGTCGTCGATTTCGAGGCGAGATTCGGGGTCAGGGTTATCGAGGGCTACGGCATGACGGAGGTCAACGTGGTCCTGCTCAACAGCCTGTCGCGCAACGTCCCGGGCTCCATCGGCAGAGCGGATTGCGGCTTCGACGTGCGCATCCATGACCAACACGATGCCGAGGTACCGGTGGGAAGCAGCGGCGAAATCGTGGTTCGCCCCAAGCAGCCCTACACGATGCAGCTCAGGTACTACGGCATGCCGGAACGGACCGTGGCATCGTCGCGCAATCTCTGGTTCCATACCGGCGACCTGGGGTATCGGAACGAGGCGGGGGACTTCTTCTTCGTGGATCGGCAAAAGGACTCGATCCGCCGGCTGGGCGAAAACATCTCGTCCATGGAACTGGAGGCCATCGTCAACAGGCATCCGGCGGTCCTGGAGACAGCGGCCGTGGCGATACCAGCCGAAGATGCCGAAGACGAAGTGAAACTCGTCGTGGTGCTGAAGGCGGGGGCCGAAATCGGGTACGCCGAAATGCTCGACTATTGCCGCCGGCAGATGGCCCGGTTCATGGTGCCCCGGTACCTGGAGTTCAGGCACGAGTTGCCCAGGAACCAGACCGGGCGCATCGAAAAGTATCGGCTGAAGCAGGAAGGCCTGCACCGTGAGATCTGGGACGGAACGACCGGTCGATTCGTCGACCTGGCGCGCTGAGGCGCGCTGAGGCTGGTCAGCGTCAGCCGCGCTGTCTAAGATAGATCGATCGTTCGATGTCATGTCAGGATCCGTAGCGGAGGCGATCATGTCCGAACACCAGCCTGCCTTGGTCAGCCGCGGGGCGCGGCCGCTCGACGCCCAGACCGCGGCCTTCATCGGGCAGATGCAGGCCGCAGGTTTCCGCCCGGCGCACCAGATTCCGCTCGAGGAATCACGGCAGGGACTGACGCAGATGGCCCGGCAGATGGCCGGGCCGAAGGCGGAAGTGCATTCGATCGAGGACCGGAACATACCGGGCCCGGGCGGCGATCTGCCGCTGCGCTTTTACCGGCCGCAGGCAACGGCGCCCGGGCTGCGCCTGCCGGCCGTGGTGTTCTACCACGGTGGCGGGTTCTATCTCGGCGGCTTCGACACGCACGATCACCTGTGCCGCAACCTGTGCCGGGGCGCGGGCGTCGTGGTCGTGGCGGTCGATTACCGGCTCGCGCCCGAGCACAAGTTCCCGGCCGCGGTCGAGGATGGCTATGCGGCACTGGCGTGGGTCGCGCGGGAGGCCGGCGCACTCGGCATCGATCCGGCGCGGATTGCCCTTGCCGGTGACAGCGCTGGCGCAACGCTGGTGGTCACGACCTGCCTGCTGGCGCGGGAGCGCGGCGGGCCACCGATTGCACTGCAGGTGGGTGTCTACCCGGCCCTGGCCGTGACCGACGGTGACGAGTATCCCTCCCGGCGCCGGCTCGGTACCGGCGAATACTTCATCGCCATCGAGGACTTCGCCTTCTTCCGCCGCTTGTATCTGACCGATCCGGAGCGCGAGGCCCGGCTGCCGCTGGTGTCGCCGATCTATGCGGCCGATTACCGCGGGCTGCCACCGGCCATCATGGTCGCGGCTGGTTACGATCCCTGCGTCGACGAAGACCGGCACTACGTCGAGCGGCTGCGGGCGGATGGCGTAGCGGCGAGCTGGATCTGCTACGCCGGTACGATTCATCCATTCTTTCTCTTCGACGGCGTGTTCGACAGCGGGCGGGCCGCGCAGCAGCTTGTTGCCGGTGCAGTCCGCGAATTCTTCGAGACGGGCAAGCTGCCGCCGGACCAGGAGCACTGACATGCAGATCGAGGGAATCGACCGGCTGGTCATCGGTGTGCGCGACATGGACCGGGCGCTGGCATTCTTCCGCGACGTGCTCGGCGTGCAGTTCACCGAGCTGCAGGGACCAGCGCCGGACCTGGCCGGTTGCCGTCTGGCGATGTCGCTGGACCAACGTCTGGAACTGCTGAGTCCGGTGGGTGAGCCGCAGCGCGTCACGAATCCGCCCGATCCGCTGGAGCTGCGCCGGCGTCTGGAGCAGTCCGAGGCCGTGCTGTACGCCGTGGTCTTCAAGGTACCTGACCTGGATTGGGCGATCGCCGACGCGGCCGCTCACGGCGTGCCCACGGTGGGGGAGCGCGTCGCGTTTGCACGCGAGGAGCAGTTCGGCCTGACGGACTTCGCCGAGGTCGCGCTGGACGAGAAGGCGACTTTCGGTCTCAAGCTCGCCTTGTCGCAGTTCGTTCGCGACCCGAAGGATTGAACAGACCGGGGTCGACCGGCAACCTCGAGGGGCGGTATGAAGGGGATCTTTGGACTCATCGGGTTGGCTGGCCGCTGCCGCCGCGATCGTGCCGGCGGCGCTGGCCGAGGGCGCGCCGCCGGACGGTGTGCGCTACTCGCCGCTGGCGCAGATCCATCGCGGCAACGTCGAGCAGCTCGAGCTGGCCTGGACCTATCGCACGGGCGAGCTCGAGCGGCGCGGCGTGACGCTGTCCCGCATGCAGGCGTTCGAGAACAGTCCGGCGCTGATCGCGGGCTCACTGGTCGTCTGCACGCCAGTCGGGCGGCTGGTGGCGCTCGATCCGGCGACCGGCCGCGAACGCTGGGTGTTCGAGCCGCCCGCGGAGGCGCAGGCTCCGGGGGGTGGCTTCATGCCGCGTTGCCGCGGCGTCGCCGAGTGGACCGATCGCACCGCCGCTGCCGGCCAGCATTGCCGGCAGCGGATCGTCTGGGGCACCTGGAAGTTTCGGGTCTACGCGGTCGATGCCGGCGATGGCCGGCCATGCGTGCAGTTCGGCGTGAACGGCGAGGTGGTCCTCGATCCGGGGCGGCCGCTCGATGCCGACGAATTCGTGCAGATCTCCTCGCCACCGGCGGTCAGCGGCGACGTGCTGATCATTGGCTCGGCGATCAGGGACAGCAGCCGCGCCGACGAGCCGCGCGGCACGGTGCGCGCGCTCGACGCCCGCACCGGTGCGCTGCGCTGGGAGTTCGACCCGGTGCCACGCGACCCGGCCGATCCGGCCGCCGCGACCTGGCTCGGTGACGGCGCCGGCCGGACCGGGGCCGCCAATGTCTGGGCGCCGATGGCCGTTGATGCGGAACGCGACCTCGTGTTCCTGCCGACCTCGAGCCCGAGTCCGGACTATTACGGCGGCAGCCGGCCCGGCGACAACCGCTACGCCAACTCACTGGTCGCGCTGCGCGGCGCCACTGGCGCAATCGTCTGGCACTTCCAGACCACGCATCACGATCTGTGGGACCTCGACCTGCCGGCCCAGCCGATCCTGGTCGAACTGCGCAAGGGCGGGCGGACGATTCCGGCGGTCGTGCAGCTCACCAAGCAGGGCCTCGTGTTCGTGTTCGAGCGCGCAACCGGGCGGCCGGTATTTCCGATCGAGGAGCGACCGGTGCCGCAGGGTGGCGTCGAAGGCGAATGGCTGGCGCCGACCCAGCCGTTCCCGACCGCGCCGCCGCCGCTGGTCACACCGGGGATGACGCCGGACGATGCCTGGGGCTTCACGCCGATCGACCGCTGGCAGTGCCGCAAGAAGATCGAGGCGCTGCGCCACGGTCCGCTGTACACGCCGCCGTCGGAGCAGGGCACGATCTACATGCCGTCGTTCGTCGGCGGCGCGAATTGGGGTGGCGGCGCCTGGGATCCGGTGCAGCAGGTGCTGTACGTCAACACGCTGCACGCGCCCGGCGTCGTGCGCCTGGTCCGCCAGGACGCGCCGCACAGCCCGCCCGGCGCGGCCCGCGGCGCTGGTGTCAAGGGTCTGAGTGTGCTGTTCCCGCAGCGCGGCAGCCCGTACCGGGTTGAGACCAGCATGCTGGTCTCGCCGCTCGGCGCGCCCTGCAGCGCGCCGCCGTGGGGCCGGCTGTCGGCGGTAGACCTGGCGCAGGGCACGATCCGCTGGCAGGTGGCGCTCGGCTCGATCGAGAAGCTGATGCCGATCCCGCTCCCGCTGCAGATGGGCACGCCGCACGCGGGCGGGGCGGTCGTCACGGCCGGCGGGCTCGTGTTCATCAGTGCGACGATGGACGACAAGTTCCGCGCCTACGACGCCGCGACCGGCGCGGTGCTGTGGACCGCGAAACTGCCGGCCGGCGGCCAGGCGACGCCGGTCACCTACAGCGCCGGCGGGCGGCAGTTCGTGGTGCTCGCCGCCGGTGGCCATCCGCTGTACCAGACGACTCCCGGCGACTACGTACTGGCCTGGACCGTGCAGTAAAAGGGGACGCTTCCCTTTTTCGCCGGAGCGAAAAAGGGAAGCGTCCCCTTTTACTGTCAACGGGTAGATCGTCAAGATATTGACTATTATGCCGGCATGGACGCCGGCGACTTCCGCGACAACGCGGGCTACCTGATCCACGAAGCGGACCGGCTGATGAGCCGGCAATTCGACCGGCGCATGCGCGCGCTCGGCCTGACCCGCGCGCAGTGGTGGGTGCTGGCGCAGCTCTACTTCAACGACGGCGTCACCCAGTCGGAACTGGCTGGGGAACTCGGCTTCAGCAAGGCCGCGCTCGGCGGCCTGCTCGACCGGCTCGAGTCCAAGGGCTGGCTCGAGCGGCGGCCCCATGGCAGCGACCGCCGCGCCAAGTGCGTGCACCGCAGCCGGCAGGTCGGCGCGCTGCTCGGCCGGATGCGGCGCGTGGCGCTCGCTATGACCACCGACATGCTGGCCGGCCTCAACGACCGGGAGCGCACCGAACTGATGCGGCTGCTGCGTGTGGTCGTGGGTAACCTGGACGCCAGCGAGCAGCACCACGCCGGCAGCCGGCGCGCGGCGGCGAGGCGGAACCGTGCCGCCTGAGGCCGGGCTGAGCGATGAGCAGCAGGCATTGCGCGACGCGGCCCGGCGGTTCGCGCGCGAGGTGCTGCGGCCGGCGGCGCTGGCCACGGATCGCATGGCGGACCCGCACGACATTGTGCATCCGGATTCGCCATGGTCGGCGGCGCGGCGTGCGGCGCGGCAGCAGGGGTTTCACCTCGCCGGCTTGCCGGCTGCGGCCGGCGGCCTCGGGCTCGATCCGCTGTCGCTGCACATCCTGCTCGAGGAATTCGGCTGGGCCTCGCCCGGCCTTGCGCTGTCGATCTTCGCCGACGCCTTTCCGGCCACCGCCGTGCTGCTGCACCGGCCCGGCAGCCGGCACCTGCTCGAGACGATCGTGGCGCCGTTCGTGGCCGACACTGAGGCGAAGCTGTGTTCGTGTGCAGCGCTGTCGGAGCCGGGACACGGTTCGGATGCGCTGTGGGCCTGGAAGCGCGGCGACAGCGATGCGCGCATCAGCTTCTCGACCCGGGCCCGCCGCAGTGGTGACAGTTACCTGGTCAGCGGCGAAAAGTCTGCGTGGGTTTCCAACGCGCCGGCCGCAACCCATGCGCTGGTGTGGGTGACCGTCTGCGCTGGCGACGGGCGCAGCGAGGGTGGCGGCATCGCACTGGTGCCGCTGGATCTTCCCGGCGTCCACCGCGGCCCGCCGACGCTGCTGCTGGGCTCGCGGGACTTCCCGCAGTGCTCGCTCGGCTTCGATGCGGTGCGCATTCCGGCGGAATACCTGCTGGTGGAACCGGCGCGCTATGAGTCAGCGGCAGACCAGTTCCTCAACATGGGCGGACTCAGCGTCGGTGTGGCCTTCCTCGGCCTTGCCCGGGCCGCCTTCGAAGAAGCACTGCGCTACTGCCGCGAGCGGATCCAGGGCGGAGTGCCGCTGATCCGGCACCAGGCGGTGCAACTGAAGCTGTTCGAGCTGTTCACGCGCGTCGAAGCGGCCCGGGCCTTTTCGCGGCAGGCGATGGTCGCCTGCCTCGCGCCGCAGGAGCGCGTGCCGATCGAGTACAGCACCGCGGTCAAGATCCACTGCACCCAGGCGGCATTCGATGTCGCCCACGAGGCCGTCCAGTTGCACGGCGCTGCGGGCCTGGCGGCGGGTACCGTCGTCGAGAAGCTGTTCCGCGACGCGCGCGGCGACCTGATCGGCGATGGCTGCAACCGCGCGCTGGCCCTCGAGCGCAGCCGCGATCTGATCGAAAACTACCCGAGCTGAAGGAGTGCGCTGATGCTGTACCGGAAGTCCGAGGCGAAGGATTGGGCCCGCACCGTCTATCATGGCCTCGACACGACGATCCTGCCGAGCTACCGGCCGGACACGCTCGAGCTCGACGAGGCCGGGATCCGGCACGACCTGCGCCTGCTGCTGCAGCAGGGCTTCTTTGCGGTGACGCTCGTTTCGGGTGGCGAGGCGGGCACGACGCCGGACGAGGACCGGCGCTTCGCGGAGTACTGCGTGGACGAGGCGCGCGGCAGGATCGGCATCACGCTGAACCTGCGCTACTACACGCTGGAGGAGAACATCGCGATGGCGCGCTTTGCCGAGGCCGCCGGCTGCCACAGCGTGATGATCAGCTACCCGACCAATTTCCGCCCGCGTTCGGAGGAAGACATCTATCAGTACACGCGGGCGATCTGCGATGCGACCAGCCTCGGCGTGATCCTGCTCCCGTCGGTCAAGAACGACTTCCCGGCGCCGTATCGGGTGTCGGCGCAGACGCTGGCGCGGCTCGCGGACCTCGACAACGTGATCGCGATGAAGATCGGCCTGCTCGAGTGGACCTGGATCGACGCGTGTTTCCGGCTGTTCGGCGAGCGCGTGCTGATCAGCTATCCGTTCGACGATGCGTGGCCAACGTTCATCCGCAAGTACGGCATGCGCTGGTCGGGCGCTGCTCCCTGGCACAACTACCAGACCGCCGAGGACCAGCGCTGCGTGCGGATGTTCCGGCTGATCGAGGACGGGCGGATGGACGAGGCCGCGGCGCTGTACTGGCAGATGGACCCGCTGCGCAAAGCGGTGCTGTCGATCGCGCTGCCGAGCGCGGCCATGGGCATGTACAACTTTGAGCAGTGGAAGTACTGCGACGAGTTGCTGGGCTTCACCGGCGGCGAACTGCGGATGCCGAAGCTGACGCTGTTCGGCTGGCAACGGGCGCAGCTCCGCCAGGCGATGCTGGCCGCGGGCCTGCAGCCGAAGGTGTAGAAAAGGGGACGCTTCCCTTTTTCCTGGTTCGGCCGCGGCCGGAACAGGAAAAAGGGAAGCGTCCCCTTTTACTGCGGATGGACGACGAACTGGATGCGGCCGCGGAAGCGGCCGAGGCGGGCGAAGTCGGCCGGATTGACGAAGTTGTATTCCTCGAAGCGGCCGCCGAGGTAGCTAAGCAGCTCGCCGGTGGCGGTGGTGACCGTGGCGTCACCCGAGGTGGAGAGGAAGCGCTCGAAGCGGTCGGGCCACGAACCCTGCGGGTTCTCCATGACCTGGCGGACGAGGGCGAAGGTCGGGCCCGCATTCTCCACCTGAGTCACCGCGAGGAAGCCGCGGTAGCCCGGCAGCGTGAGCTGGATCAGCCACGCGGACTCGGCACGTTTGCCACCGGTCGCGGGATCGACCGACAGCACCTCGTGTTCGGTCGCGAAGCCGGCGACCGCGCCGCCGATCCGCACCAGCGCCGTCGCCGCCAGATGATTGCGCAGCGGCTCCACCCGGAAGCGGCGGCCGAGATCACCGGCGACGTCCGGCGAGAAGTTCATCGTCGGCGCGAACAGGAAGCCGTCAACGTGATGGGCCAGGGACACGAGGTCGCCATCGGAATCCAGGTCGATGACCAGCGGCTGGGCTGCCCGCGCGGCCACGGCCGCTGCCAGCAGGAGGACTGCGACGACGATCCGGTGCCACATCGTACTAACTCCCCAGTTCGCGCTTGTCGATGATCCGCCGGGCCTTGCCTTCGCTGCGCTGGATGCTGTGTGGCTCGCGCACGCGCACGCGCGGCGCAATGCCGAGCGTATCGGCCAGGTCCTTGTGCAGCTTCTGCTCGGTCTCGCGGACCTGATACTCGCCGCGCTGCCACAGCTCGGCCGAGGCTTCGACCCAGACCTCGAGTTCGTCGAGCTGGTCCTTCGGCCGATCGACCAGGATCAGGTAGTGCGGCTCGAGGCCCGGCACCTTCAGCACCACGCTCTCGATATTGAACGGATAGACGTTGACGCCGCGGATGATCAGCATGTCGTCGGTGCGGCCCAGCACCTTGCTCATACGCGCCATGGTGCGGCCGCAGGCGCAGGGTTCGCGCGTCAGGCGGATCCGGTCGCGGGTCCGGTAGCGGAGCAGCGGCTGGCCCTCACGGGTGATGGTCGTGAACACCAGCTCGCCGACCTCACCGTCGGGCACCGGCGCGCCGCTGTCCGGGTCGATGGCTTCGGGCAGGAAATGGTCCTCGGCGATGTGCATGCCGTCATGCCGGATGCACTCGGAGGCGACGCCGGGACCGATCATCTCGGTCAGGCCGAAGGTGTCGAAGGCCTCGAGATTCAGCTTGGCCTCGATCTCCTGGCGCATCGCCTCGGTCCACGGTTCCGCGCCGAAGATGCCGGCCCGCAGGCGCAGCCGCGTCCGGATATCGACGCCGAGTTCCTGCGCGGTTTCGGCCAGCACCAGCGAATACGACGGCGTGCAGGTGAGGACGGTCGCGCCGAAGTCCTCCATCAGCATGACCTGGCGCTTCGACAGCCCGCCGGAGGCCGGCACGATCGCCGCGCCGACGCGCTCGGCGCCGAGGTGGAAGCCGAGACCGCCGGTGAACAGGCCGTAGCCGTAGGCATTGTGGACGATGTCCTGGCCGGTGACGCCGGCAGCCGCATAAACCCTGGCCATGACCTCGCCCCAGTTGGCGAGGTCGCGCGCCGTGTACGGGCCGACGGTCGGCTTGCCGGTGGTACCGGAGGACGCGTGCAGGCGCACGATCGCGTCGAGCGGCACGGTCAGCAGCCCGAACGGGTAGTTCGCGCGCAGGTCCTGCTTGGTCGTCAGCGGCAGCCGCTGCAGGTCATGCAGCGAGCGCAGGTCCTGCGGCCGGACTCCAGCCGCGTCGAGCGCCTGCCGGTAGAACGGGACCTGGTTGCAGACGAGTTCGACGGTGGTCCGCAGGCGCCCGAGCTGAAGCTGCTCGAGCTCCGCGCGCGGCATCGTTTCCGCCTCGCGGTTCCAGAAGAGTACGTTGCGACCGGTGCGCGGCACGTGGATCCCCTATTGCTGCTGGTCGGCGAATGTTGGCGGCCGGCGACGGATTTGTCGAGTTTGCGCTGCCGTCCGCCGGCTCAGGCCGGCCGGTCGCCAGCCGCAACTTCGCGCTCGACATCGTCGAGGAAGGCCTTCTCGGTCAGCAACCGGGTCTCACGCATCCAGTCCGGGTAGGCCGCCAGCGTGTCCGCGGCGATCTCCGCGAGCGGCATGTCGTCGAAGCTGCCGCGCTGGTGCACGTATTCCATGTGCCGGTTGCCGGCCCGGTCAAACGGGTGATAGAGCGAGTCGTCGATGCCGTTCCACTCGAGCGGCAGCAGACCGAACCGTTCGCACAACGCCAGATTGAAGGCTGGCGTCGCCTTGCGCCAGGCGCCGTCGATCCAGATCTCGGTGTAGCCGTGCCAGAGGAAGATATCGGTCTGCATCATCCGGCGGATGCGCTCCGTACTGAGATGATTGCGCACGTCTGCGTAGCCGACCCGCGCCGGAATGCCGATGGCGCGGCAGGCGGCGGCCAGCAGTGCGGCTTTCGGCACGCACCAGCCGTAGCCCTGCAGGAGCGCGGTGCTGGCGCGCATGCCATCCGGCGACAGGTCGATCCGATACAGGTCGTAACGGACCAGGTCCCGTACGGCCAGATACAGATTGACCGCGCGCTCGCGGTCGTCACGTCCATGGCTGTGCTGCTGCGCGAAGGCGATGATCTCCGGGTGATCGCTGTCGAGCAGGGCCGTGGGCCGCAGCGTGGCGGGGGTTGGTCGGTCGTCGGTCATGCGGGTACCTATAATTCGCGCGTACCGGGATCGAGGCATTCCCGTGCCGCATCGAAGGCGAGCTGCAGGCGCCCGTGTTCGAGATCGCCGCGCCCGGAGCCCAGGTAATGCCTGACTGCCTCGTACAGTTCTTCCAGCAGCTTGTCGCGCCCGGCACCGGGACCGGCCCGTGGCGCAGTGGCGAGTTCGGCAACCAGCAGTTCCAGCAGGTCCGTGGTGGTGACGATACCGATGACCCGCCGGGCCGGACCGAGCACCGGCAGTGCATGAAATTCACCATCGGCGAAGACGCGGGCCGCCTCGGCCAGCGTCCCGTCCTCCGGCAGGCTCGTGACCCGCCGCGACATGATGGTCGACACCGGCCTTTCGTGCAGCAGGGCTGCACTGTGCGTCGCCGGCTGTGAGTCAGGATCGGGAACCAGCGCCTTCAGGAGGTCGTGGCTGCTCAACATGCCGATCAGAGCGCCATCCTCAACGACCGGCAGGTGATGACAGCCGAGCCGCCGCATCAACTGGTGCGCCTCGATGATGCTGGCGGACGGGGACACCGCCACGGGTGTCCGCGTCATCACCGCCATGATGGACTGGTCTCGCAAGTCTCGGCCTCCGGCAACGCTGCTGGCAGCCCAAGCGGGACTGCCGGAAAGGATTCTAGCGCAGCGGAGGTCGTGGCCGGGACGGCGGCGGGTCGCAACCCTGCGCGCAGCCCCGCGCGAAGCAATGCGTGTTCCGGGTGGGCTCTGTTATGCTTAGAATTGATCTATTTATTGAGCCTTGCATAAATGCCTTGCAACTGTTCCGTATGCCGTGAGTCCAATCCGATGTACATTCCCGGACGGAGCGAGCATGCGGAAGTCAGAAAAGGTCG